>CAZMTA010000005.1:107790-169838 GCA_964569085.1 uncultured Gemmatimonadaceae bacterium | reverse complement strand
GCCATCTCCATGGCCCGGGCGTTGGCGAAGGTGGCGTGCCCGCTGGCGTGGCGGAGGAGGACCGGGTTGTCGGGGGAGACCGCGCTCAGGGCGTCGTGGTGCGGGAGGCCGTCCACCGAGGGGTCGGGCCGCCGGTCCCACTTCTCCTGGTGCCACCCTCGCCCGGTGATGAGCTCGCCGGGCTCGGCCTCGGCCACCGCCGCCTCCACCATGGCCACGACCTCGTCCCAGTTGGCCACGTCCATGAGGTCGAGCTGGAGCGTGGACTGCCCGACGCCCATGTAGTGCCCGTGGCTCTCGACGAAGCCGGGGATGGCCGTGGCGCCGTCGAGCTCGATGACCTCGGTCCCGTCTCCGACGAAGGGCTCGACGTCGGCCTCGGAGCCCAGGGCCACGATGCGGCCGTCCCGGACGGCCAGGGCCCGGGCCTCGGGCGTGACGCTGTCCACGGTGACGATGGTCCCACCCCGGAGGACCAGATCGGCGGGCTCCTCCGTCGGGCTCGCGCACGCTGCCGACACGAGCAGGGAGAGGACGGCGAGGACGGCGGAGGTTCGTCGGGGCATGGCAGTCGGAGCGGTTGGAGGATCCGCCCGGAGCTACGGTGCCGGACGGGGCGTCAGCCTTCGAATCCCGACGACCGGGCGTCCCCGCCCAGCGCCAGGTCCACGCTCCCGAGCAGCTCTTCCACGGTGAACGGCTTGGGCAGCGAGCGGACGGCTCCGAGCGCGCCGGCGGTCCTCAGGAGGAGCTCCTTGGGAAGCTCCCCCCCGCCGGACATGGCGACCACCGGGATCGAAGGCGTGCGGGAGCGAAGGTCGCCGATGACCTCGATGCCGTCCATCTCCGGCATGTTGATGTCGGTGAGCACCAGGTCCGGGCGGCTCTCGGCGAGCACGCGCAACGCGTCCTTCCCGTTGCGCGCGGACCGGACCTCGTGCCCGGCCCTCTCCAGCGCCCGCACCACGGTGGTGCGCACGGAGTCGTCGTCGTCGATCACCAGCACCTGGGCCATCGCGATCCCCTTGCCGACGTGCGGCGGCAGATCCGTCCCAGCAGGTGGGAGCTCTTTCAAGCTACGACGCCGGACCGGACGGCGAAATGCCCGGCCGCGCCCGGAAGCCGAGCCCCGCCCGAGTGTAGCCGCGAGCCCCGGGGTGCGGTAAACTGCGGATCCCGCCGCGCTCCCCCAGCGATCCCCTCCGGATGAACACCTTTGCGTCCCCCAAGCGCATCCTGGTCGTCGACGACGACCCGGAGATCCGCTTCCTCCACACCCAGTACCTCGAGAGCCTCGGTTACGAGGTCGAGGCCGCCCACGACGGGATCGAGGGGCTGGCCATGGTCCAGCTCGACATCGACCTGGTCCTGGTGGACGCCGACATGCCCAACATGGACGGCTTCGAGGTGGCCCGACGTCTCCGGGAGGAGTCGGGGCACCAGGACCTCCCGGTGGTCATGGTGACCGGGCTGGCCCGGAAGGAGGACCGGATCCGGGCCTACGAGGTCGGGATCAGCGACTTCCTCAACAAGCCCGTGGACCCCCACGAGCTCCGCCTCCGGCTGCGCTGGCTCCTGGAGCTGAAGGACGCCCGGGACCAGCTCAAGACGCACCAGGCGCTCCTCGAGCAGAAGGTGGAGCGGCGCACCAACGCCCTCCGCGCCGCCCTCGAGGAGATGACCGAGGCCAAGCGGAGCACGTACGAGGCCCACCTCGACACCATCCGCCGCCTCACGCTGGCGGCCGAGTACAAGGACCGGGACACCGGCGGCCACATCGAGCGCATCGGCCGGTACTCGGAGCTCATGGGGCGGGTCCTGGGCCACGCCCCAGGGGACCTGGAGGTGATCCTCCACGCCGCCCCCATGCACGACGTGGGGAAGCTCGGCATCCCGGACCGGATCCTCCTCAAGCCCGGTCCGCTGGACGCCCAGGAACGGGCCGTCATGAACACCCACACCGAGATCGGGGCCCAGATCCTGAGCGGGTCGGACTCCCCGGTCATCCGGATGGGCGCGCGCATCGCCCTGGCGCACCACGAGAAGTGGGACGGGTCGGGCTACCCCAACGGGCTCGCGGGCGAGGCCATCCCGGAGGAGGCCCGCATCTGCGCCGTGGTGGACTTCTTCGACGCCCTCACCATGGACCGACCCTACCGCGCCGCCGTCCCCAACGACCAGGTCGTGGAGATGATGCGGGAGTCCACCGGCACGCACTTCGACCCGCGCATGTTCGCCGCCTTCGAGGAGGTCCTCCCCGAGGTGGAGCGCATCCAGGCGGAGTACGCCACCGGAGACGACGAGGACGGGGGCCCCTCCCAAGGCGGCTCCTGACCGGGGCGGGCCGCGGTCCCGGCCGGACGAGACCTGCATCGTCCTTGCTCCCGACCGGCGCTTCGGGAAGCTTCGGGGTGTCCGCTTCCGCTCCACTCGACCCCCGCGCCCCCATGCTTCGCACCCTCCCCCGCGCCGTCGCCCTCGTCCTCCTCGCCGCCTGCCTGGCCGTGGCCCCGTCATCGGCCCAGGAGGAGGAGGCCCCCGATCCCTGGCAGGTCCAGCTCCAGCTCGGCCTGAACGGAGCCTCGGGGAACAGCTCGTTCAGCATCCTCCGGGTGGGGGTCGACGCCGTGCGCACCGAGACCGACGACTACGAGCTCGAGCTCGCCGGCGTCTACCGCTACGGCACGAACGAGGAGGACGTCATCGCCGACGACGCCCGGGCCTCCCTCAAGCTGGACTGGCGGCCCCAGGCCACCTGGTCCCCCTTCGTGTTCGCGGAGGGCGCCCGGGACGAGATCCGGAACCTCGACCTCCGGGTCTCCGGGGGCGCCGGCGTGAAGTGGGCCTTCCTGAAGGGCGAGCGGGCCCAGGCCTCCCTGAGCCTGGCGGCCCTGGCCGAGTACGAGAACTTCGACGTGGAGCCCGGCCTGGGCGACCCGGAGTCCCGGAGCCTCGGCCGGTGGAGCGCCCGCTTCAAGGGGGCCCGGACCCTCGGCGAGGGCACCGAGATCGAGAACGTGAGCTACTACCGACCGGTCATGGACGAGTTCGGCGACTACGAGGTGGAGATCACGAACACGCTCTCCACGAGCCTCATGGAGAATCTCACCCTGGCCGTGGAGCACGTGTATCTCCACGACGAGGTGCCGCCCCCCGGGGCGGAGAAGGACGACCAGAAGTACTCGGTCCTCTTCCGGCTCGCGCTCTGAGGTGAGGCCGGCCTCCTCCCCCCCGCCGCCCCCGGGCGGAGGCTGACCCGATGGCCGGGGTCGTCGCCCGCACGCTGAACCTCCGCCGGGGGGAGGGCCGCGCCCTGGGGCTCCTGGCGTCGTTCCTCTTCCTGACCGCGGCGTCCATCACCGCGATCTCCTCGGCCAAGAACGGCCTCTTCCTCTCGGTCTACCCCGGCGACCTCATCCCCCACGCGCTGGTGGCCGCCGCCCTGGTCACCGCGGTGGTGGCCGTGGTCTTCGCCGGGCTCGTGGGGGGCGGGGCGCGGCGGCGCTTCGCCGCCTGGATGCTCGCCTTCCTCTCCGTCACGGTGGTGCTGGGCCGGGTGGCCTTCGGCATCGACCCGCGCAGCACCTTCGCCCTCTACCTCTGGCTCTCCACGGTGGAGGTGCTCCTCCTGACCCACGCCTGGGACTACGTCGGCGACACCCTCTCCGGGCGCCAGGCCAAGCGCCTCATGCCCCTCATCGGGATCGGGGCGAGCCTGGGGGCGCTGGTGGGGGGCGTTTCGGTGGCCCCCGTGGCGCTGGCCCTGGGCACGGCCAACGTCCTGGTGGTGGGCGCCGGCCTGGCGCTCCTCTCCCTGGCCCCCCTCTGGGCCCTGCCCGGGCCGGGAGCCGGGGGCCACGAGGCGACGGGGGACGAGCCCGCCGGGAGCGCCCTGGCCGCCTTCCTCTCCGGTGCGGGGCGGGGCTTCCGCAGCATCCTGGAACACCGGCTCCTCCGGATCATGGCCGCCTCCGTGATCCTCCTCTCCCTCACCAGCACGCTCATCGAGCTCCAGTACAAGCTGGCGCTCCAGAGCGCCTTCGCCGAGGACCAGATCGCCGCGGTCTACGGCCTCATGGTCAGCGTGGTGGGCCTGGGCACCCTGGTGCTCCAGGTGGCCGCGTCCCGGTGGATCTTCCCCAAGCTCGGCGTCTCCTGGGCCTACCTCATCCAGGCGGGGCTCCTGGCCGTGGCCTCCGGGGCCGCGCTGGCGCTGGGCGGGTTCGTGGTGCGGGCGGCGCTCCAGGTCCTGGACGACTCCCTCCAGAACTCCCTGGACCGCCCGGTGGAGCAGATCTCGCTCCTCCCCTTCCCCGGGCCCATCAAGAGCGCCACCGTGGCCACGCTCAGCGGGGTGCTCCGGCCTCTCTCCAAGGCGGCGGGCGGGCTCCTGGCCATCGCCCTGGCCAGCCGCGCCTCCCTGGTGACGGGGCTCACCTTCGCCTTCGCGCTGGGCGCCGGCCTGGTGATCCTGCGCCATCGGCGCCTGTACCTGGACGCCCTGGAGAGCGCCCTCGCCCGGCACCGCATCGACTTCTCCACCACCACCGCCGCGCCGCTCGTGGCGGACCGGGAGGCCCTCTCGGTGCTGGATCGCGGGCTCGCCGACGACGACCCCATGGTGGTGGTCTTCTCCCTGTCCCTCCTGGGGCGCATGCCCGGTGGCGAGGCGCTCCCCCGGGCCCGGGCGCTCCTGGAGCATCCGGCGCCCGAGGTCCGGGCCGAGGCCGCGGGGGTCGTGGGCGCCCTGGCCGCGGACGACCCCGTCGAAGCCCGGGACGCGCTCCTGGACCGCCTGGGGCGGGAGGACGACGGCTTCGTGCTGGCGGCGCTCCTCGCCGCCCTCGTCCCGGTTCCCGAGGTCCCCCGTGCGCGCCTGCTCCCCTTCCTGGAGCATCCCGAGGGCGACGTGCGTCGCCAGACGCTGATGGCGCTCGCAGGCACGGACGCCCCGGACCTGGAGGAGCGGGTCCGGGCCATGCTCGGCTCCGCCGACGTGGTGGACCGGGTCGCGGCGGCGGGCGCCGCCGGCGAGCTGGAGCTGGTGGCCGTGCTCCCCGAGCTCCGCGCCCTGGTGGAGGACCGGCGGGCCCGCCCCGCGGCGCTGGAGGCGCTGGCGGGACTCGGCGAGCCCGCGGTTCCGGTCCTGGCGGAGATCCTGGAGGACCGGGCCCTCCCCCTCGCCCTCCGCCGGGGGGTGGTGACCACCCTGGCGGGCGTGCCCCGCCCCATGGCCCGGGACGTCCTCCTCTCCCTGGTGGAGGAGCCGGCGCTGGGGCCGGCGGCGCTGACCTCCCTCCGACGGCTCCGGAGCGCCGGGGCCCTCGAGCCCGTCGGCCCCGACGCCCTGCGGAGCCTCCTGCGCCAGGAGATCCACCGCGGGTACCGGTACGGCCTGGTGGCCACCGCCCTCGGGGGCCGCGATCCGGCGGGGACCGGGACCGACGACGAGACCCACGCCTTCCTCACCCAGGAGATGGACGGCCTGCGCGTCCGGTCCCTCCACCGGGCCGTGCGGATCCTGTCCCTGGCCTACGAGCCGGAGCGCCTGGAGTCGGTCCTGCGGGCCCTGGGCTCGGGGCGGGACGGAGAGGAGAGCAAGGCCCTGGAGCTCCTGGACGGGATGCTGGTCCGGGAGGACGCCGCGCTGGTGGTGCCCTTCGCCGAGGCCGGGCTGGACGGCGTGGACCCCCAGGAGGCCTCCGCCGTCCTGGCCGACGCGGCCGAGGTGCACGCGCGCCCCCTGGAGGCGCTCCTGGAGGACCCCGACTGGTGGCCCCGGGCCCTGGCGCTCCACGCGCTGGGACGCGGAGCCGAGATCGCCATGCCCGGGCTCGACCCGGACGACAACCCCACGGACGGACCCGACATGATTCCCCTCATCGAGCGCGTCATGATCCTGAAGGGCTCCCAGCTCTTCCGCTACTTCCCGGGCAGCGACCTGGCGGGCATCGCCTCCCTGGCCGAGGTCGTCCACCTGGAGACCGACGAGGTGATCTTCGAGCAGGGCGACCCCGGAGACGCCTTCTATATGGTGGTCCGCGGCAGCATGCGGATCATGCGGGGAAGCGTGGAGCTGGCGCTCCTCGGCCCCCGGGAGGGCTTCGGGGAGATGGCGATCCTGGACCAGGAGACCCGCTCCGCCACGGCGGTGGGCGCGGAGCCCACCACCCTCCTGCGCATCGACCGGGACTCCTTCGACCGCCTCATCGAGCAGAACCCGTCGGTGGCCCGGGGCATCTACCGCATGCTCACCCAGCGGCTGCGCAACACGCTGGCCCAGGTGGCCGCCGGCTAGACGGCGCGGCCGGCCCGACGCCGGCCGCGCCCCCGGCCCTCAGACCCGGACGCGCCGCAGCCGCAGGCTGTTGCCCACCACGCTGACCGAGCTGAACGCCATCGCCAGGGCGGCGAGGATCGGGTGGAGCGAGCGCAGCATCATGGGAAGCGCCGCGAAGGGGTACAGGACCCCCGCCGCCACCGGGATCAGGACCACGTTGTAGAAGAAGGCCCAGAAGAGGTTCTGGCGGATGGTGCGCATGGTGGCCCGGGAGAGGGCCAGCGCCCGGGGGACCGAGCGGAGGTCGCCGCGCATGAGGGTGACGTCGGCGGTCTCCATGGCCACGTCGGCCCCCGTGCCGATGGCCATGCCCACGTCGGCCCGGGCCAGCGCCGGGGCGTCGTTGATGCCGTCTCCGACCATGGCCACGCGGGCACCCCCTTCCTGGAGCTCCCGCACGACCTCGGCCTTCTCGTCGGGGAGCACCTCGGCACGGACCTCCCGGATCCCCACCTCCGCCGCGATGGCCTCGGCGGTGGCCCGGTTGTCGCCGGTGAGCATGACCACCCGGAGCCCCAGGGCGTGGAGCTCGGCCACGGCCTCCGCCGACCCCTCCTTCACCGCGTCGGCCACGGGGATGAGGCCCACCGCCTCGCCGTCCAGCGCCACCCAGAGGGGGGTGCGGGCCTCCCGCTCCAGCCGTTCCGCCTCGGACCGGAGGGGGGACGCGTCCACGCCCGACTCCTCCAGGAGGCGGCGCGAGCCCACGATGACCGCCCGTCCCTCCACGACGGCGCGGACGCCGCGGCCCGGGACGGCGGTGAACTCCTCGGGCTCCGCCACGTCCAGGCCCCGCTCCCGGGCCTCCCGCACCACGGCCTCGGCCAGGGGGTGCTCGCTGCGCCGCTCGGCGGCGGCCGCCACGGCCAGGAGCCGATCCTCGAAGCCGTCCGCCCCCACGGCGTGGCCCACCCCGGCGGCCGCCCGGGCGAGGACGCCCCGCACCACCGGCTCGCCCCGGGTGACGGTCCCCGTCTTGTCCAGGACGATCACGTCCAGGCGCTCCGCCTCCTCCAGCGCCTGGGAGCTCCGGAAGAGGATGCCCATGCGGGCTCCCTTCCCCGTCCCCACCATCACGGCGGTGGGGGTGGCGAGCCCCAGGGCGCACGGGCAGGCGATGACGAGGACGGCCACCAGGCGCACCAGCGCCGGGGTGAAGCCGGCCCCCACCGCGAGCCACCAGACCAGGAAGGTCACCACGGCGATGCCGATCACCACCGGGACGAAGATCCCCGCCACCCGGTCCGCCAGGCGCTGGATGGGCGCCTTGCTCCCCTGGGCCTCCTGCACCAGGCGGACGATCTGGGCCAGGGCGGTCTCGCTCCCGACCTTCGTGGCCCGGAAGCGGAGCGCCCCCTCGCGGTTCAGCGTGGCGCCCACCACGGGATCGCCCGGGCCCTTCTCGACCGGCATGCTCTCCCCGGTGAGGAGGGACTCGTCCACGGCGGAGCGGCCCTCCACGACCTCGCCGTCCACCGGGACGCTCTCCCCGGGGCGCACGAGGACCAGGTCGCCCACCCGGACGCGCTCCACCGGCACGTCCTCCTCCACGCCCTCCCGGACGACCCGCGCGGTCTTCGGCCGGAGGTTCATGAGCTCGCGGATGGCCCGGGAGGTCTCGCCCTTGGCCCGCACCTCCAGGAGCTTGCCCAGCTTGATCAGGGTGATGATCAGGGCCGCCGTCTCGAAGTAGACGTGCTCCCCGAAGCCGGTCAGGCCCACGGTGAGCGCGAAGGCCACCACCACGGAGTAGGCGTAGGCCACGGTGGAGCCCATGGCCACGAGCACGTCCATGTTGGCGGCGCCGTTCCTCAGCGCCTTCCAGGCCCCGACGTAGTAGTCCCACCCCACGTAGAACTGGACCGGCGTGGCCAGCGCGAACATGAGCCAGTTCACCCAGGGGGCGTGGGCCCACATGCCGAGCATCCCGAAGTCCCGGGCCATGCTCAGCACGAAGAGGGGGAGCGCGAAGGCCACGCCCACCGCGAACTTCCGCGTCTGGTCCCGGATCTCGGCGGCCCGGGCGGCGGCTTCGGCGTCCTCCAGCTCTCCCTCGGGCGCGAGGACCACCCCGTAGCCCGCGTCCTCCACCGCCGTGGCCAGCTCCTCCACCGTCACCGCGCCCGCCACGATCTCCACCACCGCCTTCTCCGTGGCGTAGTTCACCGACGCGGAGACCACCCCGGGCACCCGGGACTGGAGGGTGCGCTCGATGGTGGCGGCGCAGTTGGCGCACGTCATCCCGGTGATGGGGAGCTCGACCGTCTGCGTGGGGACGTCGTAGCCGGCCTCGCGGATCCGGGCCACCAGCTCGTCCTCCCGGACCTCGCCGGGGTCGAAGCGGACCAGGGCCCGCTCCGACGCGTAGTTCACCGAGGCGTCCGCCACGCCGTCGGTGGAGCGGAGGGTCCGCTCCACCGTGGCGACGCAGTTGGCGCAGGTCATTCCCGTGACGGGGAGGGTCAGCTCCCGTTCCATGTCGGGCTCCGGGCGGATGGGGTCGTGGGCGCCGGCCTCAGTCGGCCGGCGGGTAGTTGATCGCCTTCATGTGGTCCTCGATGACGACCCAGTCGGTCGTCTCCGGATCCCAGCTCACCACCACGTTCCTGCTGCGCTGGTCGGCCTTCACCTCGTCCACGCCGTCCAGGCCGCCGACCTCGCGCTCGATGGTGGAGACGCAGTGGCCGCAGCTGATGTTGGGTACGTTCACGGTCTTCTCGCTCATGTCCGGCTCCGTTCTGGGGTCGGGCCTCGTCTCGTGCGCGCGGCGGTTCCGGCCCGGAGGCACCGCCGCGGCGGGGGTCAGCTCCTCCCGCTGGCCTCGAAGACCTCGAGGAGCTCGCCCAGGACGCGTTCCTTGGCGGCGTCGTCGCCGTCGCGGACCGCGTGGGTGACACACGTATGCAGATGTCGGTCCAGGACCGCGGCGCTGACCTTCTTCAGCGCCCGTTGGACGGCGTGGATCTGGTTGACCACGTCCACGCAGTACGCGTCCTCCTCCACCATGCGCTCGATGCCACGGATGTGGCCCTCGACGCTCTTCAGACGGCGGACGATCCCGGCGGTGCGCTCGTCGCTCACGAGGGTGCTCCTGTCGGTCCCGGTGGCTGATGTCTGACCCCTCCCCCCCCGGGGGGGGTCCTTCCTGCTCGAAAGGTAACGGCCCGGGACGGGGGAGGCCAAGGGGGGGCGGGGCCGCGGGACGCCGCGGCCCGGAGCCGGACCGACCGCGCGGAAACCCGCGCCGTCGGGGGGGTATCCGTCTCCCCGCGTCCTCCACTCCCCCATCCCACCCGCCATGTCCCTCGCCTCCTCGATCCGCACCCTCCTCACCCTGGGCCGGGGCGTGGTCCAGGGCCTCCCCGAGGCCGCCGACGACGCCGATCCCTTCGAGCTCTTCGCGGGGTGGTTCCACGCCGCCCAGGAGTCGGGGCTCGTCCACCCCGAGGCCATGACGCTGGCCACGGCCACCCCCGACGGCGCCCCCTCGGCCCGGATGGTCCTCCTCAAGGACGTGGATCCCGACGGCTTCGTCTTCTTCACCAACTACGAGAGCCGGAAGGCCCGGGAGCTGGAAGCCAACCCCTCGGCGGCCCTCTGCTTCCACTGGGCCAACCTGGAGCGCCAGGTCCGGATCGAGGGCGAGGTGACCCGCACCACCGACGAGGAGAGCTGGGAGTACTTCCGCACGCGCCCCCGGGGGAGCCGCATCGGCGCCTGGGCCTCGGCCCAGAGCCGGGAGCTGGAGGGGCGGGAGGAGCTGGAGGCCCGGGTCCGGGAGGCCCAGGCGCGCTTCGAGGGGGAGGAGGTCCCCCTGCCCCCGTTCTGGGGCGGGTACCGCCTCCGGCCCCGGCGCATCGAGTTCTGGCAGGGGAAGGCGGACCGGCTCCACGAGCGCCTCGTGTTCGAGCGGCTGGACGGGGCTTGGACGAGCCGGCGGCTCTACCCCTGACGCCCCGGGGCGGGGCGCCGTCCTCGCCCGGGAGGCGGCGGCCGGAGCCGCCCCGTCCTCCATACCTGGACACCCGGGACCGCCCGGGGGACGGGTGGGTACGCCGCCCTCCACCCACCCGCGAGGCCCCATGGTTCCGCCCGTCCCGACCCGCACCCGCCCCGATCCCGACGACCCCACGTCCCGCCCGTCCGAGTCGGTGGCCGACTACCCCCGGCCGCCCAGGCTGGAGCGGGTCCCGTGGCACATCCGGGTCGAGCACGGCGGAGAGGTCGTGGCCGAGACCACCCGGGCGCTCCGCGTCTGCGAGACACACGGCGCTCCGGTCTACTACATCCCCCCCGAGGACGTACGCGGGGATCTCCTGGCCCCGGCGCCGGGGACCACGTTCTGCGAGTGGAAGGGGGTGGCCCGCTACTGGACGGTGCGGGCGGGCGGGGAGACGGCCCACCGGGCGGCGTGGAGCTACGCGGACCCCACCCCGTCCTTCGCGGCGCTCCGGGACCACCTGGCCTTCTACGCCGCCCGGGTGGACCGCTGCACGGTGGACGGGGACCGGGTGCAGCCCCAGGCCGGCGGGTTCTACGGTGGGTGGGTGACCCCGGAGATCTCCGGCCCCATCAAGGGAGCGCCCGGCACCGAGGGGTGGTGAGGGCGTGAGGCCGTCCGGGACGCCTTTCGGGGCGGCCCGGCGGGAGGGACGGGAAGCCCCGGACCCGCCTCAGGCGCCTGCTGTGCCCGCCCCCGCCAGGCGCCGGGCCGCCTCCCGGGCGGGGTCGCGGGAGCGCCCGCCGGCGTCGCCGGCGCCCGCCCGCCGTCCCAGCGCCACCAGCTCGGGGACGCGGTCGATCCACGCCGCCTCGGCGAAGCCCCGTCCCCGGATCTCGAAGCCCTCCAGGTTGTCCCGGGCCCAGCGGCGGAGCGGCCCGGTCTCCCGGAAGTCCTCCCGGGTGACGTACGCCAGCGGCAGCCCCTCGCCCCAGACTTCGGCCACGGTGCTGTAGCCCAGCTTGGCCACCACCGCGTCGGCGGCGCGCAGGAAGTCCGGGAGGTAGACCCGCGTGTCGTTGTCGTAGAGGTGCAGCCGTCCCTCTCTCCGGGTCCGGTCCACGCCGGTCACCAGGAAGTGGACGTCGGGGACCGCCGCCAGCCGGTCCAGGAAGGGGAGGGCGTGGGAGACGCCCCCCATGGTCACCACCACGACGGGGGCGTCCGGCGGGAGGTCGAGGGCGGCCCGCGCCTCCCCCCGGGAGCGGCGCGGGGGCCGGCCGATGGGGGGGAGGACCGCCTCGGCGCCGCCATCCCGCTGGCAGAGGGGCTCCGTCTGGAGGTGGACGGTGGCGCGGTCGAACCAGCGCTCCAGCTCCTCCACGTGGCGCCGCAGCCCCGGGGCCCGCTCCACCAGCGGCTCGTAGAGCCACGGCCAGGTGAAGTTCTCCACCAGGACCGAGGGCAGCCCGGCCCGCTCCGCCACCGCGATCCCCAGCGGCGCGATGTCGCAGAGGACGGCCCGGCATCCGGCCTCCTCCACCCGGCGCGCCAGCTCGTCCACCCGGGCGTCGTCGAAGGGCAGGAGGTCGTCCAGGGCGGCCACCGTGGCGTCCAGGTCGAACTCCAGCGCGTCCTTCTGGCGGAAGCCCACGTCGGTCTCCACCTCGTGGTAGCGGTACAGCCCCTCGACGGTCTCGTCGAAGAACCACCGGGGGACGGTGGTGAAGAGCTCGAAGCGGGCGCCGGTGGCCTCGTGGGCGGCCAGCATCACCGCGGAGGCCCGGGCGGCGTGCCCGAAGCCGTGGGAGGAGACGAAGACGGCGTGGACCGGCGCCCCGGCCTCGCCGGAGGGACTCACGTCAACGCCGCTCCAGGTACCAGAGGCCACCGCCGGTGCCGCCCAGGAGCACGTCCCGGTCCCCGTCCCCGTCCCAGTCGGCGAAGGCGGGCGTGCCGTAGCCGAAGTCCGGGAAGGGCCGGTCCGCCTCCAGCATCAGGTCCGGCTCCCGGGGCGTGCCCCGGTTCCGCCAGAGCCGCACGCCCTCGCCCTCGGACCCCACCAGGAGGTCCAGGTCGCCGTCCCCGTCCACGTCCTCCAGGACCGGGAAGGAGCGGCGGCCCGCGTCGGCGTCGAGCCAGGCGTCGCTCACCAGGGTGAAGGCGGGCGCCGACGCGTCTCCGTCGTTGCGCCAGTAGTTCAGCTCCCCGGAGGACTCGCCGACCACCAGGTCCAGGTCGCCGTCGCCGTCCAGGTCGCCCAGCGCCGGCGCCGCGTTCCGGCCCCGGGAGAGGGTCACCACCGCCGAGTCCACCAGCGAGAGGGAGACGCCGGTCTCGGCGTCGTTGCGGTACCAGCGGAGGGCGTCCTCCCACGTCCCCACCACGGCGTCCAGGTCTCCGTCTCCGTCCAGGTCGCCGAAGGCGGGGACGAAGTGGTAGCCGCCCCCGATCGCCTCGAGCACGCCGTCGTGCTCCAGCGCCGGGGCGGTGGCCGAGCCCCGGTTCAGGTAGCGGTGGAGCGCCCCGGCCTGGGGATCGTCCTGGGTGATCTTGTTGCCCACCAGGAGGTCCAGGATCCCGTCCCCGTCCAGGTCGACGGGCACGGGCACGCTCTCGCTCCCCACGTCCACCGTCCCGATGAAGCGGCTGGTGGGGTGGGCGAAGCGCCCGTCCGCGGTCTGCTCCAGGAGGTGGAAGTTCTCGATGGTGGTGGTGTTGGGGTTGAAGGCCCCGCCCAGCACGCCCACCAGGAGGTCCGGATCGCCGTCGCCGTCCACGTCGCCCACGGTGGGGGCGTTGTAACCGCTGGTGAGGAGGGGGTCGCCGGCCGGAAAGGGCCGGGGCTCCCCCCGGAAGGAGGGGCTCCGGGGCGAGCCCCGGTTCTCCAGGAGGAGGAGGCCCTGCTCGAAGAAATCGCCCCAGAAGAGGTCGGCGTCGGCGTCCCCGTCGATGTCGCCCAGGGCCATGGTGTTGGCGCCGTGGAGGCTCCCGCCCACCAGGTTCGCCACGATCTCGATGTCCTCGAAGTTGTCCGTGACGAGCTCGAAGACCGGCACCCCGGCGGCGTCGGCGCGCACCTCCTCGTACCGGGTGATGGTCCCTTCCAGGCGGCCCACCAGGAGGTCCATCCGCCCGTCCGCGTCCAGGTCCGTGGCGTTGGGGATGTTCTGGCGGTCGCTGAAGAGCGCGTCGCCGTCCACGGTGCGGAGCGAGTCGGCGGCCAGGACGAAGCGGGGCTCGGTGGCGGTCCCCTCGTTCCGGTAGTACCGGACGTAGCTGAAGGGCTGCTCGGCCAGGAGGTCCGGGTCGCCGTCGCCGTCCATGTCCACGAAGCGGTACCACTCCCCCACGTCGAGATCGTGGAAGCGGTCCGTGCGCCACCGGTACGGGTGCACCGGGTCGTCCACGTGCTCGAAGAACATCACGCTGTTCGAGGCTTCCTGGACGAAGAGGTCCCGGTCGCCGTCGCCGTCGATGTCCACGAGCTGGGGGCGAGGCTGGTTGAAGCCGCCCAGGAAGGGGTCGGCGTAGCGCCGCCCCCCGGGGCCCGTCACCGGGAAGGGGTCCACCACCCGGACGAAGTCCACGGCCACGGAGGCGGCGACGCCGTCCCCGCCGGGCGCGCTCCCTCCCCCGCCTCCCGCGGGGGCCGGGGCGGTCTGGGCCCCGGCGCAGGCGGCGGCCGCCAGGGCCGCCGCGACCGCCCCACCGGCCCGGATCCGGGGCCGGCGGGGTCCCGTCGAGGGGGGCCTCAGCGGCCCAGCCAGGGCATGGGCGCCGCCATCCCCGCGGCGTAGCGCCCGACCTCGGCCACGTTCACGACCTCCCGGGTGGCCCGGTCGAAGACCACCACCGTGCCCGGGCGGGCCTCGCCGCCCGCGGCGTAGTCCCCGGTGGTGTTCCGGCTGGCCACGAAGACGAGGCGTCCGTCGGCGCTCACCGCGCTCCCGTGGGGCTCGGCCAGCGCCGGGTGGCGCAGCTCGGTCTCCACGGTCCAGTCCCGCGCGTCGATGACGGTGACGGCGTTGTCGGTGCGCCGGGGCACCCACAGCTCGGCGCCGTCCGGGGTGAAGCTCGGGTGCCAGGGCTGGCCGCCCAGGGAGAGGGTGCGCACCAGCTCGGGTCGGCTCCCCGAGATGTCCCAGACCAGGACGTCTCCGGAGATCTGGCCCGTGCCCACCATCCACTCCCCGTCGGGGGAGACGGCGAGCTGCACCAGGGTGTGGAGCGGCCCGGCCAGCGCCATGAGGTCCACCTCCTCGCCGCCCAGCGGACCCCAGGCCATGCGGTTCTCGGCCAGGCTGGCGGTGAAGAAGCGGTCGTCCTCCGGCGCGACGGCGAGGGCGTGGGGGCGGGGGAAGAAGACGTCCACCTCCTCCATGCGCATGGTGCGCCGGTTCAGGACGCCCACCCGCTGGGGCGGGTTCACCGCCGCCATGGAGCGTCCCACGTACAGCAGGTCTCCCCTGGGGTCGAGGGACAGGAGGCCCGGGGTCTCGAAGTCCACCTGGGCCACCAGCTCGTTGTCCCGGTCCAGCTTCAGGACCTTCCCGTCGGCGATGAGGGAGACGTAGTAGTAGGAGCCGTCGGGCTCGACGGCCACGTGGTGGGCCTTGGCCGTGGGGCTGAAGCCCATCTCCTTCAGGTCCACCGTCTCCAGGAGCTCGCCGGTCGAGGCGTCCAGGACGCCCACGGAGACGTCCTCCTGGGAGACCACGTAGACGCGGTCGGCGGTGGCCGGTGCGGCCCCTCCGGCCACCGCCCCGCCTCCGCACCCCAGAAGGGCGAGGAGGGGGGCGGCGCCGAGGAACCGCACGAACGTCGCGCGTGCGATCATTCGATCCTTCGGTGCTGGGGTTCCTGGGTTACGGGATCAGGTTGGTGTCGCGGTAGCGGAGGAGGAAGAGTCCCTCCCGCCCGCTGGTCACGGCCACGACCCCGCTCTCGAAGTAGGGGTAGTTCGACCACGAGCCGATCATCTGGTTCGTGTCGCCCCCGTAGGGCACGGTGTCGAAGAAGCCGACGAGCCGCGGGTTCTCCCGGTCCGAGATGTCCAGCACGCGCAGCCCGCTGGCGTAGTTGGACTGGTACATCAGGTCGCCCCGGACGTAGAGGTTGTGGTCCGTGGCGGCGCTCTCGGCGAAGTGCTCCTTCACCAGGATCGGGTCGTCGAGGTCCGAGAGGTCCCACACCAGGGTGCGGGTGGTGGGCGTCAGCCCGCCGGTCTCGTCCAGCTCGTCGTTCATGTAGAAGTAGCGGTGCTCGTCGTCGAACCAGCCCTGGTGGGAGTAGCCCACGTTGGGGTAGGTCGCCATGGCCACGGCCACCGGATCGTCCTTGTCGGTGACGTCGGCGATGGAGAGGGCCGTCTCGTTGGAGCCGAGGCAGATCTCGTGGCCCTCGTAGTCCTCGTCGGGGCCGTGGTACATGACGCACTGGGCGTCGTGGGAGTACCCGGTCCGGGAGCGGCCCGTGGTGGTGTCGGCGAAGCACCCGGCGAAGGTCGGGTTCTTCGGGTCCTGGATGTTGACCATGTGGAGCCCGCCGCCGCACGTCTCGCCGCCGCCGGAGGCACCGACGATGTAGGCGTACCCGGACTCCTCGTTGATCACCACGTTGTGGGACGACGCCACGTTGGTGTAGTGGGCGTCGGCGTCGAAGGTCGGCGGGTTGGACCCGTCGAGCCCCCGGAGCCGCGTCAGGTCGAAGACCTGCATGCCGTGGGGGCCGGAGCCGTCGGAGACGATGTAGACGTGGTTGTCGTAGACCTTCATGTCCCGCCAGACCGAGCCCCGGGCCTCCTCGGGTTTGGGCAGCCGGCCGAGGTAGGTGGGGTTGCCCGGGTCGCTGACGTCCACGAAGGCCGCCTGGTCCGTCATCCCGACGATGACGATGTCACGCCCGGACTCGGGGTCCGTCCAGCCCCAGATGTCGTTGAGCCGGACGCCCCGGTTGGCGCCCATGGCGTCCACCGGGAGGAAGGAGAGCAGGTCCACCTCGTCGCACTCGAAGAGCGCCGCCTGCCCGTCGTCGCTGCACACGACCTCCTCGCCGGTCACGGCCTCGGCGGTCATGGGCTCGCTGGCCAGGCGGGCCTCCTCGGTCCACCCGTCCAGGTGGCGGAAGACGTACACGGCGCCCGCGCCGTAGTCCTGGCCCAGGGCGGCCACCGCCGCCAGGTCGCCGTCGGCGGCCACGGTGGAGCCGAACCCGTCCCGACCGCTCAGACCCTCGGCGGCGAAGGTGGTGGCCGACACCCAGCTCTCGGTGGCGTCGTCCCACTCGTAGGCGAACGCGCCGCCCTCGCGGGAGGCCCCGGCGCCCGGCGCCCCCACCAGCAGGTAGCCGTGGGCGAAGGCCAGGTCCGCGCCGAAGCTCGCGCCGGGCATGGTCTGGTAGGGGAGGAGCAGGTTGTCCAGGGAGAACGCCTCACCCTCCTCGTCCAGGGAGAAGGAGGCCACCGCGCCGATGCTCAGGAAGCCGGGCGCGCCCACCAGGGCCCGGCCGTCCGCCAGGACCATGGTGCTGCCCATGGCGCCGTTGGGCTGGGCCAGCTCGGCGCCGACGAGCCCCCGGGACTCCCAGGAGTCGGAGCCGGCGTCGTACCGGAAGGCGTAGACGGCGCCGGCGTTGTCCTGCTTGGCCGGCGCGCTGACCAGCGCCCAGTCCCCGTCCATGACGATCTTCGTCCCGAAGCGGTCGGCGCTCTGGAGGTCCTGGGGCTGCAGCTTCTGGTGCTGCACCCACTCGCCGCCCTCACGCTTGAAGACGTAGGCGGCGCCCCGGCCCTCGCCGTTGGCGATGCTGCCCAGCATGAGCCAGTCGCCCGCCACGGCCAGGCCGGTGCCCAGCGAGTCGGCGGGGGACCCCTCGTCGGTGACGAGGCGGCCGTCGGCGTTCCAGGTGTCGCCGTCCTTGCGGTAGACGTACACGGCGCCGGTGCCGTCGTCGGCCCGGGTGGCCGAGACGAGGAGCATGTCACCCTCGGCCAGGGTGCGGATGGCGAAGCGATCGCCGGCGCTCCCGTCGGGGGCCTCGAGCCGCTGGCTCAGGGCCCAGGAGCCGTCGGCCTCCTGGTCGTACACGTAGAGGAGGCCGCCGCGCAGCTCGTGGGTGGGCTCCCCGACCAGGATCTGGCCGTCGTGCACCGTGATCGACGTGCCGAACCGAACCTGGGCGTCGAGGGAGGAAAGGCTGCCGGCCATCAGAAGCGCCAGCATGGACAGGACGATCCGCTTCATCACATCACCTCGTTTCGGGCGTCGGGCCCGACCTTCGGACCCTTCTCGGGCTCCAACATACCACGAGGAGGCGCTCGGAGATCCACGGACCTCGCCGGAAGCCCCCCCCGCCACGGGGCCTTCCGCCCCCGGCCTCAGCCGCCGAGGACCGGCGCGAGGATCTCGTCCAGGCCCGGCTCGCCCAGGACCTCGAGGTCGTAGCGGACCCGCGTGTGGGGGACCGGGATCTCCACCAGGCGCCCCAGATCGATGGGGGTGCCCACGGCCACGGCCTCGACCCCGCCCTCGGCGGCCTTCCGGAGCGTCGCCTCCAGGTCCGCGACCTGGCGGTCCCCGTAGCCCATGGCCGGCAGGAGCTTCCCCAGCTCCGGGTACGACTCGAAGGTCCCCTTCAGCTCCCCCACCAGGAAGGGCCGGGGGTCCACGATCTCCGCGGCGCCCGCCTCCCGGGCGCCGATGGTGCCCGCGCCGTACTTCATGCCCCCGTGGGTCAGCGTGGGCCCGTCCTCCACCACCAGGACCCGCTTGCCCTCCAGGACGCCCGGATCTTCCACGGTGATGGGGGAGGCCGCCTTCACGATGCGCGCGTCGGGGTTCACCGAGCGGACGTTGCGGATCACCGTCTCCACGTCGGCCTCGTCGGCGGTGCGGACCTTGTTGACCAGGACGACGTCGGCCAGGCGCACGTTGGTCTCCCCGGGGTGGTACGAGAGCTCGTGTCCGGGTCGGTGGGGATCCACCAGCGTGATGTAGACGTCGGCCCGGAAGAAGGAGGTGTCGTTGTTGCCCCCGTCCCAGAGGACCACGTCCCCCTCCTCCTCGGCGGCGGCGAGGATGGCCTGGTAGTCCACGCCCGCGAAGACGGGGGACCCGTTGGCCAGGTGGGGCTCGTACTCCTCGCGCTCCTCGATGGTGACCTTGTGGCGCACCAGGTCCTCCTCGCTCTCGAAGCGCTGGACCCGCTGGGCCTCCAGGTCGCCGTAGGGCATGGGATGGCGCACCACCGACACCCGGAGGCCGTGGTCCCGGAGGACCCGCGCCACCGCCCGGCTGGTCTGGCTCTTCCCCACGCCCGTCCGCGAGGCGCACACCGCCACCACCGGTCGGGACGACCGCAGCATGGTGCGGGCGGCTCCGGCGATCTCGAAGTCCGGACCCGCGGCGTTCACCCGGCTGGCCAGGTGCATGACGTACTCGTGGGACACGTCCGAGTAGGCCATGACGCACCGGGTCACCTCCTCCTCGGCGATGATCCGCTCCAGATCGGCCTCGGGCCGGATGGGGATCCCGTCGGGGTAGCCCTCCCCGGCGAGGGAGGCCGGGTAGCGACGGTCGTCGATGCCGGGGATCTGCTCGGCCGTGAAGGCCACGACCCGGGCGGTGGGGTGGTCCCGGTAGACCGTGTTGAAGACGTGGAAGTCGCGGCCTGCGGCACCGAGGATGAGAACGCGTTCGCTCATGGGAAAGCCCGGGTTGGCGGGGAGGGCCTTTCGAGAGACGGCGCGCCCGCGCGGCGGCCGGCGCGTCCCTGAACCGATAACGGCCTTGCGCATACCGTGTCCAGGGAGGCCGCGGCGGCCTTCCATCCCGCGTCCGGATCGCCGATGTTGCAGGCTGCGCAGGCGTTCCTCCCGGCCCGTAGGAGCCACCCTTGGCCGACATCCTCCTCATCGACGACGACGACGCCGTCCGCCAGGTGCTCCGCCGCCTCCTCGAGCGGGAGGGCCACGGGGTCCGCGACGCCGCGGACGGAGCCGCCGGCCTCCGCCTCCTGGACGAGCGGCGTCCCGACGTGGTCCTCACCGACGTGTACATGCCGGAGATGGACGGAATCGAGCTCCTCGTGGCGATCCAGGAGGCCGAGCCGGGCCTCCCGGTCATCGTGGTCTCGGGCGGGGGCTTCGCGTCGGCGGACTTCGTCCTCGAGGACGCGGCCCAGCTCGGCGCCGACGCGATCCTCTCCAAGCCCTTCGAGCGTTCGGTGGTGCTGGACACCATCCGCCGCGTGCTGGAAGAGCGGCGGCCCTAGGCGCCGGACCCCGCCTCCCGGACCCCTCCGGGGTCAGCCGCCGAGCAGGCCCACCAGCGCGGCCACCAGGAAGAGCGCCACGGCCAGCCAGAGCCAGAAGCCGACGCTCCCCGACGGGCTCAGCACCTTCAGGCGCCAGTAGTGGAGGGTGCACCAGGAGCCCGTGACCGGCGCGGAGCCGGGGAAGTGCCGGAGATGTCCGGGCCGCCCGCAGACCTCGCACGTCGAGCAGTGGGCGTCCCCGGGCCCGCACCAGCATCCCCGGGGGTGCCGGAACTCCCCCTCGGCGCGGCGCGCCCGCTCCAGGCGGGCCCGCTCCTTCCGGCGTTCCTTCTCGCGACCCGAGGCCACGGCGCTCCTCCGTCGGGGTCGACCGGTTCCGCCACCAAGGTACCCGCCCCCTCTTGAGTCGGCACCCGCCCGTTTCCAACTTTTCCTTCCCCGTTCTCCGTCGTTCGACGCTCTCCGAGGCTGTCATGTCCACCAAGACCCTCTTCGACCTTCGCCCCGCCCGCGCCGAGGATCTCGACGAGGCCCACGTGGCCCGGACCGAGTCCATCCGCCACGACGCGGCCCACGCCTACTCCGCCGACCAGCTCCACGCGTGGGTCGACGCCTTCAACCCCGAGGCCTTCGAGGCCGCGGTGGAGGAGCAGGAGATGCGGGTGGCCACGCTGAGCGGGGACTGGGTGGTGGCCTACGCGTCCGTGGACCCCGCCACGTCCGAGCTCACCGCCTTCTACGTCGGTCCGTCGGGTCAGGGCATGGGCATCGAGGCGGCGCTCCTGGAGCACATGGAGGAGGTGGCCCGGGAGAAGGGGCTCGAGTCCGTCTGGGTGGACGCGCTCCTCAACACGACCGCCTTCTACGCCGGGCACGGCTGGGAGGAGGTCGAGCGCCACCACCGTACGCGTCACGGGGTGGAGATCCCGGTCGTGAAGATGGAGAAGGCCCTCTAGGAGGTCCGCCGGCCGGCCGGGGCCGCCCCTCTTGGATCTCTCCGGGGTCCCGTCCTACCTTCAGCCGTCCCCCGCCACCTACACCGGACGGCTCCATGAAGACCACGCTGCGCACGCTCTCCGCCTGCTTCCTCTGGCTCCTCCTCGGACTCCTCCCGGGTCTCCCCGCCCACGCCCAGGACGCGCCCGACGCCGACGAGGACGCTTCCCTCCCCCTCCAGGCCACCCGCCAGGTGGATCTGGACACCGACGAGGGGACGTGGCTCAGCGTGGACGTGAGCCCCGACGGGCGGACCGTGGTCTTCGACTTCCTGGGCGACCTCTACACCGTGCCCCTGGGGGGCGGTGACGCCACCCGCATCACCTCGGGCCTCGCCTTCGACGCCCAGCCCCGCTTCAGCCCCGACGGGGAGAAGATCCTCTTCCTCTCCGACCGGAGCGGCGGCGAGAACCTCTGGACGCTGGAGCTCGCCACGGGGGACACCGCGCAGATCACCAAGGGGAACGGCAACTCCTGGATGTCCCCGGACTGGACGCCGGACGGCGAGTACGTCGTGGCGTCCAAGGGCGCCTCCCGCCTGGGCGTGGTCCAGCTCTGGCTGGGGAGCGTGGAAGGCGGCTCGGGCACCGTGCTCCGCGGGGAGCCGAGCCAGCTCAAGACCGTGGGCGCGGCGGTCTCCCCCGACGGCCGCTGGATCTGGCACGCCCAGCGGATGGGGTCGTGGAACTACAACGCCCAGCTTCCCCAGTACCAGCTCGCGGTCTACGACCGGGAGACGGGGGAGAGCTCCACGCGGAGCGCCCGCTACGGGTCGGCCTTCCGCCCGACCCTCTCCCCCGACGGCCGCTGGCTGGCCTACGGGACCCGCTACGAGGACGCCACGGGGCTCCGGCTGCGTGACCTCCGGACCGGCGAGGAGCGGTGGCTGGCCTACCCCGTGACCCGGGACGAGCAGGAGTCCATCGCGGACCGGGACGTGTACCCCGGCATGGACTTCACCCCCGACTCCCGGGAGCTGGTGGCCTCCTACGGGGGGAAGATCTGGCGGATCCCCGTGGACGGCTCGGAGCCGGTGGCGGTGCCCTTCCGGGTGAACGAGACGGTGGCCGTGGGCCCCGAGCTCTCCTTCGACTACCCCATCGAGGACACCGAGACCTTCACGGTCCGTGAGATCCGGGACGCCGTGCCCTCCCCCGACGGGAGCATGCTCGCCTTCTCGGCGCTGGACGACCTCTACGTCATGGACTGGCCCGACGGGCAGCCCCGGGCGCTCTCGGCCCGCCCCGGCGTGGTCGAGGCCCAGCCGGCCTGGTCCCCCGACGGGCGCTGGCTGGCCTGGGTGACGTGGGACGACGAGACCGGCGCCATCGTGCGGCAGCGCGCCGACGGGAGCGGGAGCCCCCAGACGCTCACGAGCCAGGGCGCCCAGTACCTCGAGCCGGCGTGGTCGCCGGACGGCGAGCGCATCGTGGCGCTCCGCAACCCGGCGCGCGCGTTCCGCGAGGCCGTGGGGCCGGGCTTCAGCGGGGCCGAGACCGACATCGTGTGGGTGCCCGCCGGCGGCGGCGAGGCCACCCTGGTCGCCCCGTCCGACGGCCGCCGGAAGCCCCACTTCACCCGGGGGTCCGACCGGATCTTCCTCAGCGACGGCGGCGACGGCATGCTGGTCTCGGTCCGGTGGGACGGGACCGATCCCCGGGAGCACCTGAAGGTGGTGGGAGCCAAGCGCCCGGGTCAGGACGAGGCCGACGAGGCGGACGTGGTCCTCATGTCGCCGGCGGGCGGAGACGCCCTGGTCCAGCTCCACGACGACCTCTACCTGGTGGACGTGCCCGTGGTGGGCGGCGACGCCCCCACCATCTCCATCGCGAACCCCGACAACGCCGCCTTCCCGGCGGAGCGGCTCACCGACATCGGCGGCCAGTACCCCGCCTGGTCCGGGGACGGCGGAGCGGTGCACTGGTCCATCGGGAACGGGCACTTCGTCTGGGACCGGGCCGACGCCGAGGCGTACGCCGACAGCGTGGAGGCGGCGGCGGACGACGAAGGGGAGGAAGAGGAGGAGGAGGACGAGGCCGAGGATGACGACGTCGGCTACCGACCGCTGGAGCGCCGGGTGGCGATCCAGGCCCCCCGGGACATCCCCCGGGGCACCGTCGTCCTCCGCGGCGCCACCGTGGTGACCATGGAAGGCGACGAGGTCGTCGAGAACGCCGACCTGGTCGTCCGGGACAACCGCATCCAGGCCGTCGGCCCCCGGGGCGAGGTGGACGTCCCCTCCACGGCCGAGGTCGTGGACGTGAGCGGCCACACCATCGTGCCGGGCTTCGTGGACACCCACGCCCACCTGCGCCCGGCCTTCGGCCTCCACAAGAACCAGATCTGGATCTACCTGGCGAACCTCGCCTACGGGGTGACCACCACCCGCGATCCCCAGACGGCCACCACGGACGTCCTGACCTACGCCGACCGGGTCCGCACCGGGGAGATGCTCGGTCCCCGGGTCTACTCCACCGGGCCCGGCGTCTTCGGGGACTACGTGGAGGACGAGATCCGCAGCCTGGACCACGCCCGCGACATCATGCGGCGCTACGCGGACTACTACGACACCAAGACGATCAAGATGTACATGTCCGGGAACCGCCAGCAGCGGCAGTGGGTGATCATGGCGGCCCGGGAGCACGAGATCATGCCCACCACCGAGGGTGGGCTCAAGATGATGTACGACCTGACCATGGCGCTGGACGGCTACCCGGGGCAGGAGCACTCCCTCCCCATCGCGCCCATCTACGACGACGTGGTCACCCTCTTCGCCGAGACGGACATCGCCTACACGCCGACCCTGCTGGTCTCGTACGGCGGCCCCTGGGCGGAGAACTGGTTCTACTCCCGTGAGAACCCGTACGACGACGCCAAGCTGCGGTACTTCTCCGCCCAGGCCGAGCTGGCCCAGAAGGCGCGCCGGCGGCCCGGCTGGTTCCGGGACGACGAGCACGTCTTCCGGAAGCACGCCGAGGGCGTGGAGCAGATCGTGGAGGCCGGCGGACGGGCCGGGGTGGGAAGCCACGGGCAGCTCCAGGGGCTCGGATACCACTGGGAGCTCTGGGCCATGACCTCCGAGGGCCTCTCCAACCACGACGCCCTGCGGATGGCCACCATCCAGGGCGCCCACGCCATCGGGCTGGATCGGGACCTGGGCTCCATCCGGGCGGGCAAGCTGGCGGACCTGGTGATCCTGGCCGACGACCCGCTGGAGGACCTGCGCGCCACCAACTCCATCACCTGGGTCATGAAGAACGGGCGGCTGTACGAGGGCGACACCCTGGACGAGATCTGGCCGCGCCAGCGGGAGCTGGAGCGGGGCGGATGGGTGACGGAGGAGCCGGAGACGTCCGCCGGGGCGGAGCCCGGGTCGTGACGCGCCCGGGAGGGCGGCGGCTCCTGGCCGCCGTCCTCCTCTCCCTGGCCGCGTGCGGGGACGGGGAGCCCGAGGCCCGCCCGGGCGAGGCCGGCGGTCCGGACGGGGCGCCCGTCGCCGAAGGCCCGGCGGCCGAGCCGGGCCTCCCCGGGACGGAAGGGCCCGAGGGGGCCCTCCCCCGGGCGCCGCTCCGCGCCGACACCTACCCCGCCGACTGGCTCCTCCTGGACGCGTGGAGCCCCGACGGGGAGCCCGGCACGACCCCGGCCGAGCCCCCGGCCGGGCCGGGCGACGCGCCCGAGCCCTCCTTCCCCGCGGTGGAGCTCCGGGTGGACGCCGAGCGGGACGAGGCGGGGCGCATCATGTGGGACGACGGCCACCGTTGGCTCCTGGTGGTCCGGGAAGGGCCGCTCTCGGCCCGGCTGGTGGACGAGTTCGTTCCCGCCGGGGTCGTCCGCTTCTGGGTGGTGGACGACCAGGAAGGCGGGCTGCGGATCGTGACCGAGGTGGACTCGGGCACCGCCGGGGTCCGCACCACCGCGTGGGTCCGCGCCCCCGACGGCGACGCCTGGACGGCCACCGGCCAGGCCGAGGCCTCGGGCAACCTCCTCCACCGGACCCGCCCCGACCTCCTCCGCTGACCCGGTCGGGGGCTCCGGGCTGGCGGAGCGTTCCGCCGCCCCTACCTTCGGTGCTCGCACACGCGGCGCGATCTCCCGCCCGGGGGACCCGCGCCGGCGGACCACGAGACCGGAGGGAGGCAGGGATGGGACGGACGCGGCGGACGACGGGATGGGCGGGGACGACGGGGGCGGCGCTCCTCCTCATGGGGTGCGCGGGCGGAGGCGGTCAGCCCTCCGCTCCGGCGCCGACCGGGGGAGACGCGTCCGAGGAGGGCTACGCGGCCCTGGTGGCGGCGGCCGACACCTCGGACGACGGCCTCTTCACGGTGCACCGCACCGGGGAGGACTACCGCTTCGAGATCCCCGACTCGCTGCTGGGCCGGGACATGCTCCTGGTGACCCGGATCTCGGGTGTGCCCACGGGGCTCGGCGGGTACCTCCCCGCCGGCGTGGCCCGGGCCCGCCAGCTCGTCCGCTGGGAGCGGCGCGGAGACCGGATCCTCCTCCGCCGCTACGAGGAGGGCCAGGTGGCCGACCCCTCCCAGCCCATCTACCAATCGGTGGTGAGCAACAACTTCGCGCCCATCCTGGGCTCCTGGGAGATCGAGGCCCGCACCCCCGACGACGACGCCTCCGTGGTGGACGTCACCGACTTCTTCAGCGGGGACACTCCCGCCCTCTCGGGGCTCGACCCCGACGCGCGCCGGGAGTACGGCGTGCGCCGCCTGGACGGCGACCGGAGCTTCATCGAGTCGGTGGGCGCCTGGCCCGAGAACGTCAACGTCCGCCACACCCTCACCTACGACGCGGCCAACCCGCCGGCCAACGCCCAGACGGGCACGATCTCCATGGAGATGTACCAGTCCATGGTCCTGCTGCCGGCGGAGCCCGTGACGCCCCGCCTGGCCGACGACCGGGTGGGGTACTTCACCGTGGAGCGCATCAACTTCGGCCTGGACGAGCAGAAGGCGGCCACGGAGCGCTTCATCCGCCGCTGGCGCCTGGAGCCCAGCGACCCCGAGGCGTACCACCGCGGCGAGCTGGTGGAGCCCGTGGAGCCCATCCGCTACTACATCGACCCGGCCACGCCGGAGCGGTGGCGGGGCGCCGTGCGGCGGGGGATCGAGAACTGGCAGCCCGTCTTCGAGGCCGCCGGCTTCCGGAACGCCATCGTGGCCATGGACGCCCCCTCCCCCGAGGAGGACCCGGACTGGAGCCCCGAGGACGTGCGCTACAGCGTGGCGCGCTGGGCCGCCAGCACCACGCGCAACGCCCAGGGACCCAGCACCTCCGACCCCCGGAGCGGCGAGATCATCGAGTCGGACATCGTGTGGTACCACAACCACATGCGGTCCTACCGCAACTGGATGATGGTCCAGACCGGCGCCGCCAACCCCGGCGCCCGGACCCTCCCCATCGACGAGGACCTCATGGAGGAGGCCATGGAGCAGGTCATCACCCACGAGGTGGGCCACGCCATCGGCCTCCCCCACAACATGATCGCCTCGTCGGCGTACCCGGTGGACTCGCTCCGCTCCCCGACCTTCACGGCGGAGTACGGCGTGGCGCCGACGATCATGGACTACGCCCGGCAGAACTACATCGCCCAGCCCGGGGACGGGCTCCGCCCCGAGGACTTCCTGCGGCGGGTCGGCCCCTACGACCGGTACTCGGTGGAGTGGGGCTATCGCGTCATCCCCGGGGCCGAGACCCCGGCGGACGAGGCGGAGACGCTGGACCGCTGGATCCTGGAGTGGAGCGAGGACCCCATGTTCCGCTATCTCCCCGGCGGCGTCGGGGTGAGCGACCCCCGGGCCCAGACCGAGGACATGGGCGACGACCCGGTCCGCGCCAGCGAGTACGGCATGGCGAACCTCCGGCGCATCGTGCCGAGCCTGGTGGACTGGGCCACCCGCCCCGGCGAGGACTACACAGACCTGGCCGAGCTCTACGGCGAGGCCCTCTCCCAGTGGCAGCGCTACGTAGGCCACGTCCTCACCGTGGTGGGCGGCGTCGAGGTCGACCTGAAGACCGCGGACCAGCCCGGCGCGGTGTACGACGGGCTCCCCCGGGCGCGGCAGGAGGCAGCCGTGGCCTGGCTGGCCGCCGAGGTCTTCGAGGCGCCCACCTGGCTGGCCGACCCGGCGATCCTGGCGCGCATCGGCCCCGCGGAGGGCGGCTTCGAGAGCCTCACGGCCCGGCAGGCCGGCGTCCTGGACCGCCTCCTCGACCCGCGACGCATGGGGATGCTGGCCGAGCTCGAGGCCATGGACGACGACCCCTACCCCCTGGTGGCCTTCCTGGACGACGTCCGGGAAGGGGTGTGGGACGGGCTCGACGACGCGGCGGCCATCGACGGCTACCGCCGGGCGCTCCAGCGGGCGTGGCTCGACCGCATGGAGTACCTCCTCACCGAGCAGCCCGAGTCGAACCGCTTCCAGGGACCCGCGCCGGCCATGAGCCGGTCCGACATCCGGCCCCTGGTGCGGGACCAGCTCCAGCGGGTCCGGGCGGAGGCCGAGAACGCCGAGCGGCGCATCCGCCACCGGGTGACCGACGCCCACCTGGCGGACGTGCAGGCCCGCATCGACGAGCTGCTGGACGAGGGCGGAGAGGGCTGAGGCGATGGCGGGGCGGGTCCGGGTCTACGTCGCCGCCTCCCTGGACGGCTTCATCGCGGGCCCGGACCACGACATCTCCTGGCTCAGCGGGCCCGACTCGGTCTGCGTGGGCGGTGCGTCGGACCCGGACGTCCTGACCTTCCAGGACTTCATCGCCGACGTGGGCGCGCTCCTCATGGGACGGGGGACGTACGACGTGGCGCAGCGGTTGGACGCCTGGGCGTTCTACGGAGGGCGGCCGGTGCTGGTGGCCAGCCACCGCGAGCTCGACGCGGACGCCCCGGAGACGGTGCGCCGGGTCTCCGGCGACATCGCCGGGCTGGTCGGGCAGGCGAAGGAGGCCGCCGCCGGGAAGGACGTCTACGTCGACGGCGGGAACGTCATCCGCCAGGCCGCCGAGGCGGACCTCCTGGACGAGCTCACCATCACGCTGGCGCCCGTGGCCCTGGGATCGGGGCACTCCCTCTTCGGCGGCCTCTCGACCTACTACCCGCTGGACATCCTGAGCCACCACACCCACGAAGGGGGGATGGTCCAGATCCGGGCGCGGCCCCGCCGGGGCTGAGGGGGATCCCCGGCCCGGGCGCCGGAAGGTCAGCTCCGCCGGCGACCGTACCGGCGGCGGCGGGCGCCCTGGCGGCCGTCGTCCCCCTCCTTGCTCTTCCCGGAGCCGTGGCCGCCCTGCTTCGCGGCGGCCCGCTTGCGGTCCTTGGCCTTCCGGGCGCGGATGGCGGCGATGCGCTCGCCCCGCGGGACCTCCAGCGGCTCGTCGGGCGTGGCGCCGTACTGGAAGCCCTCGAGGCGGACCCGGGGGATCTCGGCGCCCACGGCCCGCTCGATGCGGCGCAGGTCCCCTTCCTCGTCCGGGGCCACCAGGGAGAACGCGTGCCCGGTGGCCTCGGCCCGGGCGGTGCGGCCCACCCGGTGGATGTAGTCCTCGGGGACGTTGGGGAGATCGAAGTTGATGACGTGGCCCAACTCCTCCACGTCGATGCCCCGGGAGGCGATGTCGGTGGCCACGAGCACCCGGTGCTCGCCGGACTTGAACCCGGCCAGGGCCCGGGTGCGCTGCGCCTGGGAGCGGTTGCCGTGGATCCGCTCGGCGCTGATCCCGTTGCGCCCCAGGAGCTTGGTGAGCCGGTTCGCCCGGTGCTTCGTCCGGGTGAAGACCAGCGCGTCGTCCACCGACCCGCCGGTGAGGAGCTCGACCAGGAGCTGGCCCTTGAGCGCGGCGGGGACCGGGTAGGCGGCCTGGGTCACCCCTTCCGCCGGGGCCGCCTTGCGCTGGAGCGCCACGCGGGCCGGAGAGCGGAGGATCTCCCGTGTCAGCTTCTCGATGGCCCCGGGCATGGTGGCGCTGAAGAAGAGCGTCTGCTTCGGCTTCGGGACGTGGCGAAGCACCCGGCGGATGTCCGGGAGGAAGCCCATGTCCAGCATCCGGTCGGCCTCGTCCAGGACCAGGTACTCGAGCCCGGCCAGGGCCGCGTAGTCGTGCTGGAAGTGGTCGAGGAGCCGACCGGGCGTCGCCACGATCAGGTCCACGCCCTTCCGGAAGGCCGCCTTCTGGCGGCCCATGCCCACGCCGCCGTGGACGGCCGCGCCCTCGAGCTCCGTGTGGCGGGCCAGGTCCCGGAAGTCCGCCAGGATCTGGAGGGCCAGCTCCCGGGTGGGGGCCAGCACCAGCGCCCGCGTGGTGCCCCGGGGGCGCTCGACGAGGTCGTGGAGGATGGGAAGGAGGAAGGCGGCGGTCTTGCCGCTCCCGGTGGCCGCGCAGGCCAGCAGGTCGCGTCCTTCCAGGGCGAGGGGGATGGCCTCGGACTGGATGGGGGTGGGGGTGGAGAAGCCCAGGTCCTCGATGCCGCGGAGGAGGGCGGGGTGCAGAGACAGCGTGGAGAAATCCAAGAAAGCGTCCGGTACAGGGGCGCCGCAGGCCGGCCGGTGCATCCGGCTCAGGTAAGGCAGGCGCGAGGGGGTTCGCGCGGGAGGGACCCCCGGGATCGGGGGCGCAGGTGGGACTCCCGCCAGGGGAAGCTAGCGGAAGCGGGGGCGAGGTGTGAGCCGGCCCGCCCCGGGCGTCAGAGCTGCGCGCCCACCGCGAGGCCGTGGCACAGGCTTCCCAGGAGCACGAAGACGTGCCACACGGCGTGGGCGAAGGGGAGGCGCCGGCTGTGGTAGAACGCGGTGCCCGCCGTGTACGCCAGCCCACCCCCCACCAGCCACGCGAGGGTCGCGCCGTCCACGCTGCGGACGAGGGGTCCGGCCGCCACGAGGACGAGCCAGCCCATGCCCAGGTAGATAGCCGTGGAGGTGCGGCGGAAGCGGCCGGTGAAGAACCACTTGAAGGCGAAGCCGGCGGCGGCCAGCCCCCAGACCACGCCGAAGAGCGTCCAGCCCCACCCGCCGCGCAGCGCTCCGAGCACGAAGGGGGTGTAGCTCCCGGCGATGAGGACGTAGATCGCCGCGTGGTCCAGGACCATGAGGCGCTCCTTGAGCCGTCCCGGGCGGACGGCGTGGTACGCCGTCGAGGCCGAGTAGAGGAGGACCAGGGACGCGGCGAAGATCGAGACCCCCACCACCATCCACGGATCTCCCCCGAGGGCGGCGGCCACGATGAGCGCGGTGCCCCCCACCACGCTGGCCACGACGCCCAGGGCGTGGGTCAGCGTGTTGGCGAGCTCTTCGTGGGGGGTGGGCGGCGGGGGCGTCACGGCATCTCCTGGACGGGACGATGCCAGGAAGATAGCGTCAAAGCCCTCCCGGCCCCCGACCCGTCTCCCACCCCCGCCCCGATCGCACCGTGACCCGCCCCGGCGCCTGCACGACATGACGCCGCAGGACCCGAGCGAGCCCGCGAGCGCGCCCAGGGAGCGCGTCCCCCCGGCCGTCCAGGCCATGGCCGCCGTGGGCGCCGTCGTCTTCTTCGCCGTGGGCGCGCTCCGCCACGCGGCCCTGCGCTCCACCGCCTTCGATCTGGGCGTCTACGACCAGGTGCTGTACCTGCTCGCCCGGGGCGAGACCCCGACCTCGTCCTTCCTGGGATTCCACTTCCTGGGGGATCACGTCTTCCTCCTGGCGTACCCCCTGTCCCTCCTGTACCGGCTCCACCCCACGGTCCTCTGGCTGTTCGGCGTGCAGGCGGCGGCCCTGGCCGTGGGCGCCCCGCTGGCCTGGCGGCTGGCCCGGGCGTACGGAGTGGACACGGCCACGGCCCGGAGCCTGGCGGCGGCCTACCTCCTCTATCCGGCCGTCTACAACGTCGCCCTCTTCGACTTCCACCCGGACGTCCTGGCCCTGGCCGGGCTGATGGGCGCGGTGCTGGCGGCCAGGGAGCGCCGGACGGCGGCGTTCGTGGCGGCCACGCTCTTCGTTCTGGCGTGCAAGGCGCCCCTGTCGCTGACCGTGGCGGCGTTGGGCGTCTGGCTGCTCACCTTCGGGCGCCGCCGCGGGATGGGCGCGTTCGCGGCGTCCGCCGGCACGGTGTGGTTCCTGGTCACCACCCAGCTCGTCATCCCCCACTTCAGCGGGGGGGAGGCCATCGGCGTGTCCCGCTTCGGCTACCTGGGAGACTCGGTGCTGGAGGTGGCGGCGAACACCGTGCTCCGCCCCGACCTGGTGTGGCCCCACGTGCTGACGCCGTCCACCGCCGTCTACCTCGGGTACGTGACCGTGGTCTTCGTCTGGTGGATCTCGCCCCGGTGGCTCCACGCCTTCCTGCCGGCGCTCCCCACCCTGGCGCTGAACGTCCTGGCGGAGGATCCCCGGCAGCGGACGCTCCACTACCAGTACGCGCTTCCCGTCCTGCCCTTCCTCCTGGTGGTGGCCTCCGGATCCCTGGGATCGGGCGCGCGGACGCTCTGGGGGGCGATGGCGCGTCGGTGGGGCGGGCGGATCCGGATCGCCCCGGCCATGACGGCGTGGGCCGTCGCGATGCTCCTGGTGTTCGGGCTGTGGGCGCGGACCGCCGAGCAGCTCCGGCCCCCGGCGTCCCACGCGGAGGTGCGGGCGGCGCTGGCCGCCGTCCCCGACGGCGCGTCCTGCCTGACCGACAACCGGCTGGCCCCGCACCTCACCCACCGCCCCACGGTCCTCCTCCTCCCCCAGGTGCCCGGCGACGTGCCCTCCCGGGTGGACTGCGTGCTCCTGGACGTCTCGGATCCCTGGGAGGACGTGCGGGGCCGCGCGGCCGCCCTGGCCCGGGAGCTGGACGCCGACCCGGGGTTCGCCCTCTCCCCGGCGTCGTCGGAGCGGGCCCGGCTGTATCTCCGGACCGGCGAGCCCCGGCCCGAGGCGCCCCGGGGTTAACCCCCGACCACCACCCGCCCGTCCTGCACCACCACGGCCACCTCCCGGGTGGCTCCGATGTCCTCCAGCGGATCTCCCTCCACCAGGACCAGGTCCGCCCGGTATCCGGGCGCCACCCGTCCCAGCTCCCCGTCCAGGCCCATGAAGGCGGCGGGCTCCGTGGTGGCCGTCCGCAGGGCCTCGGCGGGGGTCAGCCCCGCCTGGACCAGCGCCTCCAGCTCCCCGTGCAGCGCGGTGCCCGGGTAGGTGTAGGAGTTGAACGGGCCGGCGTCGGAGCCGGCCAGGATCCGCACCCCGGCCTCGTGCATGGGCTCCACCATGGCGGCCATGCGCTCGCGGAGCGCGCGGTTGGCGTCCCGGCTCTCCCGGGAGCTCCGGCGGGCGCTCTCCACCCGGCCCCGGTAGGTCTCCTGGATGGCCTGGGGGATGTCGGCCAGCTCCGGGTCGTCGGCGTGGTCGGCGTTCTCCACGTCGGCGAGGACCCCGCCGATGTGGAGGGTGGGCACCACGGCGGTGCCCCGCTCCGCCATCGCCTGGAAGACCTGGGCCCGGCGGGCGCTGTCCACCGGGAGGTCCAGGGTGGTCCAGAAGGCGTCCCAGAAGCCCAGCTCGCCGGCGCGGACCCGGCGGGTGATCTCGTCCCGGTTGGGGGCGGTGCCCTTGTAGACGTAGTAGAGGTGCTCGGTGCCGTCGAGGCCGGCCTCCACCGCCTCCAGGAAGTCCACGGCCAGCGGCATGTGGCCGGTGATGGTCGTGCCCCGGGCCTCCGCCTCCCGGACCGCCGCCAGGAAGACCTCCGGGGACATGGTGCCGTCGTAGAGCTTCACGTAGTCCGCGCCCATCGCCTCCAGGGAGTCGAGGGCGGCGGGCACCTCCGAGGGGTCGGCCAGCGCCAGGGAGCCGTCCCACGCGGGGTCCGGGCCGTCGAGCTTGGGGCCGGAGGTGAGGATCCGCGGGCCCAGGAGCTCCCCCGCCGCGATGGAGTCCCGCCACGCCAGCAGGGCCTCCGTCAGGTCCCCACCGGCGTCCCGCACCGTGGTCACCCCGTTCCTGGGGTAGAGGGCCAGGAGGGCCCGGTTCTCCTCCCGTAGCTCCTCCCCTCCCCGGAAGTGGACGTGGGCGTCCCAGAGACCGGGCAGGAGGTACCGGCCCGCGCCGTCCACGATCCGCCCGGCGGTCAGGACCTCCGGCGCCTCGTCGGCGGGCCACACGTCGGCCACCCGGCCGTCCCGGACGGCCACCGTGTGGGGCCCGAGCGTCTCGCCGGCCACCACGTCCACGAGGCGGGCATCGGTGACGAGGAGGTCGTACGGCTCCGGATCGGCGGCGTCGGCGCACGCCGCGACTAGGGGCGGGAGGAGGACGGCCAGGAGGAGGCGGGCGGGGGCGCTCCGGGGGCGGCGGCGGGACATGGCGTGGCTCCGGGTGGAAGGGCGCGGGGACCCGGGCAGCCTACGACGGCCCGGTCCGGGGGCCAAGCCCCCCCGCCCCCCGGAACGCGACACGGGGCCGCCGGCGCGATGCCGGCGGCCCCGTGGGCGTCGAGCGGACGGTCCAGGGTCAGCGACCCGGGCCGCCGTGGCGCTCGATCATCTCCTGCTGCAGCTCCTCGCTGGCGAAGATCGCGACCTCGACCCGGCGGTTCTGCTGCCGGCCCTCGGCCGTCTCGTTGCTCGCGACGGGCTCGGTCTCACCACGACCCACGGCCTCGATGCGGCTCGGCGCGATGCCCTGGCTGATGAGGTAGGCGCGAGCCGACGCGGCCCGACGCTCCGAGAGATCCTGGTTGTACGAGTCGCTCCCGGTGGAGTCGGTGTGCCCGACCACCAGAACCTCGGTGTCCTCGTACTCCTGCAGGCTCTCGGCGAGCTCCATCAGGTTGGCCCGCGCGGCGGGGCGCAGATCGGCCTTGTCGTAGTCGAAGAGGATCCCGGAGTCGAAGGTGACCCCGATGCCCTCGCCGACCCGCTCGACGGTGGCGCCTTCGAGCTCGTCGTCGAGCTCCTCGGCCTGCTCGTCCATGCGGTGGCCGATGGCCGCGCCGGCGGCTCCGCCGACCACGGCGCCGATGATGGCCCCGCGGGTGGTGGAGCCCGTGTTGTTTCCGATGATTCCCCCGACCACGGCACCGGCGGCACCGCCGACGGCGGCCCCCTTCTCCGTGTTGTTCAGGGACGCGCACCCGGTGGTGGCGAAGAGCATTCCGGCTGCCGTGAGGGCGTAGAGAGCCCGGGCGCCGTTATGGGATCGAATGGAGCGCATGCTACCTCCTGTCCATGACGTGTGTGAAGCGGTCCTGCCGATCCACCAGCCTTGCAAGGGCGATGCCAAACCCGGAGTCCCCGCCCTCGCGACGGCTCAGGCCAGCTCCGCCATCCACGCCCCGAGCGCCACCTCGAAGTACCGCGGGTTGAAGAGGATCCACTCTCCGAGCCCGCCCGGAATCTCCATGCCCGCCGCAGCCTCCTCGGCGCTGCGGCCGGCCTCCACGGCGCGCCGGGCGGTGTCCTCCACGTGGTCCAGGAGGGCGACGTACCGGTCCAGGTCGGCGCGGTCGGCGAGGGCCCCGTGGCCGGGCACCCAGACCGCCGCGTCCCGCTCCCGAAGAAGCCGCACCGCCATCCCCAGGCGCCCGGGGGAGGCGTCCACGTAATTGGGGAACATGCCGTTCCAGACCAGGTCGCCGCAGAAGACCACCCGGGGGTCCTGGACCTCCACGCTGACGTCGGACTCGGTGTGGCCCCGACGGGGCACCACCACCACGGAGCGGTCGCCCAGGTCGATCTCGGTGGGCCGCCGCCCGTCCAGGGGGCGGACCCGGTCCAGGATGGCCTCCGGCGCGTCCCGCCCCCGTTCCCGCACCAGGTCCCGGGTGGCCGCCGTGGCCAGGATCTCCGGGTCCCCCAGGGCGGCCGCGCCGCGCAGCCCCCCGACGTGGTCCCCGTGGTAGTGGGTGAGGATCACGTGGGTGGGCGCCCGGCCCGTGAGCGCCTCGGCCCGCTCCGCCATCCAGGCCGCCCCGGCGTCGGAGCCGAAGCCCTCCACCACCAGGACGCCGGCGCGCCCCGCCACGATCCCGCCGTTGCAGAGGGTGGTGCGGTCCTCCAGGGGCGTGGAGACCAGCGCCCACACCCCGTCGGCCACGCGCTCGAGGCGGCCCCAGGGCTCCCGGGCCACCACCGGGTACCGCTCCTGGGCCGCCCAGGCCCGGCGCGCGCCGAGGGGCGTGGCCGCGGCCATGAGGCCGAGGTGGGCCGCGCAGCCGGCGCCGGCCTGGAGGAAGCGGCGTCGGGTCCACGGATTCGGGGACGGGCACATGGCGGCGCTCCGGGAGCACGGGGGACGGGCGGGACGCCCGGAAGCTACCCGGAGGATCCCCCGGGGGGCCACCGCCGTCCAGCCGGGCGGCGCAGGCGCCGGAGGACCCGTCGGCGTCGTCCCGCCCCGAGCACTCCGCCGGCGTCGCGTGTCGAAAGAGCAGCATGCTCTCCCGCCACCCGTGCCCGGAGGTTCCCATGCGCGTGCGCGCCCTGCCCGTCCTCCTCCTCCCCCTCCTCGCCCTCGCCCCGCTCCCCGCGGCGTCCCAGGTCGACGACGACCCCGAGCTGGCCGAGTGGACCGTGCCCTGGGAGGAGACCCGCCCCCGCGACCCCTACGTCGGACCCGACGGCCGGGTCTGGTACGTGGGGCAGCGCGGAGACTACGTCGCCGTGCTCGACCCCGCCTCCGGCGAGCAGGAGCGCTGGGACCTGCCCGAGGGTGCCGGGCCCCACAACCTCATCGTCGCGCCCGACGGCATGGTGTGGTACGCGGGGAACCGTCAGGCCAACATCGGCCGCCTGAACCCGGAGACCGGGGAGATCACCACCTTCCCCATGCCCGACGAGGCCGCCCGGGACCCCCACACCCTGGTCTGGGACCACGACGGCAACATCTGGTTCACCGTCCAGGGCGGGAACCGCATCGGGAAGTTCTGGCCCGAGACCGGCGAGGTCCGGCTGGTCGAGGCCCCGCGGCAGGAAGGCCGGGGCGGCCAGATGACGGGCGTGCGCCCCTACGGGATCAAGATCGACGCGAACAACGAGCCCTGGATCGCGCTCTTCGGCGCGAACCTCATCGGCCACGTGGACGCCGAGGACTTCGAGCTCACCACCTACGAGCTCCCCGAGGGGACCCGGCCGCGGCGCCTCGGCCTGACCTCCGACGGCCTGGTGTGGTACGTGGACTACGCCCAGGGCAACCTGGGACGCCTCGATCCCTCCACCGGAGAGGTCACCCACTGGCCCATGCCCGGCGGCCCCGATTCCCGCCCGTACGGCATGGCCGTGGACGACGCGGACCGCATCTGGTTCGTGGAGACCGGGCTCCAGCCCAACCGGTTCGTGGGCTTCGAGCCGGACACCGAGGAGTTCTTCAGCACCGTGGAGGTCGAGAGCGGGGGCGGGACGATCCGCCACATGTTCTTCGACGACGAGACGAACACGGTCTGGTTCGGCACCGACGCCAACACCGTGGGCCGCGCCGTCCTGCCGCCGTCGCGACCCGTCAGTTGAGGCCCGCCGGAACCGGCGCGGCCGTCCCGATCCTTCCGGTCCTCCTCGCCCTGGGGCTGGCGGTGACCGCCGGGGCCGGGGGGCGGGTCGCCGCGCCCGACGGCGGGACGGCCCCGGTGCACGCCGACGGCCCCCCCGCGGGCCACACGGGAGGCTTCGGCGAGCCCGACTGCACCGTGTGCCACCTGGAGGCGGGCCCGGACCTCCCGGGCACCGGGGCCCTCACGGTGCGCGGGTTCCCGGAGCGCTACCGCGCCGGGGAGCGGCACCTCCTGGAGGTCGTCCTGGAGGCCGGGGGCACCGAGCGCGCGGGGTTCCAGCTCTCCGTGCGGAGCCCCTCGGGCGAGGCCGCCGGCACCCTCCACGCCGTGGACGGGCGGGTGCGGATCCTGGCGCCCGACTCGCTCCCGGCCACCTACGCGGTCCAGACCGCCGCGGGGAGCGCCGCCGAGGACCCGGGCGGGGCGCGCTGGACGGTGGCCTGGATCGCCCCCGCCCGCGGCGAGGCCACGCTCCACGCCGCGGCGAACTCGGCGGACGGGGACGAGTCGCCCCTGGGGGACCTGGTCTTCACCACCCGGGGCACCAGTCGACCGGGGGACGCCGAGGGCGTACGCCAGGAGCGCTGAGGGGGCGCCCGCCTCAGGCGGTGGCGCCCCGGGCCGAGGCCGCCTCCAGGGCGGCGCGAAAGGCGCTCCGCAGCCCCGGCAGGAGCCCGTCGGCTCCCTCCACCTCCCCCCGCCGGCCCCGGTTCTCCAGCTCCAGCGCCAGCCGGCTGAGGACCGGCATGCCCAGGGTGGACGCGGTCCCCTTGAGGGAGTGGGCGGCGGCCTGGAGGGCAGAGGCGTCGCCGCGTTCCACCGCGTCCTCCACCGCGGACAGGCGCTCGTCTCCCCGGTCGGCGAACATCTGGAGGACCGTGGCCAGGACCTCCCGATCGTGGCCGACGTTGGCCATGGCGACGTCCATGTCGAAGTCCGGGCTCCGTCCGTGCTCCGAGCCACGGGAGGTTCCGGGAAGGGCCGCCCCGCCGGCGTGCCGGGCCACCGCGGCCAGGAGCTCCCGGGCGTCGACGGGCTTCGAGACGTAGTCGTCCATCCCGGCCTCCAGGCACCGCTCGCGGTCGCCCTTCATGGCGTGGGCCGTCATGGCCACGATGGGGAGGTGCCGGCCCGTCCCCTCCTCCGCCGACCGGATCCGGCGGGTCGCCTCCAGCCCGTCCATCTCGGGCATCTGGACGTCCATGAGCACCAGATCCGGCTCCGACTCCCCCAGGATCTCGAGGAGCCGGACCCCGGTCTCCGCCACCGTGACCCGATGTCCCTCCTTCTCCAGGAGTGCCACGGCCAGCGTCTGGTTCACCCGGTTGTCCTCCGCCAGGAGGATGTCCAGGGTCTTCCCCGCCGCCGGCCGGGCGTCGGGCCGCCGGGACGGCCTCCCCTCGGCCCCCGGTCCGAACACGCGGCGGATGGCCTCCAGGAGCTCGTTGGGGAGGATGGGCTTGAGCATGTGGCCCGCCACCCCCAGGCGCCGCCTCCGCGCCCCGTCCCCGGGCTGCCCCCCGGAGGTGAGGAGGATCACGGGCGGCGCCTCCTCCCCCTCCTGGTCCCGGAGGCGCTCCACGAAGCCGAAGCCGTCCACGTCGGGCATGTGGAGGTCGGAGAGCACCAGGTGGAAGGGGGCGCCGCCCTCCCGGGCCTCGGCCACCGTGGCCAGGGCCCCGAGGGCGTGGTCCGCCAGGGTCGGCTCCATCTCCCACCGGAGCACCGCGTCCCGCAGGATCCGTCGGTTGGTGGCGTTGTCGTCCAGGACCAGCACCCGCATGCCGCGAACCACGTCGGGAGGAGCCAGCCGCACCGCGGTCACCGCCCCGTCGGGGGGAAGGCCAAGGCGGGCCGTGAAGGTGAAGACGGAGCCCTCCCCGAGCCGGGAGGAGACGTCGAGGGACCCGCCCATGCGCCCGGCGATCCGCGCGGCGATGGCCAGCCCCAGCCCCGTCCCGCCGAACCGCCGCGTCGTGGAGCCGTCGGCCTGGGCGAAGGCCTCGAAGATGTGGGCCTGCCGGTCCTCCGGGATCCCCGGACCGGTGTCCCGGACCTCGAAGCGGAGGAGGACGTCCGCCCCGGTCCGCTCCGCCACCGAGATGCCCACCGCGACCTCTCCCTCGTCGGTGAACTTCACCGCGTTCCCCAGGAGGTTCACCAGCACCTGCCGCAGCCGCACCGGATCCCCCACCAGCGTCTCGGGCACCCCCGGCTCCTCCTCGTACAGGAGCTCGAGGCCCTTCCCCGCCGCCTTCACCGCCAGCGTCTTGAAGGCGTCGGCCAGGGTCTCCCGCAGGCCGAAGGCGACGGGCTCGAGCTCCAGCTTCCCCGCCTCGATCTTGGAGAAGTCCAGGATGTCGTTGATGATGTCCAGGAGCCCGTGGGCCGACACCTCCACCATCTCCAGGTACTCCCGCTGCTCCGGGTCCAGGCGGGAGTCCAGGGCCAGGCGCGTCATCCCGATGATCCCGTTCATGGGCGTCCGGATCTCGTGGCTCATGTTGGCCACGAACTCGCTCTTGGCCCGGTTGGCCCGCTCGGCCTCCTCCTTGGCCCGGACCAGCTCCTCCTCGGCCGCCTTCAGCTCGCCGATGTCCCGCCCCACGGTGTAGACGACCCCCTCCTCGGGAACGGGAAAGGCGCTCCACCCCACCCAGCGCAGCGTCCCGTCCGTGGCCGGCATCCGCGCTTCCAGGTAGGGCACCGACTCGCCGGCCCGCAGACGCTCGACGTGCTCCAGCAGCGTCGGGCGATCGTCCTCGTGGAAGAGGTCCAGGTAGCGGACGTCGCGGAGCTGGTCCTCCGGCCGCCCCAGGAGGGCCGCCAGGGCCGGGTTGACCCGCAGGACCTCGCCGTCGATCCCGACGATGGCCAGGGGATCGAGGGAGAGCATGAAGAACCGCTCCGCCTCCTGCTCCAGCCGGTGCTCCTCCGAGAGGTCCCGGAGGATGACGATCCAGCGCCGCCCCCCGTCCGGGAGCTCCATGGCGCTGAGCGACAGCTCGCAGGGGAAGGTGCTCCCGTCGTCCCGGCGGCACTCGACGCGCCCGGTGGAGCCGCTCTCGAGCCGCGGGCCGTCGTCGTCCTGGAGGACCGGGACCAGCTCGCCCAGCGACCGGCCGACCACGGCCCCCCCGTCCAGGCCGAAGAGCCGCCCCACCGCCGGGTTGGCCGACTCGACCCGGCCGCTCTCGTCCAGGGTGAGGACGCCGTTGGCCACCGCCTCGAAGATGGCCAGGCGGCGCTCCTCGCTCTCCCGGAGCGCCCGGGCCCGGAGCTGGTCGACCAGGTCCTGGCGGCGGCCGATGGCCCACCCGGCGAGCCCCAGCACCAGGGGCGCGGTGTCGATGATCCAGAGGAGGGGGTCGAAGGCCTGGACGGCCAGCGCGCTCCCGATGCCCAGGGGAAGCCCCCGCGTCCCCATCGCGACCAGGGTGGCCACCACCGGGAAGGTGAGCCCGAAGGCCAGGCCCAGGAGCCCGGAGCGGAGGCTCCGGGTCCGGGTGGGGGGGTCGTCTGGGTCCATGATGTCCCGGCAGGAGGAGGGAGAGGCAAGGTCGGCCCCCGGCCTCCCGGGTGTCAATCGACGTCGGGGGTGCTCCTCGTCCCCGCGCCGCCTACCTTCCTCCCCGCCGATCCCCTCAGCCCCGCACGCCCGTGTCCGACCGCCCGCGCTTCCGGCTCCCCCACCCCCTGGTCCTGCTCACCGGGTTCGTCCTCCTCGGCGCCGCCCTGAGCTGGGTGCTTCCCGCCGGCTCCTTCGAGCGGGTGGTGGACGAGGCCACGGGCCGGACGGTCGTGGTGGCCGGGACGTACCAGGAGGTGGAGCCCGACCCGGTGGATCCCTTCGAGGCCATCGTGGCGCTGCCCCGGGGGATGCTGGAGGCCGGAGACGTGATCTTCCTGGTCTTCCTGATCGGGGGCGCCTTCAGCGTGGTGGAGCAGACGGGAGCGCTGGGCCGGGGGGTGTCGTCCATGGTGGACCGGTTCCGGGGCCGGGACCTCTGGGTGATCCCCGCCGTGGCCCTCTTCTTCGCCGCGGGGGGCGCCACCCAGAACATGCAGGAGGAGATCGTGGCGCTCATCCCGCCCCTCCTCGTCCTGACCCGGAGCCTCGGCTTCACGCCCATGGTGGCCGTCGCCATGAGCGCCGGCCCGGCCTTCGTGGCCTCGGCCTTCAGCCCCCTGAACCCCTTCCAGGTCCAGATCGCCCAGAGCCTGGCCGAGCTCCCCCTCCTCTCGGGGTGGGCCTTCCGCACCGTCTTCCTGGTCCTCGCCCTGGTGCTCTGGGTCGGCGTCACCATGCGGTACGCCGCGCGCAACCGGGTGGAGCCCGAGGGGGTGGAGGGAGAGCTGGGCCGGTCCATGGGCGCCCGGGACGGGCTCATCCTGACCCTGGTGGGCGCCACCTTCGTCGTCCTCGTCTGGGGGCTCATGGTCCGCGGGTGGGGCTTCAACGACATGTCCGCGCTCTTCTTCCTGATGGGGTGCGCCGCCGGCGCCCTCGCCGGGCTCGGGGTGAGCGGGACCGCCGACGCCTACGTGAAGGGCTTCCGGGAGATGGCGTACGCGGCCCTCCTGATCGGCTTCGCCCGGGCCATCTTCGTGGTGCTCGAGGACGGGCGGATCGTGGACACCATCGTCCACGCCATGTTCTCACCCCTGGAGGGCCTCCCGGTCCTGGCTTCGGCGCTGGGGATGGTGGCCGCGCAGGCCGTGATCCACGTGCCGGTGCCCAGCGTCAGCGGCCAGGCCGTCCTCACCATGCCCGTCCTGGTCCCCCTCTCGGACCTCCTGGGGATGAGCCGCCAGGTCACGGTCCTGGCGTACCAGTACGGCGGGGGGCTCTGCGACATCGTCACCCCCACCAACGGGGCGCTCATGGCCATCCTGGCCGCCGCCGGCGTGCGCTACGAGGAATGGCTGAAGCTGGCCGCCCCGCTCTGGCTCTCCCTGGTCGGGCTGGGGGCGGTCTCCATCGCCGTGGCCCTGGCCGTGGGGCTGTAGGACCGGCCGCGCGGGGCCTTATCTTGGAAGCGACCCTCCCCACCGGCCCCTCGCCCATGCCCCACCTCACCGACGATCAGCTCACCGAGCTCCGCGCGGAGCTCGAGCGCCAGCTCGGCAAGCTGGAGAAGAGCATGAAGGTCACCGACCAGGCGTCGGGGATCGTGGAGCTCGACCAGGCCGCGGTGGGACGGCTCTCCCGCATGGACTCCCTCCAGAGCCAGAGCATGGCCAAGAACCTGGCCGAGCGGGAGCGGGCCAAGCTCGCCCTCATCCTCCAGGCGTTGGCGCGGCTCGAGAACGGCTCGTACGGGACGTGCGTCGAGTGCGGCGGCCCCGTGGCCCACGGCCGGCTCCTGATCTTCCCCGAGACCCCGTCCTGCACGGCGTGCGGATGAGCGACGGCGGACCCGGGGGCGTGCGCCCGGAGGACGCTCCGGCCGAGGAGCCGGTGGCCGTGGTGGCGGCGGTGATCCGCCGGGACGGACGCTACCTGGTGGGACTTCGCCCCGAGGAGAAGCGCCACGGAGGGCTCTGGGAGTTCCCCGGAGGCAAGCTCCTCCCCGGCGAGACCATGGAGGAGGCGGTGGCCCGGGAGCTGGACGAGGAGCTGGCCATGGAGTGCCGGAGCACCGGGGACATCCTCTGGTCCGCCCAGGATCCGGGCTCGGAGTTCATCATCCACTTCGTGGCGGTGAAGGCCGACGGCGAGCCCGAGGCCCTGGAGCACGGGGACGTGGGCTGGTTCACCCCGCCCGAGCTGGCGGAGATGGAGCTGGCGCCGTCGGACGCCGCCTTCGTGTCGGCCCTCCTGGTGGCGGAGCCGGACACCGGAAGCTGAGGACCCGGCCCGCCGCGCCCTGGCTGCCCGCCACGCCCCTCCCCCTGGGCCTCTCTCCTACGCCCCCGCCTCCCGCTCCTTCTCCCGCCCCCGGGCCAGCTCCGCCGCCCGGGACTTCGGGATCTCGCTGCGGATGCCCCGGTCCGTGCACGCTCCCCGCCCCAGGACCGTGTCCCGCCACCGGAAGGCCACGAGGCCCTTGAGCTCCGGCGGCACCGGGAGGCGCTCCCGGGCCAGGACCCGGTCGAGGTCGGCGTCGTCCAGCTCCACCACGGAGCGGCGGATCCGGGAGCCGAGCCACTGGAGGACGTCGTTGGTGGGGCGTGGCCGCCCCCGGGAGTCGAACTCCATGGCCCGGAACCCCACGGAGATGGGCCGCCACGACCCCTCGCTCCACCCCTCCAGGGGCCAGGCGTCCAGGGAGTGGAGCCAGAGACGTCCGCCTCGGAGCGTCCACCCCAGGTCCTCGAAGAGGGACGGCTCCACGCCGTAGTACTCGACCAGCGTCTCCTCGGCGGTGCGGGCCAGGGCGCGCGCCTCCTCCTCGGTGGCGTCCTCCCCGGGGAAGACCGCCGGAACGGGCCGCCAGGCGTCGGTGGCCTGCGCGGCCCCCGCGGCGGAGCGGGCGGCGGGCTCGTCCCCGCCGTCGACCCGGAGGCGGGCCAGGAACAGCCCCCCCGAGTCCAGGTGGTGCGGGTAGATGCGCGCCGCGCCCTCCAGGTCCGGGTGGAAGCTCCGCCCCCCGAAGGCGGTGAGCCCCGGCGCGTGGGGCACGGGGAGGTCGAGCGGCTCCAGGCGCACGGGCTCGTCGGCCAGGACGGCGTCCACCACCGCCTCGTTCTCCTCGGGCGCGAAGGTGCACGTCACGTAGAGGACCGTGCCCCCGGGCCGGGTCACCCGGATCGCCTTGCGCAGCAGGGCCTCCTGGGCGCCGGTCACGTACCCCAGGAAGGAGCGGGACTGGGTGGGCGGCTCTCCGCCCCGGCGGCGCAGCGTGCCCTCGCCGGTGCACGGGGCGTCCACCAGGACCCGGTCGAAGCGGGCGTCCCCGGGGAGCTCCCGGCCATCGCCCGCCACAACGGTGATGTTCGTGTGCCCCAGGCGGTACGAGTTGCCCAGGAGGCCCCGGATGCGGGGCTCGCTCACGTCGGCGGCCACCACGCACCCCGTGTCCCCCATGAGGTCCGCCGCGTGCGTCGTCTTCCCCCCCGGGGCGGCGCAGAGGTCCAGGACGCGCTCCCCGGGGCGCGGCCCCAGCGCGGGCGCCGCCACCCCGGTGGATGCCTGCTGCACGTAGATGAGCCCCGCCCAGTGCTCCAGGGTGAAGGTCACCGGGAAGGGCTCGTCCTCCACCTGGTAGAAGGCCGGCATCCCCTCCAGGGGGCGCAGGCGGAAGCCCTGGTCCTCCAGGCGGGACACCAGGGCGTCGGGCTCGACGCGGCCGGTCCGCACCCGGAAGACGGTGGGCTCGGGGCGGCGGGAGGCCGCCAGGAAGGCGTCCCAGTCGTCGACGAAGGGGCGGTAGCGCTCCAGCCCCCGGGAGAGGTCGCGGGTCATCGGTCCGGTGATCCCGTCCTCAGAACGGGATCACGTCCGCGTCGTCGTCCTCGGCCTCGCGGATGAGGGTGAGGATCGCGGCCTGGGGCACCACCAGGTACCGGTCGCCCTCGAAGGTGATCTCCACCGCGGCCTTCCGGAAGAAGATCGCGTAGTCCCCGATGCGGGCCTGCACCGGCACGTAGCGGGGCTCGGCGGCGGCGGCGCCCTGCTTCCAGGGCTCCTCGTCCACCTCGGTGGGGGCGGAGACCGGGTTCCCGGGTCCCGTGGCCAGGACCTTCCCGCTCTGGACCGCCTGGGAGTCCACGGCGGTCTTGGGGAGGTACAGGCCGACCTTGGACCGGTCCTCGCCCTCCTCGGGCTGGATCAGGACGCGGTCGCCCACGACGATGAGGCGCTTCTTGCGGGGGGCTTCGTCGGTCACGGGGAGGTCCGGGAAGGGGGCGTGGGGGAAGGACGCAGGGGGCCTGCCCCCGGTGCGTCGGGAGATGGGAAAGCTCTCCAGAGCCGCCCCCGGCCTCAAGGGCCGCTCAGCCCCCCGCCCCGCCCCGGAGCGCCTCCGGCCGGACCCGCACCACCCGGTCGTCGCCGTCCCGCGCCCGGCCCCGCCCGTCCCGGTTGGACGTGAGGATCCAGAGCGCCCCGTCGGGTCCGCGGCGCACCTGCCGGACGCGGCCCAGGTCCCCGAAGAGGTGGACCCGGAGCGTTCCCGGCCCGCCGGCCTCCAGGGGGAGCTCGTAGAGGGCCTGGCCCCGGAGCCCCCCGAACCAGAGGCTCCCGCCGGCCACGACCGCACCGGAGGGCGCCCAGGTGTCGTCGGCCCCGGAGTGGGCCGCCGGGGGCACCGTGCCCGGAGGGGCGTCGTCGCCGCGCCCCTCGGGCCAGCCGTAGTCGGCGCCGGCGCGGATGCGGTTCACCTCGTCGAACCCGCTGCCCAGCCCCGAGGGGCCGTGCTCCGTGGCCCAGAGGCTTCCGTCCGCGTCCCACGCGAGGCCCTGGGGGTTCCGGTGCCCGAGGCTCCAGACCGCGGTCCCCGACGGATTCCCCGGCGCCGGTTCGCCGTCGGGGCGCACCCGGAGGATCTTCCCCGCCAGCGAGCCCGGGTCCCGGGCGTCCCCCGGGGCGCCGGCGTCGCCGGTGGTGATCCAGAGCATGCCGTCGGGCCCGAAGGCGATCCGCCCGCCGTCGTGGAAGCTCGCCGCCGGGATCCCGTCCACCACCACGGTCCGCTCCGACAGGGTGCCGTCGGCGTCCAGCCGCCACCGCTCCACCCGGTTCTCGGACTCGGCGGTGAGGTAGAGCCAGATGCGCCCGCCCTCGTCGTAGGCGGGGTCCAGGGCGAGGCCCAGGAGGCCGCCCTCCCCCCGGGGCCGCACCCCCGGCACCTCGGTGGTCCACCGCCGCGCGCCTTCCGGGGAGAGGCGCACGAGACGGCCGGGCCGCTCGGTCACCAGGAGGTCCCCGTCCGGGAGGAAGGCGAGCTCCCAGGGGGCCTCGAGCCCCGTGGCCACGTCCTCCAGCGCCGGGCCCAGCGCCGCCGCCCCGGCCCCCATCTCGGCGCCGGAGGGGAGGGACGGCCCGAAGACCACGTTCCGCACGAGCCAGTGGGCCGCGAGCCCCAGCACCAGCCCCACCGCCACCACCCCGGCGAGCCGCTTCACGCTCCGGCCTCCCCGGCCACCAGCCCGCGGAAGGAGAAGTCCGAGACGGCCAGGGCGCCCATGCTGGCCCCGGCGAGCAGCGCGCCGCGGAGCCCCTCGGCGTCCAGGGCGCGCCGGCCCCCGGCCGCGGTCAGCGTGCCCACCAGCCCGCCGGCGAAGGCGTCGCCGGCCCCGGTCGGGTCGACCACCCGGTCCACGGGCGCGGCCGGGACCTCCGCCACGGGTCGGGCGGGCCTGCCCGGCGCCGCGCCGCCCGACGACGACTCCGGAGCCCCGGTCCCGGCGTACGCCGCGGCCCCCCGGGCGCCCCGCTTCACGACGAGCCAGGGCAGCCCCCGCTCCAGGACGGCGGCGGCGGCCCGCCCCTCGTCCTCCTCCCCGCCCAGGAGGCGGAGCTCCCCCCCGTCCACCAGGAGGAGGTCCACCCGGGGAAGGAGGGCCTCGAGCTCGGCGCGCCGGTCCCGGATCCAGTGGGCCATGGTGTCCAGCGCCACCAGCCCCGGCGCCCCGGCGGCGTCGAGCACGGCGCGCTGCACCCCCGGGTCCGTGCTCCCCAGGAAGAGCGCGCCCGGATCCCGGTGCTCCGGACCCGGCTCCGGCGGGGTGCGCACCGTGACCCCGCGCTCGGCCGCGAGCGTCTCCCGGCCCCCGTCTTCGTCGTAGCGGACGTGCCAGCGGAAGGTGGCGCCGGGGAGCCGGCGGATCCCCGACACGTCGACGCCGAGGGCCTCCAGCGGGGCCAGCGCGGCCTCCGGGAGGTCGTCCCCCGCCACGCCGACCGGGAGGACCGGGCCCCACCGTCGGGCGGCGGCGGCGAAGTAGAGCGCCGACCCCCCCGGCGCCTCCGCCATCCGGCCCGACGGCGTCTCCACCGTGTCCAGCGCCACCGTGCCCACGCAGACCATCGGCCCGGGCCTCACACCAGGATCCCCGCCACGGCGGCGGTGAGGAGGGTGGCCAGGATCCCGGCGAGCATGGCCCGGAGCCCCAGACGGGCCAGGTCGTGGCGCCGGGAGGGAGCCAGCGCCCCGATCCCGGCCAGGGTCATGGCCACCGAGCCGAAGTTCGCGAAGCTGGTGAGGGCGTACGTGGCGATCACCACGCTCCGGCTCCCCAGCTCGACGCCCCCCGAGAGGAGGGTCTCGAGCCGGACGAAGGCCACGAACTCGTTGAGCACCACCTCCAGCCCCACGAGCTGGCCCACCACCCCGGCGTCGGCCCAGGGCACGCCCAGGAGCCACGCCACGGGCGCCAGGATCCACCCCAGGATGCGCTCCAGCGTCAGCCCCTCCACCCCGGCCAGCCCCCCGGCCCACCCCACCACGCCGTTGGCCAGCGAGACCAGGCCGATGAAGGCGATGAGCATGGCCCCCACCACCAGCGCCAGCCGGAGCCCCTCCGAGGCGCCCCGGGCCGCGGCGTCGATCACGTTCACGTCGGGCCGCTCCACCTCCATGGCGTCCAGGGTGTGGAGCGTGACGGGGTCGCCGGTCTCGGGCACCATGAGCTTGGCCAGGACCAGCGCCGCCGGGGCGGACATGACCGAGGCCGCCACCAGGTGGCCGGCGGCGCCCGGCTCGAAGGGGAGGAGCATCCCGGCGTAGGCGGCCAGCACGCCCCCGCTGATGGTGGCCATCCCCGCCGTCATCACCGCCATGAGCTCGGAGGCGGTCATCCGCTCCAGGAAGGGCTTCACCACCAGGGGGGACTCCATGAGCCCCACGAAGATGTTGGACGCGGTGGCCAGCGTCTCCGCCCCGGAGGTCCGCAGCGTGCGCTGGAGCACCCACGCCGCCCCCCGCACCACCCGCTGCATGACCCCCCAGTGGTAGAGGATCGTCATGAGGGTGGAGACGAAGATGATGTTGGGCAGGATCTGGAAGGCGAAGAAGGCGCCGCTCCGCGCCACCAGCCCGCCCGTGGCCTCGAACGCCCCCTGACCCGGCTCGCCGGTGCCCACCGGGATGTCGTCCTGGACCAGGTTGCCGAAGACGAAGCGCCCCCCCTCCTCCGCGTAGCCCAGCAGCGCCTCGACGCCGTGGTTGACCGCCTCGAAGAAAGCCACGCCCAGGGGCGTCCGCAGGACCAGGAGCCCGAAGGCGAGCTGGAGCCCCAGGCCCCACAGGACCGGCCGCCAGCGCACCGCGTCCCGCCGGGTGGAGAGCGCCCACGCCACGCCGAGGATCGCCACGACGCCCACCACCGCGCGCAGGCGGTGCGGGAGGACGGAGAGGGTGGCGGGATCCTGGAGCGGGGCGAGCAGGGGGGCTCCGGCGCGGAAGGGAGGAGGGCCGCCGCGGAGGGCCGGCGGGGACGGCGGAAAGACTGGGCCGGACCGGGCCGACGACACAACCCCGACGGGCCGTGGGCGCCGAAACCGGGCCCCGCGGCCCCCCGTAGGGCCGACCATCCCCGAACGGCCCCCCACCGAGCTCGACGCCCATGGACCGCGCCCTGGCCACCTTCCGCATCACCGTCCGCAAGCTCCTCCGCGCCCCCGCCTTCACCGCCGTGGCGCTCCTGACGCTGGCCGTGGGGATCGGGAGCAACGTGGCCATCTTCTCGGTGGTGCACGCCGTGCTGCTGGAGCCCCTTCCCTTCGAGGATCCCGAGGAGCTGGTGGGGGTGTGGCACACCGCCCCGGGGCTGGGCTTCCCGGAGATCAACCAGTCCCCGGCGCTCCACTTCTACTACGCCGAGCACGCCCGGAGCTTCGAGTCCATCGGGATGTGGGACGGCGGCTCCGTCACCGTGACCGGGCTGGCCGAGCCCGAGCGGGTCCCGGCCATGTGGGTCACCTGGCAGACGCTCGACCTCCTGGGGGTGCGGCCCGCCCTGGGCCGGGCCTTCACCCCCGAGGACGACGCGCCCGACGCCGGCCGCACGGCCCTCCTCTCCCACGGCTACTGGGAGCGCCGCTTCGGCGGGGAGCGGGACGTGATCGGGCGCACCCTGGAGATCAACGGCGTCACGAGCGAGATCATCGGGGTCCTCCCGGCCGAGCTGGACTTCATGGGCTCGGAGGCCGACCTCTGGCTCACGCTCCGCTTCGATCCCGCCGAGGTCTTCGTGGGCAACTTCAGCTACCAGGGCGTGGCCCGCCTGGCCCCCGGGGCCACCCTGGAGCAGGCCAACCTCGAGGTGGGCCGGATGGTGCCCCGCGCCGTGGAGGAGTACCCGGGCGGCATCACCGCCGGCATGCTGGAGCAGGCCCGGTTCGGACCCCTGGTGCGTCCGCTGAAGGAGGACGTGGTGGGAGACGTGGGCCCGGTCCTCTGGGTCCTCCTGGGAACCGTGGGCATCGTCCTCCTCATCGCCTGCGCCAACGTGGCCAACCTCTTCCTCGTCCGCGCCGAAGGGCGCCAGCGGGAGCTCGCGGTGCGCACCGCCATGGGGGCCGGCCGGGCCCGCATCGCCTGGGACCTCCTGGGCGAGAGCGTGACGCTGGGCGTGGGCGGCGGGATCCTGGGCCTGGGGCTGGCCGTGGGCGGCCTGGAGCTGCTCAAGGCCCTGGGCCCCGACTCGGTCCCCCGCCTGGGCGAGATCGCCGTGGACCCGGTCGTGCTCGTCTACACCTTCCTCCTCTCGGTGGCGGCGGGCGTCCTCTTCGGCGCCTTCCCCGCCCTCCGCTTCGGCACCTCCGATCTGGTGGCCTCCCTCAAGGAGGGCGGGCGCGGAGGGAGCGCCGGGCGGGAGCGGCACCGGGCGCGCAACGGCCTGGTGGTGGTCCAGATGGCGCTGGCGCTCGTCCTCCTCGCGGGCTCGGGCCTCATGGTGCGGTCCTTCCAGGCGCTCCGCGCGGTGGAGCCCGGCTTCGAGGATCCCGAGGGCGTCCTGACCTTCCGGGTGACGATCCCCGAGGCCGAGGTCGAGGAGCCGGCGGAGGCCGCGCGGGTCCACCAGGAGATCCGGCGGCGCCTGGCGGCGCTGCCCGGCGTCGCCTCCGTGGCACTCACCTCCTCGGTCACCATGGACGAATGGGACTCCAACGACGCCCTGGAGAGCGAGGCGAACCCGGTGGTGGGCGACCAGATCCCGCCGATCCGGCGCTACAAGTGGGTGGCGCCGGGCTACTTCGGGACCATGGGGAACCCCCTGGTGGCCGGGCGCGACCTCACCTGGACCGAGGTGGAGGACCGGGCCAAGGTCGTGGTCGTGAGCCGGACCCTGGCCGAGGCCGAGTGGGGGGACGCGGGGTCGGCGGTGGGACAGCGGGTGCGCCAGGCCGTGGGAGAGGGAACCCAGGGCCCGTGGTACGAGGTCGTGGGCGTGGTCGGCGAGGTCCGGGACGACGGCGTGGCCCGGGATCCGGTGGCCGTGGTCTACTGGCCCCAGGTGGCCGACGGGTTCTGGGGGGGCGAAGGCGTCTTCACCCAGCGGTCCATGGCCTACGTGCTGCGCGTCGAGCGCGGCGACCCCCGCGCCCTCCTGAACGCGGCGCGGCAGACGGTCTGGGACGTGAACCCGAACCTTCCCCTGGCGCGGATCCGGACGCTGGAGGAGCTGGCCGCCGAGAGCGTGGCCCAGACCTCCTTCACCCTGATCATGCTGGGGATCGCGGCGGCGGTGGCCCTCTTCCTGGGCGTGGTGGGCATCTACGGCGTGATCTCCTACGTGGTGGCCCACCGGACCCGCGAGATCGGGGTCCGCATGGCCATGGGCGCCGAGGGAAGCGACGTCCGGGGCATGGTCCTGAAGCAGGCCGCGGCGCTGGCCGCCGTGGGCGTCGGGGTGGGGCTGGCCGCCTCGCTGGGGCTCACCCGCCTCATGGCGTCGCTCCTCTACGGCGTCGACCCCGTGGACCCCCTCACCTTCGGCACCGTGGCCGCCACCCTGACCGCCGTCGCGCTCCTGGCGAGCTGGGTCCCGGCGTGGCGGGCCTCGCGGGTGGACCCGGTGGAGGCGCTCCGGGCCGAGGCGTAGCGGCCCCGGGACGGAACCGCCCCCCGGTCCGGGGGTTCTGAGCGCCGACTCCCTCCCTCAGGCGGCGCCATGCTCCAGCTTCTCCGTGACCCCTGGCCCTGGTGGGTGGCCGGGCCCCTCATCGGCCTGGTCGTGCCCTTCGTCTTCTGGTACGGCGGCAAGAAGTGGGGGGTGTCCTCCTCGCTGAAGCACCTGTGCGCCGCCACCTTCCCCGCCGGCATCGAGTACTTCCGCTACGACTGGTGGAAGCAGGGGGCCTGGCACCTGGCCATGGCCACCGGCATGCTCGCCGGAGGCTTCCTGGGCGGTCGCGTCCTCTCGGACCCCGACGCCCCCATCGGCATCGCGGACGCCACCCGCTCCGACCTGGCCGCGCTGGGCGTGCGCGACTTCACCGGCATGGTGCCCGACGACGTCTTCTCCCTGGGCGCCCTCCTCACGCCCGGGACCTTCGTCCTGGTGGTGGTCGGGGGCTTCCTTGTGGGATTCGGGGCCCGCTGGGCCAACGGGTGCACCTCGGGGCACGCCATCTCGGGCCTCTCCAACCTCCAGCGCTCCAGCCTGGTGGTGGTGGTGGGCTTCTTCCTGGGCGGGCTGATCTCGGCCCACCTGCTCCTCCCCCTCCTCCTCCCGGGAGGGACGCCGTGAGCGTGGCCACCGACGCGCCCGCCCGGACCGAGGCCCCCCGGGGACGCCGGGAGTCCCTGGCGGTCTACTTCCTCCTGGGGGTCTGGCTGGGGACCATCTTCATCAAGAGCGAGGTGGCGTCCTGGTTCCGCATCCAGGAGATGTTCCGCTTCCAGGCGGTCCACATGTACGGCGTCATCGGCCTGGCCGTGGCGGTGGGGGCGCTCTCCCTGGCCGTCATGAAGCGGCGGGGCGCCCGGACCGTCCGCGGCGAGGCCATCCCCTGGCCGGACCCCGCGTCGGCACGGCCCCGGCCCAACCACATCCTGGGCGGCACGGTCTTCGGGCTCGGCTGGGGGCTGGTGGGCGCCTGCCCGGGACCCCTCTTCGCCCTGGTGGGCGCGGGCATCCCGGTCATGGTGGCGGGGCTCCTGGGCGCCGTCCTCGGCGCCTGGTGCTACGGGCTGCTCAAGCCCCACCTCCCCCACTGACCTCCGGGGCCGTCACCCCGCCCCGGCGCCCGCCCCGGACGCGCCGGCACGCCCTCGCTTGCTCCCGGGGGCCCGGCTCCACCTATTGAGCCAGGCTCACCCCCGACAGGAGCGACCGATGGTCCCGATCCTCGCGCTGTGGCTCCCCATCCTGGTGGCGGCGGTCCTGGTCTTCGCGGCCTCGTCCGTCATCCACATGTTCCTCCCCTACCACCGGTCGGACTTCGCCGGGCTCCCCGCGGAAGACGAGGTGATGGCCGACCTCCGCCGCTACGACATCCCGCCGGGGGACTACGTGGTGCCCTACGCCGGCGGCGACCCGGAGGTCATGAAGAGCGAGGACTTCCAGGCCCGTGCCGCCGCGGGGCCGGTGGCCTTCATGACCGTCCTTCCCAAGGGCGACCCCTTCGACATGAGCGCCCAGCTGGCCCAGTGGTTCGTCTACTGCCTGCTGGTGAGCCTCTTCGCCGGGTACATCGCCGGCGTGGCGCTCGCGCCCGGGGCCGACTACCTGAACGTCTTCCAGCTGGCCGGGGCCTCGGCCTTCGCCGGATACGGCCTGGGGGTCATGCAGCGCTCCATCTGGTACGGGCAGAAGTGGAGCACCACGTTCAAGAACGTCTTCGACGGCCTGATCTACGGGCTCCTGACGGCCGGCGCCTTCGGCTGGCTCTGGCCCGGGAGCTGAGCGGGCCTCCGACGGCCCGCCGGCCTCAGGCCGGGTCGGCGGGCCGTCGGTTCCCCACGAGCCCCACCCAGGGGCCCAGCACCAGCGGCCAGCCCACCCACCCGGGCATGTCCATCCAGAGCAGGGCCGCGCCCACGAAGCCGAAGATCGCGGCCTTGGCCAGGTCTTCGGTGAGCCCCTCCTCCATGCCCACCACGGTGGCGGCCAGGAAGCCCGCGCCCACTCCCGCCACCAGGGCGGTCCAGAGGGGCGTGCCCGGCGCGGCGGTGGCCGCCACCAGGACGGCGGTGCCCACCAGGGCCGCCAGGAAGGTCAGGAAGGCTCGGAGCATGGATCTCGGTCAGGGAGCGGGATGGGGATCCGGGTCGGGAACCTCGAGCCACGCGACCGCCTCGGCGCGCTCGCGGAAGACGCCGACCTCCCAGCCCGGCACCCGCCCGTCGAGGGTCAGCTCGTACATGCGGGCGAACCCGTAGATCAGGTCGTCCTCCGCCACGATGGCCACCCGGTCGCACCCGGGCGCCAGGTCCGAGGCCCGCAGGTCCAGCTCGACGATGTCCCGGATCTCCTCGCGGCTGATCTCGAAGGACGACACCCACCGCATGTCGCAGAGCTGCGTGCGCACCGAGGGGAAGCGCTCGTCGGCGAGGGCCGCGCGGTTGGCGGCCAGGAGCTCGGGCCCGTCCACGTCGCCCGAGCAACGGTATTCGAGCAGGTGCTCCTCGTCCCACCAGCGGAGGTCGATGGCCATGGGGGTGGCACCCCCCACGCCCTCGCTGGTTCCGGCGCCCACGGCTACATTCGCCGGGCTCGCCTTCCCGGCCCTCCGGACCCTCCCCGCCATGCGCGCATTCCGCTCCCTACCCGCCCTCGCGCTCCTCGCCTCCCTGGCCCTGCCGGGGTGCGGAGACGCCGAGCCCCCCGCCGACGCCGAGACTCCTCCGGCGGCCCGCCCCGACACCGAGGCCCCGCCCCGGGACTTCCAGGACCGGGAGGTGGCGCGGATCTACGACGCCATGATGGCGGAGATGGCGCCCGACGACGGGCGGACGCGGCTGCGCTACCTCCAGTTCGCCTTCGTGGTCGACCGGGGGGAGGGCAACGTCACCCGCCGCCACCACCGCTGGGACCTCTGGGGCGGGCGCTACCGCGTCCGCGCCCCGGTGGGCGACCAGGAGATGACGGCGCTCTTCAACGTGAACGACCCCACCGGGACGGAGCGGATCTGGCTGGACGGGGAGCGTGTGGAGGACGCGGCCCGGGCCGACTCGCTGGCCCGGCGCGCCCACTCCATGTTCATCAACGACTCCTACTGGCTCCTCATGCCCTACAAGTGGGACGACCCGGGGGTGCGGGCCGAGTACCTGGGCGAGCGGGAGCTGGAGGGGCGGAGCTACGAGGTGGTGGAGCTCACCTTCGAGGAGGTCGGGCTCACGCCGCAGAACAAGTACCGAGGCTGGGTCGACCCGGAGACGAACCGCATGGCGTACTGGCAGCACTACACCGAGGCCTCGGACAGCGCCCCCCGCTTCACCATGGCGTGGACCGACTGGGAGCGGTACGGCCCCATCCTGCTCTCCCCCAACCGGGTGGACCTGGACGGGAACCTGGGGCTGCGCTTCGAGGAGCTGGAGGCGTCCACCGAAGTGCCCTCGGGCGTGTTCTCGCCCCCCGGGGACGCGGGCGACGGGGAGGGCGCGTCGTGACGGCGCGGACGCGGCTCCAGGCGATGGCGCTCGGGCTCCTCGGGGCCGGCCTGGTCGCGGCGGCCGCGCCGGCGGCGAGCCTGGCCCAGGAGACGCCGGACTACCCGGTGACCTTCTCCGACCCCATGCCCCTCACCTCCGAGGCGCTGGGGCCCTTCACCCGCCCCGCCAGCGACGTCCCCGAGGCCCAGGCGTACTTCGACCAGGGGATGCAGCTCCTGTACGCCTTCGCGCCCTCGTCGGCGGCGCGCTCCTTCCACCACGCCGCGGAGCTGGACCCGACCTGCGCCATGTGCTGGTTCGGCGAGGCGTGGGCCTGGGGGCCCTACCTCAACGGGCCCATGACGGCCGCCGACGCCCCCCGGGCCACGTACGCCATCGCCCGTGCGCTGGAGGTGGCGGACGACCACGGCGCCTCCGACGTGGAGCGCGCCATGATGGAGGCGATGGCCCGGCGCTACGAGGCCGAGCACGACGAGGTCCGCCGGGAGCGCCTCGACACCGTCTACGCCCGGGCCATGGGCGAGGTCTTCGAGCGCTTCCCCGACGACGTGGAGGTGGGCACGCTCTACGGCGAGGCCCTCATGCTCCTGGAGCCCCGGCGGGGCCGCTGGGACCTGGAGAAGCCCGAGGTCGCGCACATCCACCGCGTCCTGGAGCACACCCTGGATCTGGACGTCACCCACCCCGGCGCGTGCCACCTCTACGTCCACGCCACCGAGCCCACCCAGGCGCCGGAGAAGGCCGAGGCGTGCGCCGCGTACCTGGGCCAGTCCATCCCCGGCGCGAGCCACATCCAGCACATGCCGTCCCACACCTACAACCGCGTGGGCCGCTGGGGCGACGCCGTGCGCGCCAACATCGACGCGTGGCACTCGGACCTGAAGGCGCGGGAGGGGAAGGGTTTCGCCATCTACCCGTCCCACAACCTCCACATGCTCCTCTTCGCGGCGTCGTACGACGGCCAGGGCGGCGTGGCCATCCAGGCCGGGAAGGACTACGGCAAGCTGATGGCGGACGGGGTGTTCTACCACGTCCTCACGCTGTTCCGCTTCGGGCGCTTCGACGAGATCCTGGCCCTGGAGGACGCGCCGGAGTCCACGATCCCCAGGGGCTTCTGGGACTTCGGCCGGGGGTACGCCCACCTCCGCTCCGGCGACGAGATCATGGCCCGGGCCCACCTGGAGAAGGTGCGGGCCGCCGCATCCGAGGACGCCCAGTTCCGGGGCCACTCCGCCGAGCAGCTCATGGGCGTCGTGGGGGGCATCCTGGAGGCGGAGATCCTGAAGGCCTCCGGCGAGGACGCGCGGGCCATCGCCGTCCTGGAGGAAGCCGTGGAGATCGAGGACGGGCTCCGCTACGACGAGCCCGAGCCGCTCCCGTTCACGGCGCGGCACTGGCTGGGCGCCCACCTCCTGGAGGCCGGCGAGCTCGCCGGGGCCGAGGAGGTCTACCGGGCGTCCCTGGAGGACCACCCCCACAACGGGTGGTCCCTGTACGGCCTGGAGGAGGCGCTCCGGGGCCAGGGCAGGAACGCGGAGGCCGACGCCGTGGCCGAGGAGCTGGAGGAGGCGTGGGCCCGGGCGGACCACTGGCTCCGGGGGTCGCGGTACTGAGAGGGCGGGCCTACTCCCCCTCCAGCTCTCCCTCCTCCCCTTCCGTGAACACCCGGTAGGTCACGCCCTTCTCCACCAGGTGGCGCTCCACCGCCTCCACCAGGAGGACGGTGGGGCCGAGCCGCTTGCGCGCCTCGTCTGGGTCGAAGGTCCGGGAGGTGGTGGGGCCGTAGCTGGCGTAGGCGCTCATGACCAGGAGCGTGGCGGCCCGCAGCGCCTCCACCCGGTGCCCGGCCTCGGGGGTCCACGCCTCCAGGGTGCGGAGGGCCGCCTCGGCGGCGGCGGACACGTGGCCCCGCACGAACCCGCCGGCGGTGAACCAGAGGACCAGCCCCACCACCAGGAGCACCACCGAGGCGATGATCATGGGGGTGGCCACCCGCTGGGGGAGCCCGAACTGACGCCCCAGGACCGGCACCACCAGGAGCGCCAGGAAGGCGGGGAGCGCCAGGACGCAGCCCAGGGGGCCCCGGTCCACCGGCCCCTCCTCCTCCCGGAGCTCCCGGAGCGTCTCGTCCACCACCTCCAGGTCCGCGGGGAGGAGGACCCGGTCCGGGTCGGCGCCGCTCATCGGCCCAGCCTCAGGTCGCCCTTCCACCAGTCGGCCTCGGCCTCGGAGGCCGGGCCCATCCGCCCCCGCACCGACTCCAGGAGCGCGGCGGGATCGTGGACCCTCCCGGCCCGCACCACCCAGAGGCCGTCCCGGGTGGCCCGGATGTCCTCCAGGGGGTTCCCCCGCACCACGTACAGGTCGGCGTACTTGCCCGCCTCCACCGTGCCGAGGCGCTCCCCGGCGTTCAGCGCCCGGGCGGCGTTGCGGGTGGCTGCCTGGAGCGCCGTGGCCGCGGGGATGCCGGACAGCGTCATGGCGTGGAGCTCCCGGTGGATGCCGAAGCCCGACCAGTACTCGCCCCAGCTCGGGTGGTCGGTGCCCACGGTGAGCCGGTCCGCGCCCCCGGCGTCGTGGAACGCCTTCACCGTCTCCCGCTTCACGTAGTAGATCTTCCGGAACTGCTCCACCGGCTCCCGGGGCAGCCGGGCCTCCACCACCGAGCGGGCGTAGGGCGTGAGGAAGCCCATCTCGTCGGCCCAGTACCCGAAGACCGCGGGCTCCCGGTCGGCGTAGTAGCCGTAGGCGGTCAGCGTCGCGTCGAAGTACGCGCCCCGCTCCACGAAGAGGCGCGCCTGCCGACGGATCGCCGCCTCGGTGGCCGGATCGTCCATGTCCAGGGCCTCCAGGGAGGTATAGGCCGGACGGTCCCCGGGAAGCACGTCGCCGCCCAGGAAGTGCTCCACCCGGTCGATGCCCAGGAGGAGGGCGTCCCGCGGGTTCACGCTCCCCCGGAAGCCCGAGCCCAGGTGTCCGGTCACGGTCAGGCCGTGCTCGTGGGCCACCTCCACCAGCGCCGCGAGCTGCTCCGGGCCGATGTTCTTGGCCTTGAAGCCCCGCACCCCCCGACCGGCCCACCATGCCGCCTCGGCCCGCACCGAGTCGGGGGTCATGGCGGCGTCGTCCCACCCGGGACGCGCCGTGCCCCAGTACGGTCCGGACGCGAAGACCCGGGGGCCCGGGATCTCCCCCCGGGCGATGCGGGCGCGCCCCCGGGCCGCCTCCGCCGGATCGACCTCGCCGGCGGGGAAGGTGCTCGTCACCCCGTTGGCCAGGAAGAGCACGGGGTTCACCGTGTACTCGTCCACGCGACCCTCGCCGAAGAGGTCCACGGCGTAGTGGGCGTGGAGGTCGAAGAGGCCCGGCAGGACGAAGGCGTCGTCGGGGAGCTCCAGGAGGCGGGCCCCGGCGGCGCGGGCGCGGGCCGCCACCGCGGCGGCGGCGTTCCCCGCCTCCCCCGTGGCGAAGGCCGGGCCGCCCACCGCCAGGATGGTCGCGTTGCGCACCAGGATGCCCGGGTTGGGCCGGGCGCCCTCGCCGGTCCCGTCCCACAGGACGCCGCCCACCACCACCAGGTCGCCCCCGGCCATCTCCTGGGCCGCGGCCGGCATGGCGGTGCCCGCGCCCCCCGTGAGGAGGGCGACCCCGGCGGCGAGGAGGAGGGCCGGGCGGCGGAAGGCGGTGGGGAGCGCGGTCATGGCACGAGGGGGTCGGAGGGACGGCGGGCCGGAGACCCGGGCGCACGCCCCGGCTGCGGCGAGCCGGGGCCCGGAGAATAGGCCCACCCCGCCGCCGGGACGAGGGTCCGCCCCGGACGACGGGCGCCCCGGCCCCGCCCCCTTTCTTGCGTCCCGTTCCGCGCCCCTGGCACTTTGGGAGCGCCATCCCCGCGCGCCGCGCCGACGTCCCTCTCCCCGGGAACGCACCCGTGTCCGAAGCTCCGGACGAGCTCCTCACCGTCATCATCCCCTGCCTCAACGAGGAGGGGGCCGTGGGCGAGACGGTGGCCGACGTCCTCGAGGTGGCGGACCGGCTCCCCATGCCGGTGGAGGTCCTCCTCATCGACGACGGCTCCAGCGACGGCACCGCGGCCCGGATGGAGGAGCTGTGCGCCGCCGACGCCCGGGTGCGCATGCACCGCAACCCGGAGAACCTGGGGCTCGGCCGGTCGGTCCTCGAAGCCTACGAGCGCCTCGATCCCGACACCTGGATCACCGTCATCCCCGGGGACAACGAGTTCCTCTTCGACTCCATCGAGAACTTCATGGAGATGCGGGAGGACCACGACGTCATCCTGGGCTACCTCCAGAACCCGGTCATCCGGCCCATCCGCCGGCGGCTGGCCTCCAACGCCTTCACCTGGGTGGCCAACTTCCTCTACGGCTTCGACTACCGGTACCTGAACGGCATGAAGATGTACCGGGCCTGGGCCTTCAAGGGGATCGAGGTGCGCTCCGGGGGCCACGCCTACGTGGCCGAGCTCCTGGCCAAGGCCGTGCTGCGCAAGCCGCGCCTCCGCATCGGCGAGGCCCCGTTCGCCGCCCGGGGCCGGGCCCACGGGACGTCCAAGGCGGTTCGCCCCTCCTCCATCCTCCGGGCGCTCCGGGACGTGTGGGTGGGGAAGGCGTCGGTGACGCGCTACCGCGGCGAGGTCATCGCGGGGGGGCTGTCCACCGCCCACGCGCCCCGGATCCCGGAGCGGTCGTCGTGAGCCCCGACGGACCGGCCTTCGGGGCCCTGGACGCGCCGGGCCTCCAGGCCAAGCCCCGCTCCCGCGGCCTCACCTCGGTGCTGGACCGGGGTCTGGGCCCCGCCGAGGTGGCGGACCTGACCCGCACCGCCGGCGCCTGGATCGACGTGGTCAAGCTGGGGTGGGGCACGGCGCGCCTGACCCCCGGCGACGTCCTGCGGGAGAAGCTGGCGCTCTACCGGGAGGCGGGGATCCGCTGCTGCACCGGCGGGACGATCCTGGAGATCGCCTACGCCCAGGGCGTGGTGGACGCCTTCCTGGAGGAGGCCGCCGACCTCGGCCTCGACCTGGTGGAGGTCTCCAACGGGGTCCACCCCATGGACGAGGCCGAGAAGGTGGCCCTGGTGGGGCGGGTCCGGGACGCCGGCTTCGGGGTCTGGAGCGAGGTCGGGCGGAAGGACCCCGACGAGGACGCCCGCCTCACGCTGGAGGAGCGGGTGGACATGGCGCTCCGGGAGCTGGAGGCCGGGGCGGAGCGCGTGGTCCTGGAGGCCCGGGAGGCCGGGACGTCGGGCATCTACGACGCCCAGGGGCGCCCCAACCGGGAGCTCATCACCCGCCTGGTGGAGTCCATCGGCGAGGACCGGCTGGTCTTCGAGGCCCCCCGGAAGTCCCAGCAGCTCTGGCTCATCCGCGCCTTCGGGCCCCAGGTGAGCCTGGGGAACGTGGCCCCGGCCGACGCCATCCCCCTGGCCACCCTCCGGGGCGGGCTCCGGGGCGACACCTTCGCCGAGTTCCACCTCTCCGGGGTCGACGTGTACACCGAGGTCGGCGCCCACGGCGCGCTGGCGGCCCGGGAGCGGGGGGGCGTCGTGGTCCTCATCGACGCGCTCCGCGCCAGCGCCATGATCGTGACCGCGCTGGCCGGCGGCATGCGGGCGGTGCGGCCGGTGGCGCGGGTGGACGAGTGCGTCGGCGACGTCACCGCCGGGGAGCGGGGGGGGCGCAAGCTCCCCCACTGCGACCACGGCAACAGCCCCACCGAGCTCCTGGCCCGGGCGTACCGGGGCCGGACGCTGACGCTCACCACCACCAACGGCATCGAGTGCCTCCTGGCGGCCGCCCACCCCGAGGGCACGCTCCTGGTGGGCACGACGCTCAACGCCGGAGCCGTGGCCCGGGCGGCGGTGGAGGAGGCCCGGGCGGCCGGGGTGCCCATCACGCTCCTCATGGCGGGGCGCAACAACCAGGAGGCCCCCGAGGACGCGCTCACGGCGGGCCTCATCTTCCGGAGCATGGGCCCGGGCGTGCACCTCCACGGACCGCCCCTCCCCCAGACCTCCGCCCTCCAGGCCGACTTCTTCGCCAGCGACTCGGGGCGCAACCTGGTCTCGCTGGGCTACTCGGACGACGTGACGCTCTGCTCCCGGGTGGACCTGTACGAGGTGGTCCCCGTCCTCGAGGACGGGGAGCTGGTCCCCCTGGAGGCCCACGGGTGAGCCGTCCCCGCGTCCTGGTCACCGCCGCCGCCAGCTCCCCGGGGCTGGACATCGCCCGGAGCCTGCGGCGCGACCCGGGCCTCGACGTCGTGGGGGCGGACGCCGCGGAGCACGGCCGCGCCATGGCGGCGCGGATCTGCCAGGAGGTGATCGCCCTCCCGCCGGCCGGCGAGGACCCCGAGGCCTACGCCGACGCCCTGGACGAGGCCGCCGCCGACGCCGACTTCCTCTTCGTGTCGCTGGACGCCGAGGTGGAGGCCCTGGTGGGCATCGACCGGGTCCCGGCCTGTCCCACGCCGGTCCCCTTCGGCTGCGGCCGGGTGATCCTGGACAAGGAGCGCACCGCGGCGGCCCTCCCCGACGCCCTCGTCCCGGCCACGGCCCGGGTGGAGGGCCCCGAAGGGCTCGCCGTGGCGCTGGAGCGGGTGCCGCCGCCGGTCTGGCTCCGGCCCGCCACCGGGACCAGCGGCCAGGGCAGCCTCCGGGTGGACGGCGTGGAGGAGGGACGGGCATGGATGGAGTTCTGGCGGCGACGGGGGCTGGACGCGCCCTGGATGGTCCAGGAGTTCCTCCCGGGCCGGAACGTGAACTGGACCGGGCTCTACCGGGACGGCGAGCTCCTGGCCGCCGCCTCCATGGAGCGTCTGGCCTACTTCCTGTCCAAGGTCTCGGTGAGCGGGATCACCGGGCAGGTGAGCCGCTGCGAGACCGTGGACCTCCCCCCCTTCGCCGAAGCGGCCCGCCGGGCGGTGGACGCCCTCGACCCCGCGGCCACCGGCCTCTACAGCGTGGACCTGCGGGGGGACGTCGCCGGGGTGCCCCGGGTCACCGAGGTGAACCCCCGTCCCGCCGGCCGGCCGTGGCTCTACACCGAGGCCGGGGTGAACCTCCCCCTGGCGGCCTTCCGCGCCCTCACCGGCTGGGAGATCGGGGACGCCGTCGCGCCCGACGGCCCGGAGATCGGGGTCCGGCTCCACCGCCAGATCGACGTGGAGCCCCTGCTGGAGCGCCCGGCGCGGGGCTGACTAGCCCTCGGGTCCCAGCACGAAGACGTGGGCCATGGCCAGGGGCCAGCCCGGGCCGAAGAGCGCGCGTCCCCCGCGCCCCACCCACTCGTTGGCCGCCTGGAGCACGCGGCGGGCGTCGGGCGCCCGTCCGGAGCGGGAGACGTGAACCGCCCGGACCTCGAGCCCGCACCGCCCCGCCTGCACCGCCAGGCTCCGGGGCGTGGGGAGGCAGACGTGCCACGGCGCGGCCAGGCTCCCGAAGAAGCCCGGGAGCTCGCGCCCGGGCCGCAGCCGACGGGCCCAGCGCCCGCCCACCCGGGGGATGCCGGCGGTGGGGGCCTGGATGACCACGGCGCCGCCGGGGGGCAGCAGCGCGGCCATGCGGGCCAGCTCCTCGCCGGGACGCGCCAGGTGCTCGTAGACGGCCATGGAGACCAGGACCCCCACCTCCGCCCGGAGCGCCGCGTCGGCCTCCAGGGCGGCCAGGTCGCCCTCCCGCAGGTCCACCCCCCGGGAGCGCCCCGCCTCCACCAGGACCGGGTTGGGCTCCAGGCCCACCCACGGCACGCCGCGCTCGGCCAGGACCACCCCCAGGTTCCCCCATCCCGCGCCAATCTCCACCACCGCACGCCCCTCGGGGAGCGCGGCCGAGGCCACGTCGGCCACCTGCTCGCACACGCGGCGGCGCTGGGCCAGGTGCTCGTCGGGGTCCTGGTGGTAGTGCCCGTCGTCGTGGTAGGACGAGCGGTAGAGCTCGTCGAGCTCGGCCGGATCCGGCACCGGCACGAGCTGGACCGCGCCGCACGCGCCGCACGCGGCGTACGTCCCGCCGTCCTTGGGCCCCAGCGTCTCCAGGGGGCCGGCGCAGACCATGCAGGTCCCGGCGTCGCCGCTCACGGCGGGGCCGCCTCCCCGTCCTCGCCCCCTCCCCGGGCCCACACCCGGATGGAGCCCGCGAAGACGGCCATCCCCACCAGCGTGAAGGGCACGAAGGCGGCGGCGTGGGCCACGATGGCGAAGGAGGCCGCCGTGGCCTGGTCCACGCCCAGGAAGGAGACGCCCAGGGCCGAGAAGTAGTGGTAGGTGCCCACGAAGGCGGGCGAGGAGGGCAGCGCGGTCCCCAGGGCGGTCACCGCCACCACCAGCACCGGCGCGTACCAGGGGAGGTCGAGGCCGAAGGCGGCCATGACCACCCGGACGGTGCCCATGGCGGTGAGCCAGTAGAGGAGCGTCGCGCCCAGCGCCGCCGGCGCCCAGCGCGCGTGGAAGAG
>CAZMTA010000005.1:0-107690 GCA_964569085.1 uncultured Gemmatimonadaceae bacterium | reverse complement strand
ACCAGGAAGGCCGAGCCCCGGGTGAGGAGCGTCAGGAGGAGGACCGGGAGCGAGACGTCGGCCAGCGCCGCCCCCACGGCGGCCAGGTCCACCTTCCGCAGCGTCAGCCAGAGGAAGAGGGCCGACACCGCGACCCCCAGCGCCAGGGAGCCCGCCCACCCTCGCCGGGCGTCGCTCACGGGGCGAATCCCGGGGGCACCTCCCCCGTCGGGGCGTGGGACGGATCCCACCGCAGCGTCCCTCGCTGCCCCGAGAGGAGGATGCCGTCGGGGATCTCCTCCGCCGCCGGGTCGTCCAGGCGCACCAGGGCCAGGGAGCAGTTCTCCCGCCAGTGCATGAGCCACCCGGTCCGGTCCGGGAAGTGCTCCGCCATGAGGGCCCGGTCCGCCTCGACGCTCAGGTGGTTGGCGTGGAGGACGTCGTCGCCGAGGCCCGGCTCGTTCACCGGCCACCAGAAGACGAAGGGCCGGGAGGGCACCGGGAAGGCCGGGTTGCAGGCCAGCGCCCACGGCACCGAGGAGAAGACCACCGCGTCCTCGACCCCGGCCCGCTCCAGCGCCGTGCTCGGGACGCTCACCAGGGCGCCCACCACCGAGACGGCCCGGAGTCGCGCCGGGGCGTACAGGACCAGGTTGCCCAGGAGGAGGGCCGCGGCGGTGGCCAGGACCAGCCGGCGTCCCAGAAGGTGGGCGAAGGGGTCGGCGCCGTCCCCCGAGGAATCTCCGTCGGCCCCGTCCGCTCCCGCCGTTCCGAGCCGCCCCTGGAGCCACGCCGCCGCCCGGGCCATCCCCACGCCGGTCAGCGCCAGGACCGGGAGCGCCAGCTCGGTGAAGTGCACCGGCCCCACCGTGTCGATCCCGGTGTCCCGGAGGGGGAGGTGGAGGAGGAGGAACGCCCCCATGGAGGCCCACAGCACCCCGGTCCCACCGGCCCCCAGGGCCGCCGCAAGGAAGAGGTAGGCCACCGGCCATCCCAGGAGGGCGTACCCCAGGCGCACCAGGCCCAGGGACGCCGTCCGCAGCGCCTGGCCCAGCCCCTGGAAGGCCAGGTTGGGCACCTCGGGAACGGTGGCCGGGTCCAGCCCGCTGAAGCGGAAGGCGTTCCCCCGGGCGTAGCCCTGCCACGCCATGTAGGCCGGGGTCCACGGGGAGCCCGTCTGGAGGGCGTTCACCAGGAGGAAGAGGGCGCCCAGCACCGCCGCCGGGGCCAGGAAGGCGCCCAGGGGCGCGAGCCGTCGTCCCCCCGTCCACCACGCCCTCGCCCAGAGGACGAGGAAGGGCGCCCCGATGCCCAGGGCCGTCAGGGGCCGCACGAAGAAGGCCACCGAGAAGGCCACCGCCAGCCCCGCCGCCGGCCACGCCCGCCCCGGCTCCCGGGCGGCGCGGAGGGCCAGCCACGCGGTCCAGCTCAGCGCGAACAGGGCCGCGGTGTGGCTGAGCCCGGTTGCGGCCAGGAGCTGGAGCATGGGGCTCAGGAGGAAGAGCCCGGTCACGACCTGGGCCCACAGCCGGTCCGAGAGCTCCCGCACCACGCCGTACAGGGCGGGCACGGTCAGCGCCGAGAGGACGGGGTTCACCAGCCAGGGCGCGCCCAGGGCCACCCCCACCGACAGGAAGGCCGGCCAGCCCAGGAAGTACTGGCTGAAGGTGCGCCCGTCGTTGACCAGGAAGGCGTGGTCGAAGAAGAGCCGCATGGGGTGGGACTCGCCCGCCACCCGGCCCTGGAGGAGGAGCTCCGCCCCGTACCGGTAGAGGGACTCGTCGTCGGCCACCGGCTGGCCCGCCAGGACCAGCCAGTGCAGGGCCACGGGGAGGAGGAGCGCCGCCGGGACCGCCCGGAGGAGGAAGTCCCGGTCCCCCCACCCCGGCCACCACCGGTCCCGGTGGAAGGCGTGGAGGAGCCCCGCGGCCAGGACCGGGACCCCCAGCGTGGAGAAGACGGTGAAGTACGCCAGGAAGAGGAGGTGGCGCCCGCTGGGCTCCTGGGTGCTCCCGAGCCCCAGCGCCCAGTCGGCGTAGACGCCCCCCACCTGGTGGAAGGCCAGCCAGAGGGCGGCCACCCCGGCCAGGAGGGCCCAGCCGAGCTGCTCGCGGGTGAGCCTCACCGCCGGCCGCCGCTCACGCCCGCAGCTCCGGACGCTGCTCCAGGAACCCCAGGAGCCGGGGCAGGTCCGAGACCAGGTTGCCCATGCGGGTCACCCCCAGGGTGGCCAGCGCCGAGCCCATGTACGCCGCCACCGGGGTGGAGGCGCCGGCCAGGGTGCAGAGGACCACGCCGGAGAGGAAGAGGTCCCCGGCGCCCACCGAATCCACGGTGATGGTCCCCAGCGCCGGGAGGTACGCCGCCCGGAGCCGCTGGTCCGCGTCCCCCTCCTCGGGCCGGGCGAAGGTGATGCACCCCCGCCGTCCCAGCGTCACGACGACCTCGTCGGCGCCGCTCCGGTCCAGGTAGCGCTTGGCCACCACCACGAGGCCGCTCTCCATGTCCGCCAGCGCGAAGCGGAGCTCGCTCTCCGTGGGGGTCACCAGGCGGGGCCGGGCGAACTTGAGGAGGTTGGCCTGCCCCGCGGTGCTCACGTCGGCGAAGTAGGGCCGGCCCTGGCGCTCGGCGATGTCGGCGAGGGCCTCGCTGAGCCGGGAGCCGAACAGCCCGTACCCGAAGTCGGTGGCCACCAGCGCGTCGTGGCGCTGGAGCTCGTCCTCCAGGAGGGTCCGCAGGCGATCGCTCACCTGGACCGAGACCGGGGTGGGCGGTCCCTCGTTGACCTTCAGGAGCTTCTGCTCCCCCACCACGTAGCGGATCTTGCGGAAGAGGGGGCGCTCCGGGGTGTCCACCACCCGCAGCTCCACGCCCTGCTCCGCCAGCATCGCCTCGTAGCGGGGGAAGAGCGGATGGGCCGAGCTGGTGGTCACCAGCGTGACGTGGGCGCCCAGCGCCGCCATCTGCGCCGCGATGGCCGCCGCGCCGCCCACGTAGTCCACCTCCTCCACGGCGGAGACGGAGAGGATGGGGGTCTCCTGGGCCACCGAGGCGCTCTCGCAGAAGACGTAGCGGTCCAGTATCGGGTCGCCCACCACCAGGACGCGGAGCCCGGCCACGTCGTCGCTGAGCCCGCGGAGGCGGGCCAGGTCCACCCCGTGGCGGCGGCAGTAGGCGCGGACCTGCTCGTCCCCCACGGCCATGGTGCCGCCCCGGCGCTCGATGATCTCCGTGGAGGAAAAGACGACGTCCCCGGAGCCGAAGACGACCTCGCCGCCCCAGCTCTCCACCAGCGCCTTCTCCCGGGCGAAGCGGGGGTCGTCCACGGCCTCGTACTCCCGGCCCTTCACGTAGACGTCGGGCTGGACCGCCTCCAGGATCGGCCCGCCCCACGACTCGTCGGCCAGGGTGACCAGGTCCACGAACTCCAGGGCCGCCAGGTTCTCCATGCGGAGGTCCTCGGGGATGTACGGCCGGTCGAACCCCTTCCCCACGGCGTCGTCCCCGCTGACGCTGACCAGGAGGACGTCGCCCAGGCTCCGGGCGAACTTCAGGTAGCGGATGTGTCCCGGGTGGACCACGTCGAAGCAGCCGTGGCACTGCACCAGGCGCCGTCCCTGGTCCCGGAGCTCCTCCCGGTAGCGGACGAGCTCCTCCCTGGAGACGACCTTCCCCTGGGGGCGGCTCACCGGCCCACCTCCAGCGCGGCCTCGTCCACCCCGAGCCAGCGCGCCACGGGGAGGACCTCCAGCGCTCGGGCCCACGCGTCCACCTCGTCGGGGGCCAGCCCGGGCCCGACGCCCACTACGAAGGCGCCGGCGGCCCGGGCCGAGGCCGCCCCCGCCCCCGAGTCCTCCACGGCCACGCACCGCTCCGGGGCCACCCCCAGCCGGCGGGCGCCCTCGAGGTACGGCTCCGGGTCGGGCTTGGCCCGCTCCACGTCTCCGGCGCCGACCACGGTGCGGAAGCCGTCCCGCCATCCCAGCGCCGCCACGCACTCCTCGGCGGTGGCGCTGTTGGAGACCACCGCCGCCGGGCAGCCCGCCTCCTTCAGCACCCGGAGGAAGGCCTCCACCCCCGCGGCGGGCCGGAGCGCGCCGGCCTCGAGGAGCGCCAGGAAGGCCTCCTCCTTGGCCTCGGCCAGCTCCTCCCGCATGGCGGCGGGGACGTCGGCGTGGGCCAGCACGCGGGTGCGCCCGATGCCGTCCGCCACCAGGGAGCGGACCGCCGGGGTGAGCTCCACGCCGTGACGCCGGAACGCGTCCTCGTAGGCCCGGAGGTGGGTCTCGTGGGAGTGGACCAGGACGCCGTCCAGGTCCACCAGGAAGGCTTCGGGGCGAAAGTCGGGGTCGTTCACGGGGCTCCGGGAAGAGCGGGAGGTCCGGCCAGGGGCCGCGGCGCGGGGGCGGGGCGGACGGTCCGGGGGATGGACGGCGTCTGCGACCCGCCCTCGACGCTCCCGGCCGTGCCCGCCACATTTCTCCGACAGACGCACCCAAAGTGCAGGGATTCCCGACCCGAGGCAAAGGCGGCTCCGTGGTGAGCACCCCATCGAAGCGACACATCGTGGCAACCGGTGGGGGCGGCTACATCGGCGCCGTCCTCGTCCCCGAGCTCCTGGAGGACGGCCACACGGTCACCGTCCTCGACCGGTTCCTCTTCGGGACCGGGCCCCTGGAGGCGGTGCGCGACCATCCGCGCCTGACCCTGGTGGAGGGGGACGTCCGGGACGCGGCCCTCGTCCGCGACACCCTCGCCGGAGACGTGGACGCCGTGATCCACCTGGCGGCCATCTCCAACGACCCCTCCTCCGAGCTCGACCCGGACGTGACCCGGAGCATCAACGGCGAGGCGTGCGCCCGGTTGATGGCCGACGCGAAGCGGGCCGGCGTGGAGCGGTTCCTCTACGCCTCCTCGGCCAGCGTCTACGGGATCAAGGAGACCCCCGACGTCACGGAGGAGCTGGCGCTGGACCCCATCACCCTCTACGCCCGGTGCAAGGCCGACGGAGAGGAGGTCCTCAACGACCTGGTGGACGACGACTTCGTCGGCGTCTCGGTCCGCTCCGCCACCGTGTGCGGCGACTCGCCGCGGCTCCGCCTGGACCTCACCATCAACCTCCTCACCGACCAGGCGCTGCGCCTGGGGTGGATCCGGGTCTTCGGCGGCACCCAGCAGCGGCCCAACATCCACCTCCGGGACCTGACCCGCTTCTACCGCCTGCTCCTGGACGCCGACGCCGCCGCGGTCAACGGCGAGGCCTTCAACGTCAGCCACGAGAACGCCTCGGTCATGGCGCTGGCGGAGATGATCCGGGATGAGGTGGACCCGGAGCTGGAGATCCGCACCGAGCCCACCGACGACCTCCGCTCCTACCACCTCTCCGCCGGGAAGGCCCGGGAGGTCCTGGGCTTCGAGCCGGAGCACGAGCTGGTGGAGGCGGTGCGGGAGCTGGAGGCCCGCTACCAGGGCGAGCAGGACCCGGAGCCCGACGACGACTGGTACCGGAACGTGCGCTGGATGAAGGCGCACCCCGAGCGGTGGCGGTGACCGCCCCGGGCCGGGCGGCCGGGGAGGACCGGCCGTGAAGGTCCCCTACGTGGACCTCCCGGCGCAGCACGCGCCCCTGGAGGAGGAGCTCCTGGAGGCCGTCCGGCGCGTGCTCCGCCACGGCGGCTTCATCCTGGGGCCAGAGGTGCGGGAGCTGGAGGAGAAGCTGGCGGAGCGGCTGGGCGTGCCCCGGGTCGTGACGGTGGCCAACGGCACCGACGCCCTCACCCTGGCCATGCAGGTGCGCTGCATCGGGCGCGGGGACGAGGTCCTGGTGCCCTCGCATTCGTTCCTCGCCAGCGCCCACGCCGTGCGCCTCGTGGGGGCCGAGCCGGTCTTCGTGGACATCGAGCCGGAGCGGATGCTCCTGGACCCGGACCGCCTGGAGGCCGGGCTCACCCCCCGGACGAAGGCGGTCATGCCGGTGCATCTGGGCGGCCACCCCTGCCACATGGATCGCATCGGGGCCTTCGCGGAGGAGCACGGCCTGGTGGTGATCGAGGATTGCGCCCAGGCCATCGGCACCACGTGGCGCGGCCGGTGCGTGGGCGACTTCGGCACCGGATGCTTCTCCCTCCACCCCCTCAAGACCCTCTCCGCGCCCGGCGACGCGGGCTTCGTGACGGTCCACGACGAAGAGACGGCGGAGCGGCTGGAGCTCACCCGGAACTTCGGGCTCCTGGACCGGGACCACACCGCCTTCGTGACGGACCACTCCCGCCTGGACACGGTCCACGCCGCCATGCTCCTGGTGAAGCTCCGCCACCTCGACGCCTGGATCGAGCGGCGCCGGGCCCACGCGGCGGCCTACACCGAAGCGCTCGCAGGCGCCTACCGCCTCATCGAGGTCCCCGAGGAGGCCGGGCCCACCTGGTCCACCTACGTGGTGCGGCACCCGGAGCGGGACCGGATCATGGAAGCGGTGCGGGCCCGGGGCTTCGACGTGAAGGTGCACTACCCCGTGCCCATCCACCGCCAGGCTCCCTACGCCGACACCGGCCCGTGGGATCTCCGGGAGACGGAGCGGGGCGTGGAGGAGATGATGAGCCTCCCGGTGACGCCGGAGCTGGCGGACGAGGACCGGGACGCGCTGACGGCGGCGCTGCTGGAGCTGGCGTGAAGGCGCGGGGCGGCCGAGCCGGAGGCCCCCCGGGCCATTCCGACGCCCAGCGGGGGCGGCGACCCTTCGGGTGGCGGAGGGGGTGGTGGGGCCCCGGCTCCCGCCGCGCGGCCCTCGCGGCCACCCTCGGCCTCGTCTCCGCCGCCTGCTCCGGCACCCCGCCCAGTGATCCCGGTCCCGTGGACGGCGGCCTCGCCCCGTGCCCCGAGACCCCCAACTGCGTCCACACCGGCATGCGTCATCCCGAGGGCACCGAGCCCCTCCGGCTGAGCGCGGAGTGGCGGGATCGCCCGGAAGCGGTGCTGGACTCGGTGGCCGCCGTGATCGAGGGGATGACGCGGACGGAGGTGGTGGAGCGCGACGACCGCTGGCTCCGCGCCGAGGCCACGTCCCTGGTCTTCCGCTTCGTGGACGACGTGGAGGTGCTGCTACGCCCCGACGGGGAGCTCGTGGTCCGCTCCGCCTCCCGGGTGGGACGGTCGGACCTGGGCGTGAACGGGCGCCGGGTGGAGGAGCTGCGCCGGAGGCTGGAGGCGGCCGGCCTGGTGGAGCCCGGACCGGCGGGGGAATAGCGCACCCGGCAGCGTCCGGCGTCGGGGAGGGGGGCGATCGGGAACCGGGAGGGTCCGGGTCCGACGTGAAGTCCCCGTTTTCGTCAGAATGCCCCAAGGGGAGGGACTTCACGTCGCATGGAGGCGTGAATCGCCCGATCTAGCCGCCTGAAGAAGAAGATCGGGGAGTTGACCGCACATGGAGCGGTGAACTCCCCCCCCTACGGATCTCCGGCGTAGAGGAGGGAGTTCACGTCGAGCCCCGGGGTGCACGCGGCTCCGCGGCCACCAAGGCGGATCGGACCGGCGCATCCCGCCATTCCGACGCCCAGTCCCATGGAGCACCCTTCGGGTGGTGGCGGGGGGTGGTGGGACCCGCGTCCCCTGCAACCCGCTCCGGCCCCGACCTCCAGGGAAGCTCCGCGCCCCTACCCGCTCCGCGCCTTCCAGCAGGCGTCGCAGACGGCGGTCAGGTTCCAGAGCTTCTCGCCGGCGCCCTCGGCGCGGCGGAGGGCGTGCCACCCCTGGCCCCGGAGCCCCTTCGTGCACCGGGAGCCGGGACGGTGGTGACGGCAGGCGTCGGCGTGGCACTCACAGCGGCGGCCGGCTCGGGCCAGGAGCTGCTCTTCCGTTGCGGCTGAGATGTCGCGTGGCATGGTCGTGACGGTCCTGGGGGGATTCGTGACGTGGCTTCAGGATACGCTGCGGCCCCTGGAGGGACCAGTCGCCCCGCCGGTTCCCTATATTCAGGACATGGACACCCTGACTTCGAAGCAACGCGCGCACCTGCGCTCCCTGGCGCACAACCTCTCCCCCATCGCCCAGATCGGCCACGCCGGCGTGACCGAGGCGGCGCTCCAGAACCTGCGGGAGGCCTTCAACACCCGGGAGCTCATCAAGGTGAAGGTGCTCGAGAACGCCCCGGAGGACGCCCGGGAGACCGCCGACGCCCTGGTGGAGGCGCTGGAGGACGTCCACGTGGCGCAGACCATCGGGCGGACCGTGGTGCTGTACCGCCCCCACCCGGACACGCCGGAGATCCGGCTCCCGCGCTGACCCCGGACCCGGGTCCGTCCGGGCCCCGGAGCCCCGAACCCAGGAGGCGCCCATGTCCCGAGCGTTCGTCAACGAGGACGCCCAGGAGGACCGGGGGCCCGAGTACCGCCTCCCGGACCCCGACTCCCCGCTGTTCGACGAGGCCGCCGCGCTGGCGCTGATCCGCGGCGCCAACGAGGGGGACACCCGGGGCGCGGAGCGCGCCACGGGATGCCGCTGGGGCGAGCCCCGCCTGGTCCCCCACGTGGAGGCCCTCCTGGCGCGGGCCGAGGACGAGGACGACCTCCGCCTGGGCCAGCTCGCGCGACGCTTCCTCCGGGCCGCCGGCCGGCTCGAGTAGCCACGCGCGTCCCGGCGGCCCCCGCCGGGAACATCGCCCCCGCCCGGGGGCGGAGGAATGTCCGGACCGGCCCCGACCGCCGCCCCCACGTCCCACCCGGACGCACGACGGCCCCACCCGCCGATGAGCGGGTGGGGCCGTCGTCCTGCGCCCGGGAAGGGCTCGCGGTCAGCCCGTCGGGGCCTGCCCGCTGTCGGCGATCTCCAGGAGCTCGATCTCGAAGATCAGCGTCTCGTTGGGGCCGATGTCCTGGCCGGCGCCCTGCATGCCGTAGCCCAGGTCACCGGGGATGACCACCCGGAAGGTGCTGCCCACGGGCATGAGCTGCAGCGCCTCGGAGAAGCCGGGGATGACCTGGCCCACGCCGAAGGTGGCCGGCTCGCCCCGCTCGTAGGAGGAGTCGAACTCCGTCCCGTCGATGAGGGTGCCGCGGTAGTTGATCGTCACCTGGTCGCCGGCCTGCGGCCGGGGGCCGTCGCCTTCCTCGAGGACCTCGTACTGCAGCCCGCTCTCGGTGACCTCCACCTCGGCGCGCTGCTCGTTCTCCGCCAGGTAGGCCGCCCCTTCCTCCTGGTTGGCCTGGGCGTCGGCCTCACGCTCCGCCTGCTGCTCCTCCTGGATCTGCTGGCTGAAGGCCTGCAGCGCGGCGCGGAGCTCCTCCTGGGGAAGCGCGGCCTCCTCCTCGGCCATGGCCTCGCGGAGCCCGCGGAGGAACGCGTCCTCGTCGAGGCGGCCCCGGGCGGGCGCGAGGTTGGTGCCCATGTCGCGCCCGATGGCGTACGAGGCCTTGGAGGCGTCGGAGTCCAGGCTGGCGGGCCGGCCGCCGTCGGGCGGCGTGCAGGCGGCGAGAAGGGTCACGGCGCCGAAAGCGGCGGCGGCAAGACGAAGTCGCATGTGGGGTGATCCTCTGATCCTGATGGCGATGGCGAGCCCATAACCTAACGGGGACGCGCCCGTTCTCCCATGGGGGGTCCGGGGCGGAGCACCGCGGGGGCCCGGGGCGCACGGGGCGTCGACCCGCCGACGCCCCCTCGCCCGGAGCGAGCCGGGACGTTCTCTTGTCCCCCTCCGTTCGACCCGTCCCTCCATCCCGCCCCGGAGCGCCGCATGTCCCGTCCCGCCTTCCGCGCCCTCGCCTCCCTCGTCCCGACGCCGCTCCGCGCCCTGGTCCTGGCCGGGCTGCTCGCCGGCCTCGCCGCGGCCCCCGCCGCGGGCCTCCAGGACGCCGAGGACGGCGATCCCACGGTGGACCTCCCCCTGGAGCTGGAGGACACCCTGGCCTTCGAGCTGTCCGAGGGCACCTGGATCTCGCTGGACGTGCGCCCCGACGGGAGCGCGGTGGTCTTCGAGCTCCTGGGCGACCTGTGGAGCGTGCCGCTGGACGGCGGGACCGCCGAGCCCCTCCTCACCGGCCCCTCCTACGACAGCCAGCCGGCCCTCTCCCCCGACGGCGAGTGGATCGCCTTCGTCAGCGACCGGGACGGACACGACAACCTCTGGATCGCGCGGGCCGACGGGAGCGAGCCGCGGAAGCTCACCTCCCTGGGGCAGCGCTCCTCCTCCATGCTCTCCCCGACGTGGACGCCGGACAGCCGCTACGTCCTCGCCACGCGCACCGGGCGCAACGGCGGCTTCCGCATGTTCCACGTCGACGGGGGGAGCGGGATCTCCCTGGGCGACGCCGACGCCCCCGAGGGCTCCTCGGACGACACCTCCGAGTCCCCCAACCGCCTGGGCGCGGCCTTCTCCCCCGACGGGGACTGGCTCTACTTCGCCCAGCGGGGCGGCGGCGGCTCCGCCGAGCTCCCGGGCTGGCAGGTGGTGCGGCGCAACATGGAGACCGGCGTGGTGGACGCCCTGACGCAGAACGAGGGCCGCGCCTTCCGCCCCGCCATCTCGCCCGACGGCACCCTGCTCGTGTACGCCACCCGCCACGAGACCGAGACCGGCCTCCGCGTCCGGAACCTGGAGACCGGCGAGGACCGCTGGCTCCTCTGGCCCGTCCAGCACGACGAGATGGAGTCCGGGGGAACCCCCTCCCGGGACCTCCTCCCGGGGATGGCCTTCACGCCCGACGGCCGGGAGCTGGTCACCACCTTCGGCGGCGGGATCTGGCGCGTGGACGTGGAGACCGGCGAGCCCACCGAGGTCCCCTTCACCGCCGACGTGCGCCTGGCCGTCGGGCCCGACCTGACGAATCCCTACCGCGTGGAGCAGGGCCCGGTGCGGGCGCGCCTGGCCCAGGATCCGGCCCAGTCCCCCGACGGGGAGCGGATCGCGGTGAGCGTCCTGGCCAAGCTCTACACCATGGAGCTCGAGGAGGGCGCCGAGCCCGAGCGCCTCACCGACGCCGGCGAGGACGTGTGGGAGTTCAAGCCGACCTGGTCCCCGGACGGCCGCTGGATCGCCTACGTCACGTGGAGCCACCTGGACGGGGGCCACGTCTGGAAGACCCGTTCCGACGGCTCCGGCGATCCCGTCCGCCTCACCGAGCACCCGGCGTTCTACACCGACCTCGCCTTCTCCCCCGACGGCGAGCGCATCGTGGGCCTCCGGGGCAACGCCTGGCAGCGGCAGCAGACCTTCAGCGAGTTCGGGGGGCTCCGCATCGACCTGGACCTGGTCTGGCTGGACGCCGACGGCGGGCCGGTCCATCTGGTCTCGCCGGCCCGGGGGCTGGGCGCGCCCCACTTCGCCGGCGATCCCGAGCGGATCTACGTCTACTCCCGGGACGGGCTGGTCTCCCTGCGCTTCGACGGCACGGACCGGCGGACCCACCTGAAGGTCACGGGCCCCAACACCGGCGGGCCCGAGGCCCCGGCCGCGTCGGAGGTCCTCCTGCGCCCCGACGGCCGGTGGGCGCTGGCCGCGGTCAACAACCAGCTCCACGTGGTGGCCGTCCCGCCCGCAGGGGGGGACGCCCCCTCGGTGAGCGTGCGCGGGCCCTCGGTGCCGTCGGTGCGGATCACCGACATCGGCGCCGACTACTTCGCCTGGGCCGACGACGGCGAGACCCTCACCTGGGCCATCGGCAGCACCTTCTACCGCCGCCCCTTCGACTCCCTCGAGTTCGGCCGGGAGTCGCCGGCCGCCGCGGACGACGAGGGTGAGGAGGACGCGGAGGCCGACGAGGAGGAGGAGACCGACGAGGAGTCCGAGGAGGAGGAGGCCCCGGAGCCCCCCGAGGATCTCGACGAGTCGGTCCAGGCCTTCGCGGTGGTGGTGGAGCGCCCCCGGGCCACGCCCGAAGGCGTCCTCGCCTTCACCGGCGCCACGGTCGTCACCATGGCCGGGGACGAGGTGATCGAGAACGGCACCGTGGTCGTCACCGACAACCGCATCACCGCCGTGGGCCCCGCCGACCGCGTGGAGATCCCCTCGGACGCCGAGGTCGTGGACGTCTCCGGGCACTGGATCGTGCCGGGCTTCATCGACACCCACGCCCACTGGGAGTTCAGGACCCACGACGTCCTGGAGCCCCAGAACTGGACGCTGGTGGCCAACCTGGCGTACGGGGTGACGTCCGGCCTCGACGTCCAGACATCCACCAACGACTACTTCGCCTACCAGGACCTGGTGGAGACCGGCCAGTCCATCGGCCAGCGGGCCTTCATGACGGGTCCGGGCATCTTCGCCGGCAACGACTTCCAGTCCTACGACGACGTCCACGCCTACCTGCGGCGCTACGCCGAGCACTACCGCACGCCCAACATCAAGTCCTACATGGTGGGCACCCGGGAGCAGCGGCAGTGGGTGGTGAAGGCCTCCGAGGACCTGGGGCTGATGCCCACCACCGAGGGCGGGCGGGACATGAAGCTCGACCTCACCCACGCCATCGACGGCTTCCACGGCAACGAGCACACGCTCCCGGTCTTCCCCTTCTACGACGACGTGGCGCAGCTCTACGCCCGGACGAAGACCGCCTACACCCCCACCCTCCTGGTCCAGTACGGCGCCCCCGGCGCCCTCCCGTACTTCCTGGCCACCGAGGACGTCCACGGGAACGAGAAGCTGAACCGGTTCTACCCCCACAACCGCCTGGACGAGATCACGCGGCGGGTGGGGCGCTGGGCCATGGAGGAGGAGTACGGCTTCGCGGAGGCCGCGGCCCAGGCCGCCAAGATCCAGCGCGCCGGGGGACTGGTGGGCGTGGGTGGCCACGGCGAGCTCCAGGGCCTCGGCTACCACTGGGAGATGTGGGCGCTGGGCGCCGGCATGACCCCCCGGGAGGTGCTCCAGGCCGCCACCATCGACGGGGCCCGGATCATCGGGATCGAGCAGGACCTGGGCAGCATCGAGGCGGGGAAGCTGGCCGACCTGGTCATCCTGGACCGGAACCCGCTGGAGGACATCCGCAACACGGATTCGGTGGACCGCGTCATGCTGAACGGCTTCCTCTACGAGGGGGACACGGCCACCCGCATCTGGCCGGAGCGCCGCGAGCTGGAGCGGTACTGGTGGTGGGACGCGGAGCCCCCCACGAACCCCGCGTTCTCCGGTGGAGCGGGGGTGCCCGGGGGCCGGTAGAGCCCCGGCGGAGCCCCTCCTCCTCCCGGCCGCCAGGACCGGACCCGTCTCCCCCCGGGGGGCGGGTCCGGCGCGCGTCGGGACCTTGCGGTCCGCCGGGCCCCGCCCTCGGTTGGGGACGGACGCACCCACGCACCGAACCCAGCGGAGACGGACCTCCATGAAGCCGCACCGACGCACGCCGACGCTCCTCCTCCCCGCCCTCGCCTTCCTCCTGGCCCTCCTGGCCGGACCGGTCGGGATCGCCGCCCAGGCCGACATCCCCTCCCCCGAGGAGTACTTCGGCCACGTCATGGGGGCGGACCGGGAGCTGGCCCGCTGGGACGAGCTCCACGACTACTACCAGCTCATCGGCGAGCGGAGCGACCGGGTCGACGTGCGCACCGTGGGGCAGTCCACCAACGGCCACCCCTTCCTGGTGATCTTCGTCTCGAGCCCGGAGAACCTGGCGCGCCTGGACGAGATCCAGGCCATGAACAAGGTCCTCCAGGACCCCCGGGGCCACTCCGAGGGCGAGGTCCGGCGGGCCGTGGAGGACGGGAAGGTCGTCGTCGTCCAGTCCTACGGCCTCCACTCCACCGAGGTGGCTCCCAGCCAGGCCTCGGCCCAGATCCTGTACAAGATGGCCACCCGGGACGACGAGGAGATGATGCGCATCCTCGACGAGACCGTGGCCATCCAGATCCCCATGTTCAACCCCGACGGCAACCACATCGTCACCGACTGGTACGACCGTTGGGTGGGCACCGAGTACGAGACGACCCGGCCGCCGGAGCTCTACCACCCCTACATCGGCCACGACAACAACCGGGACGCCTTCATGCAGGCGACGGTGGAGTCGCAGTACGGCGCCGAGATCCTCTTCCGGGAATGGGTGCCCCAGGCCTTCATCGACCACCACCAGATGGGCGGCTCCACCGCGCGGATGTACATCCCGCCCTACGCCGAGCCCGTCCGCCCCGAGGCCGACCCGCTGGTCTGGCGCGAGATGGACTGGTACGGCGCCCACATGGGCTACAAGCTCGAGGAGGAGGGCCGCCAGGGGATCATCGGCGCGGCCATCTACTCCGGGTGGGGGCACTTCGGGTTCCACTGGATCACCCCCTTCCACAACATCGCCGGGATGCTCACCGAGTCGGCCAGCGCCGACATGGCCAGCCCCACCTACGTGCACCCCGAGGAGCTGCGCGGCTCCCGGCAGCTCCCCGAGTACGAGGAGCAGACCACCTTCCCCAACCCCTGGTCCGGCGGGTGGTGGAGCACGCGGGACATCGTGACCAACATCGACATCGCCACCTTCGCGGCGCTGGACCTCGCGGCCAAGAACCGGCGGATGCAGCTCGAGAACACGGTGCGGAAGGCCCGCAACCAGATCGAGCGGGGTGAGACCGGCGAGACCCGGGCCTACCTGATCCCGGCGGACCAGCACGACGAGCTCACCGCCCGGAAGCTGGTGGACAAGCTCCTCCTCCAGGGCATCGAGGTGCACCGCACCTCCGAGGAGATGGTGGTGGAGGGCCGCTTCTACGGCGAGGGCTCCTGGGTCGTCCCCACGGCCCAGCCGAAGCGGGGCGTCATCCGCTGGCTCCTGGAGCGCACCTTCTACCCGCAGAACTCCTACACCCGGAACCCCGACGGCAGCCCCATCCGCCCCTACGACATGTCCGGGGACGTGCTGGCCGAGTTCATGGGGGTGGACGTGTACCCCGCCGGCGAGCTCGGGGACGCTTCTCGCTCGGAGGTCACCACGCGCTCCAGCCCCCGGGGGACCGTGGCCCGGGGCAGCGAGGGCTTCCACGTCGAAGGCTCCCTGAACGATGCCTTCCGCGCCGTGAACCTGCTCTGGGACGAGGGCGTCACGGTGCATCGCTTCGTCCGGGACCACGGCCCGCACGCGGCGGGCGATTTCTGGATCCCCGACGCCGACGACGCCCTGGTGAGCCGCGTCGCCTCCGAGACGGGCGTGCCTTTCCACGCCATGAACGTGGACGCCGGAGACGACTTCGCGCCCGAGCTCGAGCGTCTGCGTCTCGGCGTGTTCCAGCGCTACTGGGGCGGCAACATGGACGAGGGTTGGACCCGGCTCATGCTGGAGAACTTCGCCTTCCCCTACGACACGGTCATGGACGCCGAGATCCTCTCCGGGGACCTCTCCGACGACTACGACGTGATCATCCTCCCCGCCGACGCCATGGACGACATGATGGGGCGGGACGACCCCACGGGGATGCCGCCCGCCTACCGGAGCGGCTTCGGTCAGGAAGGCGTGGACGCCCTGGAGGACTTCGTGGAGGCCGGGGGACGCCTCATCACCTTCGCCGAGGCCGGGGACCTGGCCATCGAGGGCTTCGACCTGCCGGTGGAGAACGTCGTGGGCGACCTCTCCAACACCGAGTTCTGGGCCCACGGCTCCACGCTCCGCGTGGACGTCGAGACCGACCACCGGTTCGGCTTCGGCATGCCCGACGACGCGTACGTGGTCTTCTTCGGGGACAACCAGGTCTACGAAGCCGACGGCGACGGCGAGCGCCGTGTCCGCAGGGTGGCCTCCTACCACGACCGTGACGTCCTCCAGAGCGGCCAGCTCGACGGCGAGGACCACATCGCGGGACGGGCGGCCATGGTCGAGGTGGAGCACGGCGAGGGCGAGGTGGTCCTCATCGGCTTCCGGACCCAGCACCGGGCCCAGACCCACGGCACCTACAAGTTCCTCTTCAACGGGCTGGTGGGCCGCTGACGCGAACGGGGCGGGGCGGCCGTGCCGGCCGCCCCGCCCCGTGGTCCCGCCGAGCGGACCCGGTCAGCCCGACCGGGTCCGCTCGTTGGAGTTGATGGCCGCCCTGAGGCAGGACTGGGCGAGCTGGTCGGCGTCGGACAGGGCGTCGGGCGAGCCGCCGGCCCGCACCCACTCCCGCACCACCCCCGCCTTCTCGGGGTGGCCCAGCCGGTCCAGGGCGTCGGCGGCGGCGCCCAGGAACTCCTCGTCGGAGTTCACCCGCGCCATCTCCAGGATCTGCTCCGCCGTGATCTCCTCGCGGCCGGCCTCCATGGCGCCCTCCACGTAGTCCCGCAGGTGGAGGAGCGCCGTGGCCATGTGCCGCGCGGCCAGGTCGAGCCAGGTCAGCGTGCAGAGCGTCCGCAGCGCGCCCGGGTGCACCCGGATGATCTTGTTGGCGACCCCCCGGGCGGCCTCCCGCTGCTCGTCGGCCAGGAGCGTGTCGATGGTGCGGCCGTAGTACTCCAGGGCCCGCCCCCGATCCCCCGAGCGCAGACAGAGGTCGCCGGCGCGGTTCAGCGGGCCCCACTGGAGCCCGGGTCCGGCACGCTTCGACTCCTCCTCGAGCTGCGCGAGCTGCTGGTCCAGCTCCTCCCCGGAATGCCGGTCGTCGGGACGGCTCGACTTCGAGCGGAACCAGTCGCTGAATCCCATGGGCTCCTTGGGGGGTCGGGGAACGGGAGACCAAGTATGGTTCAATAACTCGCCTCGTGCACCCCCCGGACCGCACGGCCCGACGGATCGACCACCTCCGCCAGGCTCTCGTCCCACGCCAGGGCCTCGGCGGTGCTGCACGCCACCGAGGCGCCGCCGGGCACGCACGCGGCCGCCGACGGGAGGGGAAAGAGCTCGTCGAAGACGGTCCGGTAGAGGTACCCCTCCTTGGTGACGGGGGGGTTCACCGGAAAGCGGCCCGGAGCGTCGGAGAGCTGCCCGTCGGTCACCTTCCCGTCGGCGTGCTCCCGCAGGGCGTCGATCCAGCCGTACCCCACGCCGTCGGAGAACTGCTCCTTCTGGCGCCGGGCCACGGACTCGGGGATCAGGTGCCCCAGCGCCTCCCGCAGCACCTGCTTCTCCGGCTTGCCGGCTCCGGGGCGCTTGGCCTCGGGATCCAGCGCCATGGCCACGTCCAGGAACTCGGTGTCCAGGAAGGGGACCCGGGCCTCCACGCCCCAGGCGGCCATGGACTTGTTCGCCCTCAGGCAGTCGTACTTGTGGAGCCGGTCCAGCTTGCGGACGGTCTCCTCGTGGAAGGCCCGGGCGTCCGGCGCCTTGTGGAAGTAGAGGTAGCCGCCGAAGACCTCGTCGGCGCCCTCGCCGGAGAGGACCATCTTGATCCCCATGGCCCGGATGCGGCGCGCCATGAGGAACATGGGCGTGGCGGCCCGGATGGTGGTGACGTCGTACGTCTCCAGGTGCCAGATCACGTCGCGGAGGGCGTCGATGCCCTCCTGCACCGTGTAGAGGTACTCGTGGTGCACCGAGTCGATGTGGGCCGCCACCTCGCGCGCCTTGGCGCAGTCCGGCGAGCCCTCCAGCCCGATGCAGAAGGTGTGGAGCCGGGGCCACCAGGCCTGGCTCCGCTCGTCGTCCTCGACCCGCCGCGCCGCGTGGCGGGCGGCCAGGGCCGCCACCAGGCTCGAGTCGAGCCCGCCGGAGAGGAGCGCGCCGTAGGGGACGTCGGACATGAGCTGCCGGCGCACCGCCGCGTCCAGCGCCTCGGCCAGGCGGGTCCCGTCGTAGGGCTCCGGCTCCAGCGTCTCCCAGCCGTGCCAGTGGCGCCGGTGGAAGCGGCGGGGCTCGCCGTCCTCGCTGTCCCAGACGTGCCCGGGGGGAAACTCGGAGACCTCGACGCACACCGGGGTGAGCGCCTTCATCTCCGACGCCACGTGGAGCACGCCCCGCTCGTCGCGTCCCCAGTAGAGCGGGACGACGCCCATGGGATCGCGGCCCACGACCCACCGGCCCCGGGGAGCGTCGTAGAGGACGAAGGCGTAGATCCCGTTGAGGTCGTCGAGGAAGTCGGTGCCCCGCTGCTCGTAGAGGGGGATCAGGACCTCGCAGTCGGAGTCGGTGGCGAACTCGAACGGCTCCGCCAGCCCCCGCTCCAGCGCCCGGTGGTTGTAGATCTCGCCGTTCACGGCCAGGACCACCGTGTCGTCGGGGTTCCGGAGGGGCTGGGCCCCGTTCATCACGTCCACGATGGCCAGGCGCTCGTGGACGAGGACGGTGCGGTCGTCGGCGTAGACGCCGGACCAGTCGGGCCCGCGATGCCGCTGCAGGCGCGAGAGGCGGAGGGCCCGCTCGCGGTGCGCGTCGGCGTCACCGGGAAGGTCGAGAACGGCGAGGATGGAGCACATGGTGAAGGTCCGTCGTGGGGAAAAAAGAAAGCGGCCCTCCGAGAATGATCTCGGAGGGCCGCTCGGTCGGTCGGGGTCGTCGCCGGCTAGGGCGCGCACCTCCGCCACCGGGCACCCGCCGAGGGGCGACCGTTGCGATTCCGCCGATTGGAAGCGCGGCATGGCATGGGAGGGACTCCGGAAACCGTGACCCGGCCGCCGGACCTCGTGTCCGGCCGACCGAGCCCGAGAATGGGGCGGGCCCGGCCCGGGCACAAGGGGGCGCCGCCGAATCGGAACCGGCGAGCGCGATGCGGGTTCTCCAGCCTGAACGCCTTCCGTACCCCGAGCCCCGAGCGACCATGAGACCCTCCCTCTCCCGCCTCGCCCTCGTGTCCCTGGCCACCTTCGCCGTCGCCTGCTCCGGCACGGAGGAGGAGGCCCCGGCCGCCGACCAGGCGCCCGCCGCGGAGGACGCCGCGCCCGCCCCGACCGAGGCCCCGGCGGGGACGGTGACGATCCTGGAGCCCGCCGACGGGAGCGAGGTGGAGGGTCCGACCGTCACCGTGCGCCTGGACACCGACGTCCGGATCATGCCCGCCGGGGACACCACCGCCGGAACCGGGCACCACCATCTCTACCTGGACGCGGACCTGACGCCGGCCGATCAGCCGGTGCCCACCCGCCCCGGCGAGGTCGTCCACATGGGAGACGGCTCGGCGGAGTACGTCTTCGAGGACGTGGAGAGCGGCGAGCACCGCCTCATCGCCGTGGTCGCCGACGGGCTCCACATCCCCCTCCAGCCCTGGGTCGTGGACACCGTCACCTTCACGGTACCCTGAGCCAGGGGAGCGCTGCCTCGCTCCCCACCTCCGCGTCGAGCCTCCAGCCGCCCTCGCCCCGGGCGATGCTGAGCGAGGCCTCCTGCCCCAGCGCGTCCAGCTCGATCTGGACTCCGGGATCGACGAAGGTCCGGCTTCCGAGGTCTCCGAAGCCGCCCTGGGCCTGGGCCAGGTCCACGAAGAGGCCGAGGCCCACCCGGGCCAGCTCGACGTCGAGGAACCAGGCGTGTCCCAGCGTGCCGTAGAAGAAGGCCGGCGCCAGGAGGACGTCCCGGATCCGGTTGCCGTCCTCCAGGCGGTGGCCCCGTAGGGGGAGGTCCCGGACCCCGCCGCCTCCGGCCCCGTCCCAGAGCGTGGGCGAGGCGTCGGGGGAGACCAGGGACGCCCCCACCCGCACCCGCCACTCGGCGTCGCCGGCCGACGGGCGCCGCGCCGTGGCGGTCATCCGGACCCGGGTCGCCGGGCGCGGCCCGCCCAGCCACACGTCCGCCTCGCCCCCGAAGCGGACGTCGTCCTCCAGGGCGGTGGCCAGGAAGGTGAGGCCGGCCCGGGGCACCCGGTCCCCGTCGTCCTCCCGCTCCAGCCCCGCCCGCATCCCCAGCCTCAGGTCCGGGGCCATCCACCGTCGGAAGGTGGCGGTCCCCCACCGCCGGGTCTCCGTGGGCGTCCGGTCCCCGTCGACCTCGTAGCGCTCCCGCAGCCACCCGCCCTCCAGGCGCACGACGCCCTCCAGCGCCGTCCACGGGACGTCCACGCCCGCCGCGCGGATCTCCTGGGCGGGCTCCCAGACCACCTCCACGTTCCAGCGCTCCCCGACGCCCAGGAAGGGTCCGACGGTCACGTCGAGCTCGTCGCCGAAGACGGCGTCCCCGCCGATCAGCGCGAGGTCGATCAGGCTCAGGGGAAGACGGGCGCGCTCCGCCACCGCCACCTGGACGGCGACCGAGCCGTCCCGCAGGGGACGGTACTCGACCAGGGCCCGGGAGACCGAGGGGAGCTGGCCGGCCCGCCGGCGGGCGAGAAGGAGATCGTGGGGTGTGAGGATCTCCCGGGCCCGCACCGGAAGGGGATCGGCCACGGTGCTCCAGCGGAGGCGCCGGAGCCCCGACACGGAGACCAGGTCCACCGGCGGCCGGTCCTGGAGGTTCCACGCCTCCAGGGCGGCCAGGGGCTCGCCGCCCAGATACCGCGCGGTCCCCAGCATGTCCACCGCGGTGGCGCGGCGGGGGTCGTCCTCGTCCGAGACGGTGAGCCACCCCGCGACCATGGCCTCGGCGGGCCCGGGCTCCCCGGCCCGGAGGAGCCGGAGGCCTTCGCGGAGGGCCGGGGGCAGCACGGACGCCGGGTCCGCGTCGTCGGGGTCACGGACGGGCGCGTCGGCCCCCGGCATGGCCGGAAGAGCCACCATGCCCCAGTGGTCCGTGGCGGCCCACCGGCGCTCGAACTCGTCCCGCTCCAGGGATCGGCCCGGCGCGTGGAGGGGGTCGTGGACCCGGACGCGGCCGGCGCCCACCGCCACGAGCACCACGTAGTGGTAGCGCGCTTCCCCGCTCTCGATCAGGACCACGGCGGGGATGCCCGCGGTCACCTGGGACAGGACGGCCTCGGGGTCGGCGGTGTGGACCCGCACGTCGTACCCCCGCTCCGCCAGCGCACCGGCCAGCTCCCCGGTGCGGATGCCGCCCTCCTCCGGGCGGAGGAGCGCCGCGTAGTCCTCCGCGTACACGCCCAGCTCCCCCCAGTAGCGCTGGATCATGGCGGCGGAGGCGCCGCCGCAGAGGAGCGGGCCCTGGGCCACGAAGGGAACGGTGGAGCCCGGACCGCGGAGCGCCGTCGAATCCGGCTCCTGGGCCCGAACGCACGCCGGCCCTCCCAGGGCGAGGAGCCCCGCGAGGGCCAGCGCGGATGCCGCTCGGGTCAAGCGACGATGATGATGATGATGATGAGCAGAGCGATGATGATGGTCGTCGTGGAGATCACCCAGGTGTCTCCGCCGGCCAGGTCCTGCTGCGAGTCCTGCACCCGGTCGGCCACGGCGGCCGCCTGCCCGGCGGTCATGGTCTGGACGCCGGCCTGGAGCTGCTCGAGGTCGATCCCACGCTCGGCGGCCACCCGCTCCACGTCGGCACGACGGAGGAAGTCGGCGATGACGGCGCGGTCGGCCTGGGCGTCGTCGCCCTGGGCGGCCAGGGAGTGGACCTCCTGGCGGACGGGGTCCTGCTGGACTTCCTGAGCCTGCAGCCCGGGGGCCACGGCGAAGGTGGCGGCGAGGGCCAGCATGGCGGTGAAGCGGTTCATGACGTGCTCCTGGTTGGAGTCGCGGTTTCCGTATGGGTGCGTCGGCAACCCGGCCGCGGCCGGGGGGGCCGCCCGGCTCGGATTGCAAGAGCCGTTCCAAACGGGTGGGGTCGGGTGCCCCGCGGGTCAAGAGCCGACGAGGACGGGCAGCGCGCCGGGGGCGACCTCGAAGGACAGCTCCTGGGCCTCCGTCGGCTCCCCGTCGATGCTCACGGGGAAGGGCTGGCGGCTCCGGACCCGGCAGCTCCGGCCCTGGAGCCGGACGAGCGCGTCGTGCTCCGGCGCGTCCCCGGTGAGCATGCGCGCGGCCAGCCCCGAAAGCTCCAGGGTGGGCGCGTCCCGGATGAGCAGGACCTCCAGGGTGCCGTCGAAGGGGTCGGCGCCCGGTGCCACCGGGAGGCCGTGCCCCGCGTAGCCGCCGTTCGCCACCACGAGGTTCAGCGCCTCGTGGTGCCCGGTCTCGCCGTCCACCTCGACGTCGAAGTGGTACGTCCGGCGCTCGCCCCAGGTCTCCAGGCCCGAGCGCAGGTAGGAGAGGGGCCCCCACCGCTGCTTCACGTCCTGGTCGAGGGCGTCGTGGATCTCCCCGGAGAAGCCGCCGGTGAGCGCGTTGAAGAAGTAGCTCTCCTCCCTGCCGTCCCTCTCCACCCGCACCACGTCCAGGTCCCGGAGCTGGCCCCGGTCGAGGAGCTCCAGCGCCTCCCCCAGGTCGTCGGGGATGGACAGGCTGCGGATCAGGTCGTTCCCGGTGCCCAGGGGGAGGATCCCGAGGCCCGTCGCGCGCCCCGTCCCTCCGCTCCCGTTCCCCGCCCCTGGATCCCGGGGGCCCCCGGCCCCCTCCAGGAGGCCGCAGGCCACCTCGTGGACCGTCCCGTCCCCGCCGGCCGCCACCACGAGGCGCCACCCGTCCGCGGCGGCCTCCCGCGCCCAGCGCTCGCCGTCGCCGACCTTCCGGGTGCGGCGGAGCTCCACGTCCGGTCGGCGCTCCTTCCACTCCTCGATGAGGTCGTCCTCGGAGCCCCCACCGGCCTTGGGGTTCAGGATCAGGAGGGTTCGGGGCGTCATGGCCGGGTCCGTGGCGAAGGGGAGTGGAGGGGGGCCGGTCCCGCCCGGCGCTCCCCGGTGTCGCCCTCTCCGGTTGCAAGGGGAATGCCGGACATGACGTGCTCGGCCAGGGCGGTGATGGTGAGGGCGGGATTCACCCCCAGGTTGGCCGGGACCATCGAGCCGTCGACCACGTAGAGGCCGGGGTGGCCGTGCGCCTCTCCGCGGAAATCCACCACCCCGTCCTCCCGGCTCCGCCCCATGCGACACCCGCCCAGGATATGGGCCGTGATCGGCGCCCCCAGGAGGGTGTCCGGCCAAGCGGTCCAGGCGTCGCCACCCAGCGACTCGGCCAGACGGCGGGTGGCCTCCTCCGCCACGGGGATGTGGGGCACCGGAGGCGGCTCCCCGGGAGGAAGGGTGGAGGCGAGGACGCGCCGCCCCAGCGCCCACCAGGCCCGCCGGAGCCGGAGGGTCAGGTGGCCCTCCGTGTCCTGCATGGCCAGCACGATCCCCGTGCGCTGCGCCCGGCGGAAGGGCCAGAGCCCCCGGAGGAAGCGCAGGGGATGGCGGACGAAGGTGGTCAGCAGCTCCACGACCCCGGACCGCCGGCGGGCGCCGCGCCGGCGCAGCGGAGCGGTGAGCCAGAGCAGGGCGTCGGACCCCTGGTTGAAGCGCACCATCTCCAGGTGGGTCCGCTCGTCCACCTGGAGCCCCGACGTGATGGCCACGTGGTCGTCGAGGCGGGCCCCGCCCGGGGGGGTGTCGGCCGCCAGGATCGCCTCGGAGTTGGTCCGCACCCACGCGCCGAGCCGGGACGAGAGCCGGGGCAGCCCGCCGGCGTTCCGGGAGCGGTGGAGGAGCTTCAGGGTGCCCATCACGCCCCCGCTCACCACCACCCGCCGGGCCCGCCACGTGCGGCGCGGTCGGCGAAGGCCCACCGACCGGCGGGTCTCCACCGCGTAGCCGCCCTCCACCTCCCGGATCTCCAGCGCCTCCGTCTCCGGGACGACGCGGGCGCCCCGGCGCTCGGCGAGCCAGAGGTAGTTCTTGTCCAGCGTGTTCTTGGCGCCCACGGGGCAGCCCACCATGCACCCGCCGCACCGGGTGCACCCCGTGCGGCTCGGGCCCGCGCCGTCGAAGTACGGATCGTCCACCTCCCGCCCCGCCTCCCCGAAGAAGACCCCCACGTCGTGGACGCGGAAGGTGTCCTCGCCGGAGAGATCCCGGCCCACCTCCCGGAGGAGCCGGTCGGTCCGCCCCACCCCGGGACACCGGGTGGCCCCCAGCATCCGGCGGGCCTCGGCGAAGTGGGGCTCGAGGCGCTCGTTCCAGTCCTCCCCGCCCCACCCCGGTCCCCGGAGCGCCTCGGGACGGGGCCGGGCGAGGGTGTTGGCGTAGACCAGCGACCCGCCCCCGACGCCCCGGCCGTGGAGGACCAGGGCGTGGCGGAGGAAGCTCAGGACCTGGATCCCGTGGAGGCCCAGCGCCGGCGCCCACAGGTAGCGCCGCAGGTCCCAGTTGGACCCCGTGAAGTCCCGGGTGCGCCACCGTCGCCCCTGCTCGAGGACGACCACCGAGTACCCCTTCTCCGCCAGTCGGAGGGCGGACACGGACCCTCCGAAGCCGGAGCCCACCACCAGGACGTCGCAGTCGGGATGAGACGGGGAGGCGGGCACGGCGACGGGGGTGGGGGAAGGCCGGGGGGTCGCGGCCATCATAGCCGGCGCGCCCGGCCCGCGCAGCCGCCGCGGAACCGACGCCCGCCGGGCCGGGAGGGCGGGCGCGCCCGCGGCGCCGGCGGGACGCGGCGGAGACGGCGGGCGGGGCCCGGACCCGGCGGGCGGCGACGTCCCAACGAAGCGGCGCGCCGGCGTGTCTTCAGGGGCGATGGCGATGCGCGAACCAATATCCTACCTTTTTGTCATGTTTAAACCCACATCCGTCTCCGCCCTCGTGGCCGTGGCCCTCCTCTCGGGGCTCGCCGGATCCGTCCACGCCCAGGATCTGCCGCCCGTCCCCGACTCCCTCCAGCTCGACCCGGTGGCCCGACTCCAGGTCGCGCTGGACGAGGGCCGGATCACCCTGGCCCACGACACGGCGTGGGGCTACCTGCCCGCGCTCCTGGAGGCGCTGGAGATCCCCGTCTCCTCCCAGGGCCTGGTCTTCTCCCGCACCAGCCTCCAGACCGACCGCATCGCGCCGTGGGCTCCCCGGGCGCTCTACTTCAACGACGACGTCTACGTGGGATGGGTGCAGGAGAGCCCGATCCTGGAGATCGCGTCGGTGGACCCGGACGACGGGGCGGTCTTCTACACCCTGCCCCAGGACCCGTCGTCCGACCCGGTCTTCGAGCGGGAGAGCACGACCTGCCACATGTGCCACGCCTCGTCCATCACCAACGACGTGCCGGGCTTCATGGTCCTCTCCGTCCTGGCCGACCGCTCCGGCTACCCGGTCACCGAGATCCACCAGGACGCCACCACGGACCGGACCCCCATGTCCGAGCGGTGGGGCGGGTGGTACGTCACCGGGACCAGCGGCGACGCCCACGCCGGCAACCAGCGGTCCCGCGGCCTCCTCCACGAGATCGACGACGCCAAGGAGCGGGTGCGGGAGCTGGACCTCTCCCGGGGCTCCAACCTCACCGCGCTGGACGAGCACTTCTACACCGACGCCTACCTCACTCCGCACAGCGACATCGTGGCCCTCATGGTCCTGGCCCATCAGGCCCACGTCCACAACCTCATGGCGGTGGCCCAGCGCCAGACCGCCGCCGCGCTCCGGGATCAGGACGCGGTCCTCCGCACCACCGGGGACGAGCCGCCGTCGGGCGGCTACCTCCCCATCACCCGGGTGCGCATCGAGACCGTCACCGAGCGCCTGGTCGAGGGGATGCTCCTGGTGGACGAGGCGCCGCTGAGCGGCCCCGTGGAAGGCACGTCCTCCTTCGCCGAGGACTTCCAGGCCATGGGCCCCTTCGACGAGCAGGGACGGACCCTCCGCGCGCTGGATCTCCGCACCCGGCTCTTCCGCTGGCCCATGAGCTTCCTCGTCCACTCCGACGCCTTCCGCACCCTCCCGGACCCGGTCAAGCAGACGTTCTGGCGTCGGATCCACGAGGTCCTGAGCGGCGAGGACGACAGCGACACCTACGAGCACCTGGACGCCGCCACCCGGGCGGACATCCTCGAGATCCTGATCGCCACCGTGCCCGAGTTCCGGGCCCGCTTCGAGACCGACACCTTCGACCCCATCTGAGGGGCAGCCGCGCGCGCCAGAAGCGTGCCACGACTCGGATCGGCGACGGGAAGGCGGGGCGTCCACGGAGCGCCAACCCCGTCCCACGGGGCCCCTCGAGTGAATTTGCATAACTGATTTTGTGTTAGTTATGCAGCCTTCCGGCAGGCTGGGTATCATCGTCGCTGCCCCAGCCGACTCCTCCGTTCCCTGCCGGGAGGTCCCGATGCGGATCCCGAGAATCGCCGCGCCGCTCCTGGCGCTCCTCCTCCTACTTCCCCTGCCCGCCCTGGGTCAGGAGGCCCCCGCGGTCAGCCCCGAGATGTTCACGGTGAACAACCTCTGGATGATGGTGGCCACGGCCCTGGTCTTCATCATGCACCTGGGCTTCGCGGCGCTGGAGACGGGGCTCACCCGGGCCAAGAACGCGGTGAACGTGCTCTTCAAGAACACGGTCATCCCGGCCATCGGGCTCCTGACGTACGCCTTCGTCGGGTTCAACCTCATGTACCCCGGCGATTCCTGGCTGGCCGGGGCGTTCCTCGGGTTCGCGGGCTTCGGCGTGGGGCCCTCGTCGGCGGCCGACCTCACCTCCGCCTACAACCCGGGCTACACCTACTGGACCGACTTCCTCTTCCAGGGGATGTTCGCGGCCACGGCGGCCACCATCGTCTCCGGAGCGGTGGCCGAGCGCGTCAAGCTCGGGCCCTTCCTGGCGTTCTCGGCGATCTTCGTGGCCCTGGCCTACCCCGTGGCCGGGAGCTGGCACTGGGGCGGAGGCTGGCTCTCCCAGATGGGGTTCTACGACTTCGCCGGATCGACGCTCGTCCACGCCGTGGGCGGGGCCGGCGCCCTGGCCGGCGTGCTCGTGCTGGGCCCCCGCCTCGGCAAGTACGTCGACGGCGCCTCCCGGCCCTTCTTCGGCCACAGCATGCCCCTGGCGGTCATCGGCGTCTTCCTCCTCTGGCTCGGGTGGTTCGGCTTCAACGGCGGCTCGGTCCTCTCCGCGGATCCCGCCACCGTCTCCATGGTCCTGGTGACCACCTCCATCGCGGCCTCCGCCGGGGCCATCGGGGCGCTGGTGGCGGACCTCATGGTGACCCGCCTCCCGGACCTCTCCATGGTCCTGAACGGGATCCTGGGCGGGCTCGTCGGAATCACCGCGGGCGCGGACCAGATGTCGGTCCTCGAGTCGGCGATGGTGGGCTTCGTGGCCGGAGGGATCGTGGTGGGCTCGGTCATCGCCCTGGACCGGCTGAAGATCGACGACCCGGTGGGCGCCATCTCCGTGCACCTGGTGTGCGGCGTCTGGGGGACGCTGGCCGTCGGCCTCTTCGGCGCCCAGGCCGGGCTCGGCCAGCTCGGCGTGCAGGCCCTGGGCGTGGGGGCCGTGGCCGTCTTCGCCTTCCTCTTCGCCGCCGGGACCTTCACGGCGCTGCGGGCCACGGTGGGCATCCGGGTGTCCCCGGAGGAGGAGGTGTCGGGGCTCGACGTGCACGAGCACGGCTACCTGGCCTACCCCTACTTCTCGGAGATGGACGCCCTGGAGGGGGCCGAGTCGACGCGCATCAGCGCGCCGGTCATCCTGCCCTCGCCCGTCGCGGTCGACCCCCTGCCCTCGCCCGCCGCCGGGACGGCGTCGTAGCCCCCCGCCCGCACAGGAGACCGACATGAAGCTCATCACCTGCATCATCCGGCCCGAGAAGCTCGGCGACGTGAAGAAGGCCCTCTTCAAGGCCGGCGTCACCGGGATCACCGTGAGCCGCGTCAGCGGCCACGGCGGCGAGCGGGAGATCGTGGAGTCCTACCGCGCCTCCACCGTGGTCATGGAGTTCAGGGAGAAGGTGCGCATCGCCACCGTCGTCTCGGAGCCCTTCGTGGAGCGCACCATCCAGGCCATGATGGGCGCCGCCCGCACCGGGGAGGTCGGGGACGGCAAGATCTTCGTCCAGCCCATCGAGCGGGTGATCCGGATCCGCACCGGGGAAGAGGACACCGACGCCCTCACCCCCCTCAACGCCGACGAGGTCCAGCGCCACGCCCTCGAGGCCAACGGCGCGCCGTAGGGGACGACCCGGTCGGCGCCCAGGCCGACCCGCACCTCCCCGTCAGCGCAGCCGCGTCCAGACCAGGATGGCGCCGCCGTCGGTGCCGCTCCCGAGGCGCGCTCCGGCTTCCGACGGGCGCAGGTAGGCGACGGCGGCCACGCTGGAGCCGGGGACCGAGGCCAGGCGCCGCGCGTCGCTGGGCACGCCGTCCAGCACGATGGCCGCGCAGATGGGCTCGGGGACGCCCCCGGAGAACGAGCTCTGCACGTTCCGCCGGGAGTAGATGCACGGCTCGTTGGTCGAGGCCAGGATCCGAACGCGGACGCCGGGGATCCCCACGACGCCGATCATGTCCAGGGCGTCCATGGACCCGACCCGGTGCTCCTCGATGTCGTCGGGGCCCACGTAGCGCCCGCCCAGCGTCTCCCGGCGCACGCCGAGGGCCGCCAGCTCCCGGAGGAGCCGCGCCTCCTCCGGGGACGCGCCCTCCTCCACGACGAGCTCCCCGGCGCCCTCGGCCGCGACCGCCACGGCGGCCTCCTCGGGCTCGGGGAGCGCGAGCTCCACCCGGGGGAGCGCCTCGGCGTCGTCGGACCGGCCGATGCGGACCTCCTCCTCGGGGCCCTCGCCCCTCCGGGCGCCCGTCCAGCTCGCCCGGGCCACCAGGAGCCCCACGTCGGGGAGGCCGCACGCCGCCCACACCCCCTCCTCGTCGGCCTCCAGCGTGGCGCTCGCCCGGCTCTGCTGGACCGTCACCCAGCCGGCCTCGGACTCGCTCACCCCGACCCGCTCGGACCAGGAGAGCTCCACCCGCGCGAAGGGGACGGGGCGTCCGTCCGGTCCCCGCACGACCCCCCGGAGCAGCCCCTCCCCGTCGGGCGCGACCGGGTCGGTGCACGCCCGCGCCAGGAGCGACGCCGTGGAGGGGAGGGCCAGCTCCACCGTCGCGGGCTCCCCGGGCTCGACGGTCACCGGCTCCTCCTGGGCCTCGAGCCCCAGGGAGTCCAGGAGGGGAGAGGAATAGCGGAGGCGGTACCGGCCCCCGGGCACCCGGTCCAGCCGGAAGCCCCCCTCGGCACCCGTGACGGCCCGGTAGTACGTCCCCTCCAGCGCCACCGTGGCGCCCGCGGCGGGACGCCCCCGATCGTCCACCACCCGGCCCTCCACGGCGCCGGGGCGGGAGAGGTCGCGGAGCTCGCCGCCACGGGGACCGGCCTGCACGACCTCGCCCCCCACCTCCTCGATCCCCACCAGCTCGTAGCGGTAGCGGGGCTCCGACGAGGCGAAGGTGTGGAAGCGCTCCCCCTGGACCTGGGGCATGCGGATCCGCCACGACGACACGATCCACGGACCGTCGGGGAGGCGCTGGAAGCTCACCCGTCCTCCCAGGTCGTCGCTCCCCACCCGGCCCGGAAGCTCGGTGTAGGTGTAGTCCAGGCGCTGGGGCCGGAGCCCCCGGTCCACCCAGAGGACGCCCCGGATCTCCGCCCGGTCCCGCCCCCGGGGGTCGAAGCGGATCCCGACCCAGTCGGCCTCGCCGTCCGCCGGCGGGTCGATGGTGATGCCGAAGCAGTGGGTCTCCTGGAAGGACCGGGAGAGGAGCACCCGCGCGTCGGGGGCGTGGTAGTCGATGGTCCCGTCCGGCATCTCCTGGACGTAGCCCAGCCGTGCCAGCTCCTCCGGCGGGAGGCTCTGGAAGGGGCTGGTGCGCTGGATGCCGCGGTCCGCCTCCCGCTCCTCCGACGTCACCGCGAGCGTCCGCGGGTCGAGCTCCCTCCGCCACCGCTCCACCCGGAGGTCGTAGAGGCGCTGCTCGTCGAGGAGGGCCGCCACCTGGAAGGCGTTGCCCACCTCGTTCCAGAGCGAGACCACCTGGACCGCCACGGCCCGGGGCAGCTGGCACCGGTCGTCCGCCTCGGTCACCAGGCCCTCGATCTCGATGGCCTCCTGGGTGGTGACCAGCTCGAGCTCCAGCGGGGTGCCGGGAGGCGGCAGCACCACCTCCCGCTCCACGGTGGCGTATCCCAGGTGGTCGGCGCGGAGGAGGTAGGGGCCCGGCTCCGGGGCGGTCAGGCGGAACCCTCCGTCCACCCGGGTGACCGTCCCCACGACCTCCGCCCCGTCCCGCAGGAGCACGACGTAGGCCCCGGCCAGGGGGCGGGCGTCCACGCCGTCCAGGAGAAGGCCCCGGACCTGCTGCGCGGCCAGGGGCGCGGACCCGGGGAGGGCGGACCCCACGAGCGCCGACGCCAGGAGGGCCACGGGCAGGAGCCCCGCGCCCGGACGGGAGAGGCGGCGGAGAGAGCGGGCGGTGGGGCGGAGCCTCATGGCGGATCGAGCGGAGGAGGTTCGCGGCGAGGTCGTACGGGGATACGCGCACCGTCGGGTCGGGTTACCCCGACGCGGCGTCGGGACGGGGGCGGCCCCCGGGCCCGGGCGGCGGCGAGAGGGCCGGTCCAGGCCGGTCTCGTCCGGGGCGCTTCCCGCCGGCGCTCAGCGTCTCCGGTTGGACCCCTCCACGCCGCCGTAGGTCCAGATGTAGAGGATTCCCCCGGCGGCCCCGGTGTGCCCGCTCACGCCGCTTCCGAAGCGGGCTCCCGCCTCCAGGGGGGTCAGAAGCGCCATGGCCGCGATGTCCGTGGGCCGCATGAGCTGGAGGACCGACTGGTGGACCGGCATCCCGTCCACCACGATCTGGGCGCAGAGCTGGGTCCGGGCGCCCGCCGCCCCCAGGTCGGAGGGATCCGACGCCCGCCGCAGCGCGATGCACTGGAAGTCGGCCCCGTCCCGGAAGAACACGCCGGGGAGCCGCTGCCGCTCCACGAGATGGAGCGCGCTGGCGGTGCTGTTCCGGTTCTTCTCGATGTCGTCGGTGCCGATGAAGCGCCGCCCCAGCGCCTCCCGGCGCACCCCGATGTCCATGAGGTCGTCCCGTACCCGGCGGGCCACCTCCACGGTGAGCCCCTCGAGCTCCACCGGGTCCCCCACCGCGGCCTCCACGGCCAGTAGGGGAAGGACGACCTCCGGGATCTCGCCCCGGACCACGGTCACGGCCCGGACCTCCGAGACCGGCTCCCGGCCCTCGTCCCCCCGGACGGCGGACACCCGGACCGGCTCGTCCACCGGGACGCCGCAGGCCCGCCACCGCCCGTCGGCGCCCACCGGCACCAGGGCCCGGGCCGTCCCCACCTCCACCCCCACGACCCCCGGACGCATGTCCAGGTCGACGGCGCTCGTCCAGGAGAGCTCCACCCGGAGCGCGGCGAAGTCGGGCTCCGTCTCCGCCCGGCCCCGGGCCAGCCGGCCCGCGAGGAGCCCCTCGGCCCCCTCCTCGAGCGGAGCGGCGCACGCGTCGGCCATCAGGGTCGCCACGTCGGGCAGCTCCAGCTCCACCTCCGACACGCCCCGGGGCCGGACCTGCACCTCGGCGCTCCCTTCGCCCCCGAGCCCCAGGGAGTCCAGGACCGCCGAGGTGGCCGCCAGGCGGTAGCGGCCCGGGGGAACGCCTTCCACGACGAAGCGTCCGTCCCCGTCCGTCATGGCGGCGAAGAAGGTCCCGGCGAGGGTCACCACGGCGTCGGGGGCGGGGGCGCCGTCCGCGTCCCGCACGACGCCCTCGACGCTTCCGGTCTCCCCGAAGGTCACGGTCTCGGCCCCCCGTCGGCCCACCTCGACGACCTGCCCGCCCACCTCGGTGAGCGACACGATCTCGTGGCGGAGCCGCAGGGAGGCGGACGCGTAGGGTCGGTACTCCTCCGCGTCCACGACCGGCATGCGGATCCGCCAGTCGCTGACGATCCACGGGCCCTCGGGGAGACGCCGGAAGCCCACCCGCCCCCCCAGCTCGTCGTGCTCCACCGGGATGGGGAGGTCGGTGTACCGGAAGTCGAGTCGCCGGGGCTCCAGGCTGCGCCGGTCGATCCAGAGCACGCCGCGGACGTCGGGCTCGTTCCGGTCCCGGGGCTCGAAGGCGATGCCCCTCCACGCCCCCGGCGCCACCCCCGGGGGAAGCTCGTCGGGCTCGTCGTCCTCCACGCCGAAGCAGTGGGTGTCCTGGAAGCTCCGCGAGAGCAGCACCCGGGCGTCGGGCGCATAGTAGCGGTAGCCGGCCCGGTCGTCCCCCTGCACGTAGCCGTCCGCCTCAAGCGCGGCGGGCGGGAGGCTCTCGAAGGGGCTGCCCCGCTGGTTGCCCCGGCCCCGACGGCGGTCGGTCTCCTCCACCAGCGCCAGGTCGGCGGGGTCCAGCGAGCGCCGCCACTGATCGACCTCGAGGCGGTAGAGGCCCCGGTCCTCGGCCACGGTGGCCACCTGGAACGCCTTCGACACCTCGGTCCAGAGCCGGGCCAGCGCGACGGCGTCCTCGGACTCCACCTCGCAGGCCCGGTCCACCTCGGCCGTGATCCCCTCGATCTCCACCGCTTCCCGGGCCGCGGCCAGGTCCAGCCAGACCGGCCGGTCGGGCGCGGCGTTCACCATGATCTCCACGGTGCCGTAGCCCAGGTGCTCGGCCCGGACGGTCCAGGTCCCGGCCTCCGGAGCCTCGAGCTGGAACCATCCGTCGGCCCGGGTGAGGGTGGTGGCCGCGGCCGCGTCGTCCCGGACCAGGGCCACGTAGGCCCCCGCCAGAGGCGTCCCCTCGGCCTCGTCCAGCAGGCGGCCCCGCACCTCCTGGGCGTCCAGGGCCCCGGTCCCGCCCAGCGCCACCACGAAGGCCGCCAGGAACGGGACCGGAGCGCGGGTGGGGAGGGGACGCATGGGAGCTCCTGAGCGGCGGGCGGGGACGGGTGGGCCGCCGGTACCTACGGCCCCCGTCCGGCCCACCTTACACGGGGTGGGGCGGCGCCGACAGACGCGCCGCCCGCCGTCCGCCCCCCGTTCGCCCAGGCCCCCTGGAGCGGGGGCGCCCCCGCCCCCCTAGCGGTAGCTCCGGCGGGGCGGACGGCACTGGGGCCAGTCGCGCCCCTCCAGCTCCCGCATCTCCGTGGTCACGCGCTCCTCGTCCTCCGAGGCCCGGTAGGCCAGCATGGCGGCCAGCGTCGCGTTGTTGCGGAGGTCGCTGAAGACCAGCTTGTCGAAGGTGTCCCGGTTGGTGTGCCAGGTGTACTGGCGGTAGTCGGGATAGTTGCTCTGGAGCCGGAAGCCGGGCGCGGGCACGCAGATGAACGACATGTGGTCGCTTCCGCCCGTCTCGGGCACCCCCGGGATGTCCAGGTCGATGAAGTCCGTGATCTCGCCAGGGATGTAGCTGAGCCACTTCCCGAAGTGCTTGCCCGCGTCCAGGAAGCCCTGCATGCGGATGTAGTCGATGCGCCAGGTGCCGTTGTCCTGGTTGAACCCGGCCTGGAGGCCGTCCACCACCTCGGGGTTGTCCGCCGCGAAGGCCGTGGAGCCGACGAGCCCCTGCTCCTCCCCGCCCCAGTGTCCCGCCACGATGGTGCGGCGGGGGTTGGGGTAGGTCTCCCGGAGGATCCGCATGGCCTCCATCATCATGACCGTGCCGCTCCCGTTGTCCGTGGCCCCGGAGGCGCCGTCCCAGGAGTCCAGGTGGGCGCTCAGCACCACGTACTCGTCGGGGAGCTCGGTGCCGGGAATCGTGCCCACCACGTTGAAGGCCGGAACGTCCCCGAGGAACTCGGCCTCGGCGTCGAGGCGGATCCGGGGACCCTGGTCGTTCTCCGCCAGGCGGGCCACGAGCGTGTAGTCCTCGCAGCTCAGGTGCACGCCGGGGATCTCCTCCGTGGGGGAGGAGAAGATCTTGTCCACGCCCCAACCCTGGGACCAGCGGTTGGTCAGCACCGCCACGGCCCCCGCGGCCTCGATGCGGGCCGCGTGGTCACGGCCCGCGGCCTGGACGGAGCGGCTCCACGCCTCGCGCGCGGCCTGCCGGTCCTCCCGCATCTGCCGGAACGACTCCTCGGTGGCGTAGGTCTCCCACGACTCGTCGGCCCGGCAGGTGGGCTCGGGGAAGGAGATGGCCACCATCTTCCCCTCCACCCCGGGGAGCCAGGCCTCGAAGTCCGCGGCGGACTCGAACACCGGCATGAGGACCACCTCGGCGGTGACCGGCCCGTCGGTCCCCCGGCTCCAGGCCAGGATCATCCCCTCGAGGCTCCGCTCCCGGGGCTCCAGAAGGTCGATGTGGGTGTAGCCCCGGTCCCACCCGATCCAGGTCCCATACTCCTGGCGCTCGGAGTCGATGCCCCAGCGGTCGTACGTCTCCATGACCCAGTCGGCCGCGGCCTCGAAGCCCGGGGACCCCATGAGCCGGGGACCGATGGAGTCGAGGAGGGCCTGGGCGAGCTCCCGGACCCGGGAGTTCTCCGGCACCATGCCCTGCTCCCACATGGCCTCGATGACCGGGTCGTCGGTGGGGAACGTCTGGGCGGACACGGCGGGAGCGGCCAGACCGGCGGCCAGCGCCAGCGTCACGAGGGCTCGGGGGATGCGGCTCGTCGTCATGGATGCCTCGTAGCGTCGTACGGGAAGGGGACCGGACCCCTGATGGTAGGCGCGCGCCCCCCTCGGTGGAAGCCCGGCGGCGGATTGCCGGACCCGCCGCAATGCGCGTATCCTGGGGGATCCGGCCGCGTCCCCGACGCTCCCTGCCCTCGCCCCTCCCGCACCGAGGCCCCATGCGCCCACTCCCCGCCCCTCGCTCCCTGCTCGCCGCCGCCCTCGCGCTCGTCCTGACCGCCTGCGCGGGGAGCACCACCGGCGTCCGCTCCTTCGAAAGCCCCCTGGGCGTGGCCCGGGACATCCCCGTCGAGGACCGCCGCGAGATGCCGCTGCACAGCTCCCGCATGAGGGGGACGCCGGAGGCCCTGGCGGCGGAGGTCCCGGCCATCTACCGGTACCTGGGCCTCGAGGCGGCGGCCGCCTCCGACGCCGACCCCCTCACCTTCTACACCCCGCCCATGACGATCTCGGGGCAGCTCTACGAGGGGGAGCGGAACTCCGCCTACATCGACTGCGGGTCCGCCATGCAGGGGGAGAGGGCGGACGTCTACGAGGTCCGCTTCGCCCTCGTCACCCGGCTCCGGGCGGCCGGCGAGGAGACCCTGGTCCAGACCCGCCTGGAAGGGCTGGCCAGGGACCGCTTCACCAACGAGACGCCGGTGGTGTGCGGGGGAACCGGCAAGCTGGAGGGGGAGATCGCGACGCTCCTGCGCCGGGGCGGCGTGCGGTAGCGGGAGGCCCTTCCGCCGGGTCCGCTCCGTCCTCCGGTCCGGGCCCACCCCGGAACGAGCGCGCCGGGGCGGTGTTCATGGCGGCATGGAGCCTTTGCCCCCCGCCTGGATCGAGAAGGAGAGCGCCTCCGCCCTGGAGCGCCTCCTCCCCCGCCTGGAGGTGCCTTTTCGCGGGCGCGCCTCCTCCCCCGAGGAATGGGAGGCATACGTCGAGCGCCTCCGCCACCACTTCCCGCGGCTGTTCGGACGGCTCCTGGCCCTGTACGGGGACCGCTACGACTTCTTCTACCACCTGGAGTCCGTCCTCACCTCCGCCACGGACGCGTGGATCCAGCGCCCCGACGAGCTCAAGGCGCTCGACGGGCTCCGGGAGGAGGACCCCGACTGGTACCTCTCGAGCCGGATGGTGGGGGCCTCGTGCTACGTGGACCTCTTCGCCGGGGACCTCGAAGGGCTCCGGGAGCGGATCCCCTACCTGGCGGAGCTCGGCGTCACGGCCCTCCACCTCATGCCCCTCCTCGACGTGTCCCACGGGGACAATGACGGGGGGTACGCGGTGCGCAGCTACCGCAAGGTCAAGGAGGAGCTCGGGACCATGGAGGAGCTCCGGGAGCTCGCCACCGACCTCCGGGACCGGGGGATCTCCCTCGTGCTGGACTTCGTCTTCAACCACACGGCCGACGAGCACGAGTGGGCCGAGAAGGCCCAGGAGGGGGAGGCGCCCTTCACGGACTACTACCGGATCTACCCGGACCGGGAGATCCCCGACGCCTTCGAGGAGAGCCTCCCCGAGGTGTTCGCCGAGGACCACCCCGGTGCCTTCACCTACCACCCCGGGATGCGGAAGTGGGTGTGGACGACGTTCCACACCTACCAGTGGGACCTCAACTACGAGAACCCCGAGGTCTTCACCCGCATGGCCGAGGAGATGCTCTTCCTGGCCAACCAGGGCGTCGAGATCCTCCGCATGGACGCCGTGGCCTTCCTCTGGAAGCGCATGGGCACGGACTGCCAGAACCTCCCCGAGGCCCACCTCCTCATCCAGGCGTTCAACGCCGTGGCCGCCATCGCCTCCCCGGCCATGGTCCTCATGTCGGAGGCCATCGTCCACCCGGCGGAGGTGCGGAAGTACATCGGGCGGGACGAGTGCCCCCTCTCGTACAACCCGCAGCTCATGGCGCTCCTCTGGGACGCCCTGGCCACCAGGGACGTGCGCATGCTGCGGCGCTCCCTCGACCGGGCCTTCCAGCTCCCGGAAGGCTGCGGCTGGGTGAACTACGTCCGGTGCCACGACGACATCGGCTGGGCCTTCGCCGACGAGCAGATCGAGGCGTCGGGGTTCGACCCGTCCGCCCACCGCCGCTTCCTCTCCGACTTCTACACCGGCGAGTTCGAGGGGAGCTTCGCCCGGGGCGAGCCCTTCCAGGAGGACCCGGTCACGGGCCACGGCCGCGTCTCCGGCACCCTGGCCTCGCTGTGCGGGATCGAGAAGGCACGGGAGGAAGGGGACGAGGAAGCGCTGGAGCTGGCCCTGCGCCGCGTGCTCCTCCTCCTGGGGGTCGTCACCACCGTGACCGGCATGCCGCTCATCTACCTCGGGGACGAGATCGGGATGCTCAACGACTACGGGTACGCCGACGACCCCCGGAAGGCCGGGGACACCCGCTGGCTCCACCGGGCTCCCTTCGACTGGGACCGGGCCGAGCGCCGGGACGACCGGGATTCCGTGCCGGGGCGGATCTTCCACGGCCTCCTGCGCCTCCTCCGCGTGCGCACCCAGAACCCCACCCTGCAGGGATCCGAGACCGAGGTGGCGGAGACCGGCAACGACCACGTCCTGGGATTCCTCCGCACCGCCGGGGCCCAGACCGTCTTCGTCCTGGCCAACTTCACCGGGTCCGAGCAGGTGGTGGAGGCGCGCCACCTGCGTCACAAGGGCATGCGGAAGACCCTCCTCGACCTCCACACCGGGCGCACCGTGGACGCGGTGAAGCAGATCGCGCTGGAGCCGTACCAGCTCATGATCCTGGCCCGGGGCGGCGGGGCCTGATCCCAGGACGGACCGCGGCATGGTGGTTGCAACGAGAGGGGGGTGACGACCACGACCTTCCTCGACCACCCGAGAGGCCGATCATGCTGAAGAAGATTGCGACCACGTTCGCGTTCATGAAGGCGCCCAAGACCACCTACCTCTTCCGGAATCCCAAGAAGGGTCCGAAGAACCTCCTCGCCCTCCGCGGGGCCAAGTCCCTGCTCAAGTCCAACGGCGCGAAAGTGGCTGCGGGGCTGGCCGCCGCCGTACCGGTGGCGCTGGCCGCGAAGAAGCGGCTCACGTCCTAGAGGGGCCTCCCCTCGAACGGAAGAAGGCCCCGTCCACCGGACCGGTGGGCGGGGCCTTCGTGCGTCCGGGAGGGCCGGCGCGTCAGGGCGTCAGGGCCCGTCCGATTCCTCGGCTGCGGGCCGGTACCAGTCCTGACGGATCCAGTCGGCGATGAGGCCGATCTGCGCCTCGGTGAGGATCCCCTCCTCCAGGAACGACGGCATGCGGTCGTTGTCCTCGCCGTAGAAGCGTGGGTGCTCGGGGTCGGACACGAAGTCCACGACCCACTCCCGGGAGCCCCACCCGGTGAGGATGGGCCCGTCCGGGTCCTCGTTGACGTTGTCCCGGAAGGTGTGGCACTCGATGCACTCGATGGGCTCCTGGGTCAGCGCCCGCCGCCCGGCCTCGATGGCCTCCCGGTCCCGTTCGTCGACCTCCGCCTGGTAGGGGAGCTCCGCCTCCGCGGAGACGGCCAGCACCACGTTGCGGAGGTCCGCTGTCTGCTCGTCCGTGAAGCGCGGGACCCGTCGGGTTACGTAGCGCACCATGTCGCCGCGGTCGTGGTCCGAGCCGCCGAAGTAGTCGGGGCTGTCCACGCGCTCCGGGTCCAGGAGGCCCCGGAGCCACTCGCGGCTCCCGAAGCCCGCCAGGTCCGACGCCGACTGCTCGTCGGAGGGCTGCCCGCCCAGGCCGTCGTGGCCCTGGAAGCGATGGCAGCTGGAGCAGTTGCTGGCGAAGAGCTTGGGCCCCTGGGTCAGGGGGTCGTTGCGGAGCAGCGTCAGCGCCCCGGTGGGCGGGATGCCGTCGGGGGAGTTGGCCAGCGCCTGGGCCCGCTCGGCCTCGAGCGCCGCCATCTCCTTGGCCTGGAGGAACTCCTCGTTGCCCCGATCCTCGGTGTACGCAAGCACCGTGAGCACGGCGATGGCGCCCATGAGCCCCGCCGTGAAGGCCACGTTGAACCGGTGGCCCAGATCCCACTTCCCGATGAGGGGCATGAGCGCGACCACCCCCACCACGATCCCCGGGATCACCATGGCCCCCACCACCTCCCAGCCGGCCGGGAAGTACTTCAGCCACTGGAAGAGGAAGAGGAAGTACCACTCGGGGCGCGCCGCCGCGTACGGCTCCGTCGGGTCGGCCGGCGCGCCCAGCTCGGCGCCGCCCGTGTAGAGCACGATGGCCACCACGGTGATCATCACGGCCATCCCGACGATGGCGTCCTTGAAGAGCTGGCCCGGGAAGAACATCTCGTCGGGCGCGTGCTCCGGGTCCTTCACGGTGATCCCGTGCCGCCGGAAGAGGTACACGTGCCCCGCCAGGAGCCCCACCAGGAGCGCCGGGAGAACGGCGGCATGGAGGGCCAGGAAGCGGGTCAGCGTGTGATGCCCGTACTCGGAGCCACCCACCAGGAGGCGCTGGAGCTCGGGGCCCACCACCGGCGTGATGGACGCGATGCTGGTGGCCACCTTGGTGGCCCAGAAGCCCTTCTGGTCCCACGGGAGGAGGTACCCGGTCAGCGACAGGCCCAGCACGATGTGCAGGAGCGCCAGCCCGAACCAGAAGTTCACCTCCCGGGGCGCCCGGTAGGCGCCGTCCACGATGACCTGGAGCATGTGGAGCGCCAGGAGGATGATCGTGGCCTGGGCGGTGAAGTGGTGGATGCCCCGGAGGAGCCACCCGCCCAGCATCTGGTTCTGGATGTAGAAGACGCTCTCCCAGGCGCCCTGGGCGTTGGCGCTGTAGTACGCCACCAGCGCGATCCCCGTGATGAACTGGGTCACGATGGCGATGGTGAGCGCACTCCCCCACACGTAGCGCCACCGCGCGCCGCCGGGGATCCGCTCGTACAGCGCCTCGTTCAGGAGGTGGCGATAGCCCGTGCGCTGGTCCAGCCAGTCGAGGAGCTGCGTGGTCCGGTCCCTCATGCGACGGGGACCTTCTCCTCACGCCCCGGCAGGAAGTTGCGGAAGCGGACCCAGATCTCGTCCTCGTTGCGGATCTCGACCTCCAGCTCGTCCATGGGACGGGGAGCGGGGCTGTCGGGATCGGCGATGGTGCCGTCGAGATGGAAGGCGCTCTCGTGGCAGGGGCAGGCGTAGGCGCCGCCGCCCTGGGCCACGTTGACGAAGCAGCCGGCGTGGGGGCACACCACGTTCAGCGCCTGCACCCCGGAGTCCGTCCGCCGGAGGTAGACGGCGCCCACGGGCGTGTCCTTGTAGGTCGTCCACGCGTCCACCTGGTCCATGGTGACCGTGAACTTCTGCGGCGCGCCCCCCTCCGGGAGCACGCCCAGCTTGGTCACGCGGACCATGCCGGCCTCGGCGCCGCGCTTGGTCAGCGGGTCGAATGCGGAGACTACGCCGGACAGGACGGGGATGAGGGTGGCGATCGCGCCGCCCACGATGGCGCCCATGGCGGCGATGAACCCGCGGCGCGGCTGGCCCGAGGGCTCGGGAGATGCGTCACTCATATGTACCGAAGGGTGCAAAGGGGATGGTGGAGGGCCCCGGCAAACTGGGGGGTCCCCTCGCGGCGGGCAAACGCACCGGGCGGGTTGGGCGGTGCCGCAGGGGCATAAGATACGGGCCCGGGGCCCCTCGTGGGAGGAGCCCCGGGCCCGGGGGCCGCGGACGGACGGCGGCGTCGCGGAGGGCGTCAGGCCTCGTGGACGGTCTCCAGGGGGATCGTCCGCTCGACGGTCGGGCCCACCTTGTGGGGATCCAGGGGCGCCACCGAGCTCGCCTGGGGCCCGTGGTCGCCCTTGGCGGCCGTGAAGCGCACCTCGTCCCCGACCTCGAGGTCCTCGTACTCCAGCTCGTCCACGAGGGCGTTCTCGTGGAAGTAGACCTGGGTGCCCTCGCGGTCCATGAGGAAGCCGTAGCGCACGCCGTGCTCGTCGGTGAGGAGCCGGGTCACGCGACCATGGGGCGGGAGATCGTACTCCTTCCCGTTCCCGCGCCGCTGGTCCTTCACCTTCTTCAGGCGCTTGCGCCCGATGTTGAAGGCCTCGCGCAGGAGCTGGTGGAGGTCGACCGGGTCCGACGACTCGGTATGGTCCTTCTCCACCATCACCGTCTTGTTGGGGATGCTCAGCTCGAGACGGATCTTGTACTCGTTGCCGCTGTGCCGGGCGGGGGTCAGGTCCTCGACCATGACCCGGCAGGCCACCAGGCCCGGGTACACCTCCTCGAGCTTGTCGATGCCGTCGAGGATCCCCTGCTTGATGTCGTCCGTCGCTTCCACGTTGCGGAAGGCGATCTCCGGTGGGACGTCCATGGCTGCTCCATCGTGGGTTGGAAGGCGGGCTTCGTGCTGCCTGGAAAGAGGAGCAACTTCCGTTCCGCGCGATTTGCGGTGAAGCACGGCCGGCCCCATTCCGTAGGGAGGCGCGAAGGTCTCTCCCCCCGATCCCCGAGGCGTCCCGTGAGCCACGAGCTCCAGATCCGCGACCTGGCCAAGACCTACCCCGGCGGCGTGCACGCCCTCAAGGGCGTCACCCTCACGATCCCCACGGGCATGTTCGGCCTCCTGGGGCCCAACGGGGCCGGGAAGTCCACCCTCATGCGCACCCTGGCCACCCTCCAGGAGCCGGACCGGGGAAGCGTGACGCTGGACGGCCTCGACGTGCTCCGGGAGAAGGACGAGGTCCGGAAGGTCCTGGGCTACCTGCCCCAGGACTTCGGCGTCTACCCCAAGGTCTCCGCCCAGGACATGCTCGCCCACCTGGCGGTGCTCAAGGGGATCACCGACCGCGGGGAGCGGAAGGACGCCGTGGAGGCGCTCCTCCACCAGACGAACCTCTGGGACGCCCGGAAGCGGAAGCTCGGCACCTACTCCGGGGGCATGCGGCAGCGCTTCGGCATCGCCCAGGCGCTCCTGGGCGGTCCCCGCCTCGTCATCGTCGACGAGCCCACGGCCGGGCTCGACCCGGCCGAGCGCATGCGCTTCCTCAACCTCCTGGCGGAGATCGGGGAGAACGTGGTCGTGATCCTCTCCACCCACATCGTGGAGGACGTCAGCGACCTGTGCCGGCGGATGGCCATCATCTCCCAGGGCGAGGTCCTCCTGACGGCGGAGCCCCGGGACGCCATCGCCGACCTCCGCGGGAAGGTGTGGGAGCGCACCGTGGCTCCGGGCGGGCTCCAGGCGCTGGAAGCCGAGCACCGCGTCATCTCGACCCACCTCCGCGCCGGCCGCACCATGGCCCACGTCTTCTCGGAGGCCGAGCCCGGGGAGGGCTTCCGCCCCGTGGAGGCCGACCTGAAGGACGTGTACTTCACGACGCTGGGGGGACGGCCGTCCGAGCTGGAGGCCGCGTGAGCCGCCTGGCGGAGATCGTCCGGTTCGAGATCCGGTACCACCTGCGCTCGGCCACCTTCTGGCTGGCGGGGGCGGTCTTCTTCCTCCTGGCCTTCGGCGCAGCCACCACCGACGGCATCCAGCTCGGCGGCGCGGTGGGGAACGTGAACCGGAACGCGCCCTACGTCATCCAGCAGTTCCTGGCGGTCATGAGCGTCATCGGGGTCTTCGTGACGACGGTCTTCATGGCCGGAGCCGTGCTGCGGGACCACGAGCACCGCACCGAGGGGCTCTTCTTCACCACGCCCATGAAGAAGCACGAGTTCCTGGCCGGGCGCTTCGCGGGGGCCTTCGTGGTCTCGGTGCTCATCTTCCTCTGGGTGGCGGCGGCCATCGCCCTCGGGGGCTTCATGCCCTGGCTCGAGCCGGAGCGGGTGGGCCCCTTCCAGCTCGCGCCCTACCTCTACTCGCTGGGGATGATCGTCGTCCCCAACATCTTCTTCACCGGCGCCCTCTTCTTCGGGGTGGCCACGGTCACCCGGAGCATGGTGGCGACCTACGCCGCCCTGGTGGCCTTCCTGGTGGCCTTCGGCGTGGCAGGCAACCTCCTCTCCGACGTGGAGAACGAGGCGCTGGCCACCCTCCTGGACCCCACGGGGATCGCGGCGCTGGGAACCGCCACCCAGTACTGGACGACCTTCGAGCGGAACACCCGTGTGCTGGGGCTGGACCCCGGCATGGTGCAGAACCGCCTCCTCTGGAGCGGCCTCGGCGTCCTCCTCCTGGGGCTGGTCTACGCCCGCTTCTCCTTCACCGCCCGCGCGACGAGGGCTGGGAAGAGGACCGCTCCGGAGGACCCCACGCCCACCCGCGGGGCCACTCCGCGGCCCGCCGCCCGCCGGGCCGCCGCCGCGGAGGTCACGCGGCGCTTCGACCTGGGCGCGAGCTGGACGCAGCTCCTCCACCAGACGGGGCTGGAGGTGCGCACCGTGGTGCGGAGCCTCCCCTTCCTGGTGATCCTGGCGATCGGGGTCCTGAACTTCGTCGGCGGAAGCGCCTCCCTCTCCAGCATCTTCGGGACCCCGGTGCACCCCCGGACCCAGCTCATGGTGCAGGTCATCCTGAGCACCTTCCTCCTCTTCGCGCTGGTGATCCTCACCTTCTACTCCGGGGAGCTGGTGTGGCGGGACCGGAGCCTGGGCGCCGACGAGGTGCACGACGCCCTCCCGGTCCGGAGCTGGGTCTTCTGGGGGGCCAAGATGGCCGCCCTGGCCGCGGTGAGCGTCCTGGTCCTGGCGGTCTCCGCCCTCTCCGCGGTGGCCTTCCAGCTCCTGGACGGCTTCACCGACATCGAGCCCCTCCTCTACGTCCAGACCCTGGGGCTCCGGGTGGGGCTCCCCCTCCTCCTGGTGGCGGTGCTGGCCCTCTTCACCCAGGTGCTGACCAACAACAAGTACCTGGGCTTCCTCCTGATGGTGCTGTACTACGTCAGCCTGCCCGTGCTGAACGCGCTGGACCTGAACCACCGGCTCTACCAGTACGCCCAGACCCCGCCGGCGCCCTACTCGGACATGAACGGGTTCGGCCACTTCGTGGAGCCCCTGGCCTGGTTCCTCACCTACTGGGGCTTCGCGGCCCTCGGCCTCCTGGTCCTCGTCCACCTTCTCTGGGTCCGGGGCAAGGACACGGCTCTCCGGACCCGCCTGCGCCTGGCCCGGGAGCGGGTGACGGCCCCGGTGGTGGCGGTGGCCGTGGTGGCGCTCGTGGGCTTCGTGGGCACCGGGAGCTGGATCTACTACAACACGAACGTCCTGAACGAATACCGGACCCCGGACCAGCTCCGGGACGCCCGGGCCGCGTACGAGAAGGAGTACGGCCGATACGAGGGGGCGCCCCAGCCGCGCATCACCTCGGTCTACGCCGAGGTGGACATCTTCCCCGACGAGCGGGCCGTGGACATCCGGGGGACCTACACGCTGCGCAACAAGGAGGCGGCGGCTCTGGACTCGGTGCACATGACCTGGAACCCCCGGGTCGTGGACACTCTCGAGCTGGACCTCCCGGGCGGGGAGCTGCTCCACGAGGACGCCGAGGTCGGATGGCGCACCTACCGCCTTGCCGAGCCCCTGGCCCCCGGCGCGGAGATGGAGGTGGCCTACCGGGTGGCCGTCCGGAACCGGGGCTTCGTGAACGCCGGCTCGAACACGAGCGTCGTCCACAACGGCACCTTCTTCAACAACGCCGGCTACTTCCCCCACATCGGCTACAACGACGCCTTCGAGCTCACCGACCCCGTGGAGCGCCGGCGACGGGACCTCCCCCCGGTGGAGCGCATGCCTTCCCTCTACGACTCCGCGTCGTACGACACCAACTACATCAGCGCCGAGTCGGACTGGGTGGAGTTCGAGACGGTGGTGAGCACGGTGCCGGAGCAGATCGCCCTGGCGCCGGGGTACCTGGAGCGGGAGTGGGAGGAGGACGGGCGCCGCTACTTCCACTACAAGATGGACGCGCCCATCCTGGGCTTCTGGGCGTACCTCTCCGCGGAGTGGGAGGTGAAGCGGGACCGGTGGGAGGACGTGGACATCGTCGTCTACCACCACCCGGACCACGACTACAACGTGGACCGGATGATCGAGGCCACCAAGAAGAGCCTCGCGTACTACACCCAGGCGTTCGGGCCGTACCAGCACCGCCAGCTCCGGATCCTGGAGTTCCCCGGCTACGCCAGCTTCGCCCAGGCCTTCCCCAACACGGTGCCCTTCTCCGAGTCCATCGGCTTCATCGCCAAGCTCGAGGACCCCAGGGACATCGACTACGTCTTCTACGTCACCGCCCACGAGGTCGCCCACCAGTGGTGGGCCCACCAGGTCATGGGCGCCAACGTCCAGGGGGCCACCGTGACCTCCGAGACCATGGCCCAGTACTCGGCCCTCATGGTCCAGGAGGACGAGTACGGCGAGGCGATGATGCGGCGCTTCCTCCGCTACGAGCTCGATTCCTATCTCCAGGGACGCGGCGGCGAGCGCATCGAGGAGCTCCCCCTCTTCCGGGTGGAGAACCAGGGCTACATCCACTACCGGAAGGGGAGCCTGGTCACCTACGCCCTCAAGGACTACATCGGCGAGGAAGCCTTCAACCGGGCCATGCGCCGCTACGTGGAGGACGTGCGGTTCAGCGGTCCCCCCTACACCACCAGCGCCGAGTACCTGGACTACCTGGAGGCGGAGGTCCCGGAGCGCTGGATGAGCAAGGTCGAGGACCTGTTCCGCACCATCACCCTCTGGGAGCTGGCCGCCGACGAGGCCACGGCGGAGCCCACGGACGACGGGCGCTGGCGCGTCCGCATCCCCATCACGGCCCACAAGTACCGGGCCGACGGCCAGGGCGACACCGAGGAGGTGGCGCTGGACGAATGGGTGGACGTGGGCGTCTTCGGCGAGGAGGGCCCCGACACGCCCGAGGAGGGCGCCGTCCTCTACCTGGAGAAGCACCACCTGGCGGACACCGCCTCGGTGGTGGAGGTGGTGGTGGACGCCGAGCCCCGGCGGGCCGGCGTGGACCCCTTCAACAAGCTCATCGACCGGGATCCCGGCAACAACGTGACGGGGGTGGCGCGGGGAGGAGGCTGACGCCGTCGGGACGCCGGGTGGGGGGTCGGGCCCCTAGCGCCCGCTCCGCACCACGTTCCGGAGCACGCCCACCCCCTCCACCTCCACCTCGACCACGTCTCCGTCCTGGAGCGCCCGGGTGCTCCCCGGCGTCCCGGTGAAGATGAGGTCGCCGGGCTCCAGGGTGACGTAGGTGCTCACGTAGCTCACGATGTCGGCCACGTCGTAGATGAGGTCCGAGCTGCGCTCCTGCTGCCGGACCTCGCCGTTCACCCGCGTGGTGATGAGGAGGTCGTCGGGATCCACCCCCACGGCGATGGTCGGGCCCAGGGGCGCGAAGGTGTCCGACGCCTTGGCCCGCAGCCACTGGAGGTCCGCGGCCTGCCAGTCCCGCTCGCTCACGTCGTTCCCCGCCGTGACGCCGAAGACGTGGTCCAGGGCGTCCTCCCGGGAGACGCGGGAGGCGCGCCGGCCGATGACCAGCACCAGCTCGCCCTCGTAGTGGAGGTTGTCGGCGCCGGGCGGCCGGAGGATGTCGTCTCCGTGGGCGGCGACGGAGGTGGGGTACTTGGCGAAGAGCCCGGGCTCCGGCGGCACCGGCCGGCCGGCCAGATGGCTGGCGAAGTTGAGCCCCACGGCGATGACCTTGGACGGCGCGACCGGCGCCAGGAGGCGGACGTCGGCCAGGCGGTGCGTCCGGTCCGTGGGCCGGGGCGCCGCGAAGAGGTCGCCGTCCAGCTCCCGGATCCGCTCTCCCTCCAGGATGCCGTAGACCACGCGTCCGTCCACCGCCACGCGGACGTAGTTGGTGGGGGCGTCCTGCGCCGCGGCCGGGGCTCCGGCCAGGACGACGAGGGCGAGGGCGACGAGGACGGGGCGGAGCCGGACGCGCATGGGACGCTCCTTGGCAGGCGGTGGGACCGGCGGACGGACTCCCGAGAGTAGGGGGCGGATCCGCCGCCCGGCAACCGGACCGCCCCTCCCCGCCCGGACCGCCTCCGCCGTCCTACGCCCGGGCGTCCAGCGGCGTCCCGTCGGGAAAGAGCCGCGCCAGGCGCCGGGCCCAGACCTCGGCGATCTCGTCCACCAGCTCGGCCTGCTCGCCCCAGGCCGCGACCCAGACCGAGACGTCCCGGGCGTCCGGATCCTCGTGGGACGGGTCCACCGTGAGCCGGATCATCCCCTCCTCCGGCTCCGCGCTGATCAGCGCCAGCTGCCACGGGGGGGTCCGGTCGAAGACCTGCCCCGCCAGTGTCTCGATCCCGCTCCCGGGAGCCGTGAGGCGGGTCCACGCCTCCTGGCGGGAGAGGCCCACCCGACGCCGGACGTAGGCGGCGCGCCGGTCCCGGCCGTCGTGGCGCTCCAGGTAGTGCTTGAGCTGCCGCAGCTCGAAGGCCCAGCCGAGGCGGGTGGCCTCCACCATGTCGTCCGACGACGGGTCGTCGGGGAAGCCGGAGGTGACCACCTGGAGGGTGGTGACGTCCCCCTCCTCCTCCAGGCGGTAGTCGGTGACCTGGGCCGGGGCGTCCTCGCCCTCGCCCATGATCCACGCGGTCCGCAGGTGACGGGGCGGGTCCCAGGCCCGTACGGGGCACCAGGCGCCGAACTCGTTCCCCCACGACATCCAGATGCGGCCGTCGGGCCCGGGCTCCACCTTGGCCTCCAGGGGGAACCAGCGCTCCAGCTCCCGGGCCTCGGTGAGGGCTCGCCACACCCGCTCCACCGGGGCCTGGATCTCGATGCGGCCCTCGGCGGTCCTAGCCATCCTGCCTCGCCTTCCAGGCGTCGTAGCGCATGCGCAGCGTCCGCACCGGGTTGGCGTCCTCGTGGGCCTCGGTGTTGTCGGGCCAGACCGCCAGGTAGAGGTGGTAGTCCCCGTTGTTGTACGGCGCCCGCAGGTCCTCGGGGTGGTCGGCGTGGAAGGTCCCCATGGGGTCCTTGGGGTCCGCGGCCAGGATGTAGGCCACGTGGGAGGTCTTCCCGGTGCACTGGGCGCCGGGGAGGGGCTCGGTCTCGCAGGTGCAGCGCGCGTCCCCGCCCAGCTCGTCCGCCTTCTCCATGGCCAGCATCACCCGGTCCGTGAGGGACGCGGTGCTCTCCTCCATGATGCGGGCGGCCTCGGTGAGCGCCTCGGTGGTGGCGATGATGTTGCCCTGGACGCTGAAGACGATCCCGTCCTCCGACTCCCCGGCGATGTCCAGCGCCACGTCCCGGTTCCCGCTCCCGGTGCGCCCCGCCGTGCGCCCCATGGCGTCGACGATGCCGAACTGCCGGCGCTCCACGGCGGGGTCGTCCTCGAGCATGCGGATGATCTGCTCCGGGTGGGTGCGCTTCCGGAGCTCCTCGAAGATGAGGCGGTGGTTGGCCTGGGTCCGGTCCACGCCGGCCTGGGCGGCCACGACGCCCACCCCCGGCACCACGATGGCCTGGAGGAGCTTGAGCTGGTCCGGCCCCTGGGCGGCGCAGGTGGCCGAGGCGATGACGAGGCGGCCCGTGTTCATGTCCACGGCGATGATGGACCAGGTGGCGGACCCGGGGGCCGGGAGGAGGGCGGACAGGACCAGGGCCAGGAAGAGGCGCTTCATGGCGGAGCTCCGAGGAAGGTGGGCGTGCGCGGGACCGTCATCCAGACTGGGCCCGCCCTCCCCCGAGCGCCACCCCGACGAGGAGGAGGACGGCCACCAGGCCGTGGCTGGCGAACACCGAGAGGGGATCGCCGTGCCCCCGGGCGCCCGGGGTGTGCAGGTGGGCGAAGGTGGCGCCGAAGAAGAACACGCCCCACGCCATGGCCGGACCGAGCAGGTAGCGCCCGCCCCAGCGCAGCGTCAGGGACGCCTGGAGCGCCATCCCCAGGTACGCCCACCCGAGCCAGACGCCGAAGGGATGATCCGGCTCGACGCCGACCCACTCCGCCATCTCGTGGGGATGCACCAGGAGGAGGAGGGCCACGGCCACCATGGGGATGCCGCAGTAGCCCGCGAGGACCCAGCGCAGGAGGAGCTCGCCGGCGCGCGACCGGGTGCGCCCCGGGGTGAGGAAGAGGTGCGCTCCGGCGCCGGCCAGGCAGAGGAGGAGGAGAAGGGCGAACATGGGCGGCTCCGGAGTCGAAGGGGCGTTCGTGGACAGGTGTCCGGAAACGGCGTATCGTCCCCACGTTGGCCCGCCTTCGGCGCGGGCACCATCCACGATCCGGCGCGTCCGTACGGAAACGGACATCCCTCCGGAATCGTCCGATCCGCCGCCCCGAGCCCCGCACCCCCGTGCCCGACCGTCGCGTCCGCCGGACCCGCCGCCGCCTGAAGGAGGCCCTCCTCGCCCTCCTCCGGGAGAAGGGGTACGGCCGCATCACCGTCCAGGAGCTGACCGAGCGGGCCGACGTGGCCCGGTCCACCTTCTACGCGCACTTCGACTCCAAGGACGACCTCCTCTTCGACGGCTTCGACCGTTGGCTCCTGGAGCTCGGGCGGGTGCCGTCGGGCGAGGCGCCCCCTCCACCCGGGAGCGGGTTCCGGTTCTCCCTGCCCCTCCTGCGCCACGCCGCGGGCCACCGGCGGCTGTTCCGGGCGCTCTTCGGCCCCACGGGGAGCCCGCGCGCCGCGCGCCGCTTCCACGACCTGCTGGTCCAGGTCGTGCTCCGGGAGCTCCCGGACGGAGGGGGCGAAGACCGGCTCCGCGAGGCCCGGGCCCATGCCGTGGCCGGCGCCTTCATGGCGACCGTGGCCTGGTGGTTCGAGGCGGGCGGGGCCCTGGACCCGGAGGAGGTCGATCGGGCCTTCGGGAACGCCGTGGCCGGTCCCGCCCCCGGAGGGCGGTGAGCCTCAGCTTCCGGCGTGCTCCGCGCCTTCGGGGACCGACGCGCTCTCGACGCCGAAGGGCTCCAGCTCGCCGGGCTGCTCGATGCGCACGGGGAACTCCACCGAGAAGGTGGATCCCTCTCCGGGCTCGCTCTCCACGTCGATGTCCCCCTGCATGAGGCGAACGAGCTTCCGGGTGATGGAGAGGCCCAGGCCGGTCCCGCCGAAGCGCCGGGTGGACGACTGGTCCACCTGGCGGAAGTCGTCGAAGATGTCCGCCAGGTGCTCCTCGGCCATCCCGATGCCCGTGTCCTCCACCTCGATGCGCAGCCGGTCTCCGGACGAGGTGAGGTGGAGCCGGAGGGCCACGCTCCCCTCGTCGGTGAACTTCACGGCGTTGGAGAGGAGGTTCAGCAGGACCTGCTTGAGGCGCGTCCGGTCCGTGCGGAGGACCGGGATGTCGTCGGCGAGGTCGACGGTCAGCTCCAGCCCCTTCTCCTGGACCATGGGCTCGATGGTCTGGCAGATGTCCTGGACGACGGGAGGGAGGTCGACCTCCTCCAGCTCCAGCGACATGCGCCCCGCCTCGATCTTGGAGAGATCGAGGATGTCGTTGATGAGCGCCAGAAGATGCTTGGACGCGGCATCCACCTTGTTGAGGGCGTCGCGCTGGCCGTCGGTCAGGGGGCCGTGGATCTCCTCCTGGACCAGCGCCGTGTAGCCGATCATGGCGTTGATGGGCGTGCGCACCTCGTGGCTCATGCTGGCCAGGAACTCGCTCTTGAGGCGGGACGCCTTCTCGAGCTCCCGGCTCTGCCACTCGAGCTGGCGGTTGCGCTCCTCCAGCTCCGCCGTGGCCTGCCGCACCCGCTCCTCCAGCCCCTCGTTCAGCTTCCGGAGCTCCCACGCCAGCCGCTCGTTCTCGACGAGCTGGGTCCGGTCGCGGACCACGCTCACGATGGCGCTCACCTCACCGCGGTGGGTCCGGATCTTCGTGCTGATGACCTCCACGGGAAGGTCGTCTCCGCTCTCGGGATCCGCGAGGACCAGGTCCTCCTCACGGCGGTCCACGTCCTGGAGGAGGAAGTCGGAGATGAAGGTGGTGAACTGGGTGTCGTTGGCGCGCACGGCCCGGGCGTTCCTCTTCCGCGCGTGGTCGGCCTCCGACCCGTCCTCGAAGAGGCGCTCGGCCTCCTGGTTCATGAGGATGATCTTGGACTCGCTGTCCGTCACCAGGATGGGCTCCCCGGCGCTCCCGATGATGACGTTGAGGCGGTCCGACTCCCGCCGCGCCGCCTGCTCCGCCACGCGGGACCGGTTGAACTGGATCTCCAGCTCGGAGACCGCCTGCTTCAGGTCCGTGATGTCCCGGAGCACCGAGATCGTGGCCCCCTCTTCCTGGATGCCCTGGGGCATGGGCACGCTCATGACCTCGAAGAGGAGGTCGGACCCGTCCGCCGGGTCCACCAGGTTCAGCTCACGAGGCGTGGCCTCCTGGCTGATGACCGCCTGGGTCAGGAACGAGGAGAAGAGGAGGTCGTTGACCTGCACCGCCCTCCGCCGGCCCTCGCTGTCCTGGGGATGGGTCGCGAAGAGGTTCTCCGCCCGCTGGTTGGCGTAGACGAAGTCGTTGTTGTGGTCGGTGAGGACCACCGGGTCGGCCAGGGTCTCGACCACGGCCGAGAGGATCGCGTCGCGACCCTCCATCCGGCGGACCCGCTCCTTCACCACGTCGGTGGCGTGGACCCGGACCAGGAGAGGCCCCATGAGATCGATCCACCCCGAGAGGCCCCCGATCTCGTCGTCGGCGCCCTCGACCAGGACGCAGCCCGACGGAACCCCGCCGGGGCCGGGGAACGGCACCAGGGCGTAGGGCCCCTCGCCGAGCTCCCCGGGGGCTTCCCCGGGCCCCACGCTCCGCGGCGCGCCGCCGTCGACCGCCTCCTCCAGCCAGACCCGGGTCGGCTCGTGCTCGCGAGCCGCCTGCTTCAGGACCTCCGGCTCGAACCCCACCCCCTCCACGTGCAGCCGTCCTTCGTGGCGCACGAGGACGAGTGCCCGCTCGGCGGGGGTGGTGCGCAGGAGGTGTCCGAGGAGACGCTGACAGGCCCCCGGGGCGTCCGTGGCGAGCACGAGACGCCTGAGCAGCCCGATCGCCTCCTTGTTCTCGGGTTCGGGGAGACCGGCCGACATGGGTCAGGAGGGATCAGCCCCCCGCTTCCTCCAGCCGGCGACGGAGCTCCTCGTTCTCCGCCCGCATCTTGTCCATCTCGGTGTCCGGCCCGGTGCCGCTGGGCAGGCTGGGCCGCGAGGCCATGCCGGTGACGCCGATGGTCTCGGCGTACTTCAGGTAGGTGTCGACGGAAGCGACCACCACGCGTGCCTCGACGCTCACCAGGTCGATACCGACCAGCGAGACGCGGACGTACGCGTCGATGACGATTCCCTTGTCCAGGACTCGGTCCAGGACATCGATGAGACTTCCGCCTGCAGGCGAGCGTTCGACTGCCATCGTGTCTCCTATTGATTCCGTTCGGTGGGGGGATGGAGCGTGGCTTCGATCATGACTCCGGGTCCTCCGCGGAAGCGCGGAGCTCCCTCTGCCGCTCCCGGGACTCCAGAGCGTCCAGACGCTCGGTCAGACGCTCCATGGCGTCCGCGAGCTGGTGCGTGGGCTCCTGCGCCGAAGTGCTGAGCCGCGGGTCCGTGCGCCACCAGTCCATGCCGATCTCGGCGGCCTTGTCCACGGAGCAGACGAGGAGGCGGACCTGGATGGTGAGAAGCTCCACGTCGGCGAGCTTCACGCGGATGTCGCCGGCGATGACCAGGCCCTTGTCCAGGATCCGGTCGAGCACGTCGACGAGCCCCTGGGAGCGGCCTGGGCCCAGCGGTTGGGGATGGCTCACGAATTCTCCGATCGTCGTTGTCTAGAGCAGCTTCCCGAGGGGCCCCAGATCGACCTGGAGATCCTCGTCCTCCACCCCGAAGACCTGCTTGATCTCCTCGAGGCGTTCCTGCAACCGCATGAGCGCGAGGCCAAGCCGCTCGACCTCCTCCTCGTCCAACGTTCCGCCTTCCATTCGCCGGATGGCCTGGTGCTCCAGGACCTGCCGGATGAACTCGACCAGCGTCAGGACGAGCGTGGCCACCCCGGACTCGATGTCCTCCGGGTCGGCCTCCAGACGCCGGGGCAACGACGGAGCGAGCTCGCGCAGCTCCGCTTCCAGCTTCTCGGCCTCGGACGGTCGCTCCGTCACGTCGGCCCACCGCCTTCGTCCACCGCCGCGAAGGAGTAGGGAGGCCAAGGCCCCTCCACAACCACGCGGACGCCGGACCGGGCGTGCGCCCAATCGTGCACCGCCGATCGATACGCTGCAAGGGAACCGCCTGAAACCAGGTGAGCCAGGGCCACATCTCCGGAGCCGTGTGGGGGTACGTTCACCCTGCTCTGCCGCAAGAATGGGACCACGGCCTCCCCCACCTCCTTCGCGAGCGCGTGGGCCCGGGCCTCACGCGCCCGGGCGCTCCGCGCCACACGCGCCCGGGCGAGCAGGTAGGCCCGCCCCGGTCCGGCCCCGGACGCGGCGTCCTCCGGCCCGTCCGGCCGCTCCGTCTCCTCCTCGCCGGAGGCGGGAGCGGCGCCGGTGGAGAAGATCCGCACCCCCATCTCCACGCACCCCGCCACCGCGTCCAGCGCCGGCTCCAGCGAGCCCGCCCGGGCGGCGACCTCGGCCCGCAGGGCCTCCGCGTCGGCCAGTCGCTGGCCGAACCGCGCGGGCACGCACGCCGAGGCGGCGCGCCACGCCGACTCGACCACCCGGTGGTGGGCCGCCACGGCCCGGACCCGGTCCCCGGGCGCCACCGCCACCGTCTCGGAGCACCAGGCGCGGATGCGCGCTTCGTCCACGGTGTCGACCGGAGCCCCACCGATGCCGGCCAGGCCGGCCTCCGGGCGGGCGTCCGGCCGGGTGAAGGCGTAGAGCCAGAGAGGGCTCACGAGGCGGTCCCGTCGGGCCCGTCCCCGGATCCCGAGGGGAGGTCCCGGCGCATGGTGCCCCGGGGCGCCGCGGCCACCTCCGCCGAGGCCACGTAGAGGTGGAGGCCGAGCTCGATGAGGTCCACGCCCGCCACGGAGATCAGCACGTCCCCGCTCACCACCACGCCCCGATCGAGGATCCGGTTCACCAGGTCCACGAGGGCCACCTCCTCGTCCGACGCGTCCCCCAGGGTGTGGACCTCGGTGCCGAGCTCGTCGTCGCTCACGCCTGCTCCTCGTCGCCGGACACGAATCGGTAGGGCGCCCAGGGCCCCGAGAGCTCCACCGCCATCCCGAGCTCGGCCAGCCGCTCCGCCTGGGGGGTCAGGGCCGCCCGCAGCGCGTCCTCCGCCTCCCTCGGGACCAGGAGGGCCGCGGACAGCGCCACCGGCGAGCCTTCCTCCACGGAGCGGGGCTGGGCGAGGACCCGGTGCTCCCGGGCCGCCCCGGCGGCCGCCTCCAGCGCCTCCCGGGCCAGGGCCCGGGCCGTCCGGGTCGTCTCGGAGCGGACGAGCTTGTCCCGCTTCTTCTCCAGGAGGAAGCGGCGGCCCGGCCCCGCCTCGGCCAGCTCGGCGTCCATGGAGGCCACCGCGTCGGACACCCGCCCCAGCTCCCGGCGGAGGTGGGCCGCGTCGTAGGTGACCTTCAGGTCCCACTCCCGGAGCCCGGCGAGGTCGCGCAGCTCGTCGGCGAGCTCGTCGCCCCGCTCGGCCACGGCGTCCCGGAGCGCCGACTCGTCCGAGTAGAGGGTGAGGAGCCGGGCGGGGAGGATGTCGCCCCGGTCCACGTGCCAGGTCACCACCGCCTCGTGGGCGGCGCCCAGCGCCTTGACCCACTCCAGGTCGTGGATCGCCTCCTCCAGCGCGGCCGCGTCGAACCGGTCGGAGGGGACCCGGGAGACCACGGCCTCCAGGGAGCCGACCTGGACGCGCTCCACCCCGGCGTCGGCCACGCCCGCGGGAAGGGCGTCGTCTCCCCAGGCGTGCGCGGGAGCCACGAATCCGTAAAGGTAGAGGTGGTGCTCCGTCATGGGCTCACACGCCAGCGTGAAAGGAAGGTGCGGAGGGCGTCGGGCCCCACCGGGGGCTCGTCCAGCGCCGGGGCCGTGATCCGGAGGGCTCCGTCCGTCCGGCCCCCGGCGTCGGGCTCCGGCGCGCCGCCGGCCCGGTTGTCGAGCACGGCGTGCAGGGAGAGCCCGGCCCGGGCCAGCCCCTCCACCAGTCGCCCGGACTCGGCGGCCACCAGCGGGCCCGGCTGGCGGACCACCACCGCCCCGGCGCGCGCCGGGTCGGCCAGCTCCTCCCGGAACGCCTTGAGCCTCCGGGCGAACACTAGGAGCCGCTCGGCGAAGGCGTCAAGCTCCAGGACGGCCCGGTACTTCAGGAGGATGCGCATGAGCTCCCGGGTCCACCCCAGCCCCGTGTCCGGCATGGCCAGGAGACGGAGCAGGTGGCCCGTGGGCGCCGTGTCCACGACCACCCGGGCGTCCCCCTCGAGCTCCTCCATGAGGGCGGTCACCGCGAAGATCTCGTCCAGGCCCGGCGGGGCCAGCTCCAGGAGCGACGCCACGACCCGGTGGTCCAGCTCCGCGCCGCCCGCCAGCCGGTGGAAGGCTTCGGAGACGCTGGCCCGGTAGCGCTCCCGGAACGCGCCGAACGCTCCGTCGGCGTCGACCTGGTGCACCCGCAGCCCGTCCACCTCTGCCCCGCCCAGGACGTCTTCGAGCGATCCCGCGGGGTCCACCCCCACCAGCGTCACCGGCTCGTCCTCGGCCAGCGCCAGCGCCCACGCCGCGGCGCAGGTGGACTTCCCCACCCCGCCCTTCCCCACGAAGAAGAGGAGCCGGGGCCCGGAGCCGCGGAGTCGGGGGAGCGCCGGATCCCCGGACCCCTGGGCCGCGCCGGCCGCCGCGCCGTCGTCCTCGGCGTCGCCCCAGCCCCGGAGGGCCTCGCATCCCTGGAGGCCGGCCCGGAGCGGCACCGCGAGCTCGTCGGCCGCCGCCTCCGTCGACCGTTCGCCCACCCGCACCCGGACGACGTGCCGGAAGCCCCGCGCCTCCAGCCCCTCCTCCAGGCGTCGGGTCTCCGCCTCCACGACGGAGCCGGCGCGGGTCACGACCACCGCGGCGGCCCGCCCCACCACCTCGTCCCGGAAGCGCGCCACCCGCTCCCCCAGCTCGGCCACCAGCTCCTCGGCCTCCACCCGGGCGTCCCGCCCGACCAGCGCCCGGGAGACGGCGTGGACCTTCTCCGCCATCGCCCGGAAGGCCTCGGCCCAGGAGTCCACCACCTCGTGGGCCTCCAGGAGCCGGAGCGTGTGGCCCGTGGGGGCGGTGTCCACCACCACCCGGCCGTAGCGCCCGTCGGAAGCGGTCTCGGCGAGGAAGAGGATCGCCGCCACCTCGTCGATGCCCGGGAGCGCCAGGTCGAGGAAGGGGTCCACGTCCTCGCCGTCGAGGTAGGTCCCCCGATCGAAGAGATCCCGCACGGGCTCGCGGAACCGCTCGATCCAGCCGTCGACGTAGGCGGGGGCGTCGAGCTCCCGGAGGTGCAGCCGGGGCTGGCAGGGAGCCGGCGTCGCGTCGCCGGAGGCCGGACCGGCCTCGAAGAGATCGCCCAGGGAGTGGGCGGGGTCGGTGGAGAGGAGGAGGGTGTCCGTCCCGGCGTCGGCCGCCGCCAGCGCCACGGCCCCCGCGGTGGTGGTCTTCCCGACGCCGCCCTTCCCGACCACGAAGACGAAGCGGTGGTCCAGCTCCGCCAGCGCGTCCAGCGCGCTCACCGCGAGTCCGGCTCGGCGCCCCCGCCCCCGTCGTCTTCGTCCTCGTCCTCGTCCCAATCCAGCGTGATCTCGAGGCTGGCCCCGCCCGTGGCCGCCCGGGGCTCCTCGTCGTCGTCGCCGTCGCCCGAGGGCTCGGGGGCCGAAGCCATCTGGACCACGCCGCCCCGGGTGCCCATCCCGAATTCCTCGCGCCAGCGTCGGACCTCGCGGAGCTGCTCCATGAGGCGGGTCTCCTCGGCCACGTACTCCTCCTCGTCCACGTCGCCCAGCTCGTAGCGGAGCTGGAGGTCGAGGAGCTCCTCCTTCACGCGGCCCACGTCGGTGAGCTGCTCCTTCACCACGCCCTGGACCTTCTCCATGGAGAACCGGGCCAGGTAGGTCGGGCCCGTGACCGGCCAGAAGAAGAGGTGCTTCAGGATGCCCACGCGGCGGACCTCGCGGCGGAGGGGATCAGGTGTCGGCCCGCTCCAGACGGAGCTTGATGTTCACGAAGTTGTAGGGCGGCCACGGTCCCGTGTACTTGAACGAGAGGGCCGCGCCGTACTTCTGGCTCAGATCCTTCACCACCTGGTCGAACTCCTCCTCGGAGGAGCGGTCCACCAGGTAGGCGGCGTTGAGGATCATGCGATCGCCGATGGGCTTGTTGGTGCGGCTGGCCACGGCCACCGGCTTCAGCGACTCGTGGATGTCGGCGACGTAGGCGTTGGCCGCGTCCTCGAGGGCGCTCTCGACCAGGCGGCCGAGCTGCATCCGGGCGAAGTAGGTGGAGCTCTGCTCGCTCCCCGTGATCTCCTCCTTGAGGTGACGGATCTGCTCGTCCGTCTCCTCCAGGCGGGAGGTGACCTCCTTGCGGTCCCAGAGGACCTTCAGCCCGAACTCGATCTTGTCCTTCATCTTCCGGAACACGTCCTCCAGCGCCTTGTGCGTGGAGTTGAGCAGCTCCCGGATGTCGTCGCGGGTGCGGAAGATCGTCCCGAAGCTCATGGGGATGACCGTGAAGTCCCGCATGACCGTCTCGTTCACCAGCTCGTGGGCGAGGACGTTCTCCCTGGTGGGGTCGTAGATCCGGATCGGCGTGTCCGACACCACGGCGGCCAGGCCCTCGTGGTGGACCGTGTAGACCCGGCGGTCGTCCTCGCCGATCCCGATGGGTCCGAAGTCCCGCTCTTCCGCGCTCTGGATGATGCAGTAGACGTACTTCCCGTCCTCGCTCTCCTCCGCCTCACCGGGCATGACGGGGTCGCGCGACTTGCGGACGGGGGAGTCGGGGATCTGCTCGGCCATGGCTTGCTCGGGCGGAGCCCGCGGAAGGCGGGCATGGATGTGGGGGGCGGAACGAGGCGGACGGACGCCGCCTCAACCGATGTGCTTCTGGACCTCCTCCAGAAGCCGCTGGGGCTTGCAGGGCTTGACCAGGAAGCCCGCGCAGCCGAGCTCCTCGGCCCGCTGGCGGTGCTCCGGGAGGGCGTGGGCGGTCACGACGACGATGGGGATGTCCTCGCTGACCGGATCGTCCTTGATGAGCTCGGTGGCGCTCCACCCGTCGAGCTTGGGGATGGAGATGTCGATGAGGATGATGTCGGGCTCCTTCTCCTTCGCGAGCCGGACGCCGTCCTCCCCGTTGGTCGCCTCGATGACCGAGTACCCGTGGTGCTCGAGCATCATGACGTAGACCGCGCGATTGTCCGCGTTGTCCTCGACGAGCAGTACGACCTTGTCGTCGCTCAAGTGCGCCTCCGCGAGAGATATGGGGTCGAGGACGACCTTCCGGCCGCCGCGCCCGAGAGGGGGCAATACCCATGCCAAGCCGTGCCGGTGCCGCGTCCTGCGCGACGTCCCGCCAGGCGGCCGGGCGGCGCCCTACGGGAATGTGGCCATACGTGGGGCGAACCGCCATGCCCCAGGTCGCATCCGGAACCCACCCCCTACACGAAATGCGCCCCCGCACCCGGGGAGGGCACGGGGGACGCCGACCGCCGGACACGTCACCCCCCCAGGGTGGATCCGTACGGCCGTTTCCACTTCGGCTCGGTCTGCTGGCCCCGAGTCGGAGCCGCGGCGGACGCCGTCAGCGACGCCCGAAGATGACGATGCGTTCCGGCACGGGAGCTCTCCTGTCGATGGATGTGGGACCCCGAACCGGATCCTCTGCTCCAGATGAGATGGAAGAAACGTGCCATTCCGTCACCCCCGTCAGGACCCGCATGACTCCGCCATCGGCATACACATTGCAGTTGTTTCAGGCGGTGATTTCAACGCCACCAACGCTGAACGGCTCCCCCCCCTGGGCCCCACGAGAAATCTCTCCCGGAGGAACCCCGCATGAAGAACCGCTTCACGATCCGTGCGTCCCGAGGACTCGCGCTGGCCGCCGTGGTCGGCCTGGCCAGTGGCTGCGCCCACGTGGGCCAGGACGAGTTCGACGCGCGCATGAGCGATCTCCGAGCCGACCTGAGCGGCCAGATCGAAGAGGGCGATCGCGCCCTCGCCCAGCGCATAGACCAGATGGACGACCGCATGGACGCGCTCCGCGCGGACCTCGACGCGCTGGAGCAGGAGTTCGACGTGACCGTGCAGGAGCTCGAGACCGCGCTCCGCTTCGACGTGCCCGTCTACTTCGGGTTCGACGAGGCCACCGTGGCCGACCGCGGCCGCGAGGCGCTCGCCCGCTTCAGCCAGGTGGCGCAGGAGTACTATCCCGACGCCCAGATCACCGTGGAGGGCTTCACCGATCCCTCCGGGAGCGCCGAGTACAACCGGCGCCTGGGCATGCGGCGCGCCGAGGCCGTGCGCGCCCACCTGCTGGACCACGGGCTCCCCGAGGGCCGGGTCCGCGCCGTGAGCTACGGCGAGGACACGTCGCGTCTCATCGTGCCCGACGCGTCGGGTCCCGGGCAGGCCGGTTGGCAGAACCGCCGCGTCGTGCTGGTCATCGACCACGCGGGCTCTCCGCCCGCCCTGGTGTCGGAGGACGGGGCCACCTGACCGCGGCTCCGGTTCCACGAGACCCGGAGGGGGCGTCGGCCAGGAATGGCCGGCGCCCCCTTCGCACGTTCCGGGGGGACGGTCGCGCCCCGCCGCGGGAACGGGCGCTCGCCACCCCGTGTAGGGACGGGGGACCCACCCGCACCCCAACGGAGCGCGCCGATGCGCCCGAAGCCCCTCATGCGGCTCGCCCTGGCGGCCCTGATCCTGGCCGCGACGCCGGCCGCCGGAGCCGCCCAGTCCCTCTCCGTGGCCACGGGTCCGGACGCCGAGGAGATGCGGGCCACCGGGTCGCTGGCCTTCTTCTACGACCTCTTCACCTTCCGGGGCGAAGGAGGGCGGACCGAGGTCGTGGCCTCCTTCGCGGTGCCGGTGGACCGCCTGGAGCGTGAGGACGTCGGGCCCGACACCCGCTACCGCTTCGACGTGACGCTGGTGCTGGCCGACACCGCGCTCCGCTCGGTCTCCCGCACCGACGACTCGGTGTTCGTGCAGGTCCCGGGGCCCCTGGACGGCGACCACCTCCTGCACACCCACGTGGAGGTCTCGGCGCCCCCCTCGGCGTCCACGGTCCAGCGGGTGCTCATGTTCGACGCCACCACCCCGGGCCACGGACAGCTCTACGGCGCCCCCTTCGCCATTCCCGACTACCGCGGCTCCGAGCTGATGCTCAGCGACGTGGTGCTCGGGCTCCCGGGAGCCGGGACGGGATGGCGGCGCGGAGACGTGACGCTGGCCGTCCTCCCCACCAGCCAGTTCCCCCAGAGCTCCTTCGACGTCTACTACGAGGTCTACAACCTCCCCGAGGGCCACGCGTACAGCACGGAGATCTCCGTGGAGCAGCTCACCGACGAGGACGGGGACATGGTCACCGACGGCGTGAGCGTCCACACGCGCTTCCGGGGCGAGTCCGGCGCCGGGGAGGGCGACGCCCTGGCCGAGCTGCGCCGGGTCGACGCGTCCCTGGACGAGGGGCGCTACGTGATGACCGTGGTGGTCACCGACGAGGTCACCGGCGAGGTGGCCCGCACGCAGCAGCGCTTCGAGGTGCGGGGGTGGGGTCCGGGGATCACCATGGTCCCGGCGCTTCCCAGCGCCCGCGTGGGGATCGGGCCGGGCGCCTAGGACGGAACGACGGACCGGGGGCCGAACCGGGGGACTACTTCATCCGCTCCGGCCGCCGCGTCACGATCTCCACCGCCCCGAGCCGGCCGTCCTGGCCGTAGCGGAAGAACGCCTCGCTCCCGGTCAGCACCCGGATGCTCTCGATCTCGTTGGGATCCTGATTCAGGAGCATGTAGGCCACGTCCTGGGGCAGGTCCGGTGCCTCGAGGCTGGCGAACACCCCGTCCTTCGGCGGCGCGTACACCACGACGCCGTCCAGGACGAGGAGCGCGGGCACGCAGGCGTTCCCGATGTCCCGGAGCTCCTGGACGGAGGGGCGCATGCGGGTGGTCTGGATGCACAGCCGGATCCCCCCGCCGCTCCCCCCCTGCTGGATGTTCAGCCGGGGGGGCGCCTTGGAGCGCATGACCTCGAGAAGCTTGTTGGTGCGGCCGGCGGCCTCGCGGACGGCCTCGCCGTCGATGTAGTCCGAGCCCCGTCCGCTCCGTCGGATCTCCTCGGAGGTGGCGTCGGCCACCGACACGTCCACGCCGGCCACGGCGATGGGCCTGGGGGTGAGCCGGAGCACGAGGATGTCCCCCTGGTGGACCGGCGCCTCGCCCACGAGCTCGTGGTAGGCCAGGTGGAAGGTGCTGACCCCCTGGGTCTCGCCGGTCACGGCGTCGAAGCGGAAGTAGCCGAACTCGTCGGTGAGGGTGGCGCGCCCCAGGTCGGGGAGCTGGACGATGACCCCCTGGACCGGCGCGCCCGTGAGGTCGTCCAGGACCTCGCCCTCCACCGTGACCTGGCCCCCCAGACCTCCGGGAAGCAGCGCGGCAGCCGCCAGGGCGGCCAGGAAGGGCGGGCTCGGGACTCGGGGGCCGGTGCTCATGGGTACCTCGGGGGCAGGGCGCGACTCTGTCTTCAGCTTGGGGCCCGCGAGTCCCGGACGAAAGGGGGACCTCGACGACCCCGCGCGCCCCCGTACGTACGGCCGAGCGCCTCCCCGGTGACCGCCCCCGCCCCCCGAAACGACGCTACCCCCCCACCCCGCGAGGGATGGGAGGGCAGCGTTTCGTGCCGCTCGCCGGCCGGAGCCGGCGCAGACCGTGCGGTCAGCTCGTGAAGCAGAGCCCCCGCGCCTTCTCGTTGGTCTGGCACTCGTTGTCGGCGATGGGCACGCACGACGCGCGCGGGTTCACCGCCGGGTAGACCACCTCACCCCCGTCGAGGAAGGGGTGGCTCCACCGGTGCAGATCCCACAGGCGCCGTCCCTCGAGCCAGTTGGTGAGGTGACGCTCGCGGTCCAGGATGTCCCAGCCGCTCATGGAATCCGGATCGCCGGTGATGCTGCCCACCGACCCGTTGGAGGTCAGCGGATCCAGGCCGTAGACCGAACGAGCCTCGTTGATCTTGGCCATGGCGGTCGCGAGATCGTTGTTCCGGAGGGCGTACTCCGCCTCCAGCAACCGCATCTCGGTCCCCTTCACCAGCGGGATGTCGCCGCCGATCTCCGGGTACTTCATCTGCTGGAAGTGCGGCGTGGTGCCGTCGGCCCCGTTGGCGGAGTTGCACTCGCCCGCGTTCGCGGCTTCACGGCAGTCGATCCACGGCGCGCGCGGATCGTCACCAGCGGTCTGGGTCCCGGAGAGCGACCCGAAGGCCGACATCTCGGCCCGCTGGTGCGTCTCTTCGAAGATCTCGTTCTCCTCACGACCCGAGTTGGCGTCGTAGACCGCGGTGAAGACGAAGTCGTTCGGCACCTGGTTGGCGTACGTCATCGCCTGATCCCAGTTGCCCAGCCACGCCTGCACGCTGGCCATGCCACCCCGGGCGGCGTTGACGATCGACTGATCGCCGGCGGCCTGACCCTGGGAGATGGCGTCCTCGAAGTGGCCCACCGCACGCTGGAACGCCGCGCTCTTGTCCTGCACCGAGCCGTCGTCACCCTCGTAGGGCTGGCTGAACACGACCTGGCAGAACGTCTCGCCGAAGGTGCGGTTCGCAAGCCCGGCCAGCAGATAGGCCTTGGCGGTGAGGGGGTTCCCGTCGAACTGGTACCCCTCGATCTCCCTCATGCGCTCGAGGCCACCCTCGGCCACCCAGCGGGCACGCTGCACGTCCCCCCAGAAGCCGTCGGCGTCCTCGGAGTCGATGAGACCCCGGCGCAGCCGTCCCGTGAGGAAGTACGAGCCGGAGCCCGCCATCTCGTCGGTGAGGCGCGCCTGCATGAACGCGTTTCCGTCGAACCCTTCGGAGAAGTCCGCGGACATCCCCGTGACCAGAGCGTTCACTCCGGCCTGGGTGTTGAGGTCGTCGTCGAGGATCCTCCCCGGATTCTTCACGTCGAAGAGGCCCTCGTCTCCACATCCGGCCAGGGCGACGACGGCCAGGACGGCCGTCGCTCCCAGGCGGATGGTCTTCTTGAAGTCACTCATATCGATCATGCCTCCCCCTTAAAAGTCGACTTTGACGGACAGGATGAAGCTCCGGAGAGGCGGCAGGTTGTAGTACTCCTGCCGGAACAGCACCTCGGAGGAGCCGTCCTCCGCAGCCTCGGGATCGAGGCCGTCGAAGTCGGTCCAGGTGGCCAGGTTGCGGCCCTGGAGGCGGATCGTGGCGCCGCGGATGCTGGAGGGCATCCAGTCCTCGGGCACACGGTAGCTGATGGACGCCGAGCGGATCTTGAAGAAGTCCGCGGGCTGCGTCCACATCCCGTAGCGCGTCTCGCTGGGATCGCAGAGCGCGCGCTCGCCGGCGGTCAGGGAGCTCTCCTGGCCGGCCTCGAGCGCCGCGTAGGTGTCGCGGCACAGCGGCCACACCCGGCGACGGGTGTTCTGGTAGGCCACACCGGAGGACAGCCAGTGACCGCTCTGTCCCTCACCCAGGACGTCCAGGGTGAGCCGCTGCCCGAAGGTCAGCGCGGTGTTGAAGCCGTAGGTGCGCGTGGGCGTCGTCGGCCCGAGGCACTGCTCCTCGTACTCGGGGTCGACCCCGACCGCGTCCGGGTTCGACACCCGGTCGTGGCAGAAGGTCGGGAGCGGCAGGCCCGGCCGGACGTAGTTCCGCCAGCCGAGGTCGATGCTCTCGAGACCACCCAGGTCGATGACCTCGGAGTCGTTGGTGGCCAGACGGCCGCCCAGGTCCCAGGAGAAGTCGCGTCCCTGGATCACCGCGAAGTTCACGAACGCTTCGTGGCCCTGGTTCTCGATCTCACCGACGTTCTCGAGCTGCGTCCCCACGAACCCGCTGGAGGGCTGCTGCGTGACGTTGATGAGCGCGTCGAAGGTCGTCTGGTGGTAGTACGTGTACTCGTACGAGACACGGTCGTTGAAGAAGCCGCCCTCGAGGCCGACCTCCCACTCACGCGTCCGCTCGGGGCCCAGGTCCGGGTTCCCCAGGTTGTCCGGGGTCACCGCGGGCTGACCGCCGTCACCGGCGACCGAGTTCCACGTACGCACCGCGTCGAAGGTGCCGGGCGCCTTGCCCGACTCACCGATGGCGGCGCGGATCTTCATCGTCCCGAAGTCCTCGGGGAAGAAGTCCTCGTCCGACACGATGTAGGACATGGAGGCCTTCGGGTACGCCTGAAGGCCGAAGTCGTCACCGAAGGCCGAGTGGCCGTCGACGCGCATGCCCAGCGTGAGGAAGAGCCGGTCGGCGATGCCGATCTGCTCCTGGGCGAAGAATCCGCCCGTGGTGATCGTGGTGCTGTACTCGAACGCCTCGGTGCGGGCACCGGAGTCGAGGACCTTGTCTCCCGGGCCGGCGAAGTCGTCGCCGAAGCCGTTCTGGCCGGAGATGTAGTCGTTGAAGAGCTGACCACCGACGCTGAAGCTCGAGGCGAGACCGAAGAGGTCGGTCTCCCACGTGCCCGCGTAGTCGATGGAGAGCTTCCGCGTGACGTAGTCGTCCACCTCGCGGTTTCCGAGGGGCACGTAGAAGAAGCCCCAGGGGCGCTCCTCGAAGAACGTGGCGCGGGACCAGTCGAGGCCGGCGTTGAGCCGGTGGCTCATGCCGCTACCCGGGTTGAACAGCAGGTTCACGCCCGTGGTGAAGTGGTCGACCAGGTTCGACAGCTTCATGTCGAAGATCTTGCCGTCCTGGTCGCTGGTGTAGTCCGCCCCACCGCGCATGACGTTCAGCATGAGGCCCTCGGCGTTGTTGCCGTCGGGGACCCAGTCGATGTCCTTGTGGCTGAAGAACGAGTTGAAGCGGATGTCCAGCTCGTCCAGCGGGGAGAACGAGAAGTTCCCGCGCAGGCTCCAGGACTCCTGGCCCTGGCGGTTGACCTCGTTGCCGTTGGAGTCGAGGTCGGGCGCGTTGATCACGCCGCGCTCGTCACCCCAGGCCGCCGACATGAAGTAGTTCATGCGCTCGGCCCCGCCGCGGACGGAGAGGTTGTAGCGCTGGATGTGCCCGTTGGTGAGCCAGGAACCGTTCTCCGGGCAGGTCGGATCCGCCGGGAACATGGAGTCCTCGCTGCTGTTGCAGGCGTTCACTCCGAGCCCGGTGGGGTTCACGTCCTCGTCGGGACCGACGTGGCCCATCGTGTTCAGGCCCTGGTCGATGCTCAGGGACCAGGCGGGGGCGCCCGCGGCGCCGCGCTTCGTGAAGATCTGGATCACGCCGCCGGAGGCCTCCGTCCCGTACAGGGTGGTGGCCGCCGCGCCCTTGATGACCTCGACGCGCTCGATGTCGTCGGGGTTGATGTCGTTGAGCGGGTTCGGCGCCTGGTTGTTCTCCGGGTCGCCGGGGTAGGCGGTGTTCCGGATCCGGACGCCGTCGACGTAGATCAGGGGCGAGTTGCCCTGCGTCACCGAGTTGTTCCCCCGGAGACGGATCGTGGTGCCGGCGCCGACCTGGCCGCCGTTGTCCAGCACCGTGGCGCCGAGCGCGCGGCCCTGGAGGATGTCACCCACGTCGGAGATGGGGGCCGCCTCGATGGCGGCCTGGTTGATCTGCGTCACCGAGTTCCCGATCTCCCGGCGGCGGGCCGCGCCGGCGGTGCCGGTCACGATCACGCCCTCGAGGCTGATGGCCTCGTTGCGGAGGGAGAAGTCGGCGGTGACGGTACCGCCGGAGGTCACGGTGACCTCCTGCTGGGACGCCCCGTACCCGATGTACGCGACCTCCACGATGTGGGTGCCCGCAGGAACGTTCACGAGCAGGTAACGGCCAACGTTGTTGGCCAGGGCGCCGATGTTCAGTTCGGGGATGCTCACCTGGGCGCCCGCGACGGGCTGCCCATTGGATGCATCCCGTACCGTGCCGGTGACGGTGCCGGTGGCCTGCGCCGCGAGGTCGGAAACGACCAGGGGCGAAAGGACCATGGCGGTCACGGCGAAGGCCCGAGACAGTCGGCGGAGGTGTCCGTTTCGGCTGTGGCCAAGGGACATGTGTGCCTCCAGAGAGTCTGGCGGGGAATACTGCGGATCCAGCCCGTGGGGCCGGGTACCGCACCGAGAGCAGAAGGGGGAGGAGGTGTGGGCGGAGCACCCACGAATGAAAGCGGCAGAAGGGGCCGAGTCATACCTCGACCCGAGCCCCGTTGCGCCACCTTTCACGACCTCTACCCGTTCGACTGCAACGGTCGATACTAGGGGGGGGACGACGCCGGCCGCAAACCGCGCGGACCGCGAACGCCTGACCCCTTGCCGTAAGCCATTGTCGCCCACGGACTTACGGGATCGCGGCCAAATCTGTACGAAGGATAGTCGCCGACATTCGGGCGTTCCGGGCCCCTTCGGGCTCCCCTCAGGGGAGGAAGGGGAGGGCGAGCTCCAGGAGCGGGATCCGCTGCTCGTCGGGCTGGGGGCCGGGAATCGCCTGGCCGCCCCCCCGCCCCTCGAAGCCGAGGTAGGCGAGGTAGCCCACGGCGCCCACCAGGGCGGCCGAGATGAGGAAGCTCTTCCCCTTGTCGACCTCGCGCACGCTGGAGTCCAGGACCCAGGAGCGAGGGAGCGTCACCTGCCGGAAGGCCACGGGGGTCTCGAGACGGAGCTCGACCGAGTCCGGCCGGACCGCGACGACCCGCCCGGAGACGGTCGCCTCCCGGGGCTCCACGAAGTTGCGGACGGCCGGCATGGCCTCGTCCGCGACCCGGACCCGGACCGTCTGCTGGGGCCGGACGTCGGACAGCTCGGTGGGCACGTACCGGTAGCACCCCGAGAGGAGGAGCGCGCCGAGGGCGAGCGTGGTGGGGACGCGGAGCGGGAAGGGAATGCGCACGGCGGGGGGCTCCTGGAGAGTCCGGTTCGGTGGGTTCTCGGGAAGGAAGAATGACCGGCCCGGCGCTCCTGCGCCAGGCGTCGTCCCGCATTATGGTACGAGCCTCGCGCCCCGTTCCTGACAGAGCCCCCGACCATGCCCGCACCTAGCCCCCTCCCCCGCCTCCTGGCGTCGCTCCTCGTCCTCCTGCTCGTCGGCGCCCACGGCCTCTCCGCCCAGGCGATGCGGCAGAACGGCCTGTCCGAGGGCGGGATGGTCTCGGCCGCGCAGCCCCTGGCCACCGAGGCGGGCGTGCGCATGCTGGAGATGGGCGGGAACGCCGCCGACGCGGCGGTGGCGGCCGGGTTCGCCATCGCCGTGGTGGAGCCCACCATGAACTCCATCGGCGGACGGAACCAGATCCTCGTCCGCCTGCCCGACGGCTCCGTCGTGGGGATCGACGGCACGACCCAGGCGCCCTGGGACTACGACTACGACGAGGCGCCCCAGGCGTCGTACGGGTACCCGGTGATCGGGGTGCCCGGCGCGGCCGCCGGGCTCCTCAAGCTCCACCGGGAGCACGGCTCCCTCCCCCTCGGGACCGTGATGGCTCCGGCCATCGACTACGCCGAGAACGGCTTCCGCCTCCTGCCCGCCGAAGCGGCGCGCCACGCGTCCGGGATGGAGCAGGGCCGCGAGTTCTACGGCACGGCCGCGAGCTACCTCGAGGCGGACGGCACGGCGTACGACGGAGGGGACCTCCTGGTCCAGAAGGACTACGCCCGGACCCTCCGCGCCCTGGCCGAGGGCGGGCACGACGCCTTCTACCGCGGCGAGATCGCCGAGATCATGGCCGCCGACCTGGCGGCCCACGGCAGCGCCGTGAAGCTCGAGGCCTTCCACGAGTACGAGGCGCTGGACGCCGGGATCGTGCGGGGGAGCTACCGCGGCTACGACATCGTCGGCCTGGACGTGCCGGCGGCCGGGACCGTGGTGATCCAGGCGCTCCACGTCCTGGAGGGCTTCGACCCGGCGTCCATGAGCGAGGCCGAGTGGGCCGCCGTGGCCGGCCAGGCCATCGGGCTGGCCAGTCCCGAGCTCCGCGCCACGGGCACCGACACCGCCCGGGCCCGCGCCCTCTCCAGGGAGTGGGCCGACCGGGTGCGGGAGCAGGTCCGCGCCCCGGCCGGGAGCCGGCTCGGGGACGCCGAGCGGGACGCTGAGCGGGACGCCGCGGGCGAGGGAATGGCCGGATCGGCCGGACCCGCCCACACCGCCCTCGCCGGCCTCCCCCTCGTCCCCGAGCTCGACCCCCGGGGCGACGGCCAGGGCCACACGACCCACCTCACCGCCGCCGACGCCGACGGCATGATGGTGGCCCTGACCCAGACCCTCGGCCCCAACATGGGCTCCAAGGTCGTCACCCCCGGGCTCGGCTTCCTCTACGCCTCGACGCTGGGCGGCTACCTGGGGCGCATGGAGCCGGGGCAGCGGGCCCGCTCCTTCATCTCCCCGGTGATGGTCTTCCGGGACGGCGAGCCCGTCCTGGCGCTGGGCGCCGCCGGGGGCTCCCGCATCGTGGCCGGGGTCACGCAGGTGATCTCCCGCATGATCGACCAGGGGATGACGCTGGCCGAGGCGCTGGAAGCGCCGCGCGTCTTCCAGACCGACCCCGGCGAGCTCGACGCCGAGACCACCCCCGTCGTGGGGTGGACCGAGGCGGAGCTCGACCAGATGCGCGCGCTGGGGCTGGAGATCCGGAGCGTGGGCCGGGACGGCGCCTTCTCCCGGGTCCACGCCGTGGCCCGGGAGGCCGGGAACGGCGCGTGGCGCGGCGGCGCCGATCCCGACTGGGAGGGGAGCGCCCGGGGGCCCGGCGGCTGACCGCCGACGGTCCGTCCCGCGCCGGCCTCCCCGCGCGCTCGGCTTGAAGCCCGGGAGCCGCCCAGCTATCTCGTCCCTGCCGGCAGGAACCCCACACCCCGAGGAAGACCCATGCTCCGACGCGCCGCGCTGCTCACGCTGACCCTTCTCCTGGCCGCCACGGCCCACGTGGCCGCCCAGGAGACCGTCCTGATCCGGAACGGCCGCGTCCTGGACGGCTCGGGCAACCCGTGGATCCGGGCCGACGTCCTCCTGCGCGGGGACCGGATCGAAGCCGTCGGGGACCTGGGCGACGTCTCCGCCGACCGGGTCGTGGACGCCGAGGGTCTCTACGTGGCTCCCGGCTTCATCGACACCCACTCCCACGCCGGCGGGGGGCTGGCCACGGACGAGCTGAGCCACGCCCGACCGCTCCTGGCCCAGGGCATCACGACGATCTTCGCCAACCCCGACGGGGGCGGCATGGTGGACCTTGCCGCCCAGCGCGATTCGCTCCTGGCCGACGGCCTGGGCGTGAACGTGGCCCAGTTCGTCGGGCACGGCTCGGTGCGCCGGGAGGTCCTGGGCACCGAGGACCGGGCGCCCACCGCCGCCGAGATGGAGCGGATGAAGGGGCTCGTCCGCGCCGCCATGCAGGAGGGTGGATGGGGGATGTCCTCGGGGACGTTCTACGTCCCGGGCAACTACGCCGAGCCCGAAGAGATCGAGGAGCTGGCGCGCGAGGTGGCTCCCTTCGGCGGCGCCTACCAGAGCCACTACCGGGACGAGTCCACGTACTCCGTGGGGCTCATCGCGGCGGTGGACGAGGTCATCAACGTCGGTCGGGTCGCGGACATCCCCGCCGTCCTCACCCACGTGAAAGCCCTCGGCCCGTTCGTGTGGGGCTACTCCGGCGCCATCGTGCACCGGGTGGAGCGGGCCAGGGAGGAGGGGGTCCAGGTCTTCGCGGACCAGTACCCCTACACCGCCTCGGCCACGGGCCTCGAGTCGGCGCTGCTGCCCCGCTGGTCCCAGGCCGGCGGCCGCGACTCGCTCCTGGCGCGCATGGACCGCCCCGAGACCATGGCCCGCATCCGCGAGGGCATGGTGGAGGGCCTGGCGCGGCGCGGCGGAGCCGACCGCATCCAGTTCCGCCGCTACCGTCCCGATCCGTCCATCGAGGGACGGCTCCTGAGCGACCTGGCCGAGGAGCGGGGGCAGGATCCCATCGACACCGCGGTGGACCTGATCCGCGAGGGAAGCGTGAGCATCGTCTCGTACAACATGCACGAGCGGGACGTGGAGACGCTCATGGCCCAGCCCTGGACCATGACGGGATCGGACGGCGACCTGGTCCCATGGATGGAAGGGGTGCCCCACCCGCGCTCCTACGGGGCCTTCCCCCGGAAGATCCGCCTGTACGTGCAGGAGAAGGGGGTGCTCTCCCTCCCCCACGCCATCCGGAGCATGACGTCCCTCCCGGCGACGGTCTACGGGATGCCGGACCGGGGCGTCCTGCGCGCCGGGGCGGCGGCCGACGTGGTCGTCTTCGACCTGGACGCGGTGAACGACCCGGCGGAGTACACCGCGCCCCACCAGCTCGCCGAAGGGATGGAGTGGGTCTTCGTGAACGGCCGGGCCGCGGTGGCCGACGGCGAGTTCACCGGCGAGATGCCCGGCGCCGTGCTGCGGAAGGACGGGCGCTGACGGGCCTGGGAACCGCGGTCGACGGGGCCGGGCGGCGGGATCCCGCCGCCCGGCGTCCCCGACGGCCTTCTACCGCATGAGCTCCGCCGGTCGGTAGCTCCGCACCAGGTCCCCGGCGATGGCCTCCTCGGTGAAGGCCACCTCCTTCATGTGGTTCCGGGAGAAGAGCTCGGCCTGGTCGTAGAAGAGCGGCGACTCGGGGCGGTTCGAGTTTCCGTAGGCCAGGACCGAGTAGGCCCGGGGGACCTCCCCGAACTCCACGGCCAGCACCCAGCCATCGCCCCGGTAGGCGCGGTACAGGCCGTCGTCGTCCTCGACGAAGCCCACCACCCGAAAGCAGCCCAGCGCGCTGGCGCAGCCGCCCACCGGCACGTCCTTGTCCCCGGCGCGGAGGCGGTGGACCTCGCCCCACGTCACGTCCCAGCGCCCGAAGCGCCGCTCCGTCTCCGCCACTGCGCGCGCGAAGGCCGCCGCGGCCTCCTCGGGATCGCCCACGCCCCGGGGGGTGCCCATGGGGTCGTCGGTGGACCAGGGCACCGCGAACTGGTCCTCCTCGGGGACGGCCTCGAAGTAGTCGAAGGCCCACTGCTCGAAGAGCGTGCTCCCCCGGGTGTGCTTGGCCGCCGTGTTGTCCCAGGCGGCCACCAGGTCGATGGCCTCCCGGACCTCGCCGTCGGCGTGGCGCGCGCGGACCGCCTCCACCAGGCCGTCCTTCACCTTGTCCGCCAGCTCCATCCCCATGGAGTGCTTCAGCTCCACCATCTCCTCGAGGGAGAGCTCGTCGTCGGTGTGCACCAGGCCCAGAGAGTTCTGGGAGCGGAAGCGGAGGCGGGGCTCCGGCATGTTCTCGGGGAAGGACGCGGGGTCCAGTTGCTCGTGGAGGTTGGTGTAGTACGGGGGGTCGTTGGCGTTCTGGACGTAGCCCCCCTCGGGGTTCGTGACCTGGGGAAGCGCGGCGTACGGGACCAGGGAGGTCCAGACCCCGTCGGAGCCCGTGGCCGCCACCGCCGTGTCGCCCCGATGGGCGTGGGGCAGGTCGGGGAGCGCGGCGTTCCAGACCAGGTGCACGTTCCCGTCGGCGTCGGCGTACGTGAGGTTCGAGGAGACCTTGGCCCGGATCTTCATGGCCTCGGTCCACTCCGCCAGGTCGTCGGCCTGCATCATCCTCAGCCACTGCTCGCCGACGCGGTACTGCTCCAGCTCCCAGGCGCGGAGGACGTAGAGGGAGTCCGCCGTCTCGTGGATCACCGGGCCCAGAGGGGTGGAGGGCATCTCCCGCACGGCGGTGCCCGTCCCGCCCCGGCCGTCGGCGTACTCCACCCGGACCTCCCGTCGGACGACCGGGACGCTCCCCCCGTCGAAGAGATAGGCGTCGGCCTCGGGGTCCTTGGCCAGGGCGTACACCTGGTCCAGGTCCGGGTAGTTGTTCGTGGTGGCCCACCCCAGCCGCCGGTTGAAGCCCCCGATGGTCGTGAAGGGCCCGCCCAGGCGGAAGTCGCCGTAGAAGTCGATGACGCCGGGAACGCGGACGTGGGCCTCGTAGTAGCCCGCCGTGTACGACAGGTGCGGGTTCCGCAGCAGGAGGGCGTTCCCGCTCTCGCTCCGCTCCGGGCCGAAGGCCCAGGCGTTGGACCCCACCTCGGGGTCCGCCTCGCCGGCGCGGCGGGCCCACGCCATCCAGGTGTTCAGGAGGGCGGCGGGGTCGCGGGGATCGGCGGAGGCCCGGAGGCCGGCGGCGGTCCCGGTGGGTGCGCCGAGGCCCCGGGCCTCCCGCCCGCCCGCACCCTCGGGGTCCTCGTCCCCGTCGGTGGCCCACTCCTCCCGCCGCTCGGCGAAGGCGCGGATGGCGCCGTCGTCCCACACGTCCACGTCCCGGGCCGCCACGTCCTGGGGGGTGAACTCGGGGCGGGCCCACTCGGGGAGCGAGTCGGCGTACAGCCGGATGAAGTCGTTCAGGCCGGCGGCGTACCCCGCGTAGACCGCGCGCACGTCGGCGGGGAGCCGGTGGTAGGTCCAGGCCGCGTACTCGTGGTCCAACCGACCGGCGAAGTCACCCTCCATCTCGTCGGGGCCCACCGCCAGCCCCCACCGCCCGTTGGCCCGCAGCAGCGCCCGGGGGACGTCCTCCCGGTAGTCCTCCATCATCACCCAGGCCAGCCCGTACCCCATGCCGTCCAGGTCCTCGGCCAGGACGTGGGGGACGCCGAAGGAGGTGCGGCGGATCTCGACGCCCTCGGCGTGGGGCGAGGCCTGGGCGGCGACGCCGGCCGCGCGTACGACCAGGGCCAGCAGGACGAGACAGAGGGGAAGGACGAGGGAGCGGAGCGGACGCGGGGAGGACGGCATGGACCTCGGGGGTGGGGATGGGACGGGTACGACCGGTCCGCCGGGCCGGGTCGTGCCCGGCGCCGGCGGGCGCTCAAGATGGTCCGGACCGGAACGCCTCCGCCACCCGGTCCCCCGGGGACGCAGTGGGTCGGGTGTCGCTAGTAGCCCCGCCAGGCCTCCAGAACGAAGGTCACGTACCCGTCGACCTCGGCGTCGTTGGAGCGCATGGCCAGGTAGTACGTGCCCGGCGGCAGGCGGACCTCCCAGAGGCCCGGCGCGCCGGCGTTGGTGCCCTCGTAGGCGGTGAAGAACTGGAAGGATCCACCGGACTCGAAGGCCTGGAGCTGGTCCTCGGGGATGATCCAGGAATCCACGCGCGTGTTGGTGCCGTCCAGGAAGTACCGGAAGCCGGACTGGATGGTGAAGCCCTGCCACGCCCACCCGCCGTTGGCCGCCACGCGGAGGGCGTCGCTGACCACGACCCCGGCGAACTCGAAGTCGTAGTCGTGCTCCCGGGGCAGCCCGACGATGTCGTAGTCCAGCTCCCACGAGAACTCCTGGCGCACCGGCTGGCTGCTCCGGATGCCCAGGGCGTACTGGCCGGGGGCGAGGGTCAGGAACTCCGTCCCGGCGCCCCCGTCCCACGAGGCCACGACGCTCACGCCCTGGAAGGCCTCGAAGGCGGGCGCCTGGTCGGCGGGCATGATCACCATCTGCGCCGTGTAGTCCGTCGCGTACCGCATGGCGAAGTCCGTCGTCTCGCTCACGGTGAAGGTGCGCGTCACCGAGCCGTTGGACGCCACCGACGTCTGGAGGCTCTCGAAGAACGTGTTGGGCGTGGTGAAGCTCAGCGACTCCAGCGGCGGCCGGCTGGGCGGGGGCGGCTGGACCGGATCGGGGGTGCCGGGATCCGCCCCGGGATCGGTGGGGGAGTCGGCATCGCACGCCACCAGGGCCAGGGGCAGGACGAGGAGGGTGACGAGGGCACGGGTGGGTGCGCGCATGGCGACCTCGGGGCTGGGGGGACCTCGACGCGGACGCGGGCGGGATCGAGCCATTGTAGGCCTAGCCCCAGAACCGGCAAGGTCCGCGTGCTATCTTGGAGGCCGCGAGTCCGCTCCGTCCGGGCCCCGTCGGGGGTCCCGCCCACCCTTCCAACCCCCTCGAGCCATGGCCAAGAACAGCTCCTTCGACGTCTCCACCGGGGTCGACCTCCAGGAGGTCGACAACGCCGTCAACCAGGCCCACCGCGAGATCGCCAACCGGTACGACTTCAAGGGCACCGACTGCACGCTGGAGTTCGACCGGGAGAACGCCGCCGTCCTGCTGGAGGCCGACGACGCCTACCGGCTGGAGGCGCTGAAGCAGGTCTTCCGCGAGAAGCTGACCCGCCGGAACGTGCCGCTGAAGAACCTGGACGAGGGGAAGGTCGAGGAAGGTACCCTGGGCCGGCACCGGCAGCGCCTGGGGCTGAAGCAGGGCATCGACCAGGAGACGGCCAAGCGGATCGTGAAGGACGTGAAGGGCGCCGGCTTCAAGAAGGTCCAGGTGGCCATCCAGGGGGAGGAGCTCCGGGTCACCGCGCCCGCGCGGGACACGCTCCAGGAGGTCATCGCGTTCCTGAAGGGCAACGACTACGGAGTGCAGCTCCAGTTCGGAAACTACCGCTAGGGCGGTTCTCGCCGGCGCCTGGGCCGCGGGCCGGCGGGGTCCGGGGACCCCGGGTGTCGGAACGACGACCTTGCGAGGCAGGCGGTCCGGACGCGACCCTGGGAGTCCCCTTCCGAGACGGGCGGGCCTCCCGGGAGTCCGGGCTCCACCCTCGTCCGTCGCAACGTGGGACGGTCGTGTGTCGTCGGATCAAGCGCCGCAGAACCCCCACGACGAAGCACCCACGACGACCTTCGAGGCCGTGCGCCGCGCGCTGAACCTGGTGTACGACCGACCCGAGGTCCGCGAGGCCCGGGAGCGCCTCCGGACCGTGCGGATCCGGGGCGCCCGCCCCGCCGCGCGGAGCGACCTCCAGCTCCAGGCCGTCCTCGACATCCTCCCCGTGGGCGTGTTCATCGCCGACGCCCGGGGCCGGCTCCTCCACGTCAACCGCGCCGCACGGGCCATCTGGGCCGACGTCACGCCGCTGTCCCCCGGACCGGAGACGTACGACTCGGACTACCCCGCCTGGTGGCCCGACGGCACCCCCGTCCAGTCCCGGGAGTGGGGCATGGCCCGGGCGCTCTCCACCGGCGAGGTGGTCGCGGCGGAGGAGATGCGCATCGAGGGCCCCGGGGAGGAGCCCCGCTGGATCCTGAACTACGCCCTCCCCATACGGGACGAGGCCGGCCGCGTCGTCGGCGGGGTCGCCCTCAACGTGGACATCACCGAGCGGCGCCGCGCCCAGGAGACCCTCACCGAGCGGGAGACCCAGTTCCGTACCCTGGCCAACAGCATCCCGCAGCTGGCGTGGATGGCCGACCCGGAGGGGTGGATCTTCTGGTACAACGAGCGCTGGTACGAGTACACGGGGACGACGCTGGAGGCCGTGGAGGGATGGGGGTGGAAGGCCGTCCACCACCCGGACCACGTGGACCGGGTGGTCCGCCGGCTCGCCGAGTCGTGGGAGACCGGGGAGCCCTGGGAGGACACCTTCCCTCTCCGGGGCGCCGACGGCGAGTACCGCTGGTTCCTCTCCCGCGCGCTCCCGATCCGGGACGCCTCCGGCGAGGTCGTGCGCTGGTTCGGGACCAACACCGACGTGACGGAGCAACGCGAGCTCGAGGCCGAGCTCCGGCGCCTCAACGAGGAGGCCCGGAAGGCCGTCCGGGCCCGGGACGAGATGATCGGGATCCTCTCCCACGATCTCCGGGACCCGCTGGGCACGGTGCAGATGGCGGCGGGGCTGATCCAGGACCCCACGGTCCCCGAGGCGCTCCGCCGGCGACAGGCCGCGATCATCGACCGGGCCACCACCCACATGACGGGCCTCGTGGACGACCTCCTCGACGTGACCCGGCTCGACGCCGGCCGCCTGCGCCTGGAGCTGGAGCCCACCGACGCCTGCGCCCTGGCACGGGAGGCCGCGGAGCTCGTTCGGAGCCGGGCCGAGGCGGCCGGCGTGGCGATCTCGGTGGACGCCCCCGAGCCGGGTCCCGCGCTCTCGGTGGACCGGACCCGCGTCGTCCAGGTCCTGACCAACCTCCTGGGCAACGCCGTGGACCACGCCGGGGGCGGCTCGGTCTCGGTGGCGGTGCGGATCGAGCCGGACGAGGTGGTCTTCACCGTCTCGGACACGGGCACCGGCATCGCGCCCGAGAACCTCGAGCGGGTCTTCGACCGGTTCTGGCAGGCCGACGGGCCGTCGGTGGGCGGGGCGGGCCTCGGGCTCGCCATCGCCCGGGGCATCGTGGCGGCCCACGGCGGGACCATCCGCGCCGAGAGCCGCGTCGGGGAGGGGAGCGACTTCTCCTTCCGGCTCCCCCGGGGCTGAGCCCGTCCCCGTCCTACGCCGCCGTCATCGCGTGAAGATGACGTAGAGGGCGTGGATGATCCCGGGGACCCACCCGAGGAGCGTCAGGAGGACGTTCAGCCAGAAGTGCTTCCCGAAGCCGACCTCGAAGAAGACGCCCAAGGGCGGGAGGATGACGGCCAGGATGACCTTGATGATGTCCGAAGCTTCGAAACCGGCGCGACGTGCCATGGGCGGGGTGCGTCCTCGTGGAAGGGGCGCGGCGGGGAGCCGCGTTGAGCGCGTGTGCAGGCCCTGGGACGCAAGGCGTGTACCAACGTCCCCCGCCCTGGAACCGGCGGAGGGGGCGGCACGGTATCACACGCGACGACCGACCCCGGGTCCCCGGACATCCCCGGCCGTCGCCCCTCTCTCCTCCTCTCCCTGATGCCCCGACCCTTCCGCTCCGGCGCGCCGAAGCCCGCCGCGCTCCTCCTCCTGCTCCTGGCCGGAGCGGCGCCCGCCCTCCACGCGCAGGAAGCCCGCCGAGCCCCGAACCAGCTCTCCCTCACCGCCCACGTCGGCGGCCTCACGGTGGGGTACGCCCGGGGCGTGGCTCCGGACCGCCTGGTGGGCGGCGAGCTGGGCATCGGAGGCGACTGGACGAGCGTCATGCTCCTGGGCGGCCGCCACTTCGGCGAGTGGATCGCCTACGAGGAGCGGGACGCGGCCGGGGACGAGCAGCTCTTCGAGCTGGGCCACGTGGGCATCTTCGTCCGGGGCGTCGAGAGCGAGCGCTGGGAATGGGACGCCGGCGCCCGCGCCTCGGCCTTCCTCCACTTCGACGAGTCCGACGACGACCCGGGAGGCGGGCTCTTCGTGGGGGTGTACGGAACCCTCCTGGTGGGATGGTCCCGGGTGAAGCTCGGGCCCCGCGTCCAGGTGGGCCTCTTCAGCGAGGGGAGCGGCACCAACGAGCTGGGCGTCTACCTCGCCCCCCTCACCGGGCGGGTGACCTTCGGCTGGTAGGGGCGCGGGGCCGAACGAGCCCGCCCGCTCCGCCCCCTACCCGGGCCCGTCCGCCAGGTCCGTGGCCACGGTCATGTGGTACACCGGCTGCCCCCGCTCCAGCGTGACCCGGACCTTCCCCTCGTCCTGCATCTCGTGGAGGACGCGTCCGAGGATGGCCTTGAGCTCCCGGGACTTCCGGGCCGCGGAGGCGTCCACCGCCGCCGCCGCGAAATGCGTGAGGGCCCGCTCGAGGTAGGGCGCCTCCTCCAGCGCGAGGCCGTCCATGGGTACCGGCGGCGCGGAGAACGCGCTGTACGCCACGTCCACCGTGGTGCCGTACTCGTGGGTGCTGGTGCCTCCCGCGGCATTGGCGTTCCGGCCCCGGAGCGCCGACTGGGTCGCGGCGGTCCTCAGCGCCGAGGTGATCTCCATGCGAAGGCGGGGCAGCCCCAGCGAATCGAGGCGGGTCTGGAAGCGGGTCCCCATCTCCTCCAGGAGAGCCCGGGTGGACGGGACGACCATGGGGAGGGAGTAGTCCATGTCCCGCACCACCCACCACTCCGTGGAGTCCTCCAGCTCCACCAGCCGCCCTTCGTCCAGGAGGCTCCGCGCTTCGCTCGAGTCGGCCACGGGGGGAACGCCGTGGCGCCGCGCCATGACCAGATGCTCGTCGTTGAGGTAGGTCCGGAGCCGGTACTCCTCGTTCCCGTCGAGGAAGGGGACGGGCTGGAGCGAGTCCTCGATGGAGCGGGCGTCCTCCATGATCCGGGGCACCTGTCGCTCCAGGACCTCGGCGGTGCGCGCCTCGCTGGCGCGGCGCTCCGCGTCACGGACCTCGGTCTCGGAGGGGCCGCACGCGGCGACCAGGATCGACGCGCAGAGCGCGCACAACGTTCGGGCGGTCATGGGGTGGGTGCCGATGCAAGATCCGCGCGAGGGCGGGGTGTCAGCGCCGCGGACCGCGGAGGATCTCCTCCAGTCTCTCGCGGGTGACCGGTCCTCGAGCGAGGATGTCGAGGCCGTGCAGCTCCCCCACTGCCCACTCCAGTCGTGACGGCTCCGCGTCCACGAGGTCGGCGGAAGCGGTGAGCCCGGGCCCCCGGGCCTGGTAGAGCTCCAGGGTCCCGCCGTCGTCGAGCTCCTGGAGCAGGCGCACCCAGGTCCATCCTCCCATGGGTCCGACCTGGACGTCGCGGACCGGCAGGCCCGCCGCCGCCCAGGGTTCGAATCCGGCCCTGGCCTCCGCCCCCTCGAGTGAAACGCGCTCCCACGCGGCGGCATCGGCACCCTCGAGGAGGGCGGGCGGGCCCTTCCCCGGCGCCAGCTCGGACGAGGGGACGTAGGCCTCCTTCCAGAGGATGAGGTTCTCGAGCCGCAGGGCCGCCTCCTCCCCCGTCACCACCATCTCCTCCAGCGCGAGGGCCTCGGACCCCAGGCGGAAGTCCACCGCCTCCCCGGGCTCCCCGGCCAGCTCCACCCGGGCGCTGTCCCGGGCGTAGCCGACGTGCTCCGCCCGGAGGGTGACCGCCGAGTCCCCCGGAAGGTCGGCGAAGGCCAGCTCGAAGTCGCCTCGGGCGTCGGTGAGGGTGCCCACGGCGCCCTCGGCCACGTAGACCTGGGCGCCGGGGATGGGGCGCCCGGTCGAGGCGTCGGTCACGCGTCCGCGCAGGACCGGCGCGGCCTTCTCGACGTCCGCCGACTCCTCCGACCGCATCCGGGCCTGGAGGGCGTCCCGGTCCTCGGCCACCCGGTCGTCGAAGGCGGTGGGCTCGGGGACGGCGTCGTCCCCGCCCGGCGGGGGCGGCGGGGGGGCGGCGGCGCTCCGGGCCACCGACCGGGGCTCGTCCCCGGAAGCGGGCGGCCCCGCGCCGGCCTCCTCCGACGCGTCGGCCACGACCGCCGGCTCGTCCAGCACCGGTACGGCCGGGCGCGCGACGGGGAGTCCGGGACCGTCCTCGGGACCCGCGCCGCCGACGGCTCCGGTGGCGCGGGCGGCGCTCGGGCGGCGCGGCGCCGCGCCGCTGTCCGCCATCTCCCGGGCCACGGGCTCGGAGACGGCCGTCGGACCCGCCCCGCCGGTGCGGATCATCTCGTTGGCCATCCACCCGACCCCGAGGGCGACGGCCACGCTGGCGGCCCACGCCGTGGGCCGCCAGCGTCGGCGGGCCCGCCCCGCCGGAGCGGCCTCACCCGCCGCCCGGGCCCGCACGGCCTCGAAGGGCGGGATCTCCCCCGCCGCGGGAGCCACGCCCAGGAGCGCCTCCACCCGCGCGGTGGAGCCCTCCAGCTCCTCCAGGGAGCGCGCGCACGCCTCGCAGCCCTCCAGATGGGCCTCGATCCGGGCCCGCTCCTCCGGGCCCAGCCCAGAGCGATCCCGGTCCAGCCAGGCCTGGAGGGTTCCCTCATCCAAGTGCGGCATCGGTTCCCTCCAGCGCGTCGTGCGCCTCCACGAGTCTCTTCTTGGCCCGGGCGATGGTGGTGCCCAACGAGCCCTTGGCCAGGCCGGTCTCCGCCGCGATCTCGTCGTAGTCGAGGCCGGCGTTCCAGAGGAGAAGGACCTCCCGGTCCCGCTCCGAGAGCCGCTCCAGGGCCCGGCGCACCCCGTCGGCCCGTTCCCGCGCCTCCAGCTCCCGGGAGGGGGTGGGCGCCGCCTCGGCGCGGACGTCCTCCTCCACCTTCAGGAGCGTCAGGTGCCGCTTCCGCCGCACCGCGGTGCGCGCCTGGTCCCGGACCAGGTTGGTGGCGGTCCGGAAGACGAGGCCCCGGGGGTTCTCGGCCTCGAGGCCCAGGACCCGGGCGAAGGCCTCCTGCGCCAGGTCCCGGGCCCGCTCGTCGTCCCCCGTCCTCCAGCGCAGGAAGCGCAGGAGCGCGGGGTAGATCGCGCGGTAGACCGAGGCCCAGTCCGTCGGCGCTCCCACGGGGTCGCCCCCGTCGGAGCCGCCGCGCCCGGACGCCCTTCCTTGTCGGCTCATGCCCATTCGACGAATCAACGTCCTCGAGTTGCACACCGCCCCTGGGAAGCTACGCCGCGGCCGCGCCCCGCGCCCAGCGCGGAGGGGCCGCCCCGGCCCGGGCCGTGTGCAAGTCCGAGGGGCTCGCGCGTCGTTCCCCCCAGAAGCCGGGGAGCGCGTCCCCGGTCCCTCGAACCGTGCGAGGACGACATGCGATCCCCACGAGGCTCCTTCCTCCGAATCCCCGCCACCGTCGCGCTCCTCGCGGGCCTCCTGGTCATGGCGGGCCCCGACGCCGACGACCTCCGCATCCAGGGGCGCGTCACCGACGCCACCGACGGCCGGGCGCTCCAGGGTGCCCAGGTCTACGTCCAGGGGACCGGCCTGGGCGCGCTGACCGGCTCCGACGGCCGCTACGACCTCCGCGTCCCCGCCGAGGCCCTTCCCTCCCGCCCCGTCCTCGTGGTCGAGCTGATCGGCTACGCCCGCGAGGAGCGTCCGCTTCCCGACGGGGCGGCCACCCGGGACGCCCTGACCGTGGACGTGCGCCTCTCGGCCGAGGCCCTGACCCTGGACGCCCTCGTGGTGGGCCAGGGCGCCACGCAGGAAGCGGCCCGGGCCCGGATGGCGCCGACCGCCTTCGACGACGCCGCCCGCATCGCCCGCCCCGCGGTGCCCATCGCCCCCCACGGCCCGCCGCCTCCGGGCTGGAACCGGGAGCAGTACGCCCACGTGGAGGAGAACGGCTTCCGGCGCCCGGTGGACGCCCCCCTGTCCACCTTCTCCATCGACGTGGACCGGGCCTCGTACAGCAACGTGCGCCGCTTCCTCCTCCGGGAGGGGCGCCTGCCGCCGGTGGACGCGGTCCGCATCGAGGAGCTGGTCAACTACTTCTCCTACGAGTACGACCGCCCCCGGGGCGGGCACCCCGTGGCCGTGACCACCGAGCTGGGCTCGGCGCCCTGGGCGCCGGCGCACCGGCTGCTCCGAGTGGGGATCGCCAGCCAGCCCGTCGAGGTCGAGGAGCTGCCCCCGGCCAACCTCGTCTTCCTCCTGGACGTGTCGGGCTCCATGTCCTCGCCGGACAAGCTCCCGCTCGTCCAGTCCTCCATGCGCCTCCTGGTGGACCGCATGCGGCCCCAGGACCGGGTGGCCATCGTCGTCTACGCCGGCGCGGCGGGGCTCGTCCTCGAGCCCACCTCCGGCGAGGACAAGGAGCGCATCCTCGAGGCCATCGAGCGGCTGCGGGCGGGCGGGTCCACCGCCGGGGGCGCCGGCCTCCGCCTGGCCTACGACGTGGCGCGGCGGGCCTTCCGGCCCGAAGGGAACAACCGGGTGATCCTGGCCACCGACGGCGACTTCAACGTGGGCGAGAGCAGCGACGCCGCCATGATCCGCCTGGTGGAGGAGCGGCGCGAGGAGGGGACCTACCTCACCGTGCTCGGCTTCGGCACCGGGAACCTCCAGAGCGCCAAGATGGAGTCCATCGCCCAGCACGGGAACGGCAACTACGCCTACATCGACGGGATGGCCGAGGCCCGGAAGGTCCTGGTGGGCGAGATGGGCGGCACCCTGCTCACCGTGGCCAAGGACGTGAAGGTCCAGGTCGAGTTCAACCCGGAGCGGGTGGCCGCGTACCGGCTCCTGGGCTACGAGAACCGCCTCCTCGCCGCCGAGGACTTCAACGACGACGCCAAGGACGCCGGGGAGCTGGGCGCGGGCCACACCGTCACGGCCCTCTACGAGATCGTGCCCGTCGGGGTGGACTCGGGCGTGCTTCCCCCGGAGGTGGACCCCCTCCGCTACGGCGGAGCGGAGCGCACCGGCCGAAGCCGGACCGGGGCCGGGGCCTCCGGGTCCCGGGAGCTCGCCTTCGTGAAGGTGCGCTACAAGCGGCCGTCCGGCGGCGCGAGCCGGCTCCTGACCCACCCGGTGGACGACGCGGTGGGGCGGCCCTCCACCGACCTGACCTTCGCCTCGGCGGTGGCGGGATTCGGCATGCTCCTGCGGAACTCGGAGCACCGAGGGTCGGTGGGCGTCGAGCAGATCCTGACGCTGGCGCGGGCGGGGCTGGGTGAAGACGCCGACGGGTACCGGCGGGGCTTCCTGGAGCTGGTGGAGCGGTACCGCTGGCTGGACCGGGGGCACGGCGAGCCGACCCGGCGCTGAGCGGACCCCGCGCAGCGCCCGAGGCCCCGGTCGACCACGCGGTCGGCCGGGGCCTCGGAGGGGTGGCGGGCGGGGCGTCAGTCGTCCGCCCGGCGCCCGTTCCGGACGATCAGGAGCCTGGAGAGCCGGCAGTTCTCCTTCAGCCGGCAGCCCGCGTCGCCCACGCAGAGGAGCGTCTCCAGCGGGTCCCTGGGCCCGTCCACCAGGAAGGCGGGGTGGGACGCCCCGGCCAGGAGGAGGCGCTCCAGCGGAAAGATCCTGGCCAGCTCCCCCGCCGCGAGGTCGAGCGCCTCGTTGTAGCGCACCCGGTACGTCCCCGGCTCCAGCGCCCACCAGCCGTGCTCGTCCTCGTCGGAACGCAGGCGGGGCCGCACCAGGGTCCCGGGAGCCGCCTCGTGCTCGCTGCCCCCGAAGTCGAGGCTGCCGGGGTCGGTGAGGCGACGGACCGACCCCACGGTCAGGTCCAACCCGACCGCGGCCTCCTGGGTCGCCAGGTGGAGGAGGCCGCGGACGCGGTCGAGGATGTGCTCGGTGTCGAGAATCCAGGTCATGAGGGCTCCGGGAGCGCGGGACACCTCGGGGAGCGACCCCGTCGGGGCCTCCCCTCTCCGGCCTCCTGGAAGTGCAAGGGCCGTACCGCGACGGACCCCTCAGGCCACCTGGCCCGCCACCTCCGGCCCGAGCCGCACCACCCGGTTCTCCTCGTCCACGAACACCACCGTGGGCTCCCAGCTCCGGGCCTCCGCGTCCTCCATCTCCGCGTAGGAGATGAGGATGACGGTGTCCCCGGGGTGCACCAGCCGCGCCGCGGCTCCGTTGATGCCGATGATCCCCGACCCGCGCTCGCCTTCGATGACGTAGGTCTCGAGGCGGCTCCCGTTGTCGTTGTCCACGATCTGGACCTTCTCGTTGGGGAGGAGGTCGGCGGCGTCCATGAGATCCCGGTCGATGGTGACCGAGCCCACGTAGTCCAGGTCGGCCTGGGTCACGGTGGCGCGGTGGATCTTGGACTTCATCATGATGCGGCGCATGCCGGAGCGTCCTTCTCGGGATCGGTCGGGGAGGGCTTCGCGCGGGTGCGGGATCCCTTTGTACACGGAAGTGCGAAAAAAGGGTAATCAGACGGCCGCGACGGATCACCCCCCGGCCCGCGCGTGGACCCGTCGGGAGAGGCGGGCCCTAGAGCGGCATCGTGTAGCAGAGCGCCGTCCCCTCCAGCGCCACGACCCCGTCGTCCCGGGTGACCGTCGTGGCGAGACGGGTGATGGGCTTGTCGTGGCGGACCTCCAGGACCTCCACGGCGCCGGTGATGCGATCGCCCGGACGCACCGGGGCCTTGAAGCTCCAGCCCACGTGGAGGAAGACCGTGCCGGGACCGGGAAGGTCCTCCGCCACGACCGCGTTCAGGATGGCGGAGGTCACCCCGCCCTGGACGATGATCTCTCCGAAGCGGGACGCCGCGGCGGCGTCCTCGTCGTAGTGCAGGGGGTTCCGGTCGCCGCTGATCTCGGTGAAGCGGACGATGTCCTCCGCCACCACCTCCCGGGTCCGCTCCGCCCTCTGGCCGACCTCCGGGGCGCCCCCGGGCCAGGCCGTCGTGTCGTCGCTCATGCGCTCCTCCCGTTCACGCGGCGGCGGCGGTGGCTTGGTCCCGCGCCAGCATCCACGCCACCTCCCGCTTCATGGCGCGGCTCAGGTCGAGGTGGAGGTCCTTCACCTCCTCCAGCGACCAGTCCAGCGCGGCGATCCGGTCCGTGATCTCCATCAGCTCCCGGGCGAGCCCGTCCCGGGCCTCCTGGTATCCGTCGAGATCGTCGTCCTCCACCGCGCGGGCCAGGATCTCCGCGTCCCGGAGGGCGTCGGTGATCCCGTGGGCGGTGATGGGATCGCGAAAGTAGCCGGCGTCCCCCACCAGCGCCCACCCGGGCCCGGTGGAGCGGCGCAGGTGGCCCGGGATCCCGGCGAAGCCCCGGAGCTTGCTCACCCGGCGGGCCGCGTGCATGCGGGCGGCCAGCTCCGGCGCCAGGGACCGCAGGACGGAGAAGAAGAGCTCCTTCAGCCCCTCCCCTCCCCCGACCAGGGCCTCCGGCGGCAGCGCCACGAAGACGCAGGTCTCCCCGTGGTTGGTGGGGATGGCGCCCACGCTGGCTCCCACGTCGTAGTGCCAGTGGAAGCCGTCCAGGTCGAGCCCCTCCCAGTATCCGAAGACCGTGGCGGCCGCGTGGGGCGACGTCCGCTCCGCCCGGGCCTCCACGAGGCGGGCCACCCGGGAGCGCACGCCGTCGGCGCCGATCACCAGGTCCGCCGACACCTCCACGGTCCGGCGGGCCGCGTCGGCGATCCGGGCGCCCCGCACCCGCCCCGAGCCGTCGCGGAGGACGTCCACCAGGGCGTGGCCCCACGCCACCTCGGCGCCGGCGTCCGCGGCGGCGTCGACGAGGATGGGATCCAGCACCGTCCGCCGGGGCGCGTAGAGCGCGTCCACCCCTCCCTCGGGCTTGATGGGGATGGCCACCGACTCGCCGGCGTAGTGGAAGGTCGTGGTCCGGATGGCCGGGGTTCCCGCGGCCCGGACCGCGTCCAGGAGGCCCCACCGGTGGAGCTGGAGGACCGCCCCCCTCATGAGGGCGTGGGTGGAGAGGGTGTCCCGACCCCGCTGGGCCGGGTCCACCACCAGCACGCTCCGACCCTGGCGGGCGAGGAGCATGGCGGCGGAGGCGCCGGCGCACCGGGCGCCGGCCACGAGGACGTCGTAATGGCGCCGCGTCGGGGCGCCGGAGGTCTCGGACATGGGTCCAGGGGAAGGAGGTTGCTCAGGCGGAGCGCGCGGCGCGGGCTCCGGCCAGGAAGCCCACCAGGTGGTCGGCGAGCTCCCGGGTGTCGTCGGCGGCCCCGTCGAGGAGGCTCGACTTCCGCCGCCGCAGGAAGGGAAGGCCCAGGAGGTACAGCCCCGGGGCCTCCACCACGCCCCGGTCGTGGCGCACCCGCCCCTTCCGGTCCAGGACCGGGACGTGGAGCCAGCCGTAATCCGGCCGGTAGCCGGTGGCCCAGACCACGGTGCGGATGCCGCCCCGCTCCAGGTCGAGCCCGAGGACCGGATCGGAGGGCGTCGGGGTGGACTCGAAGCGCTCCGGCGGGGGGACCTCCCCCTCCAGACCCGCGTCCCGCGCCCACTCGTCGATGCGGTCGAGCAGCCGGTCCATCTTGAGGTCCGCCAGCGTGCACTGGTTGGCCAGCGCCCCGGAGAACTGGACCTCCCGGCCCCGCAGCCCCACCAGCCGACCCGTGAGGCGGACCCCGGTCCGGGCCAGGGCGCCCAGGTCCAGCGTGCGGTGGTCCGGCGAGCCCACCAGCTGCAGGGAGGGCAGGTTCCGGGCGCGCACCGGGTCGTCCATCTCCTCCAGGCGCTCGTCCAGGACGCCCGAGGCGTCCATCCACCACTGGATGTCCCGCCCCCGGTAGGAGCGGGGCACCCGGACGTGCTCGCCCACCGCGAGCGTCACCGGCCGCCCCGAGCGGTGCACCTCGTCGGCGATCTGGAGCCCGCTGGCCGACGCGCCCACCACCAGCACGCCCCCGGCCTCGAGCTCCTCGGGATTGCGGTACTCCATGGGCGTCACCTGGCGGACGCCGGCGGGCAGCCCCTCCGCCAGCGCCGGGACCGAGGGCACGTTGCACGCCCCCGTGGCCAGGACCACCGCCCGACAGCGCCACGGCCCCCGCCCCGTCTCCACCACGTAGCCGTCCCCGGAGACCCGTACCGAGGTCACCGGCGCGTGGTCGACGACCGGCGCCCGGATGTCCCGGGCGTAGCCCTCCAGGAGGGCCACGGTCTCGGGCATGGTCCGGAACCCGTCCGGGTCGGCGTCCCCGGGCCGGAGCCCGGGGAGCCGGCTCTGCCAGCTCGGCGTGAGCAGCCGGAGCGAGTCCCACCGCTCGTGCTTCCACGAGTTGGCCACCTCCCCGCGCTCCAGGACCACGTGGTCCAGCGAGCGCTCGGCGAGGCACCGGCTCATGGCCAGGCCGGCGTGGCCGGCTCCGATGACGACGACGGTGGTGGTTCGCATGGGTTCCTCCCTGGGGTCCGGGGCGGAGGCCGCGGAGGCCTCAGCGCACCTCGACGGAGACCGCCGTGGGATTCGTGAGGATGTCGAACACCGCGGAGCGCTTCTGGGACTGGGCCACGACGGCCTCGATCTCGGCCTGGGTGGCGTCGGCGTCGATCTCGTAGGTCACGCGGACGCCGGAGAAGCCGTTCCGCACGTCGGGGTCGATGCCCAGGATGCCCTGGATGTCCATCCCCGCCTCGAGAGTGGCCTTCACCGAGTGGAGCTGGATGTCCCGGTTCTGGGCCACCGAAGCGACCCCGGCGGTCAGGCAGCCCGCGAGCCCGGCCAGCACCAGCTCCACCGGCGTGGCGCCGTGGTCCTCGGAGGCGAAGATCTCCGGGTGGTCGGTGTCGTACTCGAAGGTGGAGCGGTGCTGCTGCTCCTCACCCAGGCCGAAGAAGCCGGCCACGCTGGAGCGGCTGTGGGTGCCGCGGATCCAGGTGTTGCTGGCGCGCCAGGTGAAGCGGGCGGCCTCGGGGGCCTCGGTGAGGGCCTCGCGGGCGCCCAGAAGGGCCTCGACGTTCACGCCGTTGTCGGCGCTGCGGGTCATGGTCGTGCTCATGCTCGTGCCTCCGGTTGAATGGTTGGTCGTGGGAGGATGCGCAGGCCGCGGCCGGGACCGGACACGGCGATGCGGGCGGCCTCGGGGGCCCCGGGCGCGGGTTTGGCACGATCTTCGCTCGCGTATTTCATGCTGTCGTCCTTCCCGACCGTTGCACGGTTCGGGAGACGCCGCCACGATCCAGCCCCGGAGGCCGCCATGCCCCACGCCGAACCCGCGCCACCCCCACCGGACCCGATGTCCGGGTCGGGGGACGCGCAGCTGGACGCGGTGGTGGCCCGGGTGGCCCGGCTCCTGGCCGGCACGGACAGCTTCGCCCGACGGGCCCAGGAGGCGCTGGCCGAGCTCAGCCGGCTGTACACCAGCTCCGCCATCGGCGTCTGGATCCTGGACGAGCCGGGCTCCACCCTGGAGCTGGTGGCGTACGGCGCGCCGGAGGACACGCCGCCGGAGCTCGAGGAGGGGTTCCAGAAGACGTTCCGGTCGGTTCCCGCCGGGGACCGCTCCCTCCCGGGACCCATGGTCATGGAGCGGGGGGAGCCGACCTGGCTCCGCCCCGACGACCCCCGCCTCCATCCCGAGCTCCGGACGTGGCTCGACGAGCGCCCGCAGATCGAGAGCCTCTTCGCCATCCCCCTCTCCAGCTCGGACGGCCCCACCGTGGGCTGCGCCGTGGCCACCTTCCCGGGTCGGGCGATGCCGGACCCGACGTGCCTCACGCCCCTCCTGGAAGGAATCGGGCTGGTGTCGCTGGCCGCGCAGAACGAGGTGCTGAGGCTCCAGCGGGAGAAGCGGCGCCTCTACCGGAAGGCGGCCATCGGCGACGTGGCGGCCGAGGTGGCGCACGAGGTGAACAACCCCCTCCAGGGGATCCTGGGCCTCACCGAGCTCCTCCTCTCGTCACCCGGCACCGCGGAAGCCCGGGACGACCTCCTCCTCATCAAGGCGGAGGCCCAGCGCGCCGCCGCCATCCTGGGCAACCTCCTCACCTTCGCCTCCCCGGGGCACCCCGACCCGGAGCGGGTGGACGTGGGGGCGGTGGTCGCCGAGATCGGAAGCCTGAAGCGCCGGCCCCTGGCCCTGGCCGGCATCGAGTTCAGCGTGCACGTCCGCCCCGGCACGCCCCACGCCCTGGTCACCCCCTCCCACCTCCGGCAGGTCCTCTACAACCTCCTGAGCAACGCCCGGGAGGCCATCGAGGACGCCGGCGAGGGCGGCGAGATCCGGGTCCAGATCGGCTTCGAGGGCGGCTTCGTGACCGTGTCGGTCCAGGACACCGGACCCGGCATCCCCGAGGAGGTTCTGGGACGTCTGTTCACGCCCTTCTTCACCACGAAGCACGAGGGGAAGGGGACGGGCCTCGGGCTCCACGTGAGCGAGCGCCTCGTGGAGCTCAACGGCGGGTCGATGGCCGCGGCCAACTGGGGCGTGCCCATGACCCAGGGCGGGGAGCGGGGCCACGGGGGCGCCATGTTCACCGTTCGGTTCCGGGCCGACGCGCAGGACGCGCCTCCGGGACCCGACGCCACCCTCCAGCCCGACGGCGTGCTGGTGGTGGACGACGAGCCCGTCATCGCTTCGGTCCTGGCCCGCTACCTGGGCCGGATCGGCTACAAGGTGGAGACCGTGCACTCCGGCAGCTCGGCCCTGGGCCGCCTGGACGCGAGCGGCGCCTACGAAGCCCTTCTGGTGGACCTCCGGATGCCCGAGATGAACGGCATGGAGCTCTTCCGGACCCTGGAGAGGCGGTACCCGGAGATGACGTCGCGGGTGGCCTTCATGTCCGGCGACATCGTCAGCGGCGAGATCCGGAGCTTCCTCGAGGCCGCGGGGCGTCCGGTCCTGTCCAAGCCCTTCGAGCTGGGACGCCTCGACGAGCTCCTGGAGGAGCTCACCGGCGGGAAGGAAGAGGCCTAGGCGGGCCGGCCGGCGGGAGCCGTGCGCCGCGCCGGATCAGTTCGTCGTCGGGTCGAAGGGCATGCGGGCCAACCCTCTCCAGGGCGGGCCCTTCCGCTCCAGCACGCGGTGCCAGAGCGCGTCGGGCTCGTCGGTGAAGACGTCGTCCTCCCGGGCCGGCTCCAGGATCCAGGAATCCTCCTCCATCTCGGCCTCGAGCTGGCCGGGGCCCCACCCGGCGTAGCCGGCGAAGACCCGGGCGCGGACCAGGGCGGAGCGGACCGACCACGACACCTCGCCGGTGAGGAGGCCCACCGCTCCGAAGACCCTCAGGTCCAGGATCTCCGGGTCCGTCACCTCCGCCACCAGGACCGGCTGGTCCGTGTCCACCGGCCCGCCCTGGAAGAGGGGCGCACCGTCCGGGACCAGCTCGGCCAGGGGCGGGACCGCGCTCGCCACCGTCACCTCCAGCGGCCGGGTCAGCACCACCCCCACGGCGCCGTCGTCCCCGTGCTCGGCGAGGAGCACGACGGTATGCCGGAAGTTGGGATCGTACAGCCCCCCGGCGGAGACGAGAAGCTGGCCCTTCAGGCTCTCCATGGCTCTTCCTCAGCGGGTGCACCGACGGGGCGGGCGGTGCGCCGCGCCCCCCAGGACGATCCCCACTCGCGACCGAAGACGCCACCCCCCTGGCGGACGGTCCGGCGGGGCCGCACCCTGGGGCGTCCCTCCCCGTTCCTCCCCCGCGCCCATGTCCGCCTCCCGAGCCGCGCTCCTCCTGGCCGGCGCCCTCGTCGTCCTCCCGCCCCCGCCCGCCCCCGCCCAGACGTGGGCCGACCGGACCGAGGGGCTCCGCCTCACCACCGCGGCCATCCTGGAGACCGTGGAGGAGATGCCCGGCCCCCACGCCTCTCCCGCGGCCCGGGACCGATGGGACCGCTTCAGCCGGGCGGTGGGGCTCGAGGCGGCCCGCTCCTGGGCGGTGATGGCGCGCTTCGGGTTCGCGCCGCCGTCGGCGGAGGGCGTGGACGACTGGGCCCGGAGGGGCTCGGAGGAGCGCTTCGTCCGGCGCAACGGGCCCTGGGAGCGGCGGGAGCTCCGGGTCCTGGCGGCCCGGGCCTTCGACGATCTGGCCACCTGGATGGCGGGGCTGGACGGCGACGCGCGCCGGACCGTCGACCGGTCCTCCGGCCTCACGCAGGAGGAGTGGCTGGCCGGGCTGGGCCCGACCTTCGCGGCCAAGCTGGAGATCCTCCAGCAGTGGGTGCGCGCCAGCGGCGAGGCCGCGGCGGGGGGACGGCCCCCCGGCGGGCCCGGCGCCTGAAGCGGCCCCGGGCCCGCCCGCCCTCGCCTACTCCGGCCAGCCCTCCTGGGGCATGCCGGGCATGAGGCGCACCGCGTTCTCGAAGTAGACCTTCCGCAGCACGTCGTCGGGCAGCCCCACGCCGTAGAGCTTCCAGTACGCGTGGTAGTCCCGGTAGTAGTCGAAGTACTCGTCCTCGGTCTCCAGGACGCGCCAGTAGTAGGGGTACTCGGCGGGCTGGAAGGAGTCCTTCCCGAAGAGGATCCGGTCCTGGTAGCGCTCGAAGAAGGCCCGGGCCGCCCGGGGCTGGCGCCCGATCTCGTAGAGCACCGCCCCGATCTCCGTGTGGACGTTGGGGAAGGCGTCGAGGATGGCGCCCAGGCGCCCCAGGTCGTTGGCGTGCCACCCCATGTGGGCCGTCACAAACGTGGTCTCCGGATGGCGCCGGAAGAGGTTGTCCCGCTCCCGGGCGAGCTGCTCGAAGGAGGGGTACTCCTCCGCGGGGTAGCGCCGGTTGGGGAAGAGGGCCAGCTCGAGCCAGCGCTCGTTGGTGTAGTCGAAGGGCTCGAAGAACTCCGGCGGGTCGGCGGTGTGGATGAACACGGGCAGCTCGAGGCGGGCCGCCGCCTCCCATACCGGATCCAGCGCCGGATCGTCGATGGCCAGGCGGGTGCCGTCCGCCTTCGTCTGGGAGAGGCCGAGCCGCTTGCTCACCTCGCCGATCCCCACGGCTCCGGCCGCCGCGTCGGCCTCGAGCCGCGCCACGGCCCGCTCGGCCCAGCCGGGCTCGCCGACACCGTCGAAGTCGATGCCGGTCATGACCCGCACCCGGTCCTTCATGGTCGGGTGGGCGCGGATGGCCGCCACCGCCTCCCGGAGCTCCTCCCCGGAGACGCTGTTGGCGGCGATCATGACCCCGATGTTCAGGGCGTCCATGGCCTCCTCCAGCTCGTCGAGGCCTTCCGCCGACGCGAAGCCCCGGGGATGGCCGTGGAAGTCCACGGCCGGGAAGCGGGCCCGGGGCACCGGGTGCTCCGCCACCCCCAGGGTCGACTCGGGGCGGTAGTCCACGATGCTGGGAGGCGTGAACTCCGGCGCCATGCACAGGTTCGGACGGATCTCCGTGGTTCCCGCCGGACAGGCTTCGCCGGGCTCCACCCGGACGGCCCGATCCCGGCCCATCTGGCCGGCGGCCGGGGCGGCCAGGAGCGCGAGCAGCAGCCCCGCGGACAGCGGAGCGAGAGCGGGGGAGGTCCGTACCATGGGGCAGCCTCGAGGTCGTGGTGGGATCGGGATCGGGCGGGCTCGCGCGCGGGCGACGGGCTTCCTACACCGGGAACCGGGGGATGGTACCGGGGTCGAGCCGCCGGGGCCATGGCCATCCGGGGCGTCGTTGCGCGAGGACCACGCCGCCGCCTACCATCCCGACGAGCCAACGCATCCGTGCGCCGTCCTCCCCTCGCCCCCCTCCGGTCCACCGGACGAGCGGAGCCGCCCTGCCGTTCCGGGCGCCCCCCAAGGCCGCACCCGCGCAGCCTGCCGCCATGCCCAGGGGGGATCCGTGGACGACTCGAGCTCGGCCGTCGAGCGCTGGACCGCACGCGTGAAGCGCCACCCGGTGGTGGCCGTGGCCCTCCTCCTCGCCTCGGTGGTGGCCGGGCTGTCCCAGCTCGGGTCCTCCGTGCGCAACCTGGCCGGCTTCCTGCCCGGGGAAGGCCGCCCCGCCGTGAACGGGCGGTGGGCGGCCCGGGTCGAGTACGGGTGGATGGGGCGCCCCCTGGACGAGGTGTTCGTCCTGGAGGGGTCGGGGGGCGGGGTGGAGGGCACGGCGTCGTTCCTGGGGGTCCCCCGCCCCATCGCGGAGGGCTCGGTGGAGGGGACGACGGTCCGCTTCACCACCCGGACGGAGGAGCTCTCCGGCGGCGTCGCGCGCCCCGTGGAGCGGCGCTACCGCGGCGTCCTGGACGGCGACACCCTCCGGCTGGTCCTCGAAGCCGCCGGCCCGGGGGGCGCGGAGACCCGCATCACCGCCGTGCGCGCGCCCCCCGACGCCCCCGCGCCGCCGGACTGAGCCGACCGGGGCGGGCCCCTCCGCCCTCAGGCCTGGAGCGCCACCACCGGGTCCACCGAGAGCGCCCGGGCCAGGGGGCGCAGCGTGGCCATAAGCCCGACGAGCACCAGCGTGGCCACGATCCCGCCGTAGACCAGGGCGTCGAAGCGCCGCACCCCGAAGAGGGTCGAGGAGAGGGGCACGGCCAGGGCGAAGCCGAGGGCGATCCCCACCACCACGCCCACCGCGAGCTGGGCGGCCACCTTCCCCAGGATCAGGCCGAGGATGTCCCGCCGGTCGGCCCCCATGGCCACCCGCACCCCCATCTCCCGTACGCGGTTGGACACGGAGAAGTCGATGACGCCGTAGAGCCCCACGGCGGCCAGGAAGAGGGCCGCCAGCCCGAAGATCGAGAAGAGCGAGCCGAAGACCCGGTGCATGAAGGAGTCGAGGCGGAGGTTCTCCTCCATGGTCCGGACCCAGTAGAGGGGGAGGTTGGGGTCCACGGAGGTCACGGAGCCCCGGAGCGTTCCCGCGGCGGCCGCCGCCTCGCCCCGGCTCCGGGCCGAGAGCGACATGAAGCGGGCCGCGAAGGTGCCCATGGAGAGGTAGATCCCTTCGGTCCGCTGCCCCCCGGAGCCGAAGGCCCCCGTGCCGGCGTACACGTCCTCGACCACCCCGACGATGCGGTGCCAGGGCGCCTCCGTCTCGAGGCCGCCCGTGCGGATCCGCCGGCCCAGGGCCGGGCCGCCGCCCAGGAAGCGCTCCACGAAGCTGCGGTTCACCACGGCCACCGGCTCGCCGCCCCACTCCGACTCGGAACGGAGGAAGGGCCGGCCGTCCACCACCTCGATGCCGTGGGTCTCGAAGAAGCCCACGCTCACCGTCCGGCTCCGGGCCCGGGGAATGTCGGCGTCGAGGGCGTAGACGGCCCCGTCGACCTGCACGGGGGTCGCGCCCCCGCCCGTCCCGGGCAGCCCGCTGCTCACCGCGGCCGACGTCACGCCGGGCTCCCGGGCCAGGCGGTCCAGGAGCTCGTGGTAGAACCGGCTCCGGTCCTCGGGCGTCGGGTAGTCGGTCTCGAACAGGCCGACCCGGGCGGTCAGGACGCCCTCGGGCTCGAACCCGAGCTCGACCCGGTTCAACCCCACCAGCGACTGCACCATGAGCCCCGCGGCGATCATGAGCCCGCACGACACCGCGAGCTCCGCCACGACGAGCCCGGTGGCCAGGCGCCCCACCCGGAGGCTCGACGAGCCGCGGCTCTCGTCCCGGAGCACCGTGGAGATGGCGGCCCCGGAGGCCCGGAGCGCCGGGACGATCCCCGCCGCGACGGCGGCCACCAGCGCCACCACGGAGGTGAAGAGGAGGGCCTTCCCGTCCACCGGCCACTCGATCCAGTACGGCTTGTTCACGCCGTCGATGGTCTGCTGGAAGAGGTCCAGACCGACCCATGCCAGCCCCAACCCCACCAGCGCGCCCCCCACGCCCAGGGCCACGGCCTCGGCCAGGAGCTGACGGACCACCTGCCACCGCCCCGCACCCATGGCGCTGCGGATGGCCACCTCCCGCTCCCGCACGGCGGCCCGGGCCAGGAGCACGTTGGCCACGTTGGCCGCGGCCACCAGGAGGACGCCGAGCACCATGGCGGCCATGAGGAGCATCATGGAGCGGATCTGCTCGGGGGTGTAGCCCTCCAGGTACGGGATGACCCGTGCGCCCACGCCCTCGTTGTCCTCGGGGTGCTCGGCCTCCAGGCGCCGGGCGATCCCCGCCGCCTCGGCGGAGGCCGCCTCCAGCGACACGCCCGGCCGGAGGACCCCCGCCGCCTGGAGGAACTGGCCCGTGCGGCGCGCCCCGCCCGCTTCGAGGCCCCGGCGGTGCGCCACCCAGAGGTCCTCGTTGAAGGGGAAGCGGAACCCCTCGGGCATGACCCCGACGATCTCGGCCGTCTCCCCGTTCATGCGCACGGTGCGCCCCACCACCCCGGGATCGCCGGCGAAGCGGTTCTGCCAGACCGTCCATCCCAGAACCACCGTGGGCGTGGCGCCGGGCAGCCCCTCCTCGTCCCGGAAGGTCCGGCCCACCGCCGGGACGACGCCGGTCATGGAGAGGAACCCCGGCGTGACGAAGGCGCCCTGGAACCGCTCCGGCGGACCGTCGTCCCCGGCCAGGTTGACCGTCCCCCCGTACTGCCCCTCCAGGTGCTGGAAGCTCGTCTGGGCCTCCAGGAAGTCCTGGTAGTCCGCCCAGGGGAGGGAGAGCTGGTCCTGCCCCTCGTCGGCGCGGGTCTCCACCAGGAGGACCAGCCGGTCCGCCACCGGCACCGGCGGGCCGCGGAAGAGCGTGCCCCAGACCACGCTGAAGACGAAGGTGGTGGCCCCCACGCCCAGGCCGATGGTGAGGATGGCGACGGCGGACAGGAGGGGTGTCCGCAGGAGCATGCGGAAGCCGTGACGGAGGTCCCTGACGAGGCTGTCCATGAGTCCGGGGGCGGGAGGGAGCGGTCGGTCGGAGCGCGCGCCGACCAGGACCATGGATTCGGGCGCGGACCCGCGCGGCGCAAGGATTCGTTTCCCCCGGCTCCCGCGGGGGTCCGCGGCATGGCCCCTTCCCGCGTCGGGCGCGCTTGCGCGAAGCCTGCGGGAAGGGAAACGTTCAGGCTGCGTCTCCCCCCACGCTCGTGACGTTCCCATGCGCCTGATCCTCCTGGGTGAGCCCCGGGTCGTCGATCCCACGGGAGCGGACGTCGGCCTCCCGGCCGGCAAACCGTTCGCCGCCCTCTGCTACGTGGCCCTCTCGGAGCGCCCGGTCTCCCGGGACGCGCTCCAGGAGCTCCTCTGGCCGGACAGCCCTCCGGCCCGTGGCAAGGCGTCGGTCCGCCAGGCGCTCTGGACCCTGCGCAAGCACCTGGGGGACGAGGTCCTGACCGAGGACGGGGGGCGCCTCCGGGCGTCTCCCGCGCTCCGCACCGACCTGGACGAGCTGGCCCGGGCCATCGAGGAGGCCCGACCCCTCCAGGCCCTCGAGCTCTGGAAGGGCGGCCCCCTGGCCAGACTCGACCTCGTGGGCGCCCCGGCATGGTCGAGCTGGAAGGACCGGCTCGTCACCTCGTGGGAGCGGCGGCTGGGAGACCTGCTGGACGTGGCCGCCGACGCCGCGCGGGGCCCCGAGCGGGTCCGACTCCTCGAGCACGCCCGGGACCTCCGGCCCTTCCGCCCCGCCGGGCACGTGGCCCTCGCCTCGGAGCTCGTGGACCTGGGCCGGCTGGAGGAGGCCGAAGCGGCGTTGGGGCGGGCGCGACGGGAGCTCCCTTCGGCCGAGGACCGGACGCTCCTCGAAGGCCCCGAGCGCCGCTTGCGGGAGGCCCGGAAGGCCTCCCTCTCCACGGAGGAGGCCCTGGGGATCCGCGAGCTCCGGGAGGCCGTGGGCCGGGGCGCGCCGTTCTCGCGCCTCCGTCATGCCGTCCTCGAGGCCGGGCGGCGGAACCGCTGGGTGGTCCGTGGGCTCTGCGGCCCGGCCGGGATCGGGAAGACGCACCTGGCGCGCCATCTGGCCCGCTCCGCCCGGGACGACGGGTTCGCCGTGAGCCGGGTGGAGGCCCGCCCGCCCGACCGGGACCTCCCCTACGGCGTCCTCGCCACGGTGGTCCGGGATCTCGTGGCGCTCCCCGGGGCCCTGGGCATCTCCCGCCAGGCCGACCGGGTCCTCCGCTGGTTCCTCCCCGTGGGGCTTCCCGGGGACGCCGACTCGCCGGAGCGCCCCCCTCCTCCCACGGCGGTGGGCGACGCCGTCGCGGACCTGGTGGAGGCGGTGGCCCATGAGACGCCGCTCCTCCTGGTGGTGGACCAGCTCCAGTGGGCCGATGCCGACTCCCGGGCCATCCTGCGCCAGCTCGTCCGCGCCGGAGGCAGCGGACCCGTGATGGTGCTGCTCCTCCAGCGGCGTTGCGATCCACCGGGCCGGAACGACCCCGGGTCCTTCGGGCTGCGGCGTGACGACTGGGTGGAGCTGGGCCGGCTCACGGCATCCGACATCGAGGAGCTCCTCCCGGCCTTCGCCCCGGGCTGGACCGAAGTGGACCGGGCCCGCCTGGCCCGGGAGATCCGCGACCTCACCGGTGGCAACCCGGGGCTCGTCACCGCGCTCCTCCGGGACTGGAACCCGGCGGCCTCCCCGGAAGGCTCGGGAGACGCCTCCGGGGGCCCCGCCGGCCTCCCGCCCGGCGGCCTGCCCCGGGACGGGCTCCTCCGGGCCACGCTGGCCGAGCGGATCGAAGGCCTCTCCCCGGAGGCGCGGGAGGCGGGCGTCCGCCTGGCCCGCTCCTCCGCGGGACCCGCCCGGGCCCGCCCCTTCTCGCCCCACGGTGGCGGCCTGCCCTGGACCGGCCCCACCGGCGTCGCGGCGGAGCTGGTGGAGTGGGGCCTGGCGCACCGGGACGAGCGCGGGCGGGTCCATCTCCTGGGCCCACCCGTGCGGGAGGCGTTCCGGGCCGAGGGCTCCGGGAGGCGGACATGGGGATCCAGGGGCTGGGCGGCGGCGCTGCTCGGCCTCGCGGCGCTCCTCACCGGGTGGGGGACGGTGGCCACCAGGGCCGGCCACGAGGCCCCCGGCGGGTACATGGTGGTGTCCTCCTCCTCCGAGAGCCGCAGCGAGATCTGGGCCCCCTCCCCGACGGGTCGATGGCTCCGGGAGGAGAGCGTCCGGATCTCCGTGGAGGGCGTGAGCGCCCCCTTCGGCGCCCGTCGGCCCCGGGGGGGGACGGCCTGGGTGGGCCTCCAGGGCTCCCAGGAGCGGGCCCCGGACGTGGTCCTCCCCGGCGATCCGCCTCGGCTCCTGGTGGACCGGGGCGGGGACGACAACGTGACCGCGCTCTCCCCCGACGGGCGGCTGGCCCTGATCTCCACCGAGGACACCGCCGCCCCCCGGTTCCGGAAGGACGTCGCGCTCCTGGACCTCCAGTCCGGCGATCTCCGGGTGATCCGGAGCCCGGCGGCGTTCCCGGTGTTCCTCGAGTGGAGCCCGGACGGGACCCGCATCCTGACCGGCGTCAACCACCCGGGAGGTGCCGACACCACCTACGTGCTCCGTCCCGACGGGTCGGTGGAGGAGGCGCTCCCGACCCCGCCCGGAGACCTGGCCAGCGCCCTCTACTGCGGCCGGGACCTCCTGGTGGCGGTGCTCCCCCCCGGCGAGGTGGCGCGCTGGTACGTCCGCGAGCCGGGCGCCTCCGACTGGGTCCCCACGCCCGCCTCCTTCCGCCTCGACCGGTCGGGCACCTGCTCGCCCGACGGAAGCCGCCTCGCCACCGTGGAGCGGACCGAGGAGGGGAGCCGGATCCGGATCCACGAGCGGGACGACGGCCGCGTGGTCGAGAGCTTCGAGGTCCCCTACGTGGTGAGCCGGATCCGCTGGCTGCCCGACCCGGTGGCCGGGCCCGTGCGGGTGAAGGTGGTGTCCCGTCCCGGTCGGATCCCGTGGGGTGCCCGCCGGGTGCTGGAAGCCCGGGTCGTCCTCTCCGACGGCACCCTGAGCCGGGACTCGGTCGAGTGGCGCTCCCTCACGCCGCGGGTGGTCTCCATGCGCGGGGACACCCTGGTGGCAAACCAGCCGGGGCGCGGTCGGGTGGTGGCCGTCCGGGACGGGTGGCTCCGGGACACCCTGGCCGTGGAGGTGGTGCGCTCCGGCCCGGTGGGCGACGAGGTGGTGAGGCTGGATCGGCTCGCGACCCTCGACAGCGCGGCGTGGCTCACGCTGGGAGACGTCGAGGTCCGGACCGGCCCGGACTCGGTGCTCGTCCTCCGCTCCGACCCCAACGCCCGCTTCTTCGACGGGCTCATGCTCCGGGGCCTCCCGGCGGGTCAGGGGCTCACCGTCGAGCTCGAGTTCCGCCTGCCCGTGACCCGATCGGACCGTCAGGCCATCTCCCTCTGCCTCGCCGACCACCTCCCGCTCGCCGAGGGGGCCGACCCCCGATGGCGCCAGGAGTGGTCGGCCCGTCACCAGGCGTGCGGCCACTACCCCGCCTTCGAGCTGGCCCGCTTCGACGCCGACGAGGCCCGCCTGGTCGTGGACGGCGAGTCCCTGGGTGGCACGCCGGTCCCCGGCCTGCCGACGGACGGGTGGACCCACATGGGCCTCCAGGTGCGGGCCGACGGCGAGGTCCGGCTGGTCGTGAACAACCGGGTGGTCTCGACCCACCCGACCCGCATGCCCCTCCGCCCCGCCACCTCCCTGGACCTCCTCGTCCAGGCCCGGACCGCCGACACCGAGCTGTCCCTGCGCAACCTGGCCATCTGGCGGGGCCCGCGATACTGAGCCCCGGGGCGCCAGCCGAACACGCACCGAAGGCCAGGGGACCTCATCCGGCCGTCCGCCCGTAGGAAGAAGGTGCAGAGACGGACGGAGGCGTCCGCGCCGCTGGAGAGCCGGCCCCCCGTCCCCACCACGGGAGACGACCATGAGATGGATCACCACCGCGATCGCCGCCGCCTTCGTGCTGGCCGGCGCGGGATCGCTCGACGCGCAGGACCGGAACGACCGCCCCTGGTGGGAGCCCGCGCTCATCGTCCTCGCCCAGCAGGGGGGCCTGGACGCCCTCCCCTGGGAGGACGGCCGCGCGAGGGACCGCGGTCGCTGGGACGACGACGACCGCTGGGACGACGACGAGGACCGGTGGGAGGACGAGGACGAGCGCTGGGAGGAGCGGCGCGAGCGCTGGGAGGACGACGACGACCGTTGGGAGGACGAGGACGAGCGCTGGGAGGAGCGGCGCGAGCGCTGGGAGGACGACGACGGCCGACGCAGGGGTCGAGGCGAGCGCTGGGAGAACCGGCGCGAGCGTCGCGGCGGGGGCCCGCCCTTCTGCCGCAACGGCCGCGGCCACCCCGTCCACGGGATGGGCTGGTGCCGCGAGAAGGGCTGGGACCGGGGCGGCTACGACCGCTACGGCGACTGGTCCCGCGCCGGGTGGACCGACGTGATCCTCGGCTCTCCCGAGCGACGCCGCGACCGGCGGCTCCGTGAGCCTTCGCTCCTGGACGTCCTCGGCGACGTCGTCTTCGGACGGCTGGTGGAGCGAGGGAGCCGGAGCGGGATGGACGGTCCTCTGGACGGGCGGTGGCTGCGCACCGACCGGGGCTCCATCCTCCAGGTCCGCATGGGCGGCATGCCCCTGGCCGAGATGGCCGACGTGGACCGGGACGGACGCGCCGACGTGGTGCTGCTGAACCGGCGCTGAACACCGGGTGACGACCGATTCGAGGCGGGGGCCGCCGTGGCGAGAGCCGCGGCGGTCCCCGCCTTTTCTTTGCGACGGCCCGAAATCTGCGTAGGTAGAGGGACGACCACCCGTCCGTCCCTCCCTCCGACCGGCCCTCCGTCGATGCCCAGCCGCCTCCACGCCCGCCGCCCCGCCACCGTCCGGCTCGCCCTCGCCGCCGCCTCGGCCCTGGTCCTCGCCGCCTGCGGGGAGGGCGGGCCCGCCTCCGCCGAAGCCTCCGGGGGCCCCGGAGAGCAGGCCCGCGGCCTCCTGGCCAGCGAGCGCCCCTGGCAGGCCTCCCGCGTGCTGGACGATACGGCCCCCACCTCCGGCGAGGACCGGGTGCTGGCGGCCCGCGCCGCCGCCGGGTGGGGGAACTGGGCCCGGGTGGAGGAGCTCCTGGGAGGCCTGGACCAGCCCGGGAGCTACGCCGAGGGCCTGGGGCTCTACCTCCTGGCGCGGGCCCGGGACGAGCGGGGCGACGCCGAAGGCGCCGCCGCGGGCTACCGGACCTTCCTGGAGATCGCGCCCACGGCGTCGGGGCTGGACACGGAACGGGACGCCGCCCGCCTCCGCCTGGCGCTGAACCGGGTGGCGGCGGGGGAGGACGCGGACTCCCTCCTGGAGACGGTGGCGGCCAGCCTGGCCACGGCCGAGCCCTGGCTCGACGTCCTGCGGGCCCGGGCGCTGGCCCACCGCGGGGACACGGCGGCGGTGCGGGCCATCCGGGAGGGGGTGTCGGAGCGGATCCTCGAGCTGTGGGCGCGCCGCGCCCACGTCGAAGCGGCCCGGACCGCGGGGGACGTGGCCCTGGCCCGCGAGCTCGCCAACGACGCCCGCGGGTGGGCCCGCAGCGACGGCACCGACGCGGAGTTCATGCTGGCCGCCGGAGCCGCCGCGCTGGCCATGGGCGACACCGCGGCCGCGCGGGACGCCTTCCGGGCCACGGTGGAGCTGGAGGCGGCCAGCCCCCACGCCCGGGACGCCGCCGACCACCTGCTGGCCGATTCGACGGCCATGTCCGCCGCGGACCACCTGGCCGTGGCCCGGGTCCACGTGGCCCGCGGCCTCCACGAGGACGCCCTCCCCCACTTCGAGGCGTGGCTCGAGGCCCGCCCCTCCTCCGGCGAGCGCGCCCGGGACGTGGGCTACGAGTACGCCGACGCCCTCTTCTACGCCCTCCGTCCCGAGGACGCGCTGGAGTACCTGGAGACCCTCCCCGCCGACGACGGGGTCCGCCGGCTCCGCGCCCGCACCCTGGGGCTCCTGGGCGAGACCGAGGAGTCCTCCGCCCTCTACCGGGAGCTGGCGTCGGACGGCGGCACGCTCGACCTCTTCCTGGCCGCCGACGTGTGGCACGAGGCCGGAGAGTACGACCGGGCCCGGCCCATCTACCGGGAGCTGATCCGCCGCTACCCCGGCCGGGACCGGGCGGGGCTGGCCATGATGCGCCTGGCGGGGATGGCCTTCGAGGAGGAGGACTGGGACGAGGCCGGACGGATCTGGGAGGAGTACCGGAGCCGCTACCCCCGGGGCTCGCGGGCCCTCCAGTCCACGTACTGGCTGGGACGCGTCCGCCAGGAGCAGGGGAACGACGACGCCGCCCGCGCGCTCTTCCGCGAGGTCCTGGAGGAGGAGCGCGACTCCTACTACGCCCTCCTGGCCAGCCGCCGGCTCGACGAGCCCTTCTGGCCCCTCCCCATGAGCCCGTCGCCGACCACGACGGCGGACCAGGAGGCGCGGGTGGTGGAGTGGACCCGGGGCGTGGACATCCTCCGGGAAGCCGGCTTCCCCGACGCCGCGAGCCAGGAGGTGGACTGGATCCGGGACCGGGCCGCCGGCGAGGACGAGGGGCTCCGTCTGGCCCTGGGTGAAGCGCTCGCAAGCCGGGGGTACGGCCAGTCGGCCATCCTCCTGGGGCTGGCCATGGACGACGGCGACCGGCCCTCGCGCCGGCTCCTCCAGCTCCTCTTCCCCTTCCCCTACCGGACCCTCATCACCGCTTCGGCCGAGGACCGGGAGATCGACCCCACCGTCGCCGCGGCGCTCATCCGCCAGGAGTCGCTCTTCGAGGCCGGGATCACCTCCTACGTGGGGGCCCGGGGGCTCATGCAGCTCATGCCCGCCACCGCCCGGGAGCTCGCCGCGGACCTGGAGCTCGAGACCTGGGAGCCGGACCTCCTCTACCGCCCCGAGATGAACGTGCACCTGGGCACCCATCTCCTGGCGCGGCACATCGAGGACTACGACGGCTTCCTCCCAGCGGTGTTCGGCGCCTACAACGCCGGTCCCCACCGCATCGAGCGCTGGAAGGAGTTCCCCTCCTACGGGGACGCCGAGCTCTTCACCGAGCGGATCCCGTACAGCGAGACCCGGAACTACGTGAAGATCCTCACCCGGAACCGGGCCATCTACCAGGGGCTGTACGGGACGGACGGAGAAAGCCGCCCGGACTGAGGCGGCGCCGAGATCGACGACGGGACCGCCACACGGCGCGCAGGAACGACGACGGCCCCGCCCGGTCTCCTGGACCGGACGGGGCCGCGCTCGTTCCCGGGTGGGGCGCTACCGCACCCGCACCGTGGTGCTGGCCCGCCCGCCCTTCACGGCGTCGTACGTGACCGTCATGTCGCCGGTCCCCCGGACCAGGTACTCCAGCGTCCGGGTGGTGCGGCCGGGGTGGCCGCTGCGCACCATGATCCGGTCCAGCTCGGCCTGGTCGATGAGCTGCGTGGGACCCGGCCGGTGCTTGCTGGGCACCCACCCCGCCGCGATCACCTCCACGTCGCCGTCCACGGTGATCAGGTCGGGCCGAACCACGTGGTTCTCCTCGGCCCGGGCCGTGATGGTGGGGATCAGGCGCTCGTTGGTGATGTCCACGCGCACCCGGTAGACGTCGCCCTCGACCCGCTCCACCGACGTCTCGCCCATGGTCATGAGGGGCATCATGTCGGCGTGGTAGAGGGTGAAGGCCATGTTGCGATGGAAGAGCTCCATGCTCATGAAGCGCGGGTTCACCCGCCCGCTGAGCTTCTTCCACCCGCCCATCTCCACCTCCCCGTACTCGGGGTGCTGGAAGGGGGCCCACTCCACGAACTGCTCCCCCAGCTCCAGGAAGTCGTCGAAGAAGTAGCGGCCGTACTCCCCGCTGATGGGCTGGTCCGCGTCCCGCTGCTGCTCCTGGAGGAGGGGGCTGTTGAAGTACTGCCCGCCGTTCCAGAGCTCGTTGCTGAAGCTCACGATGCCCAGGCCGTCGTTGGTCCAGTCGATGGACCCGCCGTGGACCGTGTAGAGCCCCTGCCAGATGACGATGTAGTCGTAGTAGGGCAGCATGCGCTCGCCCCACTCGCCGAGCTCGTCGTAGACGGCGATGTCGTCGGCGGGATAGCGCCCCTGCCAGGCCGCGCCGGGGCCGCGCAGGATCATCCCCCCGGTGTTATGGAAGGACTGGAAGCCGGCGATGTTGGGATGCGCCATCTGGAAGTCGTTGATGGCGCGGGCCTCGGGCAGCTCGAACGGGTAGTTCATGCTCCCGCCCTGGATGTAGTTCGGCTGCCAGTCCGAGGCGTAGTTCCGGTTGGGATCGTAGCCGCCCACCGGGTCCTCGTTGATGCGCCCGTCGTCGTCGTTGTCGATGCCCTCCGAGCCCAGCATGACCCAGTCGCCGGTCTCGCCGGGCGGGACGGGGCGCATGATCCGCGGGTCCCGGGGATCGGTGGTGTAGTTCCCCTCCCCGGGGACGAACTTGCGGATCTGCTCGATGACCCCGTTGCCGTTCAGGTCGTCGGGGCCGTCCTCGTCGAAGGCGCCGTCGCCGTCCGAATCCACCGGCACGTGGCCGGTGCGTCCCCCGGAGCCCGCCTCGTCCAGGAAGTAGTCCCGGCCGTCGGGGTTCACCGAGGGGAGCATGTAGAAGACCCGCTCGTCCACCAGCCGGGTCACGTCCTCGATCTCCCCGTAGTTCTCCATGAGGTACCAGATGGTGTAGAGCACCACCTCCGCACCCTGGATCTCGTTGCCGTGGACGTTGGCCTCGATCATCATCGCGGCCTTGTCCTCCTCGGCGCCCGTCTCGGGGTTGTTGATGGTCATGAGCCACATCTCGCGGCCCCCGTAGCTCTCCCCGATGGACTGCAGGTCGAGGAACTCGGGCCACGTCTCGGCCATGAGCTGCATGCGCTCGCCGATCTCGTCGTGGTCGAGCCAGCGATCCCACGTCAGGTCCAGCGTGTGCTCGGGGTCGGAGCCCCGCCGCTGCGCCTCCACCGCCGGGACCAGGGGCCCCGCGGCGAGGAGGACCGCGGCGGCGAGCCCCAGGACCGTGGTGCGTCCGTTCGTCGTCGTCATCGGTCTACCTCAGGGTGACGGTGGTGGTGTCGGTGCCGCCGTGCTCCGAGCGGGCCAGGATCTCGACCCGCTCGCCGGTGCTCCCGCGGATCAACCACGAGAAGCGGGCACGGCTGCCGGTGCCCTCCAGCTTCTCGACCTCGCTGGACTTGGCGGCCCCGGTGAGGATGCGCCCGGAGTCGATCTCGAGGCGCACCAGGGTGGGGTCCACGGCCCGCGACACCACGCCGTGCTGGAGCGTCGTGGGGAGGTAGCCGGTGTTCTCCACCTCCGCCGTCACGGTGAAGACGCCCCCGCCGTGGGCCTCCACGTCGGCGGAGACGATGCGCACCCGGGGGAGCATCCCCGCCAGGCGCACCACGAACTCGCCGTGCAGCCGGCCGAGCTCGCCCAGCGCCTCGGCTGGGGGGTTGGTCGTGGCGTAGGGCCGGAAGCCGCCGATCTCGACGGTGCCGAGCTCCGGATGCTCGTGCTCGGTCCAGGCGTCGAAGACCTCCACGCCGGCGGAGTCGGCCCAGGCCAGCGCGCGCTCGTCGGCCGTGGCCCCGTCCAGCGCCTCCGCGGCGCCCCATCCCTGGGTGGAGAAGGCGGGGATGCCGCGCTGGAAGTACGCCACCTGGAAGAAGGCGCCCTCGGGCTCCCGGTTCACGAGGACCTCCTCGATCCCCGTGATCTCCCGGTACGCCTCGGCCACCGCGTTGAAGTACTCCCGATCCGCCGCGTCCACGCTCTCGGCGGGACGGCGGCCCGACTGGGGATCGTTGTCCCGGCCCGGCTGCGCGCCGCGCAGGGGGACGTTGCCGGCGCCCAGGCGGGGACCGAAGCGGAAGCCGCGTCCGCCCCCGATCTCGTCGAAGGAGCCCGTGCCCCAGATCTCCTGCCACGGCTCGGCGGCGAAGGCGTCGAGCTGCAGCACCGAGGCGTCGGCGAAGTTGCCCCGGGCGTCGGTGCCGGCCACCAGGTTGTCCGAGTGGCCGAAGGTGAGGACCGCGCCGATGCGGTCGTGGGCCACCACGAAGTCCATGAGGGCCCGGACCTCGGGCTCGCTCACCATGTGGGGGCCCGCGTCCCGCTCCCAGTACGGGTAGACGTGCTGCCAGTTGCGGTCGAGGTCCACGCCGCCGAAGCCGTCCTCGTTGAGGAAGCCGTCCCCGTCGGAGTCGACGCCCTCGGTGTGGAGCGTGAAGGCGCCCCGCTCCCCGGCGGCGCGGTCGGCCCGCTTCATGAGGCGGGGGTCGTCGGGGTGGACCATGAAGGCGCCGCCGGGATCCGGGACGCGCATGACGGTGATCATGCCGTCGCCGTCCAGGTCCTCGGGCGGATCCTCGTCGGTGCGGCCGTCGTTGTCGTCGTCGAAGGGGCGGGCGTTGCGCCGCCGGTCCCGCCGGACGTCGTCGAACATGGCCTCGGCGCCGTCGGGGTTGAGGCGCGGCACCACGTACACGACCTGCTCCTGGCGGACGCCGGCCGCGGAGGGGTCCTCCAGGAGGTAGCGCACGGTCTCCAGCGCCAGCGCGCTCCCCACCAGGTGGTCCCCGGAGAGGTTGCCCACGACCAGCACGCCGGGACGCTCGTCCAGCGGCGTGCCCGAGGGGTCGCCGACCTCCACCAGCCACACCTCACGCCCTTCGTGGGAGGTCCCGATGGACCGCATCCGCGCGTGATCGCTCCCGTCCACCACCTCCCTCAGCTCGTCGGTCAGCTCGTCGAAGTCGAGATACTCCCTCGACTGCGCTTCCGCGTCGCCCGCGAGCAGGAGCACGGCCGCCGCAGCGACCGCCCCGCTCCATCGTCCTCGCCGCACACTCCCTCCTCGGTTGGGTTCGTTCGGGGGGGAGACTAACGGAGGGGCCGGGATTCGTCACCTGGAGCGGCGCGGCCCGACCCGGTCGAGGCGGAGCAGGACGTGACCGCCCACGCGCTCGGCGGAGATGCGGAGATCGATGGTGCCGTCCGCCCCTTCGGGGGTGAGGGTGGCAGGGACGTCGGTGACCGCCTCGCCGGTGCGCGCCGTCCGGGTGACGGTGTCGCGGATGGCGCATCCCGAGCAGTGGACGGTCCGCCCGCATCCGCCGGGAAGGACGGCGTTGGCGCACTCGAAGACCTCGCCGAGGAGCCGGTCCCGACCCCGCTCCCGGGAGCTGCCCGCCGCTTCGAACCCGGCGCGGTTCGCCGCGCGCACGCGCCCGCCGCGCTCCATGTCCACCAGCAGGACCGGCGCGTCCAGGCTCTCCAGGAAGCGCTCCAGCGGGACGCTGAAGTCCCCTCGGGCGAGCTCGCGCTCGCACCCCGCGCAGATGCCGTGGGACACGGGTTGGGACGGGCCCTCCCCGAGGGCGTCGTCCAGCGCGTCGCCGCACCAGGCGCACTGCTTCAGCATAGGCCAGCTCCTCGGGGAACGTCGGGGGCAGCGGGGGAATATCCCAACGTCGCGGGCAGCTCGGAAGCAGGGGTCCTCCGTACCGGGGCGTGGGGAGATCCACCACCCCGGGGTGACCGGCGTTCTGGACAGGCCCGGGTGGACCCGGACCAGAATGGGGCGCCGGGGGTTAGGGTCCCCGTCGATCCACGCCACCGCGGATGGACGTGCGCGCGCGAGCCCGTCCGCCTCCCTCCCACCGGAGCCGGCTCATGACCGCCACCGCCCGACCCGCCGACGCGCCCGCCTCCTCCTCCCCGTCCCACCCAGCCGGCCGGGCCGCGGTGAACGCGCTGGCCTACGTCGGGGTGCTGGTCATGAACGCCCTGGCCGGCTCCGGCCGGCTGAGCGGCCGCTCCGTCGGGGCGCTGGCCGAAGCGTACCCCAACTACTTCCTTCCCGCCGGCTGGACCTTCTCCATCTGGTCCCTCATCTACCTGGGTCTGGGGGCGTTCGTGGTCTACCAGGCGCTTCCCGGCCGGCGCCACGATCCGGTGGTGGGCGCGATCGGCTGGGCCTGGGTGGCCAACGCGGCGCTGAACGTGGGGTGGATCACCACCTTCTCCTTCGGCCTCTTCCTTCCCGCCCTCCTGATCATGGTCGCGCTCCTCGCGAACCTCGTGGTCATCGGCGAGCGCATCGGCGCCCACCGGCGGTCCCTGGGCGCGGCGCCACGGATTCTGGTGGCCTATCCCTTCATGCTCTACCTGGGATGGATCAGCGTGGCGCTCATCGCCAACGTCTTCCACTACGCCCACGTGGTGGAGTGGAGCGGCTTCGGCGTCCCCGGGGTGGTCTGGTCGCCGATCATGATGGGGGTGGCGGTCCTCCTGGGCGTCTTTCTCACCGTGCACCGGGGCGCCTGGATCGTGCCCCTGGTCGTGGCGTGGGCGCTCGTGGGCATCCGGGCCCGGCACGTCGACGTGGGAGCCGTCGCCGAGCCGGCCCTGGTCCTGACGGTCCTGGCCCTGCTCTCCGTGCCCCTGGGCCTGTGGTGGCGGAAACGGCGGGAGGGGACGCCGGTCCCGGCGTGAGCGGAGGCGTGGCGTAGGGGGGCACGCCGCTTGCAGCCACGGGCCCCGCACCCCCACGAGAGGAGAACACCGATGGCTCACGCCCCCACGCGCCGCCCCGTCCCACGCCTCTCCCTCGCGCTGGTCCTGGCCCTGAGCACCGCGTGCGGGTCCGAGGCGGACTCGCCCGAGTCCTCACGGGAGCCGGGGGCCGAGGCCCCGGCCGACATCGCCGACGCCGCCTATCTGACCCTCCGCGACTCGGGCATGGTGGCGGCCCCGGGCGGGGAGCGTTGGAGCGCGGGCTCGACCACCACCTACCTCGACCTCGCGCCCGACGGCCGCAGCATCGCGGCCACCAGCACCGGCACCCGCGCCGTCCACCTCCTCGATGCCGTCTCCGGGCAGGTCCGCGACAGCGTGGGGGTCGGCCGCTCCCCCAAGGGGATCCGGTTCACCCCCGACGGGGAACGCATCCTGGTGGCGAACGAGGAGGACGGCACCGTCGCGGTCCTCCAGATCGATCCCCTGACCTGGACCGACACGGTCCCCGTGGGACCGGTGCCGCACAACATCGACTTCGACCCCGACGGGGCGCGGGCGTACGTGACCATCCAGGACGGGGACCGGATCGCGGTGATCGACCTCGCGCGCCTCGAGGTGGTCGACTCGATCCCCGTCTCCGGCAAGCCCCACAACCTCGCGGTGACCCCCGACGGAGGAACGCTCTGGGTCGCCCTCCTCGGCACCCAGGAGGCGGCGGCCATCGACCTCCGGACCGACAGCGTGATCGGACGGGTCCCCCTGACCCCACCCCACTACGGCATCGACGTCTCGCCGGACGGGCGCTGGGTGTTCGCCACCGGAGTGGGCGGGAGCGTGCTCAACGTCATCGACGCCCACTCGATGGAGCGCGTGGCGCAGGTCGAGGTGGGTCCGGCGCCCCACGGGGTCCGGGCGGGCGCCGACGGGGACAGCGTGTACGTGGCCGTCACGGGCGGGAACGAGCTGGTCGTGGTGACGGCCGCGACGTGGGAGGTCGCCCGCCGCGAAGCGATGCCGGGGACGCCCTTCTGGGTGACGGTGGGACGACGCTGAGCACGGGTCGGGCCCGTCCCCCCTCCCCCCCGAAACGCAGAAAGCCCCCGCGGTGCGGGGGCTTTCATGCTATGGGCCTGGGTAGACTCGAACTACCGACCTCACGCTTATCAGGCGTGCGCTCTAA
>CAZMTA010000004.1:0-181304 GCA_964569085.1 uncultured Gemmatimonadaceae bacterium | reverse complement strand
AGGGCCCGGGCGAGGCCGGAGACCCGGGTGGTCCCGTAGCTCTCGCCGATGAGGAACTTGGGGTTCCGCCAGCGGTCGTAGCGCGTCACGAAGGTGCCGATCCAGTCCGCCAGGTAGCGGATGTCCTCGTTCACCCCGAAGAACCGCTCCCGGGGCGCGTCGCCGACGATGCGGGAGAGCCCCACGTTGACCGGGTTCACGAAGACGATGTCGGTGACGTCGAGGATGGAGTTGGGGTTGTCCCGTACGCCGTAGGGCTGGACCGGGTAGCCCTCGTCGTCGATGACGAGCTGCTTGGGGCCCGTGTAGCCCAGGTGCATCCAGAGCGAGCCCGACCCGGGCCCCCCGTTGAAGGAGATGGTCAGGGGCCGCTCGGCGTCGTCCCGGACGTCGGTCCGCTCGTAGAAGGTGTAGAGGAGGGAGGCCACGGGCTCCCCGTCCTCGCCGTACACCGGCAGGGTGCCCACCGTGGCCCGGTACGGCACCCGCTCCCCCCGGATGGTCACCTCGTGCTGGCTGACGACGGCGGTGTCCACCGGGAGGCGCAGGGCCTCCTGGGCGGCCAGCGCCGGGGCCGACAGGGCGAGCCCTGCCACGGCCAGGGCGAGGAACGAGCGACGGCGCCGCGGGGCGGCGGGGGACGACGGCAAGGGGCGCATGGGCGACCTCGGATCGGGGTGGGGATCGGACCCCGGAGTCTGGCCACCTCCCCGGCGCGTGGCAACCGCCGGAAGCCAGCGCCCCCGTGGGGCTCTCCCCGGCCCGGTCCCGCGGGGTTCTCCCCACGCCCGGCGTCCCCTCGCCGGGGTAGATTGGAGATGCGGAAGGCCGCCTCCCGTCGAGGCGCGCCTGCCCCCGTCCGCGGTGCTACGTCCCGTACTCCACCGAGGGGGCCTCCATGCGCACCCGATTGCCGCCCGTCCCGCTCCTCGCCGTCCTGGCCGCGCTGTCCGCCTCCGCCGCCGGGGCCCAGGTCTGCAGCCCCGAGGTGGCGCCCGACGTCCGGGGCCTCTTCCCCGAGGAGGTGGCGGGGCTCCAGTCGGAGTTCTACCGGGCCCAGACCGGGTGCGTGACCCAGCTCTACCGGGGCGGCTCGCCGTGGGCCGCGCTGAGCCTCGAGCCCAACCTCGAGGACGAGCTCGGCCGCACGGCCGACGGGCTGGCCGCCCACTACGCCGAGATGGGCCTGACGACCTTCCGGCACCAGGGCTGGCCCGTGGTCCGCGGCGATCCCGACGAGCTGGGCCAGGTGTTCACCACCCTCCGGGGCCCGGTGAAGATCACCGTCCTCGTGAAGGACGGAGACGGCGGGCCCGCCGCCCAGGCCCTCGCCCGGGCCTTCCTCGACGCCCTGTTCCTCCGGATCCCCTGCGAGCTCGGCACCTGACCGAGTAGGGCCCTCCACGCCTGCGGAGGTCCCGTCCCGGGGCGGGTCCCGGCGGCGCCCCTCAGCGCCCGGACCCGCCCCCGTCCCCGCCGAGCACGGCCTCGGCGGCAGCCCGGCCCGAGGCCAGGGCTCCCTGGATGGACCCGAAGGCCAGCCAGTCCCCGGCCACCACCACGCCGTCGCGACGGATCGCCGAGGGTCGCCGTCCCAGCTCCCCCGGCGGCGTCCGGGGCAGCGCGCGGGGGATGCGGTAGGTGCGCAGCAGTTCCCAGCGGTCCACGCCGTCGCCGAACCACTCCCGGAGCTGCGCCACCGCCAGGCCGGGAAAGGCGTCCGCGTCGTCGGCCGCGGGCCCGACCCCCGACGCCGCCACGAGGTGCCGGCCCTGGGGCGCGTAGGTGGGCGCCACCCGGTTCAGCACCGCCAGGTGGTTGACCGGCCCCCGGCCGTCCCCGTCCAGGACGAGGAGCGCATCCTGCACCGGGGCCTCGGGGGCCGCGAAGTACGTGGTCACCGTGTGGTGATGGGGGACCGCGTCCCCGCCCAGGAGAGCCACCGCGTCCGCCCCGTCGGTGGCCACCACGACCCGCTCCGCCGTCGCGCGGGCGCCGCCCTCCAGGACCACGCCGTCGGCACCCACGGACTCGACGCGGACGCCCAGGCGCACGCGCTCGCCCAGGGGGCGCGCCACGGCCTCGGGGAGCGCCTGCATCCCCCGGGCCGGGAGGGCGGTGTCCCCCTCGGAGAAGCAGCGAAAGAGGTAGCGGAAGACCCCGGCGGCCGTCGCCAGCTCCCGGTCGAGGAACACGCCGCCCAGGAAGGGGCGGAAGAAGCGCTCGACGATGGCGTCGCCGAAGCCCCGCTGGCGGAGGTACTCCAGCGTCGTCCGCCCGTCGTCCTCCAGGCAGACGTCCGGCTCGGTCCCGAGGAGCTCGGAGCGGAGGGACGCCACCTTCAGCTTGTCGCCCATGGGGACGACGGGCGAGAAGGCCGAGGCCATGCCGCCCAGGGGGTCGCGCCAGGGGTCCACGAGGCGGTGGGTCTCCCCCTCCCACCGGATCAGGCTGCCCGGCGCGAAGGGCTGGAGCGCGAGGTCGCCCAGCTCCACCAGGGCCCGGGGCTCGGAGTACGCGGTGAGGAGCACCTGGAAGCCCCGGTCCAGGAGGAAGCCGTCCACCTCGTCGGTGCGGATCCGCCCCCCCACGGCGTCGGCGGCGTCCACGACCTGCACGTCCACGCCTGCGTCGAGTAGATGACGGGCGCAGGCGAGGCCGGCCAGGCCGGCTCCCACGACCAGGACCTCGGAGGGGGGGAGGGAATCGGGCGTCATGGCGGGCGGGATGGGATATGGGGACGAAGGCTCGAACCAGGTGCCGCACGAACCGGGCCGCCGCGGCGTGCCCGGGACGCCCCCTACCCCGGGGACCGCCCGTTCCTTCCATACCCTTGCACCACACCGGACCCGACCCGCACTCTTCCGGAGCAGGAACGTTCCCAGGGGGCCCCCCGACCCCTCGACCCGCCGCCCGTCGGCAGGTGCGAGCATGACGTCGGCCCGACCCACCCCCTCCCCCGGGGCCCGCCCCGCCGCCCGGCGGCGCGCCCTCCTCGTCGTCGTGGCCGCCGTGGCGGCCACCCCCTTCCTCCCCGCCCCGTCGGCGGCCCAGGCCCGCGCCCTCCCCCGGATGCCCGGCGTGGTGGGGCTGACGGTCGACCGGGCGCAGGCGACGCTGGTCGAGGCCGGCCTGGGCCAGGCGGCCGTACGCGACACCCTGGTGCCCGGCATCCCCGCCGGGATCGTCGTGCGCCAGGATCCCCCGGCGGACGCGGTGCTGCGGACCCGGCCCGCGGTCACGCTCTGGGCCACCGTGGGCCCGACGGTCACGACCTTCCCCTCCGGGCCGCTCCTTTCGACGGGGGACTTCCAGGCACGCCGGTCCATGCCCCGGGTCGTGGGCATGCCCGCCCCCGACGCCCGCGTCGCCCTCGAGCGCCTCGGCCTCCGGGTCACCGAAGAGTCGGTGGTGGTCCAGGGAGGAGACGGAACGGTCGTCCGCCAGCTCCCCGAGGCGGGCACCCCGGTCCAGCCCGGCAACGCCGCGCACCTGGTGGTGGCGCGTCCCGCCCCGACGCCGGAGCCCATGGTGTCCATGCCCCTCGTGGTGGGGCGCATCCTGGGAGACGCCCTGGCCATCCTGGCCGAATCGAAGCTCCAGGGCTCCGCCGAGGAGGTCGTCTCCTCGGCCGTCCCGGGAACGGTCCTCCGCCAACTCCCCCAGGCCGGGACGCCCCTGGCCCCGGGGAGCGTGGCGCGGCTCGTCGTGGCCCGGGAGGCGCCGCGGCCCACCGTCCCCGGCGTGGTGGGGCTGCTCCTGGAGGCCGCGGCCGGAACGCTTCGCGGGGCCGGCTTCCCCGTGGGGGCGGTGACCCGGGTGGCCTCGGACACGCCGGCGGGGACGGTGGTGGAGCAGAAGCCGGCCGGCGGGCAGGCCGTGGCCGCGGGGACGGGCGTGGACCTGGCCGTCTCCGAGGGCCCCCGCGCCCGGGTCCCCGACGTGCGCGGGATGGCCGAGGAGCGGGCCCGGGACGTCCTGGCCCGGGTGGGGCTGGGGGTGGAGGGGGTCACGTCCGTCCCCTCCCCCGCCCCGCCCGGCGAGGTGGTGGCCCAGTCCCCGGCTCCCGGGACGGCGCTACCGGCGGGGAGCGCGGTGGACCTGGCGGTGGCCGCGCCCCTCCCCGAGCCCGAGGGCGTGGAGGTGCCGGCCGTGGTCGGAGCGCTCCGGGACGGGGCGGAGGCCCGGATCCGGGAGGCCGGCCTCACCCCCGGACCCGTCGAAGCCGTCCCGTCGGAGGCGCCGGAGGGGACCGTGCTGGACCAGTGGCCTCCGGCGGGGACCCTGGTGGCTCCGGGGGAGTCGGTCCGCCTCGGCCTGGCCGTCCCCGTCGAGCGGGCCGAGCCCCCGCCCGTCGTCGTGCCCGACGTGGTGGGGCTGGAGGCGGGTCCGGCCCGGGCGGCCCTGGCCGGGGTCGGCCTCGCCACCGTGGAGGTCCGGGGGGACGGGGCGAGCGTCACGGACCAGTTCCCCGCGGCCGGCACCGCGGTGGCCCCCGGCACGCCCGTCCTCCTCACCCTCCAGGCCCAGGCGCCCCCTCCGGCGCTTCCCGAATGGGTCTCCCGATGGCGCGGATGGGGCGTCCCGGTGGGGGCCGTGGTCCTCCTCCTCCTGCTCCGCGTCCGCCGCGCGCCCGGCCGGAAGGGTGGCGGGGCGCCCCGGACGGACCCGCCCCTCGACGGGCCCGGGGGGCCGGGAGCCGCTCTGGAATACCGCCTCAAGCCGACGGCGCCCCGCGGCTCCGTCGAGGTGGTCGGACCGCTCCTTCCCCCCTTCGAGATCACCCTCCGCCCCCGACCTCCCCGGACGGTCCGGGCCGAGCTGCGGCTGGGGGGCGCCGGCGCCGTCCGGCGCGCCGCGCCCGGCGGGAGAGGCGCGTGACGGGGCCGGCCCGGCCCGCGCCCACCGTGGGCGACCTCCTGGAGCGGGCCTTCCAGGAGCGCCTGTCCGGGGGGACCGACCCGGACGAGGCGTCCGAGGCCTGGGCGGCGGTCCTCCGGGACACCCTCGAGCAGGCCCTTCCCGCGGACGCGCCGCCCGGGGACGGGGCCCGGGTCGCCCGCATGGTCCGGGAGGCCCTGGACGTCCCCCTCCCCCGGATCCTGGCGGCGGCCTGGCAGCGGTACGAGCCGTTCCGGAGGTACCTCGACCCGGAGCGCTACCCCCTGGGGGCCGAGACCGAGGTGCCCCTGGCCGAGCACACGGCGCGCTCCGTCCTCGAGCCCGAGGTCGACGTCGTGGTCTCGGGGGCCGTGGTGGCCACCCTCCGCTTCGAGGCCGAGGTCGAGATCGCCCTCGAGGGGGCCGTGGTGACGGTCCGGGACGGACGGTTCACCGCCGTCCGGGCCGGGGACTGCGCGGTCTCCGTGACGCTGACCTTCGGCGGCCGGACCCTTGCCGGGTTCGGGCCGGAGCGGGAGCGCATCCCCGGAACGCTCGTCTTCGGGAACCCCATCCCCATCGACCCCTTCGGCCCCGACCCCTACCGCGAGCCCGTGCCCGAGGCCGGCGGACGGGAGTGAAACGCCGATGGACGGAGCGGCCGGTCCGCGTACATTGACCCATCTCCGGTCCGCCTCCGCCCCCGTGCGCCCCGTGTCCCCTCTCCGCGACGAGCTCTCCCTCCACCCCGACCTGCTGGAGCGCCTCATACGAGACGCGCCGGTGGGGGTGGCGTTCCTGGACACCGAGTTCCGGTACCGCCTCATCAACCCGGCGCTGGCGGAGCTCAACGACGTGCCCCTCGAGGACCACCTGGGACGCCGGGTCTCCGAGGTCCTGCCCCACCTCTGGCCGCACCTGGAGCCCCTCTACCGCCGCGTCCTGGAAACGACCCGGCCCGTGACGGAGGTGGCCATCACGGGTCGGGTCGGCTCGGCCAGCGAGGACCGTCACTGGCTGGCCAACTACCACCCCGTCCCCGACGAGGACGGTCGCCCCATCGGGATCGGGGTGGTGATCGTGGAGACCACGGCGCGGGTCCGGGCCGAGCAGGAGGTCCGGCGCCTCGCCGCCCGGGAGGGGGAGGCCCGGGCCGACATCCAGCTCCGGGAGGAGAGCCTGAGGGCCCTGGTGGCCGCCATCCCCGACCTGATCTTCGAGCTCGACGGGGCGGGGCGGCACCTGGGGCACCACAACCCCTCGGCGGCCTCGCTCTGGGCGCCCCCGGACGAGTTCCTGGGACGCACCGTCCGCGAGGTCCTCCCCGGCCCCGTGGCCGACGCGTACGAGGCCGCGATCCCCCGGGCGCTGGAGACCGGCCAGACCCAGGTCTTCGAGTATCGCCTGGACTACCGGGACGAAGGGCTCCGCACCTTCGACGCGCGCATGGTCAAGAAGACCGACGACCAGGTGCTCGTCATCGTCCGCGACGTCACCGACGTCCGGGCCCTGGAGGCCAAGTTCCGCCACGCCCAGAAGATGGAGGCCATGGGGAGGCTCGCCGGCGGCATCGCCCACGACTTCAACAACCTCCTGACCGTCATCAACGGGAACAGCGACCTCCTCCTCAACGGCGGGCCCCACGCCGACGGGGACGATCTCGTCCGGGAGATCCGGGAGGCCGGGAGCCGGGCGGCCGCCCTCACCCAGCAGCTCCTCCTGTTCACGCGGCAACAGCTGGTCGAGCCGAGGGTCCTGGACCTGAACGAGGTGGTGGCCCGGGCCGAGCGGATGCTCCACCGCCTCCTGGGGGAGGACGTCCTCCTCTCCACCCACCTCGACCCCGCCCTTCCCCCGGTGAAGGCCGACGCGGGCCAGATCGAGCAGGTGCTGGTGAACCTCTCGGTGAACGCCAGGGACGCGATGCCGGACGGAGGACGCCTCTACGTGGAGACGCGGGCGGTGGACGGCGCCGGCGGGCAGGAGGTCGTCCTGGAGATCCGGGACACCGGCCTGGGGATGGAAGCCGGGGTGCGGGAGAGGATCTTCGAGCCCTTCTTCACCACCAAGCCGCCGGGGCGGGGCAGCGGGCTGGGGCTGTCGGTGGTCTTCGGGGTCCTGGAGCAGTGCGGAGCCTCGGTGGAGGTGGACTCGGAGCCCGGCGCGGGCACGACCTTCCTGGTCCGCTTCCCCGCCGCCGAGGGGCCCGTCCTCCCCGTCGGCCGGAGCGCGCCCGACGAGCTCCCCACGGGCACGGAGACCATCCTCCTGGTCGAGGACGACGACGCGGTGCGGGCGGTGGTGGAGCGCGTCCTCCGGAGCTGCGACTACGAGGTCCTGGTGGCGCGGAACGGCCGGGAGGCGCTGGAGCGTTCCGAAGGCTGGCCCCATCCCATCGACCTCCTCGCGTCGGACGTGGTCATGCCGTCCATGGGCGGGAGGGAGCTGGCGGAACGGCTCCTGGTGGACCGGCCCGACACCCGGGTCCTGTTCCTCTCGGGCTACACGGACGACGAGATGCTCCGCCAGGGGGTCCGGCACAGCGACGTGGCGTTCCTCCAGAAGCCCTTCACCCCGGCGGAGCTGGCGAAGAGCGTCCGGGCCGTGCTGGACCGCCCCCTCCAGACCGGACCCTAGGCGCCCGCCCGGTCTCCCCCGCCCGTCGCGGGGTTTGACAACGGGGCGGCATCCGCGCCACCGTCATCGTCGTCGAGCTGGTCCCACCCCCCCCGGATTCCGGATCGATCCTCCGTGGCCTCGTTCTTCCACGAGCTCAAGCAGCGCCGCATCGTCCAGATCATGGTCTCCTACGCCGTCTCCGGCTGGGTGGCCCTGGAGGTCGTGGGCGCGCTCGTCGAGCGATCCATCGTCCCGGAGGTCCTCTACCGGGTCGGCCTGGTCGTCTACCTGGGCGGGCTGGTCGTGGCGGCCATCACCGGCTGGTTCCACGGCGAGAAGGGGCACCAGCGCGCGCCCCGCATGGAGAAGGTCCTGGTGACCCTCACCGTGGTGGTCACCCTGGCGCTGGCGGCCCGGACCGGACTCCGCTTCCAGGCGCAGCAGATCGCCGCCCAGGCAGGGGTCGAGGGCGCGCTCGACCTCGATCGGGTGGCGGTGATGTACTTCCGGGACCTCTCCCGGGACGGGGAGCTGGCCTACCTGGCGGACGGGATCACCGAGGGCCTCATCGAGCAGCTCGAGGGTGTGGGCGTGCTGGACGTGCTCTCCGCCCAGGGAGCCGACCAGTACCGGGACACCGACCTCCCCCGGGATTCCCTCGCCCGCATCTTCGGCGCGGGAACGCTGGTGGAGGGATCGGTGGAGCCCCGGGGCGACCAGATCCGGGTGACCGTGGCCCTCTACGACGGGGAGGGCGGGGCCGAGATCAACCGGCAGACGCTGGAGCGGGACGCCGACGATCCGCTGGCCCTCCAGGCCGGGGTGGCCGACGAGGTGGGTGAGCTCCTGCGCACGTGGCTCGACACCAGCCTCACGCTGCGGGAGACCCGGGAGGGTACCGACGTGGCGGCGGCGTGGACCGAGTACCAGCGGGCCGAGCGCGCCTTTCGGGACGCCGCGGATCGCTTCGGCGCCGGGGACGTCCAGGGCTTCGTGGTCGGAGCCCAGCGCGCCGACTCCCTCTACGCGGTGGCCGAGGAGCTCGACCCCGACTGGGCGGCGCCCAGCGTGGGCCGGGCGATCTTCGCCAGCCGCTGGGGCGCGCTGTCGGCGCCCGAGGATCCGGTGGAGGGGCGCGCATACCTGGAGCTCGCCCGTGAGCACGCCGAGGAGGCCCTGCGCAAGGACCCCAGGAGCGCATGGGGCCACTACGTCCGGGGCGGAATCGCCTACATCGGGTGGCAGGTCGGCCTGCACGGGACCGAGGACGAGCGCGCCGCCGCGTTCACCCGGGCCCGGGCGGACCTGGAGGAGTCGGTGAGCCTGGATCCGGAGCTCGCCATCGCGTGGCGGCTCCTGAGCGAGCTCTACTCCCAGATCCCGGACCAGGTCCAGGCGAACATCGCCGCCCAGCGGGCGCTGGACGCGGACGCCTTTCTGCGCCAGGCGGACGACGTGGTGTACACCCTCTACGCCACCTCGTACGACCTGGAGCAGTTCGGGCGCGCCATCCAGTACTGCGAGCAGGGGGCGGCCCGCTTCCCCTCCGACCCCCGGTTCGTCCAGTGCCGGCTGTGGCTCATGGCCGCGCCCCGGGCGCTCGAGCCCGATCCCGATCGGGGATGGGCGCTGGTGGAGGAGCACGTCGACCTCCTGCCCGAGACCGCTCGCCGGGAGATGCGCGTCGAGGACGAGATGATCATGGGCCAGATCCTGGCCCGAGCCGGCCTGGCCGACTCCGCCCGGGCCGTGGTGGACCGGGCGCGCCCGGGCCCGGAGCTCGACCCGACCCGCCAGATCCTGGGACTCGAGGCCCTGGTCCACCTGGCGCTCGGCGACCAGGAGACGGCCCTGGACCGCCTGCGCACCTACCTGACCGCGAGCCCGGAGCACCGGGCCGGTTGGCGGTGGAGCGCCCACTGGTGGTGGCGTCCGCTCCAGGACAACGGGGAGTTCCGGCGGCTCGTCGGGGGCTGACGGCCCCCCCGCCCCGCCAACGCCGGATCGGGATCGCAGCCGCCCCGCGACGCCCGCCCGCGGAAGGATCGCAGCCGCCCCGCGACGCCGGCCGCGGAGGGGTGTTCAGAAAGTCCTGGCATCGCGGGCTTTTCCGGGCATAGCTTGGTGACTGGTCCCTGCCCGTCGATCGTCACCGACGCTCCCGAGGGAGGACCTGCCCCCCATCCCCCCCTGGAGAGCTCCATGCTCCGACGACGTCTCCCCCTGGCGGTCGTGGCCGTTCTGGCCCTCGCCTCCTGCACCGACTCGCCCACCCGCTCCGACGCGCTCCGGGAGATCCCGGACGACCTCCTCTCCGGTCCGTCGCTCAGCATCCTGGACGGCGCCAACGGGCAGGACGGGAACCCCCACTTCTTCTGGCTGAAGCCGCTGGGTGACTCGAAGCGCTTCGACGGGGTGGCGGACGGCAGCCTGTTCCCGACCGTGGAGGTCTGCCTCCGCAACACGGCCGGCGACGGCTGCGCGAGCGGCGCGCCGCTCGCCTCCTTCGAGCGGGACGAGGGCCCGGACCGGGATCGCATCCAGGTGGACGACAAGGACCAGTACTTCGTCCAGTGGCGGATGAACGACCACCCGCCGACGCGGGACGCGGTCTACCGGATCCGCGTGGTCTACCAGGAGCAGGAGTTCGGGCACGTGGACGTCGTCGCGCTCCGGGCCAACGAGATGCGCGCCTACTCCGCGCCGGCCGGGGACGAGATCCTGGCCATCTCCGACCGGGGAACGGTGAAGATCGCCTTCCGCATCGAGGAGGGCGCGCTCCAGGACCAGTTCTGTGACTTCGACGGCGACGGCGACGTGGAGGACTGCGACGCCCAGGTCGAGATCGCCGGAGACGGGGTCCCGACCCAGGTCCAGGTGACCGGATCGTCCACGGGAGGCGGCACCGAGGTGGCGGCCGTCGTGACGGCGCCCGACGGCGTGTTCCTGGACGGCCCCGGCGGCGAGCCCATCGAGAACGTCGTGCTGACCGCCGAGGTCGAGCTCCTGCCGCCCAGCGAGGACGTCTTCACGGACAACACGCAGGAGCTCCCCTACTTCGTGGAGATCAACACCTTCCCCGAGAACGTCTACGTGGATCCGTCGGGTCCGGGGATCGCGGTCGTCGTCTGTCAGGACGAGGCGGTGCTCACGAGCCGCGGGATCACGACGCTGGGGCTGATGAACCAACTCGTCCTCTACAAGGTCTCGGACCCCCAGCCGGGCTTCCCCGACGGGGTGACCCAGCGACTGGCCACGACCGTGGGCGCGCCGGAGTGCGGGGCCCCCGTGCCGGCACCCGGCGGCGGCGGTCTCGCCTCGCTCCTGCGCCGCGGCGCGCGGATGCTGGGCGCGATGGTCGGGCCGGAGCCCCTCCGGGCGACCTTCCTCCACGGGGGGCTCAACACGGTCAGCTCCACGACCAGCCTGGGGACGTTCAGCACCTTCGGCGCCGCCCTGGGCCCGAACGCGGACTCCTCCCAGGCGGTCGTTCCCGACGGTGAGCCGGGCGTCCCCACCCAGATCGTCATCCAGCTCGAGAACGCCTTGGGGCAGAACCTGGCGCTGGCCGGGGACACCCTGAAGCCCGAGGTCTACTCCGGGCCCAACACCGGGGCTTCCTTCACGGTGACGGACCAGGGTGGCGGCCTCTACACCGCCGAGTACACGCCCCAGACGGCGGGCGTCGACTCCATCCGCGTCGAGCTGATCCGCGCCGACGGCCCCGTCCTCGGCTACGTCGCGGGACGCGACGGCGTGACGCTGTCCGGCTATCCCTCGGCGGTGGTCGCGCCGGCTCCGGCCACGACCGTCCTGAACACCAACGACTCCGGGGCCAACTCGCTCCGGGCGGCCATCCTCGCCGCCAACGCGGCACCGGGCCCCGACGTCATCGACTTCGACATCCCCGGCGCGGGTCCGCACCTGATCGCGCTGACGACGCCCCTGCCCAACATCACCGACGCGGTGGTCCTGGACGGGGAGTCCCAGCCGGGGTACGCCGGCACGCCGCTCGTCCAGGTGGACGGCGCGGTGTCGGGCGGATCCGGCTTCCAGCTCTTCGCGAACGACGTGGTCGTCCGCGGGCTGGCCGTGACGTCGTTCAACGACGGCGTGTTCGTCTCCATGGGCGCGTCCAACGCCACCGTGTCCGGGAACCACCTGGGCACGAACGGCGCGGGCGCCGGAGGCCTGGGCAACAACGTGGGCGTCCGGGTCTACGGCTCCGGGGCCACGGTCACCGGCAACGTCATCAGCGGGAACGCCGGAGCCGGCGTCCTCCTCGCCTCGCCCGGCAACGACCTGGTGGACGCGGTGGTGCAGAACAACCGGATCGGTACGACGCCGGACGGACTCCAGGCCCTGGGCAACGGGACGGGCGTCAACATGTTCGGCAGCCCGACCGGTCAGGTCGTCGATCCGCTGATCATCGGCAACCTCGTCTCCGGCAACACGGGGATGGGCGTGGACATCCAGCACTCCGGCTCGCTCCAGCAGGTCACCGGGGCCACGCTCCACGACAACGTGATCGGCCTCGACGCCAACGGCGGCGCGCTGGGCAACGGCGCCGGCGGGGTGCGGGCCAACAACGCGCCGGGAACCGTCGTCGGAGAGGCGGGGCTCGGGAACGTGATCTCCGCCAACGGCGGGATCGGGGTCCACCTTATCGGACCCACGGTCTCGCCCGCCGCCACGGTCGCAGGCAACATCATCGGGCTCGACCCGACCGGGACCGCGGCCCGGGGCAACACCGTGGACGGAATCCATGTGGCGACGTCCAACGTGGTGATCGGCGGGCCCGCCTCCGGGGACCGCAACATCATCTCGGGCAACGACAGCGACGGCGTCGAGACGAGCGGCTCGGCCACCGGAGTCCTGGTGGAGGGCAACTGGGTCGGCCTCGACGCCACCGGCACCGCGGCCATCGGCAACGGCTTCGTCAGCGGCGCCTGCTGCAAGACGGGCATCTTCATCCGCACCGGTGGAAACACGGCGCGGGGCAACGTGGTGTCCGGGAACTGGCTGGGCATCCGGTCGGGCGATCCCGGCGGGGCGGCGAACCTCATCGAGAACAACCTGGTGGGGACCGACGCCTCCGGCACCGCGGACCTGGGCAACCAGAACGACGGCATCGGCCTCTACGGCGACAAGTCGGGCACCCAGGTGCGCGGCAACACCGTCCGCTACAACGGGACGGGCATCGCGCTGGTGGAGGGCACCGAGGACGCCCTCGTGGGCGGCACCGGGCCAGGCGACGGCAACGTGGTATCGGACAACGACGGAATCGGCGTCCGGGTGGGGTACAATCCCGCCGCCGGCGACGAGCGGAACACGATCCGGCGCAACGCCATCAGCGGGAACGGCGGGCTCGGCATCGACCTGGCGGGCGACGGCATCACCGCCAACGACGCGCTCGACGCGGACGGGGGCCCCAACGGGCGGGTGAACCGACCCGAGATCCTGTCGGTGAACACCATCACATCCCCGGCCCAGACGGTCGTCCAGCTCCACCTGGACGCCGAACCCTTCACCTCCTACGACGTCGAGTTCTTCGGGAACGCCACCTGCCATCCGAGCGGAGCCGGCGAAGGCGCCACGCCCATCGTCGTGCACTCGGCCCAGGCGACCTTCGGCTCGGGCCAGATCACGCTCACGGTGTACATCATCGGAGCCCAGCCGGCGGGGAGCTATCTCACCGCCACCGCCACGGACCCCGACGGAAACACCTCCGAGTTCTCCGACTGCGCGGTGGTGGGCGCGCCGCTGCCCGACATCAACGCCGCGCTCCCCGACACGGCGGCCGCGGGCTTCGGCCAGATGATCACCCTCGAGGGGGCGGACTTCCCGGCGAGCCCGACGGTGAGCTTCACCCAGGGCGCGACCACGCTGAACGGGTTCGTCTACGCGGCGGGCTCGTCCCAGATCGTCGTGCGGCTGCCCACGTCCGGGCTTTCGTCCAGCGTGGGCGGGGTCCCGACCACCGTCGAGGTGTCCGGGAGCGGCGTCACGAGCAACGCGGTGAACATCCTGACGCGCATCCAGCCGGGCACCCCGCTGGTGATCCAGATGCAGGAGGGCAGCTGGACCGGGAGCTGCACTCCGGCCGGGCTGACGGCCACGGACGGAACGCTGGTCATCGGGAGCGGCGGGGTGATCGCGGTGCAGGCCTACGGGCTGGACACCTCGAGCGCCGAGATCCGCCTGGTGCAGGGGTCCAACACGTGGACGCGGTCCTCCCTGTGCGCCTTCTACGCTCCCTCCGCCGCGTACGTGCAGCTCCCCGGCGCGGCCGACCTGTCCGACACGGGCGCGGCCGTGCTGGCCGACGGAGCGGCCCAGGTCCAGGTGCGCACGACGGTGAACGGAGTCCCCAGCGCCTGGAGCGCGCCCATCGCGGTCACCATCGACGTGCCGTGAGGGCCTGAGGGCCACACGCCCCCGAAGCACCGAGGGCCGGCTCCCCGCTCGGGGAGCCGGCCCTCGTCACGTCCGGAAGGCGGTGGGACCCGACCGCCCACCGGCGGACCGGGTGCGGGGACGCCTCAGTCCCCCGCGGGCGCCGCTTCCTCCGCGGCCGCTTCCTCCACGTAGAGCTCCCCGCCCTTCTCCCGGAACTCCTCCGCCTTCCGCTTCATCCCGCTCTCCACGGCGTCCACCGTCTCCATCCCCTGCTCCGCGGCGAAGCGCCGGATGTCCTCGGTGATCTTCATGGAGCAGAACTTCGGGCCGCACATGGAGCAGAAGTGGGCCACCTTGGCCCCTTCGGCGGGGAGCGTCTCGTCGTGGTACTCCAGGGCGATCTGGGGATCGAGCGCGAGGTTGAACTGGTCCCGCCACCGGAACTCGAAGCGCGCCCGGGAGAGGGCGTCGTCCCACTCCTGGGCCCGGGGATGGCCCTTGGCCAGGTCCGCGGCGTGGGCGGCGATCTTGTACGTGATCACCCCGCGCTTCACGTCGTCCCGGTTGGGCAGCCCCAGGTGCTCCTTGGGGGTGACGTAGCAGAGCATGGCGGTGCCGTACCACCCGATCTGGGCCGCGCCGATGGCGCTGGTGATGTGGTCGTACCCCGGCGCGATGTCGGTGGTGAGCGGCCCCAGCGTGTAGAAGGGCGCCTCGTCGCACCACTCGAGCTGCTTGGTCATGTTCTCCTCGATCATGTGCATGGGCACGTGACCGGGGCCCTCGTTCATGACCTGCACGCCGTACTCCCAGGCGATGCGCGTCAGCTCGCCCTGGACCTTCAGCTCCGCGAACTGGGCCTCGTCGTTGGCGTCGGCGATGGAGCCGGGCCGCAGGCCGTCGCCCAGCGAGAAGCTGACGTCGTACTGCGCCATGATCTCGCAGAGCTCGCGGAAGTGGGTGTAGGTGAAGTTCTCCTGGTGGTGGGCCATGCACCACTTGGCCAGGATGCTCCCGCCCCGGGACACGATCCCCGTCACCCGGTTCGCGGTGAGGGGGATGAAGCGGAGGAGCACGCCGGCGTGGACCGTGAAGTAGTCCACCCCCTGCTCGCACTGCTCGATGATGGTGTCGCGGTAGATCTCCCAGGTGAGCTCCTCGGGCACGCCGCCCACCTTCTCCAGCGCCTGGTAGATGGGCACGGTGCCGATGGGCACCGGCGAGTTCCGGAGGATCCACTCCCGGGTCTCGTGGATGTCGTCGCCGGTGGAGAGGTCCATGACGGTGTCGGCGCCCCAGAGGGTGGCCCAGCGGAGCTTCTCCACCTCCTCCTCGATGGAGGAGGTCACCGCCGAGTTCCCGATGTTGGCGTTGATCTTCACCTTGAAGTTCCGCCCGATGATCATGGGCTCGATCTCCGGGTGGTTGATGTTCGCCGGGATGATGGCCCGCCCCCGCGCCACCTCGGAGCGCACGAACTCGGGGTCCATCCCCTCGCGCAGCGCCACGAACTCCATCTCCGGGGTGATCTCCCCGTTGCGGGCGTACGTCATCTGGGTGACCGGCGCGGTCCCCCGGAGGGTGCGGCGGGCCAGGCCCTCGGGCATCTCCACGTTGCCGTCGGAGGGGGAGCGGGTCCGCCCCGTCTCCTCGACGCTTCCCCGCGCCCGGATCCACTCGTCCCGGAGGGGGGGAAGGCCCTGGCGCACGTCCAGCTCCCGGGGGCCGCTGGTGTCGTAGACGCGGAGGTTGTCCTCTCCGGTCAGGTGGATCTCCCGCATGGGGACCCGGATGCCCCGGGAGCCCTCCACGAAGACCTTGCGCGAGTTGGGGAAGGCGCCGGGGTAGTCGGTGCCCACGTCCTCGGTGGCGGGCGCCACCCGGCGCGGGGGCGCCGAGCTTCCGTTTCCGGAGGTGGAGGGGTGTACGGGGAGATCGGTGGGGCGTCCGTTCTGCTCGCTCATGATGGTCCCGGGAGGGGTGGGCGCGGAGCGAGCGCGAACGAGCGGTGGCCGCGGACGAGCCGGTCGTCCGACGGCCACCAGGGGACGAGGGCGCCATGGTCCGGGCCTCTCGTCGCCGCGCTCCCTCCGCCGGTGTGAACCGGATCAGGTTCCAAGGGTCTGTCTCAATCCCGATCGGCCGCCGGCCGTGGCTTCCGCCGACGACCCACCGATCCAGGATGCCCCTGGCGGCTGTGGAAAAGATATCAGGGGAGGGGGTCGGCGGGCCAGCGCCGACCCCCTCCGGATGGGGCTCCGGGGGGTTCACAGCCCCCGGCACATGTGCGAAATTCAATGCACGCCGGGCCTCTGGCCCGAGCGACGATTCCGCGGGGGTCCGGCCACGGCCGGGCCGCCGCGTACCCATATAGATACGTAGCGCACCCGACCGGGTGCCGAGGAGCTGTACCATGAACGGCACGATCGCCAAGCTGCACCTGAACGTCGTCCAACGATTCCCCCGCGCCCTCTCCTGGATCCCGCCCCGCCGCCGGAACCAGGTCCGCACCGGCAACCCGGCCGGGCCCCACACCTGGGTCCTGGCCCGGGACGAGGCCCGCTTCCACGCCTGGCTCGGACAGAACGTCCCCGCCGCCGAGCGGAAGGGGTACGCCTACCTGGCCGACCCCGAGGAGCTCGAGGGCTTCCGGGGCCCCGTGCTCGTCCTCCCCGGCGCCTGGCGCCGGACGGACGCCGCGCCCATGGTGGACGCCATCGAGAAGCGGGTGCACTGCGGCGCCGTGCGCTGGGCCGCCTGACGCCCCGCCGGCCCGACTTCGCCCCTCGGCCGTCCATCGAGACGGCCGGGGGGCTTTTTCGTTCCACGGCGCGATTGCGTAGGCGTCCCGGCCGACGCACTCTATGAGTGGTCCCCCCTCCCCGGAGCATGCCGTGGGTCTCTGGCACGAGATCAAGCAGCGTCGCATCACCCAGATCTTCCTCACCTACCTCGCCGGCGGCTGGATGGCCCTGGCCGTGGTGGATCAGGTGGTGGACCGTGAGGTCCTTCCTCCGGTCGTGTACGAGGTCGGGCTGACGCTCTACCTCTTCGGAGCGATCTTCGCCCTGGTGCTCGGCTGGTACCACGGGGAGAAGGGCCACCAGAACGCCACGGCCACGGAGATCGCCATCCTGACGGTGGTGGGCATCCTGGGCGTGGGGCTCAGCGCCCGCCTGATCATGGCCGATCTGGACGACCGCTCGGTGGCCTCGGCGGTGGAGAGCTCCACCATGGACCTCCGCCGCGTGGCGGTCCTCTACTTCGACGACCGGTCCGACGACGGATCCCTCGCCCCGGTGGCCACGGCGCTCACCGAGGAGCTCATCGGCTCCCTGGCGCGGGTCCAGGACCTGGACGTGGTGTCCCGGAACGGATCCCGGCGCGTGCAGGAGCAGGGGCTCGGTCCCGACGAGGCCGCCTCCGTCCTCCAGGCCGGGGTCGTCGTCCAGGGCAGCGTGGAGCCCGTGGGAGACGACGTGCGCGTCACCTACCGTGTCCGGGACGGGCAGGGCGGGGTCGAGATCGAGCGCGAGAGCTACGTGGTCCCGTCGGACTCGCTGGGCTCCGCTCCGGCCGTCCTCAGCCGCCGGCTGTCCGAGGCCTTCCGACAGACCCTGGGGCTGGAGATCCGCCTCCGGGAGAGCCGGGACGAGGCCCCCAGCACCGGGGCGTGGCTCCAGGTGGCCCGGGCGGAGAAGGCGCTGAAGGACGCCGCCCTGGCCGTGGCGGCGGGCGACGCCGAGGCCGTGGTCGCGGCCTTCGAAGCGGCCGACGCCGAGCTGGCCCGGGCCCGGCAGGAGCACCCGGACTGGGTGCGCCCCTTCCTCCTCAGCGGGGAGCTCGCCTACGAGCGGATGGTTCTGGCCGGATCCCTGGACGAGGCGCTGGCCACCCTGGACGAGGCCGTGGACTACGCCGACCAGGCCATGGAGCGGGAGCCCGAGAGCGCCGCCGCCCGGGAGCTGCGGGGGACGGCCACGTACCGTCGCTGGCTCCTCCAGGCCGAGGACGAGGCCGCGCTGGACCGTCTCCTGGCGTCCGCCCAGGAGGACCTCGAGCAGTCCCTGGACCTGGATCCCCGACGCGCCAGCGCGAACAGCACCCTCAGCCACCTCTACTACCAGACCGGCGACTGGACGGCCACCGTCCTCGCCGCCCGGGAGGCGTACCAGCAGGACGCCTACCTCGACGTGGTGGACGGCGTTCTCTGGCGCCTGTACGCCGGATCCTACGACCTGGAGGACTACGAGGGGGCCCGCACGTGGTGCCTGGAGGGCGCCGAGCGGTTCCCGGACCACTTCCGCTTCCTCCAGTGCCAGCTCTTCCTCATGACGATGGACCAGGGCCGGCCCGACGTGCAGGAGGCGTGGCGGCTCCACGATCGGCTCATGGAGGTGCTCCCCGCCGGGCAGGAGGCGTACATCCGAGCCCTGGCCGGGACGGTGGTGGGCGGCATCCTCGGGCGCGCGGGCATGGCGGACAGCGCCGACGCGGTCCTGACCCGGTCCCGTCTCGAAGCGGAGTCGGATCCCGACCGGGAGATCCTGGCCACGGAAGCGGCCATGCGCTCCGTGTCCGGCGACGTGGACGGGGCCCTGGACGCGCTCGGGCGCTACATGATCGCGCAGCCGGGCCATTTCCCCCGCCGGCACTGGTGGTGGGACACCCTGGCCGGGGATCCCCGGTTCGAGAGGCTCCAGGCGAGCGCCAGGTGATCCTGGCACGACAGGTGCAGGGGGCGCTGGAAGAAAGTTCTATGGCGGTGGTTGGAGAAGGCGGTATATAGGAACAGTCTGACGTTCCGTCGGGCGCTCCCCCCAGCCCCCCAAAGACATGCGCCCCTCCGCCCCCCCAAGGGCCGTGGCCGTACTCTCGGCCGCCCTTCTGATCCTGACCAGCTGTGTGGACTCCGGGCCCGTCGGTCCGGCCGACCACTCGGTCCTCGACGTTCCCGGCCCGTCCGGCGCCGTCGTCGACGGCACGACCACGGGGGACCCGGACTTCTACTTCCTTCCCCCGCTGGTGACCAACCCGAACCCGACGGGCACGTTCAACCCGAACCTGCTCCCCGCCATGCGGGTCTGCGAACGGGACGGGACGAACCCCTGCCCCCAGGTGGACCCGCACCGGAGCAACGGGGTGGTCGCCTACTTCCCGCCGGGCTCCTTCGAGGTCGGGGACGGCCAGTACCAGCTCGGGTGGGACACCGACGGGCCGGAGACCCTCCCCATGAAGCTGGCCCAGGGGGGCCAGGAGGTCTTCTACCGGCTCCAGATCGAGGTGGGTGGAGACGTCGTGGGCGCGCTGGACCTGGATCCCCAGGATCCCCAGGGTCCGGGACAGGCCACGTCCGGCTTCTACGCGTTCCGTCTCGGGGAGACGATCCCGGTCAAGATCTGGCTGGACGCCGAGTACCGGTGTGATCCGGCCGGCTACGTGACCGAGTGCATCACCGGCGCGGTGCTCGACCAGACCGGTGGGACGCTGGCGCTGGACCAGGGCGGGGACCGCCTCTCGGTCTACCTGCCCCCGAACGCGCTGCCCGGGATCCAGTCGATCCTGGTGGTGGTCGAGCGGCTGGATCCCGACGCCTTCCTCGCGGCCACCGGAGAGGAGTGCCTGCCCTTCTTCGACGCCCCGCAGTTCGGGCCCTGCTTCCGCATCACCACGGATCCGGTGCTCAGCGCGCCGCTCCTCGACCCGGCGCTGGTCTCGATCTGCATCGATCCCTCGCTCCTGGACGGCCTGGACATCCCGGCCGGCCAGGAGGACCAGCTCCAGATCACCCGCTTCGCCACCGACGGCTCCGGCGTGATCCAGGGCCTCGAGAACGTCCCCGGGGACTGCCCCGTCAGCTCGGCGGCGGCCTTCCCGGTTCCCGAGTCGGGCCCCATGCGCTACCTGGCCATGGGGGCCAACGCCGTGGCGGCCGCGGTCCTGCCCGCGCCGCTGGCGGCCCACGGCGACATCAGCCTGGGCGGCATGACCTCCTCGTTCAGCCGCTTCCGCTTCGCCCTCCCCGGGCAGATGACGGTGACGGCCGGGGACGGCGGCGTGCTCCAGGCCGCCGACGCCAAGACGGTGGACGTCTCGGTGCACGTGGTGGACCACGAGGGCATCGCCGTGGAGAACGCCCGGGTCCACTTCGCCGCCTCGGCGGGGAGCCCCGGGGCCACCGAGGCCCTGACCGACGCGTCGGGCGACGTGACGGTCACGTGGGACCTGACGGGCGCGCCGGAGGGGACGCACACCCTCACGGCCTCCGCCCGCGGGCTGCTGGCCGGGCCGGTGCCCGACCACAACACCCTCATCGACTTCACGGCGGAGGCCGTGACCGCCAGCACCACGGTGGTGGGCCCCCCGGCGGCGGTGAGCCTCACCGCCCCGACGGGCTCCATCACGGGCACCGCCGGTGAGCCGGTGGACGAGCCCATCGTGGTCACCATCACCGACGCCGGTGGCGTGGGCGTGGCCGGAGCCGGCGTGAGCTGGTCCGCCTCGGGTGACGGGAGCTTCGCCGGCGACGCCGTCACCGGCGCCGACGGCACCGCCTCGGGTGTCTGGACGCTGGCCACCGCGGCCGGGGCCAACACGGCCACGGTCACCTCCGGTGGCGCCACCGTGTCCTTCTCCGCCCAGGGCGAGGCCGGGGAGCCGGCGCTGATCAGCGCGTCCGGCGACGGCCAGACCGGTCTGGTCGGCACGGCGCTGGCCCAGCCCCTGGGCATCCTCGTCACCGACCAGCACGGCAACCCGGTTCCCGGGGCGGCGGTGAGCTGGTCCACGGGCGACGGGACGCTGGCCGGCGACGCCACGACCGGCGACGGCTCCTCTGCGGCGGCCGGATCGGCCGCGGCGGCGTGGACGCTCGGGACCATGCCCGGGGCCCGGTCCGCCACGGCCGCGGTGGGCGCGGTCAGCCACACCTTCACGGCCACCGGCGAGTGCTTCGACGGGTACGGGACCGCGGTGGTGGATGGGAGCTTCGGCGACGAGTGGGTCTGCGCGCGGAGCGAGGCCTTCACGGCCAGCCTGTCCGGGGGCTCCACCCCCGCCTCGGTGCACTGGATGAACGACGGGACGAACCTCTACCTGGCCGTCCGGGTGCAGCAGGCGACCTTCGACCGGAAGAACACCCTCCGGATCGACTTCGACAACGACGCCGACGGGCTCCACGAGGAGAACGACGACGCCATCGGGTACGACGCCGACGCCAACGTCTTCTTCGACGAGTACCTCACGGCCAAGTGCGCCAACAGCGGTCAGTCCGGGTGCGGGAAGGCGGACGGCGGCACGCCCGACGGCGCGGGAGCGGCGGGCAACGACGGCGCCTGGACCACCTTCGAGCTGGTCCACCCCCTGAGCAGCGGGGACGCCCGGGACTTCTCCCTCACGGCCGGCGACGCGGTGGGCTTCTTCCTGACCGTCCAGGTCGGGAACGGAGCCCAAGGCAACACCCAGCATCCCGGCTTCCGGGTCTTCCGGAGCATCACGGTGGAGGGCACGCCCTAGCCTCCCCAGCGGGACGAGCGACCGAGCCCTCCGGCCCCGCGCGGGCCGGGGGGCTTCGTCGTTCAGGGGGAACCGCCCGGGCCGGGCGGGACTAGGAACCAACGAGTCCACGTCCCCCGCACCGATGCCCCGTGAAGCCCCACGCGCTCCTCGTCTCCGCATCCCTGGCGCTCCTCCTGGCGGCCCCCGGCGTCCGGGCCCAGGAGTCCCGCGGCTCGGTGCTGCCCTGCGCCGCGCCGCTGGCCTGGCGGGTGGGGGACCTGGACGCCCGCTTCGGCCTCACCCGCGCCGAGGCCCGGGAGGCCGTGGCCGCCGCCACGGCCCTCTGGGAGGAGGCCGCGGGCCGTCCGCTCTTCCCCGAGGACGCCCGCCGCGGCTTCCCCGTCTCCTTCGTGTACGACGAGCGCCAGGAGACGTACCTGGCCCGCCGGGGAGCCCAGGACGAGCTGGAGCGGGAGGGCGCGGTCCTGGACTCGGTCGCCGGGGCGGTGGAGGCACGCCGGTCGGAGCTCGAGGGGGCCCGCGCCGAGCACGACGGGGAGGTCCGGGCGCTCCTGGAGCGCATGGACGCCTACAACCGGGAGGTGGCGCGGTGGAACCGGGGCGGCGGCGCCCCCGGGGAGGAGCGGACCCGCCTGGCCGCCCGGGCCGCCACCCTGGAAGAGGAGCGGCTCGACCTCCAGCGGCGCGCCACCCGCCTGGACCGGGCCCAGGGCGCCCTCTCCGACGAGATCGGTCGCCTCAACGCCCGCATCGAGGAGCGCAACCGGAGGGCCCGGGAGCTCATGGCCCGGTACGGAGGGCGCCTCACCGAGGCCGGCCGCTACGACGAGCGGGTCCGCACCACCCTCCGGGGCCCCCGGGTCGAGGCGCGCTCCATCCGGGTCTTCCGCTTCGAGGACCGCCACGACCTGGTGCAGGTCCTGGCCCACGAGCTCGGCCACGCCCTGGGCCTGGGTCACGTGGAGGACGAGGGCGCGGTCATGAGCTCCGTCATGCACGGCGGCGCCGAGGGCCCAGTCCGGCTGGCGCCGACGGACCTCCGACTCCTGCTCTCCCGCTGCCCGGAGCTGCGCTGAATCGGGAACCTTACCCCCTGCTCCGGTGTTACATAGTAAAATTCATATACAACTATGTAGCGGCTTGGATCCGGCGCGTGCCGGGGACGCCGCTTCGCAGCTACGAGAGGACGACATGGCGGTACTCGAGATCACCGACGCCACCTTCGACGAGCAGGTCATCCAGGCATCCGGCATCACGGTCGTGGACTTCTGGGCGCCCTGGTGCGGGCCTTGTCGCATGGTCGGGCCCGTCATCGAGGAGCTGGCCGAGGAGTACGACGGCGAGGTCCGCTTCGCCAAGGTGAACGTCGACGACAACCAGCGGACGGCCGGCACCTTCGGCATCCGCTCCATTCCCACCATCGGGTTCTTCAAGGACGGCGAGGCCGTGGGAGCCGTCGTGGGCGCCTATCCGAAGGACGCCCTGAAGCAGGTCATCCAGCAGGTCCAGGACGGCGAGCTCGAGACCGAGTGAGGCACCTCCGGCCCTCCCGGCCGGGGCGGAAGCCAGGGGCGGCGGAGGGCGTCCCGGGCGGCGGGCTGAAAGGGCGCCACGGGAGGGTTGGCGTCCGCTCTTGTCAGGGGCCCCCCGACCCTGCCTCTTAGGGGGGTCCAGGCCCCCACGCGGGCACCGTCGACCCGAGCCCCCCAGGCCCCCATGCGCACCCTGCTTCTCGGCTTCGTCGCCGTCTCCCTGGCCCTCCCCGCCGCCGCCCACGCCCAGCTCCAGGTGGGTGGAAAGGCCTCCAACTTCGGCTCCGTGACCCTGGCTCCGGGCTTCACCCCGGATCCCCGCACCGTCTCCGTCGTCTCCGGCGGGAGCCTGGACGTGAGGGACATGGGTCTGGGCTCGGGGTGCGTGGGCTACGCCACGTCCCAGCCCGACTACATCGTCCACCTCAGCTCGTCGTCCAGCCGCCTCCGCTTCTACGTGGAGGGGGACGGCGACACCGGCCTCGTGGTGAACGGCCCCCGGGGCGGCTGGGAGTGCAACGACGACTCCTACGGGGGCGTGGATCCCACCGTCACCTTCGACTCCGCCCCCTCGGGGCAGTACGACGTCTGGGTGACGAGCTACTCCAGCGGCGACAACATCAGCACCACCCTCCACGTCACCGAGCTGGACCGGTATCCGGGCTACGACGGGTCGTCGTCCACCTCCTCGGCGCGCCTGAGCATCGGCGGCTCCTCGGCCAACTTCGGGAGCGTGAGCCTCTCGGGCGGCTTCACCCCCGATCCCTACCAGGTCTCCGTGACCTCGGGAGGCCGGCTGGACGTCCGGGACATGGGGCTGGGCTCCGGGTGCGTGGGCTACGCCACCGCGCAGCCCGACCTGATCGTCCAGTACTCCTCCGCCGCCGACATGCTGCGCTTCTACATGGAGGGCGACGGGGACACGGCGCTGGTCGTCAACGGGCCCGACGGCTCGTGGCACTGCAACGACGACGCCTACGGCCTCGACCCGACCGTGACGCTCCGGAATCCGGGCAGCGGCCAGTACGACATCTGGGTCACGAGCTACTCCAGCGACGAGAACATCACCGGCACCCTCAGCGTCACCGAGCTGGAGAGCCGCCACCCGCAGCAGTAGGCCGCGGCCCCGGGGTGGAGGACGGAGCGTCCTACCCGGCCTCCACCTCGAGCACGCTCCCGTCCACCGGGACGAACACCCGGTCCCCCGGGCCCACGGGCACGGCGTGCCCGCCGGTGAAGCGACCCCAGGCCGGAAGGACCAGGGTCCGGGGCCGGACCCAGAAGCACGGGAGCCGGGCCCGGTCCCGACCCGGCCCGTGGAGGCGCACCACCGGATGGAGGTGGCCGGCCAGGGAGGGGCCCTCCACGGCCCCGTCCTCCGGGGGGTGGTGGCGAAGCAGGAAGGGGGCCAGCGACCAGGGCTCCTCGACCACCCGCACGCCCAGCGCTGGATCGGGAGGGCCGGCGTGCCGGTCGTGGTTGCCCCGGACCAGGACGACCTCGAGGTCCGGGTGACGGCTCCGCCACCGGGCCAGCGCGTCGTCCACGTGCCCCTCCCGGGCCTCCCGCGCGTGGAGGAGGTCCCCCAGGATCAGGAGCCGCTCCGCCCCGGTGGCGTCCAGGGCCCGGTCCAGGCGGGCCAGGTCCGCCCGGGAATCGCCCGAGGGGACCGGGATGCCCCGGGCGCGGAACACCGCCCCCTTCCCGAGATGCGGATCGGCCACCAGAAGGGCGTGCCCGGCGGGCCAGTGGACCGACCCGTCGGGGCGGAGACGGAGCTCCTCGCCGTGCCAGCGGAGGGACGCCCCGTCACCCGACACCGGCGGCCTCCTCCTTCTCCCAGCGCGCCTCGAGACGCACCGACATGCGCTCGACCCGGTCCCGCCACGACTCGCTGCTGACCCGCGCCGCCATCCGCTCGGCCCAGACGGGGAAGGCCAACGGGGTGAGGCGCGGCGTGTCCACCACGTCCCGGGGAAGCGAGGCAAGGCGCGCCATCCCCTCCACCAGGCCGCGCACGTCCAGGTCCCGCTCCAGCACCTCCCGCCGCGCCTGGTCCAGGAGGAGGTTCTCCGCGTCGTACCGCTCGAAGACGTCGAAGATGAGGCCGCTGGAGGCCTGGACCTGCCGGGCGCTCTTCCCCTTTCCCGGATAGCCGGGGAAGACCAGGCCCGCGATGCGGGCGATGTCCCGGAAGCGGCGTCGGGCCAGCTCCGCGGCGTTCACGGACTCCAGGACGTCGTCGAGGAGGTCCTCGGGGCTCAGCAGGCGGGCCCACCCGCAGGCGTCCAGCTCCAGCGGCTCCGGGGAGAGGAGCTCCACGCCGTAGTCGTTGGCGGAGACGTGGACGGTCCGGGGCGCCTCCCGGGTCAGCCTCCAGGCCCACAGCGCCGCCAGGCCGTCGTGGACGAAGCGGCCCAGGAACGGGTAGAGGAAGAGGTGGTGCCCTTCCCGGGTCCGGGTCCGCTCCACCAGGAGGCGCCCGGGCTCGGGGCGGCGGGACCACCGGGCCTGGATGGCCAGGAGGGGGGCCAGGGCGGCGAGCTCGGGCTCGGCCGGGACCGCCTCCCCCGCGGGGAGCGCCCCCCCAGGCGGGTCGGGGGGCGCACCGCCCTCACCCTCCGGGGCCAGCACCCCCAGCACCGCCGCGCCCAGCTCCGAGGACATGGGGAGGCGCCCGCCCATCCACCGGGGCACCCGCCCCCGGGAGCGCCCCCGGGCCAGGCGCACGTAGGCGGTCATGTCCCGCGTGCGCACCAGCTCCACCTTCCGCCCGGCGAAGAGGAAGTGCTGCCCGGGTCGCAGCGCCGAGACGAAGGACTCCTCCACCGTGCCCAGCCGGGCCCCCTTGAGGAACCGCACCTCCATGGCGGCGTCGGACGTGATCGTGCCCACGCTCATGCGGTGCCGCCGCGCCAGGGTCCGGTCCGGGACCCGCCAGCGCCCGTCCACCTCCCGGACCCGGGCGTAGCGGGGATAGGCCTTCAGCGCCGGTCCGCCCCGCCCCACGAAGTCCAGGCACCAGGCCCACTCGTCCACCTCCAGGTCGCGGAAGGCCCGCGTGGTCCGCACCTCCTCCAGGAGCGCGTCGGGCTCGAAGCCGCCGCCCAGCGCCACCGTCACCAGGTGCTGCACCAGCACGTCCAGGGGGCGGTCCACGGGGGGCCGGGGCTCCACCCGCCCCGCGGCCATGGCACGGCGGGCGGCGGCGAACTCGGCGAGCTCGAAGGCGTGGGTGGGCACGCAGAGCACGCGGCTGCGGGCCCCGGGACGATGGCCGCTCCGTCCGGCGCGCTGGAGGAGGCGGCCCACCCCCTTGGGCGAGCCCACCTGGATCACCTGCTCCACCGGCTGGAAGTCCACGCCCAGGTCCAGGCTGGACGTGCACACCACGCACCGGAGGTCGCCGGTGGCCAGGGCGTCCTCGGTGGCGCGCCGCTCCTCCCGGGAGAGGGAGCCGTGATGCAGGCCCACGGCGCCGGACCAGTCGGGCCGGGCGTCGTGGAGCGCCCGGAACCAGATCTCGGCCTGGGAGCGGGTGTTGGTGAAGAGGAGGGTGGTGGAGGCTTCCTCCAGGGCCTCCACCACCGCCGGGAGCGTCCGCAGCCCCAGGTGGCCGGCCCAGGGGAAGCGCTCCAGCGACGCCGGGACCAGCGTCCGGACCTCGGGCGGAGGCCGGTCGGGTCCCCGGACGAGGCGCCCCCGGGGAGCGCCTTCGCCCAGGAGCACCTCCATGGCCTCCTCCAGGTTCCCCAGGGTGGCCGACAGCCCCCACGTGCGGAGCCCCGGGCGCCATCGCCGGAGGCGGGCCAGTCCCAGCTCCACCTGCACGCCCCGCTTGGAGCCCATCAGCTCGTGCCACTCGTCCACCACCACGGCCTCCAGCGTCGAGAAGGCGCGCCGCGTCTCGGGGTAGGACAGCATGAGGGAGAGGCTCTCGGGCGTCGTGACCAGGGCCGTCGGGGGCCGGGTGCGCTGCCGCCGCTTCACCCCCGAGGAGGTGTCGCCGGTGCGGAGCTCCACGCTCCACGGGAGCCCCAGCGCCTCGACCGGCTCCGCCAGGGCCCGCACCGTGTCCCGGGCGAGGGCGCGCAGCGGCGTCACCCAGAGGAGGCGGAGGGGCGCGGCGTCCCCGCCCCGCCCTTCGGCCCCGGGTGCCGGGCCGGACCCGGGGGAGCCGGCGCTCGCGGCGCGCGCCAGCCCCTCCAGGAGGGGCCCGCCCCACACGGCCAGCGTCTTCCCCGTCCCGGTGGGGGCGTGGAGAAGCCCGCTCTCCCCCCGGGCGAAGGCGTCCCAGACCTCCTCCTGCCACCCGAAGGGGCTCCATCCCCGCTCGGCGAACCACGCGCCGAGGAGGGCCCGGCCGGTCACGACGGAGCGTTCCCGAAGCGGGCCAGGAGCGCCTCGACCTCGTCCAGGGTGGCGGCCTCCGACGCCGGCTTGTCGGCGCGCCAGCGCGCCATGCGGGGAAAGCGGAGCGCCACGCCCGACTTGTGCCGGGTGGAGGCGCGGATCCCGTCGAACGCCAGCTCGAAGACCTGCTGGGCCTCCACGCTCCGGACGGGCCCGAAGCGCTCCACGGTGTGGCGACGGATCCAGCGGTCCAGCTCCCGGATCTCGGCGTCGGTGAGCCCGGTGTAGGCCTTGGCCACCGGGACGAGCTCGTCTCCCTTCCACACCCCGAAGGTGTAGTCGGTGTGGAGGCCGGCCCGGCGGCCGTGCCCCTGCTGGGCGTAGATCATGACCGCGTCCAGCGTCAGCGGCTCCACCTTCCACTTCCACCACACCCCCCGGGGCCTCCCGACCTCGTAGGCGGCGTCGAGGCGCTTGAGCATGAAGCCCTCCACCCCCCGGTCCCGGGAGCCCTCGCGCAGCGCCTCCAGCTCCTCCCACCCGCCGGTCTCCACCACCGGCGAGAGACGCAGCAGCCCCGGCGGCGCCAGCGCGGCGTCCGCGACCTCCGCCGCCACGTCCTCCAGGGCCGCCCGGCGCTCGGCCAGGGGCCGCGCCCGGACGTCCGCTCCGTCCCGCTCCAGGATGTCGTAGGCCTGGAAGGCCACGGGGACCTCGCGGAGGAGCTTCGGCCCGACCCGCTTGCGGCCGAGCCGCCGCTGGAGCGCGCCGAAGGGCATGGGCTCGCCCCCCTTCCACCCGAGGATCTCCCCGTCCAGGACCAACCCGTCGGGGAGCGCGCCCTCCAGGGCCTGGAGCTCGGGGAACTGGTGGGTCACCAGCTCCTCGCCCCGGGACCAGAGGAGGAGCTCGCCGGCGCGGTGGAGGAGCTGGGCGCGGATGCCGTCCCACTTCCACTCGGCCTGCCAGCCATCACGGTCGCCGAGCTCCTCGGCGGGGGGGCCGTCCAGGGGGTGGGCCAGGAGGAAGGGGTACGGCCGCGCGGGGGCGTCCTCCACCTCGTCCTCGGAGGTGATGCGGGCCCACGTCTCGGCGGAAGGGGTCCACGCGCCGGTGATGCGGTGGGCGAGGACCGCGGGCGGCACCCCCACCACGCCCGCCAGCGCGCGGGTGACCAGCTTCTTCCCCGCCCCCACCCGGAAGCCCCCGGTGATGAGCTTGTGCCAGACCAGGCGCTCCCGGGTGCCGAAGAGGCCCCAGGTCTCCACCACCCGCCGGCGCTTCTCCTCCTCGTCGAGATCCGCCAGCGCCAGCACCCGCTCCCGGGCGACCCGGTGGAGGGGGAGGTCGGTGCCCCCGGAGCCGGGCGGGAGGAGGAGGGCCAGCGTCTCCGCCAGGTCGCCCACCTCGGCGTAGGACGCCTCCACGAGCCACAGGGGCAGCCCCGCCTCCTCCGCGACCCACTCCCGCAGGAGCCGGGTGTTCACCGCCCGCTTGGCCCGGCGGCCCGTGAGGAACCAGAGCGCCCACGCCGCGTCCTCGGGCGGGGCCTCCCGGAAGTAGCGCTCCAGCGCCTCCACCTTGAGGGTGGTGCGGGTCGTGCCGTCGAGCTCGTCGAAGAGCCGGGTGAAGCGCCTCACGCCTCGCCCTCCTCGGCGGCGGCCCCGTCCTCGGCGGCGGACTCCCCCTCCCAGCGGGTGGGAAGCGACCAGGCGTCCCACCCCTCCTCCCGGAGGTAGCGGACCATGGGCGCGGTCTTCCCGTGGGTCAGGCCCACCCGCTCGGCGCCCGACTCCCGCACCACCTGGAGGATCCCGTTCCAGTCGGCGTGGTCCGAGAGGACGAACCCCCGGTCCGCGGCCCGGCGCCGGCGCACCCCCCGCACCTGCATCCACCCCGACGCGAAGGCCGTGGACGTGGGCCCGAACTTCCGCAGCCAGCCGGGGCGGCCGCCGGAGGAGGGAGGGGCGATCACCAGCGCCTCTCCCCGGGTGGCCCGGGCCGCGGCGGCGTCGGCGTAGCGCGTGTCGGGCAGCGCCACGCCGGCCCGGCGGTGGGCCTCGTTCATCCGCTCCACCGCCCCGTGGCAGAGGAGGGGGCCCTGGGAGGCGTCCACCGCGCCGAGCACGTGCTGGGCCTTCCCCAGCGAGTAGGCGAAGAGCACGCTGGTCCGGCCCGCCTCGCGGTTCTCCCGCCACCACGCGTCGATGGCGCGGTACACGCTCTCGGGCTCCGGCCACCGGTAGATGGGGAGGCCGAAGGTGCACTCGCTGACCAGGGTGTGGCACGGCACCAGCTCGAAGGGCTCCGCCACCGGGTCCCCGTGGACCTTGTAGTCCCCGGTGACCACCCAGACCTCGCCCTCCCGCTCCACCCGCACCTGGGCCGAGCCCCAGACGTGCCCCGCCGGATGGAGGGAGACCGTGACGTCGCCGATGCGCCGCCGCTCCCCCCAGGCCAGCGTCTCCAGCGTGACGTCGCCCAGGCGCTCCCGCAGGAGGGCCTCTCCCGACGCGGAGGCCAGGTAGGCCTCCGAGCCGGGCCGGGCGTGGTCGGCGTGGGCGTGGGTGACCACGGCGCGCTCCACCGGCCGCCACGGATCCACGTGGAAGCCGCCGGCGGGACACCAGAGCCCCGAAGGGCCCACCTGGAGGAGGTCGTCCGCGCGGGCCTCCCCCGCCCCGGCCGCGCCACCGCTCATGCGGGAGGGAAGGCCAGGAGGAGGGCCACGGGCACCCGGAGGAGCCAGGCGGCGGTGCGGATCCAGTTGGACCGCACCAGGCGCCGGTGGACGGCCTCGTCGAAGCCCCGGCCCAGGCGTCCGTGGGCCGGCGCCTGGAGCGCCGCGGTGGAGAGCCAGACGAGGGCCAGGAGGCCCAGCCCCACCCAGGCGGGCGTGGCCACGGAGGGGGCCGGAGGCGCCATCGCCAGCCACACCGCCGAGCCCAGCTCGCCCACCATGAGGGGGATCACGACCCACCCGGTGCGGACGGTGTGGCCGGCCTGGTAGGCGGCGAAGGCCTCCGGGCCCACCCGCCCCTTGAGCGGGTAGTGGACGAGCTGCACGAACACGATGAGCCCGGCCATCATGAGGGTGCAGACCAGGTGGAGGGCCACCAGGAGGGGAACGTCCGGGATCCAGAACGGGTGCGGGGTCATGGACGTGGGGTGTACCAGGCGAGGGCCGGGAGGTTCGCCCCGTACAAAAAAACGCGCCGCCCGACCCCGAAGGGCGCGGACGGCGCGGGCTGCCTCGTTACCGAGGGACCCTTGTATAATGGCTGAGCGCCGATGGACCTTCCGCAGTCCGTTCGAAGACGGCGTGACGTCCGGCCCAACAGGGGTAACCCTCTTGAATTGGTGTCGGCCCTCGTGTATGGAGGACAGCCGACTGCGCGCGGCGTCTCCACCGCGTTCTGAAGGTGACTAAACGACCCCCGCCGGCGAGTTCCGCTCTCCGGACACCGATTCCACCGCCGCACCGCCATGCCCAGCTTCTTCGACCCCCGATCCCGGGAGGGCCTGGAGCGCCGCCTCGACGGCCTCGCCCCCGACGCACCCCGCCGCTGGGGGCGCATGAGCGCCCACCAGGCCGTCTGCCACCTGGCCGACTCCTTCGGCGCCGTCCTGGGGGACGTGTCCCTGACCCGGCCCGACGTACCCGCCATCCTGGGTTCGGCGCCGGCGCGCTTCTTCGCCCTCACGGTGCCCATGCCGTGGCCCCGGGGCGTGGCCACCGCCCCGGAGATGGACCAGGAGCAGGGGGGCACGCCCCCGGGGGACTTCGCCGCCGACGTGGCCCGTCTCCGGGAGAACATGCGCCGCTTCGCCCGCTCCGGGGGGCACGGCCTGGAGCCCCACATCGTCTTCGGCCCGCTGAGCCCGGGGGAGTGGGGACGGTGGGGGTGGCGGCACGTGAACCACCACCTGCGGCAGTTCGGGGCCTGAGCCGGCCGGGGGGCGCCGGGACGCCCCCGTCCCTCACCGCCGCCGCGCGCTCCGGGGCGAGCGGCTCCAGATGACGATGACCCCGCACGCTCCGCCCATGGAGCTGAACTGCGCCGGCGTGGACGCCGGACCGTCGTAGAGCTCCAGCGCCTCCACCTCGTCCACGGGGATGAGCTCGTCCAGGGAGGGCATGGCCTGCTTCCAGTCTCCCCCCTCCCGGATCCGGTTCCCGTCCATGAAGATGGCGGGCATGCAGCCGCTGGAGCCCCGGGCCGCCCGCCGGAACATGAGGAAGCGCCGGGTGGAGTCCATGGAGCCCCGGCTCTGCTGGGGGAGGGTGGCCAGGCCGGGGACCTGGTGCACGATGTCGCCGGTCTCCCGGAGGTTCATGGCGTCGATGGCGGTCCGGTCCAGGAGGAGCCCCAGGCCCTGGTCCCGGCGGTCGTAGAACCCCGCCAGCTCGAGGCTGGGCACCCGGCCCGGCACCTCCACCACCACCCCGTCCACCGCCAGCGCTGCCGGGGCCATGCGGATCTCCACCGTCGTCCCCTCCTCCCCCACCGCCACCCGGGCGCCCTCCACCGGGGCGTACCCGAGGCGCTCCACCCGCAGCCCGTACTCGCCGGACGGTCCGGGAAGGACCCGGAAGACCCCCTCGGCGTCCGTGAGCCGCCGGATGACGAGCCCGCCGTCGGCGTCCAGGACCTCCACCATGGCCCCCTCGACGGTCCGGCCGTTGGAGAGGTCCACGACGGTGCCCGAGAGCCGGGGAGGCACCTCCACCGGCGGGGACGGCGCGGACCGCACCGCCGTGGGGACCGCCACCCGCAGGTCCGCCCGCACCGCCATCTCGGGGAGGGTGCGGACCGTACGGACGTCCGAGGCCACGGGGCCCACCCGAGCGGAGACCGTCACGTCCCGGCCCACCGGGAGGCCGCAGAGGAGGAAGCTCCCGGCCTCGTCGGTCACGGCGCTGCGCCCGGGCTCCCCGGGCTCGGCGGCGGTCACCTCCACGGCGGGAAGGGGGCGGCCCACGGGGTCCCGGACGAACCCCACCACCGCGCCGGCCAGGGAGTCGGGGCACTGGCGCGCCAGGATGCGCTCCAGCGGCGGGACGGCGAGCGCCACCAGGGTGACGCCGTCGGCCTCCACCACGGCGTCGGTGAAGCCGGGCTCGACCCCGAGGCTGTCCAGCGCCGGGTGGGCGAAGGTCACGCGGTAGGAGCCGGGGGGCACACGGTCCAGGGTCCAGGCGCCCTCCGGGTCCGCGGTGGCGCGCCATCCCCGCCCCGCCAGACGCACCCGCGCGCCGGCCAGCGGCCCACCCCGGATGCTGTCCCACACCGTGCCCCGCAGGGCGCCCAGCGGGCGGTCGGCGGACCAGGAGACGCCTCCGGGGCCGGTCACCGTCTGGATGGCCGCGCCGAACTCCTGCACCGCGCCCACGGCGGGGCGCTCGACCAGCCGCCCGCCGGCGCCGACGGAGCGCTCGAGGACCAGGACGGGCGCCCGGATGGCCCAGTCCCGCACCACCCAGCGCCCGTCGGCCAGCTCCAGGAAGCGCACCGTTCCCCGGGCCTGATCGCGCCCCAGGGACGTGGCGAGACCCGTGTAGCGGAACTCCACCCGGTCCAGGCGCGCCGTGGCCCGGTCCAGGAGGACGACCCCCTCGATGTCCGTCGTGTCCCGATCGGGCACGGGCTCGAACGCGAGGCCCAGGAGGTGGGGCTCCTCGGACGGGCCCTCCACCAGCCGGAAGCAGTGGGTCTCCAGGAAGGGATCGGAGAGGAGCACCTCGGCGTCGGGCCCGTAGTAGTACACGAACCCCCCGTCCTCCCGGACGTACCCACCCGCCACCAGGTCCGCCGGGGGAAGCGAGCGCACCGAGTTCCCGCCCACCACCCGCATCTCCTGGCGGGACTCGTCGGTGACGGTCCGCCCCCGGGGGTCGAGGCGTCGGACGGTCTGGTCCAGGAGGAAGCGGAGCCCCACCTCCCGCTCGGTCCAGGTCGCGGCGGCCAGCGCCTTGCGCGCCTCGTCCCAGACCACCTGCGTCGCGTCCCCGGCGCCGTCGTCCAGGGAGCAGCGACGACGGTCGGCGGAGACATCGAGGCCCTCGAGACGGACGGGCGCGGTGGCCACGGGGAGGTCACGGCGCACGGTCCGCCCCGGGCCGACCTCCACGGGCCCGATCCGGGAGCCGGAGAAGCCGATGCGCTCGACGCGGAGCCAGTAGGTGCCGGGCTCGGGCGGGACCAGGCGGTACGCCCCGTCGGCCGCGGTGAGGAAGCGCACCCCGGTGGGCCGGTCCCCCGAGAGGAGGCGGACCATGGCCCCCGTCACGGGGCGGCCGGTGTCGCCCTCGGTGACGGTGCCCACGATGCTCTGGGCGACCCCGCCCGCGGGCCACACGAGCCCCGCCAGCAGGAGGCACGCCGCTGCGCTGCGAACCAAGGGTCCTCCAGGGGGAAGCGAACTGCTCCTACATACGCCCGGCCCCTCGGAATCTGTTCCCCCGGGCGCTCCGCGTCCAACGCTTCCGGACGCGGGGCGTGCCCGCCCGCCTCGCGGCGGATCGGGGCCTCAGGCCTCGACGGCGCGCTCCCGCTCCTGGCTGATGCGGCGGGCCACCTGCTCCGGCACCGGCTCGTAGCCCGCGGCGTCCCGGGTGTGGTGGGCGCGCCCCTGGGTCATGGAGCGGAGCGCCGCCGCGTACTTGTACAGCTCCGCCTCGGGCACCAGCGCCTTGATGATCGTGCGCCCGGCCTGGGTGTCCATTCCCTGGACCTTCCCCCGGCGGGAGGTGAGGTCCCCCATGATGTCGCCCATGTACTCGTCGGGGGTGGTGACGCTCACCTCGACCACGGGCTCGAGGAGGACGGGCCGGCAGCGGGACGCCACGCTCTTGAACGCCAGCGACCCGGCGATCTTGAAGGCGACGTCCGAGGAGTCCACCGAGTGGTAGCTCCCGTCGTAGCACTCGGCGGCGAAGTCCACCATGGGGTAGCCGGCCAGGACCCCGCCCCGGGCGGCCTCGCGGATGCCCTTGTCCACCGAGGGCAGGTACTTGGAGGGGATCACCCCGCCCTTGATGGAGTCCACGAACTCGTACCCCGAGCCCTGGGGGAGCGGCTTCAGGCGGATCCAGCAGTCGCCGAACTGGCCGCGACCGCCGGACTGCTTCTTGTGGCGCCCCTGGCCCTCGGCGGAGGCCGTGATGGTCTCCCGGTACGCGATGCGGGGCTGCTCCGTGAGCACCGAGACCCCGTACTTCCGCTTCATGCGCTCGAACTGCACCTCGAGGTGCATCTCCCCGGTCCCCCGGGCGATGGTCTGGTGGAGCTCCGAGTCGAACTCGCCGCGGAAGGAGGGGTCCTCTTCGGTGATGCGGGGGAGGACCTCGCCGAGCTTGTCCTCGTCGCTCCGGGTCTCCCCGCGGATCGCCACGGAGATGTCCGCCTGGGGGAAGTCGATCCCCCGCAGCTTCACGGGCCGCTCGGGATCGCAGAGGGTGTCGTTGGTGTGGGTGTGCTTCAGCTTGGCCACCACCCCGATGTCGCCGGCGTGGAGCACCGGGACCTCGTGGCGCTCCTTCCCCATGGGCACGCTCAGATGGTTGAGCTTCTCCGTGGCCCCGTCGGAAGCGTTCACCACCTCCATCCCGTTGGAGACCTTCCCGGAGAACACCCGGAAGTAGGAGATCTCCCCGATGTGGGGCTCGGCCGCGGTCTTGAAGACCAGCGCGGCCAGCGTCTCGTCGTCGGTGGCGTGGATCTCCATCTCGTCGGCCGAGCCGGGACGACGCGCCGACTCGGGCAGCGCCTCGGCCGGGCTGGGGCAGAGCTCCACGATCTTCCGCAGGAGGGCGCGCACGCCGTAGGTGAGCGTGGGGGCGCCGCAGAAGACCGGCACGATCTCGCCGGTGGCCATGCCCAGCGCCATGGCGTCGATGGCCTCGTCCCGGGAGATGTGGCCGCCCTCCAGGTACGTCTCCAGGAGGTTCTCGTCGGTGGTGGCCAGCGTCTCCTGGAGCTCGGTCTCCCAGGTGGCCTCCCGCTCCTTGTACTCCTCGGGGATCTCGACCTCGTCGTACTCGCCGGTCGTGGTGCCCTCCTTGTAGAGGTGCGCCTTCTCGGAGAAGAGGTTGATGATGCCGTGGAAGTCCGACCCCTCCCCCACCGGGATCTCCACCGGCAGGGCCTTGTCCGTCAGGAGCGCCTTGACCTGGCGGAAGACGCCCTCGAAGTCGGCGTGCTCCCGGTCCATACCCGAGACGAAGACGATGCGGGGGATGCCCCGCTCCTCGCAGTACCGCCAGACGCGCTCGGTTCCCACCTCGACCCCGGCGGTGGCGCTGACGACGATGATGGCGGCGTCGGCCACGCGGACGGCGGCCAGCGCCTCCCCGGTGAAGTCCAGGTATCCCGGGGTGTCCAGCAGGTTGATCTTGGTGCCCTTGTAGTCCGCGTACGCCGGGGTCAGCTGGAGCGAGATCCCGTGGTCCAGCTCCTCGGGGGTGTGCATGGTGAGCGCGGAGCCGTCGTCCACGCTGCCGTGCCGGCGGGACGTCCCGGACGCGAAGCAGAGCGCGTCGACCAGGGAGGTCTTGCCGGAGCCTCCGTGGCCCAGGACGGCCACGTTGCGGATCTTGTCGGTGGGATATTCCTTCGCGGACGCCATGCGCGCTCCTCGTCGATGGACGACGGGTCCCACCGCGCGCTGAGGCCGGGCAGGCCCCGCCTGGTGTGCCCCGGGCCACGACCGCCGGCCCGGACGCTACAGATCAAGGGACCTGTAGACTAGATCCGCGATAGGGGCCGGGCAAGCGGGAAATCCCCCACACGACGCCCCGCCTCGCGTGGGGGATGACCCGGTCCGGGACGGGGGCTCGGCCCCCGCCCCGGCGCCGCCTCAGCGGCCCGCCGGCACCACCCTCCCGGTGGTCAGCTCCTCCACCAGCGCGTCGAGGCCGTACACCTCCTCCAGCGCCTCCAGGATGGCGCGGACGTCCACGGTCACGGAGCGGTTCCGCTCGGGCAGGTAGATGTAGTCCCCGGGCAGGCTCTCGATGTTGCCGTCGAAGACCACCCCCACGATCTCCAGCTCGCGGTCGAGGACCGGCGAGCCCGAGTTGCCCCCGATGATGTCCGCCGTGGAGACGAAGTTGGTCGGGGTGGAGAGGTCCAGCGCCTCCGGCGCAGGGAGCCAGCGGTCCGGGAGGGCCCACGGCTCGGGATCGCCGAAGGCGTGGGCGTAGTGCCGGTCGTACAGGCCGTACAGGGTGGTGAAGGGCGGGGCCACGGTGCCGTTGTACTCGTAGCCGGCCACCTCGCCGTCGGCGATGCGCAGGGAGAAGGTGGCGTCCGGCGGCACGTCGGTGCCGTACACCTCGAAGCGGGCCCGGCCGAGCTCGGCGGCCAGGCCGGCCTCCTCCTGGCTGCTCCCGGCCAGGGCCCGGTTGTACTCGAGGAAGGCCGGAAGGATGGCCTGGAACGTCCGGAGGGCGGGGTCCTGGGGCGTCAGCGAGCCCTCCTCGGCCGCCTGGACGGCCCGGGCCGAGTCGGAGAGCGCGCTCCCCTCCACCACCGTCCGCGCCGCCCGGGCCGGGTCCCGGCCCTGGAGGACGGCGGTCACCGAGGGGTGGTCCGCGCCCAGGTACTCCCGCATGTCGCGGAAGCGCGCCGCCATGAGGGCCGCGTCCAGTTCCGGGTGCTGCTGGGCCACCTCCTCGAAGGCCTCGCGCACTCCCTGGAGCTGCTCCTCCGAGGCGCCGTTCTGGCGTCCCGAGAGGAGCTGGAAGCCCCAGAAGGCCCGCTGGAGGGTGGCCGACTCCAGGACGGGGCTCCCGAAGGCCACGAAGGCGCGGATGGCGTCGGCGGCCTCGCGCTTCTCCGCCTGGATGGCGGCCATGCGCTCGATCAGCCCGCCGTACCGGTCCTCCAGCGCCGGGTCCGCCCGCAGGGCCTCCTGGAAGCGCCGCTGGGTGTCGGCCCGGCGGGCCAGGATGACGGGATCCTCCAGCCCCTGGACCTGGCCCTCGTACGCCTTCTCCGAGTTGGAGAGGGAGAAGTAGGTGTTGCGGAGGTCCCGCTCCTCGGCCACGTCCGGATGGGCCTCGATGAACTCCTCCAGGACCTCCATCCGGGTCCGCAGCGCCTCCAGGAGGGCACGGTCGGAGACGTCCCGGCGGAACTCCAGCTCCGCCACGGTCTGGAGGCGGCTGGTGGAGCCCGGGTTCCCCACGATGAAGACCGCGTCCCCGGCCTCGAGCCCGTCGTCGTCCACCGGGAAGTAGTGCTCGCTCTCCAGGGGCTCCCCGTCCTCGTCGTAGATGCGGAAGAAGGAGAAGTCCAGGTTGTAGCGGGGATACGTGAAGTTGTCGGGATCGCCGCCGAAGAAGCCGATCTGGAGCTCGGGGGCCATGACCAGGCGGGCGTTCTCGTACCGCCGGAAGACGTACGCCGAGGTGCGCCCCCCGTCGTACAGGGAGACCATCTCCACCACGATCCCGGCGTCCTCCCCGCCGCGCTCCTCGGTGAGGCGGGCCTCCATGTCCGCCAGGACCTCCTCCCGGGCGGCGGCGCGCTCGGCGGCGGGGACGCCGTCCAGCGCCGCCGCCACCTCGTCGGTCACGTCCACCAGCTCCACGAGCTGGTCGGCGTGGAAGTCCTCCACGGGCCGCTCCTCGGCCCGGGTGCGGGCGTAGAAGCCCTCGTCCAGGAGGTTCTCACCCTCCCCGGAGACCTGGGTCACGAAGCTCCGGGCGCAGTGGTGGTTCGTGAGGACGAGCCCGTTGGGCGAGACGAAGGAGGCCGAGCAGGACGGGATGCGCAGCGCGCCCAGGCGGGCCCGGGCGAACCAGGCCGAGTCGGCGTCGAGCCCGTACGCCTCGGCGAACCACGCCTCGGGCGGGAACTCGAAGGTCCACATCTTCCCCTGGTCGAAGCGGCCGGCCCGCACGGTGTCCAGGTCCACGCCATGGAGCGCGGGGGCGGTCCGGAGCGCCTGCCCCGGCTCGGTGTCGGTGCGCTGCTGGGCAACGGCGGGGGCGGGGGCCTCCGCAGCGGGCTCTCCGGCCGGCGCCGGAGTGGCGGCGGGCTCGGGCTGCCCTCCGCAGGCTGCGAGGAGGGCGAGGGCGGAGAGAGCGAGGGTGCCCCGGAGGGGGGCGGTGGCGGGCCTCGGCATGAACGTCTCCCGGTGGGGTCAGGATGGATCGCTGCCCCGCGGGACGGACCCCGCGGGGCCTCCCGAAAGCTCGCAGGGGAGTCGCGGGAGGTACACCCCGGGAACGAGGGGGGCGACGGGGCCCGGACCCGCCCCGCCACCCCCGGCCACGCGGGGCTCAGGCGGGTCGCTCGCGCCCCTCCTCCTTGTGGATCCCCGTCGCCTTCAGGATGTCCTCCATGAGGCACCACCGGGTGAGGGAGGACTGGACGAGGTTCACGCCGACGAAGGCGGTGAAGAGGAACCACCAGGGGCTGACCCACCAGCCCAGGGCGAGGGAGGCCAGGACGAACGTGCCGGCGATCAGCCGGATCTTGTGATGCAGGGTCATGTCAGGCTCGGGGACGGGAGGAGAGGAGGGTCGCGGCGGAGCGGGCGGACGCTTCGACGTCCACCTGCATGGCGTGGATGGGGTGCATGGGGTCCTCGCACTCGGGGCAGTCGCCCACGGCGGCGAGGATCTCCGCGGCCTTCTCGTCGGGCAGGATCGTGAAGGTCAGGCGGGAGGAGTACGGAGCGACCTCGCCGTACCAGCCCCTCATCCCCGGGCCGTGGCCCTCGATGGGGAGGTGGCTGAAGACGACCACGTCGTGGCGCTCCAGGAGGTCCAGGACGTGCTCCTGGTCCTCCTCCAGGTACATGAAGAAGACGAGCTTCACGGGATCACCTCTCAGGTGGGGGCTCCGGCCAGCTCGGGCCGGGGCTCGGGAACGGGGTCGGCGGGGGGGACGACGGCGACCTCGGGGTCGGCCGGCTCGTCGCCCCGGCGCATGAGGAAGTAGATCCCCGGCACCACCACGAGCGTCAGGACCGTGGAGGCGACGGCGCCGGTGATGAGGGCCACGGCCAGGCCCTGGAAGATCGGATCGAAGAGGATCACCACCGCGCCGATGACCACGGTGCCGGCGGTGAGGGCGATGGGTCGGGTGCGCACCGCGCCGGCCTCGATCACCGCGTCGGCCAGGGGCACCCCGGCGGCGGTGCGGGCCTCCAGGTAGTCGATGAGGAGGATGCCGTTGCGGACCATGATGCCGGCCAGCGCGATCATCCCGATCATGCTGGTGGCGGTGAAGAAGGCCCCGAAGATCCAGTGTCCCGGCGCGATCCCCACCAGCGTCAGGGGGATGGCCGCCATCATGACGAGCGGCGTCGAGAACGAGCCGAACCACGCCACGATGAGGACGTAGATGAGGGCCAGCGCCCCGGCGAAGGCGATGCCCAGGTCCCGGAAGACCTCGTAGGTGATCTGCCACTCCCCGTCCCACTTGAGCACCGGGCGCTCGGTGGCGCCGGGCTGGCGGGTGAAGAGCGTGCCCAGGGAGGCGCCGCCGGCCACCTCGATCTCCTCCAGCTCGTCGGCCAGGTCCAGGATGGCGTAGACGGGGCTCTCCTCCTCCCCGGCCACCTCGGCCATGACGTAGACGACGGGCTTGCCGTTCTTCCGGTCCACGACCTGGGGACGGGTGGCCTCCCGGGCGGTCACGAGCTCGGAGGCGGGCACCATGGTCCCCGCCACCGACCCGAGGCGGACGCGGCCCAGGCGGTCGAGCCCGCTCCGCTCCTCCTCGGGGAGGCGGACCCGGAGCGGGACCGGGTCCCGGGACTCGGGCACGGAGACCCGCCCCACCACCTCGCCGGCCAGGCCGAGTCGCAGGGCGCCCACGACCTGCTCCCGGGCCACCCCGGAGAGCGCCGCCTTCTCGGCGTCCACCCCGAGGCGCAGCTCGGGCTGGGGGGCGGCCAGCGACCAGTCCACGTCCACCACGTCGGGGTGGTCCCGGAAGCGCTGCATGACCTCACGGGCCACCCGCTCCCGCTCCGCCTCGTCGTCTCCGTAGATCTCGGCCACCAGGGTGGAGAGGACCGGAGGACCCGGCGGCACCTCCACCACCTTGGCCCGGGCGCCGGTGCCCGAGGCGGCCACCACCTCCTCCACCAGGGGCCGGAGCGCCCGGGCCACGTCGTGGCTGCGGGCGGACCGCTCGGACTTGTCCACCAGGTTCACCTGGAGGTCCGCCACGTGGCTTCCCTGCCGCAGGTAGTAGTGGCGGATCATCCCGTTGAAGTTGAAGGGCGCCGCGGTCCCGGCGTAGAGCTGCATGTCCGAGACCTCCTCGACCCCGCCCACGGCCCGGCCCACGTCGCTGGCCAGAGCCAGCGTGGCTTCCAGCGGCGTCCCCTCGGGGAGGTCCAGGATGACCTGGATCTCGTTCTTGTCGTCGAAGGGGAGCATCTTCACGGGCACCGCGCGGGTGAGGAACATGCTCCCGGCGCCCACCAGCAGGAGGACCACCACGCCCAGCGAGCCCCACAGGAGGGAGGGCCGCCGGAGGAGCGGTCGCATGGCGCGGTCGTAGAGACGGTAGATCTTCGTCTCCTCCAGGACGTAGCGACCCTCCTCGCCGTCGTGCTCCTGGCCCTTCAGGAGCTTGAAGGCCAGCCAGGGGGTCACCACCAGCGCCACGCCGAGGCTGAAGAGCATGGCCACGGTGGCCCCGATGGGCATGGGGCTCATGTACGGCCCCATGAGGCCGCTCACGAAGAGCATGGGGAGCACCGCCGCGATGACGGTGAGCGTGGCCAGGATGGTGGGGTTGCCCACCTCGTCCACGGCGGCCCGGGCGGCGGCCCGCAGGGGTCGGTCCCGCATGCGGAAGTGCCGCTCCATGTTCTCCGCCACGATGATGGAGTCGTCGATGACGATCCCCGTCACGAAGATGAGGGCGAAGAGGGTCACCCGGTTCAGGGTGTAGCCGAAGATCTGGTAGACGAAGAGGGTCAGCGCGAAGGTCACCGGCACCGCCATCATGACGACGAGCGCGCTTCGCCATCCCATGGTGAGGAGGATGACGAGCCCCACGGCCAGGACCGCCATGAGGAGGTGCTCCTGGAGGGTGACGACCTTGTGGCGCGCGGTCTCCCCGTAGTTGCGGGTGACGTCCACCGCCAGGTCCGCCGGGAGCAGCCGCCCCCGGGCCTCGTCGATGCGCGCCTCGAGGGCGCGGCCCAGCTCCGTGGCGTCGGCGCCGGGGCGCTTGGCCACCGAGACCGTCACCATGGGCGTCCAGCTCCGCCCGTCGCCGGTGTGGAAGGTGTAGCGGTCCACCTCGGCCGGCCCGTCCACGACGGTGGCCACGTCCCGGACCTGGACCAGGGCGCCGTCGCGCACGTCCAGGACGACCCGCTCCACGTCCTCGGCGCCGGCCAGGAAGTCCCCGGCCGTGACCCGCACGACCCGGTCCTCGAAGGTGAAGCTCCCGGCCTCGGCCTCGACGTTGGCCGACCCCAGGCGGCGCGCCACCTGGAGGGGATCGATGCCGTAGGTGGCCAGGCGCTCGGGATCCAGCTCCACCCGCACCTCGCGGGGGTAGCCGCCCACGACCTCCACGTCCCGGACCTCGGAGACGCCCTCCAGCTCCACCCGGAGCTCGTCGGCCATCCGGCGGAGCTCCGCCGCGTCCCGACCCCCGCCGTGGAGGGTGGCGGTGAAGAAGGGCACGTCGTCGATGGTCACGGTCTTCACCAGCGGCATCCGCATCTCGGGGGGCATGCGGTCCGCGTGCTTCATCAGGGTGCTGTAGAGCCGCACCAGGCTCTCCTCCATGTCCCGGCCCACCTCGTAGCGGACCGTGACCAGCCCGAATCCCGGCTCGGCGTGGCTGTAGACGTACTCCACGCCCTCGATGCCGGAGAGGACGTTCTCCAGGGGGACCAGGACCCGGTTCTCGACCTCCTGGGGCTCGGCCCCGGGAAGGGGGAGGTAGAGGTCGGCCAGGGGCACGATGATCTGGGGCTCCTCCTCCGAAGGCATGGTGAAGAGCGTCCACGCGCCCACGGCCAGCGCCGCCCCCATGAGGAGGGGCGTGAGCTTGGACTCGAGGAAGAGCCCGGCCAGGCGTCCGGCGACGTTGCGGCTCATCGGTCCCCTCCCCCGACCGGCGGGTCGAAGGGCTCGGACGCCAGGCGACCCACGGGGCGACCGTCGTGGAGGTCGGCGGCGGGACGCCGGACCACCATGAGGTCGCCGGCGGGACCGGCCAGGAGCTCCACGGCCTGATCGGTCTCCCGACCGAGGCGGACCCAGCGGAGCCGCACCGTGTCGTCGGCCACCGCCCAGACGCCCCGGAGCTGGCCGCGACGGACCACCGCGTCCGCCGGGAGCCATCGGGCGCCCGTGCCCTCCCGGGGGAGCTCGAGGCGCGCCCACGATCCCGGCAGGAGCGACGGCGGGGGCGCGACGACGCGGGCTTCCACCCGGAACGTCCGGGCGCCGGCCCCCAGGGCGTTCACGACCCGCGTCACCTCGGCCTCCAGCGGCGCGTCGAGCCCGGCGGCCCGCACCCGCACCACGCTCCCGGCGCTCAGGGAGCCGGCCCGGTGGCCCGGGAGCTCCGCCGTCACCTTCAGGGCGCCGGGGGCCACCAGACGCAGGAGGGGCCGGCCCGGGACCGCCAGATCACCGGGATCCACCGAGCGGGCCGTGACCTCGCCGGCGAAGGGTGCCCGCACCTCGGAGTAGGCCTGCTGCGCCCGGGCTTCGCGCACCCCGGCGCGGGCGGACTCGAGGCGCGCCGTGGCCTCGTCCAGCTCCGCACGGGAGGCGGCGCCGTCCTCTTCCAGGGCGGCGACCCGGCGGTGGGAGCGCTCGGCGAGCTCGAGGGCCGCCTCGGCGGCGGCCACCCGGGCCCGGATGTCGGCGGCGTCCAGGCGCACCAGGGGCTGGCCCCGGACGACCCGATCACCCACGTCCACGAGCACGGCCTCCACCGTGCCGCTCATGCGGGTGGCGACCTCCGCGCTCCGCTCGGCCACGATGGAGGCCGGGAAGCTCTCGGCCGCGGTGGCGCGGGCGGGATGGGAGACGGTCACGTCGGCGGGTTCGTCGGCCACGGGGATGCGGCCCGGATCGGCGTCCGAGCACGCGGCGGCGGCCAACGTCAGAGACAGCAGGAGAACGAAGCGCTTCATCGGTCGGTCCCTCCGCGAGGGTCGGTGTCGAGGTCGGTGTCGGTGAGGAAGGCCAGCCGGGCGGCGGCCAGGTGTCGGGCCAGCTCGGCCTGGACGGCGCGGGTGCGCAGCCCGTCGGCCCGGGCCTCGGCGTCCAGGAGATCGGCGGTGGTGGCCAGGCCCTCCTGGAAGCGCCGTCGGACGAGGCGGGCGGCCTCGTCGGCGGCCAGGGCCCCGGCCCGGGCGGCTTCCGCCCCCCGGGTGGCGGCTTCGAGGCCGCGGCGGGCCTCGGCCACCTCGGTGCGGGCCGCCCGCGTCCGGTCTTCGTGGTCCAGGGCGGCGGCCTCGCCCATGGCCTCGGCGGCGCGGGCCTCGGCCCCCACCCGGAAGCCGGTGAAGAGCGGCACCCGGAGCTGGACGCCCACCGTCCAGTCGTCCCGGATCCCGTCGAAGGGATCGGAGGAGTGGGTCTCCAGCCGGGCGAATCCCGAGAGGGTGGGCAGCCGGGCGCGACGCGCCTGCCGGGCCCGCGCCTCCGCGGCGGCGACCCCGGCGCGGGAGGCCCGCAGGTCCGCCCGGGCCTCCAGGGAAGCCCGATCCACCTCGTGGGGAAGCACGAAGACCGAGTCCGCCGGGACCGGGATGCGTCCCGCGGGCCAGCCGAGCGCCAGCCCCAGGCGGGCCCGCGCGTCGGCCACGATGCGCTCGGCGTCGATGACGGCGGCCTCGGCGCCCGAGCGGGCGGCCCGGGCCTGGAGGAGGTCGGCGTCGGTGAGGAGGCCCTCCTCGGCCCGACGCTCCATGACCGCCAGGTTGGCGTCGGCGGCCTCCAGCGTCCGCTCCGCCGCGGAGAGGCGGCGGGCCGCCCCGACGGCCTCCAGGTAGCGGGCCTCGGCGCGGAACACGGCGGCGCGCCGGGCCCAGGCGGCGCCGAGGCCGGCGGCCTCGGCCCGGAGCCTCGCCGCCTCCAGCCCGGCCATGGCCGAGAGGTCCAGGGGCGCCCATTCGGCGCCCACGGCCCCGCTCCAGTCGGTGAGGGCGTCGGGATCGTTCAGGAGGGCGGGGTCGAAGTCGGCCTGGGTGAAGCGACCCTGCCGCAGCCGGCCCCCGAAGGCCGCCACCGGGTCGTCGGACACCACCGCCCCGGCCTCGGCCCCCACGGTGGGCCAGCGGAACGCTCCGGCGGACGCCCGCCCGGCGTCGGCGGCCCGGGCCCGGGCCCGGGCCGCCCGGACGTCCAGGCTCCGCTCGGCGGCCTCGAGACGGGCCTGCTCCAGCGTCACCGGCTCGGCATCGAGCACGGGGGGGCCGGCCTGCCCCTCCGCGGGGGCCGTCGGGCCGAAGAGCACGGCGGCCGCCACGAGGACCAGGGTCCGGCCCGGCCAAGACATTAGAGTATTCATATTATTATATCTCTTCTCCACAAAAAAACGGGTGGGCCGTCACGCCCCACCCTCCGGAAGATAACGTCAGCAACTCGCCTGGCGTACGCACGCCAGGACCTTCAGTGCCCGGTCGTCCCCGATGCTGTAGTACACGTTCACCCCTTCCTTCCGACGAGCCAGGATCCCCTTGTCCCACATGGTGGTGAGGTGCTGCGACGCCACCGCCTGCTCCACCTCGAGCCCCTCGTAGATCTCGGTCACGGTGCACGCGCCGCGCTTCTCCAGGAGGTCCAGGACGCGCAGGCGCAGGGGATGGCCGAGGCAGCGAAGGACGTGCGCCGTGTTCTCCACGTCGTCGTGGGCGAGGATGGGCGAGGTCTGTGGGGTCATGAGCGCGGCTCCGTCAGGATGGACATAGAGATATTACTATGTCCCCATGCGAACGTCAACGGGGGTGTGAGCGACGGGGGTCCGACCACCCACGCTCCCCGAAACGGACGAGGCCCTCCGGCGGTCGCCGAAGGGCCTCCGTGCCCGCACCCCGCGGGGGCTCAGTTCGTCCGGTGCTTCTTCGACATCCGGTCCAGGAGCTCGAGCTCCTCCGGCGTCAGGGCGCCCATTCCGTGCGCGCTGATCTTGTCCAGGACCGCGTCCACCCGGTCGTAGAGCGCCTTCTCCTCCTCCACGGTCCGGGTGCGGGCCTTGGCCTCGCGGCGGGACTCCCGCTCCTCGCGGGGCACGATGGCGAGCCGCCGACGCACGCCCTTCGCCTGCTTCTTGAAGAGCTGCGCCTTCTTCTTGGGCCGCCAGTCGCTCTTGAGCCAGAGGAAGCCCGCCCCCAGGCCGCCCAGGTGGGCGAAGTGCGCCACGCCGCCACCCGCCGGGTCGGAGAGGGCGCTCACGAGGCTCACCACGAAGAGGAAGCCCACCAGCCACTTGGCCTTCACCGGGAAGATGCCCCAGACGTAGATGGGGGCGTCGGGCCAGTTCATGGCGAAGGCGAGCATGACGCCGTAGACCGCCGCGGACGCGCCCACCACCGAGGCCGGGAGGAAGAGGTAGCTCAGCGCCACCCCGCCCAGGCCGCAGATCGCGTAGAACTTCAGGAACTCGCGGGAGCCCCAGCGGCTCTCCAGCGGCGGCCCGAAGAAGAAGAGCACCAGCATGTTCACGGCCAGGTGCATGAACCCGCCGTGGAGAAACATGTAGGTGAGGACGCCCCAGGGCCGGATGAAGACCCGGGTGGGGTGGAAGGCGAACCAGTCCACCATGAACCGCTGGCCCACCAGGAGCGTCACCACGAAGACGGCGACGTTGGCCACGAGGAGGCGCTTCACCATGGGGGTGAGCGCGGCGCCGAAGCCGAACCCGGCGCTCCCGTATCCTCGGTCCACGTATGCCATTCGAAACCCGGCCGTCCTCGTCGTCGATGGGGTCGCACTCGAACCCCCATTTCCCGGACAGGTTCCTCCCCGTCCGCGTTGTGGCCCGTCTACGTACGAGGGGCCTGGCCCGTCCTTGCCGCGGTGCGCACGACGATGCGGTGGCAGAGCTCCGGGAAGGAGATCCCCGAGGCCCTCGCCGACTTCGGAAGGAGGCTGTTGGACGTCATCCCGGGGAGGGAGTTGGCCTCCAGGACCCACGCTCCGCCGTCGTCGTCCAGCATGAAGTCCACCCGGCAGTAGTCCCGCTGGCGCAGCGCCCGGTGGGTGTCCAACGCCAGGTCCCGGACCCGGTCCGCCACGGCCCCGGGGATGTCGGCCGGGAAGATCTCCTGGGCCATCCCCGGCTGGTACTTGCACTCGTAGTCGAAGAGCTCGTGGGCGGGGATGATCTCACCCACCGAGAGGGCCTCGTCCCCGAGCACGCCCACCGTGAGCTCCCGTCCCGTCACGTACCGCTCGGCCAGGACCACGTCCCGCCATCCCCGGCTCGCCTCCAGGACCTCCCGGAGCTCGTCGCGGTCGTGGGCCAGCTCCAGGCGGAGGGAGGACCCGCCCCCGCTGGCCTTCACGACGACCGGGAGCCCCAGCGCCTCCTCGACCTGGTCCACGCTCCGGGGATCCCGGATCCACTCGGGCGTGGGCACCCCGGCGTCCCGGAGGAGGCGCTTGGTGACCTCCTTGTCCATGGCCAGGGAGCAGCCCAGGCGATCGCTGCCGGTATAGGCCACGCCCATGGTGTCGAGGATGGCCTGGATCGTCCCGTCCTCCCCGGAGCCGCCGTGGAGCGCCATGAAGAAGACGTCCACGTCCTCGAAGGAGGGATCCCGGAGCAGCCCGACCAGGTCCCCCTCGTCGGCCGCGCCGTCGGCGGGGGGCTCCACCCCGACGCCGTCCTCCACGAGCCGCTCCTCCTCGGCGGCGTCGAGCTCGCCCCGGGCGGTGTCCACCGGGACCGCGTCGTGGCCGGCCTCCCGGAGCGCCCGGACCACCTGGACGCCCGAGGCGAGCGAGACCTCGCGCTCGTCGGAGACGCCCCCCATGAGGACCGCGACCTTCACGGCCGCCCCCTCAGCGCGCCGCGCCGGTGAGCGCGCGCACCACGTCGTAGCGCGTCACGATCCCGGCGATGTCCCCGCCCTCCCGGACGAGGCAGGCGGCGTTGCCCCGCTGGAGCAGCCGGGTGATCTCGTCCGAGTCCACGTGGGCCTCCAGCACGGGGAAGGGCGCGTCCATGACCGACTCCACCGACTCCTCCAGGACCGCCGGATCGTCGATCACCCGGGCCATGAGCGGGCCCTCGCCCAGGGACCCCACGCACTCGCCCTCGAGGATCACCGGGAGCTGCCCGATGTCGTGGGCCGTGATGGTGGAGAGGGCCATGCGCACCGAGGTGGAGGGGGTCACGCTGATGACGCCGCCCTCCCCGTCCTTGGCCTGCACGACCTCGCGCACCGTGCGCCGGGTCGGTCGGGCCAGGTAGCCGTTCTCCCGCATCCAGTCGTCGTCGAAGCACTTGGAGAGGTAGTGCTCCCCCCAGTCGCAGAGCACCGCCACGACGAAGGCGTCCGGGTCGTCCAGCTCCCGGGCCTTCTGGATGGCGGCGTGGACGATGAGCCCCGCCGAGCCGCCCACGAAGAGCCCCTCCTCCCGGGTGAGGCGCCGCGCCATGACGAAGGAGTCCCGGTCCGACACGGTCACGTACTCGTCGACCACGTCCAGGTCCAGGGTGCCGGGGATCTTGTCGTTGCCCAGCCCCTCCACCTTGTAGGGGTGCCCCTCGATCTTCTCGCCGGTGTTGAAGTACGGCGCGATCATGGAGCCGTCGGGGTCCACGCCCACGACGCGGACGTCGGCGTTCCGCTCCTTGAGGTAGCGGCCGGTGCCGGTGATGGTCCCGCCGGTGCCCGCTCCCGCGAAGAAGTGGGTGATGCGTCCGTCGCTCTGCTCCCATAGCTCCGGGCCTGTGGTGGCGTAGTGGGCGTCGGGGTTCGCCTGGTTGTAGAACTGGTCCGCAAGGATCGCGCCGGGCGTGGACTCGGCGATGGCCTTGGCCTTCATGACGTAGTTCTCGGGGTGGTCCGGCGGAACGGCCGTGGGGGTGATGATCACCTCGGCCCCGAAGGCGCGGAGGAGCTTCACCTTCTCCATGCTCATCTTGTCCGGCATGGTGAAGATGCAGCGGTACCCCTTCACCGCCGCGGCCAGGGCGAGGCCGAGCCCCGTGTTCCCGCTGGTGCCCTCGACGATCGTGCCCCCGGGCTTCAGCCGGCCCTCGGCCTCCGCGGCCTCGATCATGGCCGGGCCGATGCGGTCCTTCACCGAGCCGCCGGGGTTCATGAACTCGCACTTCCCGTACACGGGGGTGCGGGATCCGTCCACCACCGAGTTCAGGCGGACGAGGGGGGTCCAGGCCACCATCTCCAGGACGTGGTCGTAGGGGCGCGCGTGACGCTCGGACATGGGCGCGAGGGGGCTCCGACAGGAGGGCACGGAGGCGGCGCGGATCGGGCCGCCGGGACGCCCCGGAGCCTAGCGCCGGGCGGGGGGAGAGGCCAGGGGAGAGGGACGGCGGCCCCGCGGACCCCGGAGACCTGCGTCGAGCTCGGGGGCAGATCGGCCGTGGAGGGGCCCGCCCCGTCGGCGCGCCTCTCCGCCGCGCACGACGTGAACTCCCCCCTCTCGGCCCTTCGCATCGACCGGGGGCACTTCACGTCGCCTGGAACGGTGAACGCGGAAAAGTCCCGCCGGGCCAGTGGGACCGGAGGGAGTTCACGTCGCCTGGAGCGGTGAATGCGGAACGGTGTCTCCAGGCCAGCCGACTTCGGTCACTTCACGTCGCCCGGCGCGGTCTTCGGAAGGCTCGATGCTCCACCCCGGGCCGACACCCCGGCCTCGGCCCCGCACCCGTCTCGTAGAACCATGGCTGCGCCCCCCGGGCAGGGTGACCCTTCGGGTGGCGGAGGGGGTGGTGGGGCCCCGCCCGGCGCATTCACCGCGCCCGCACCTAGATCCGCAACGTGTCCGGGCGGGGTCGCTTGGAGAAGCGGACCGGGACCTTGGCCCAGACCTCGATGCGCTCGCCGTCCCGCCGGGCGGGGCGGAAGCGGAGCGCGCGGGCGCCGTCCACCGCGGCGGAGTCGAAGGCCGGGTGCCCCGACGGCTCCAGGACCTCCACCGAGTCCACGCCCCCCGTGTCGGTCACCCGCACCCGGAGGAGCGTCTCCCCCTCCATGTCCTGGTCCCAGAGCTGGAGGGGGTACTCGATGGGGACCTGGCCGTAGAGGGGCGTGGGCTGGTCGATCTCACCTTCGCCGGCGCACGCGGCGACGGCCGCCACCAGCGCCATGGCTCCCGCCGTGATCGCGGGGCGCGCGCCGCGACGGGACGCACGGGCGCCCCTCCGGGTCCGGCTCCGCTCCATGTCCGCTCCTGCGCTCAATCCGAACTCCCGCCCTTGGCCTGGTTCCGCAGCTCGTAGAGGAGGCCCAGGGCGTCCCGCGGCGTCAGCTCGTCGGGGTCCAGGGCCCGGAGGCGGTCCACCACCGGGTGCTCGACCTGGAACATGGAGAGCTGGTCCGGCGGGGGCTCCGAAGCGGGGCGGTGCGCGCCGTGGCGGCCCAGCCCCTCGCCTCCGTGGGTATGTGTTCCTTCCAACTCGGTCAAAAGTTCCCGCGCGCGGGCGACGACGGCGTCGGGGAGGCCGGCCAGGCGGCCCACCTGGATGCCGTAGGAGCGGTCCGCGCCTCCCTCGGCCAGGCGCCGGAGGAAGACGATCTCCTCGCCCACCTCCCGGACGCTGACGTTGAGGTTGGTCACGCCCTCCAGGAGGTCCCCGAGCTGGGTGAGCTCGTGGTAGTGGGTGGCGAAGATGGTCTTGCACCCCAGGTGCTCGTGGAGATGCTCGGTCACGGACCAGGCGATGGAGACCCCGTCGTAGGTGGAGGTCCCGCGCCCGATCTCGTCCAGGAGGACCAGGCTCCGGTCGGTGGCGCCGTGGACGATGGCGGCGGTCTCGCTCATCTCCACCATGAAGGTGGACTGGCCCCGGGCCAGGTTGTCCGAGGCCCCCACCCGGGTGAAGATCCGGTCCGTCACCGGGAGCCGGGCCGAGTCCGCCGGGACGAAGGCCCCCACCTGGGCCAGGAGCTGGATGAGCCCCACCTGGCGGAGCACGGTGCTCTTTCCGGCCATGTTGGGCCCGGTGAGGATCACGATCCATCCGCCGTCGCCCAGGACGACGTCGTTGGGGATGAACTCCTCCCGGGGCATCATGGTCTCCACCACGGGATGCCGGCCGCCCCGGATCTCCAGCTCGAACCCGGTGTGCACCTCGGGCCGCACGTAGCCCCGGGCCACCGCCACCTCGGCGAAGGTGGCCAGCACGTCCAGGCGCGCCACGCAGGCGCCGGCCTCCTGGAGGCGGGCCACCTCCTTCCCCACCCGGGCCCGGAGCTCGGAGAAGAGGGACTGCTCGAGCTGCTGGATCCGGTCCTCGGCGCCGAAGACCTTCTCCTCCCACTCCTTCAGCTCGGGGGTGAAGTAGCGCTCGGAGTTGGAGAGGGTCTGCTTCCGGACGTAGTCGTCCGGGACCTTGTCCAGATTGGCCTTGGTGACCTCCAGGTAGTACCCGAAGACCTTGTTGAAGCCGACCTTGAGCGAGCCGATGCCGGTGCGCTCCCGCTCCCGGGTCTGGAGGCGGGCGATGAAGTCCCGGGCGCCGTCCCGGGTCTCCCGGAGGTCGTCGAGCTCGTCGGACCAGCCCGTGCGGATGACGCCGCCCTCCTGGAGCGTGGCGGGAGGGTCCTCGGCCAGGGCGGCGCCCAGGTGCTCGTGGAGGTCCTCCAGGCAGTCCAGCTCGCCGCCCCGGGTGGCCAGCAAGGCGGCCGAGGCGCCCGACGCGGCCTCCCGGACCGTGGGGAGGCGCTCCAGGGAGCGGCGCAGCGCCGAGAGGTCCCGGGGCGCCACGCGCCCCGTCCCCACCTTCCCCGCCAGCCGCTCCAGGTCGCTCACGCCCTTCAGCGTGTCCCGGAGCTCGGCGCGGAGCTCCGGCGTCTCCACCAGCTCCCGCACCGCCTCCTGGCGGGCCCAGACGTCCTCGGCCACCAGGAGGGGCTCCAGGAGCCAGCGGCGGAGCAGCCGCCCGCCCATGGCGGTGACCGTGTCGTCCAGGACGTCCAGGAGGGTGCCCCCCTCCTCCCCGGCGCGGAGCGGCTCCACCAGCTCCAGGTTCCGGCGGGTCATCTCGTCCAGCAGCATGACCCGCCCGGGCCGATCGATGCGGGCCGGACGGAGGTGGTCCACGCCGCCGGGACGGATCTCCGCCAGGTACTGGACCAGGGCGCCCAGGGCCCGCACCAGCACGCCGTCGCCGGACTGGAAGCCGTAGCCGTCGAGGGACTGGACCGAGTACTGGCGGAGGAGCTCGTCGGTGCAGACGTCCTCCTCGAACATCCAGTCGTCCCGGTAGGTGCGCGCCGGCCCACCCTCCACGGGGGCCGCCGCGGGGAGCCCCTCGGCCTCCACCGCCCGGGGAAGCAGGAGCTCGGAGGGCTCCAGCCGCCCCAGCTCGGCGCCCAGGGCGCCGGCCTCCACCCGGCGGGCGGACAGCTCGCCGGTGGAGACGTCCAGGGCGGCGAGCCCGTACGCATCCGCCTCCCCGCCCCGGGCGGCGTCGGGCACCACGGCCACCAGGTAGTTGTTGCGCCGCTCGGCCAGGAGGTTGTCGGCCAGGACGGTGCCGGGCGTGACGGTCTCGGTGACCTCGCGGCGGACGATGCCCTGGGCCTCGGAGGCGTCCTCCACCTGGTCGCAGATGGCCACCCTCCGCCCCATGCGCACCAGCTTGGCCAGGTAGTCGTCCAGCGCCTTGGCGGGGATCCCCGCCAGCGGCACCTTGGCCGCCGCCCCGTTGTTCCGGCTGGTCAGCGTCAGCCCGAGCAGCCGCGCGCCCTCCTCGGCATCGCCGTAGAAGAGCTCGTAGAAGTCCCCGACGCGGAAGAAGAGGAGGGAGTCCCGGTGCCGGGACTTGGCGTCCCGCCACTGCTGCATGAGAGGGGTGTCGTCGCCGGCCATGGGGTCCGTCGTCGGGGTGCGGGGCGGAGGGCCCCGTGGAGGTGCCCCTTAGGGTAGTGCGGCGGCGGGGGGCCGATCAACGGAGGTCCTCCTGGAGGACGAACGGGGGAGGCGACGCGCAGGGCTCCGGGCGCGTATCTTGTCGGTGGTTCGCACCGGTCCCGCCGGCCGTCTCCCTCCCGCTCCCCTCCCCCGAGGCCCCATGCGCGCGCGCTTCCCCGCCCTCGTCCTCCTGCTGACCCTGGCCCTTCCCGCCGGGGCCCGCGCCCAGGACGCCGACCCCGCGGACGTGTCGTCCCAGGACGCCATCGTCGCCGCCCTCTACGACGTCATCTCCGGGCCCGCCGGCGAGGCCCGGGACTGGGACCGGTTCCACTCCCTCTTCATCCCCGAGGGCGCGCGCCTGATCCCCACCGGCATGGGACCGGACGGGACCCCGCGCCACACCGTCCTCACCCCGGCGGGCTACGTCGAGCGGGCGGGCCGGAGCCTGGAGCGGGACGGCTTCTTCGAGGTGGAGATCGGGCGCGTCACGGAGGAGTTCGGCAACATCGCCCACGTCTTCTCTTCGTACGCCTCCCGGCGGACCGCGGACGACCCCGAGCCCTTCGCCCGGGGCATCAACTCCATCCAGCTCCTGCACGACGGGAGCCGCTGGTGGGTGGTCACGGTCCTGTGGGACTCGGAGCGGCCCGGGAACCCCATCCCGGTGGAGTACCTGGAGCGCTGACGGCTCCGACGCGCCCGGCGGGCCGCCCCGCGGTGGACCGTCCCGGCCGCTTCGGGGTGCTGTCTCACGTCGGCGCGCGCCGACGCCCGGACCTGCCCCCAGGGCCACACGAACACCCGCGGAGGACCGACGCCATGGCCTACAACAGCCTCAAGAAGACGCTGCAGCTCGACATCGACGCCGCGGACGCCCGCGTCCGCGAGGAGCTCCAGGAAGAGGGCTTCGGGATCCTGACCGAGATCGACGTTCGCGCCACGCTCAAGAAGAAGCTGGACGTGGACTTCCGCCCGTACCGGATCCTCGGGGCCTGCAACCCGCCCCTGGCGCATCAGGCCCTCTCCGCCGAGACGGACATCGGCCTGCTCCTGCCCTGCAACGTGGTCGTCTACGAGGGGGACGAGGAGGGCACCTCCGTGGTGTCCGTCATGGACCCGGTGGACCAGCTCGCCGTGGCGGGCCGGGACGACCTGGAGCCGCTGGCGCGGGACGTCCGGGCCCGCATGGAGCGCGTCCTCGAGGCCCTTTGAGCGCCCGGACCCCGAAGAAGGAGAAGACCGCGCCCGCCGTCCTCGGCTGGCGCGAATGGGTGGGGCTCCCCGGGCTCGGCGTCGAGGCCATCAAGGCCAAGCTGGACACGGGGGCCCGCACGTCCTCCCTCCACGCCTTCCGGATGCAGCGCTTCCAGAAGGACGGGCGGGCCATGGTGCGCTTCGAGGTCCACCCCGCCCAGCGGTCGACGCGGGACGCCCGCACCGTCGAGCTGGAGGTGCTGGAGGAGCGGGCGGTCCGGAGCTCGAACGGGCGGGAGGAGGTCCGCCCCGTGGTCCGCACCGAGGTGGAGCTCTCGGGGCGGCGCTGGCCCATCGAGCTGACGCTGAGCCGGCGGGACGCCATGGGCTTCCGCATGCTCCTGGGGCGCCAGGCACTGCGCCGACGCGTCCTGGTCGACCCCGGGCGCTCGTTCCTGGCGGGCTCCGACCCGACGTCCGCCCGCCGCCCCCGCACCCATCCGCACGACCGTCCGACTTCCCCCGAGGAGACCCCATGAGGATCGGGATCCTGTCCCGCCGCCCGTCGCTCTACTCCACCCGCCGCCTCAAGGAGGCCGCGCAGGAGCGGGGTCACGAGGTCCGCGTCATCAACTTCCTGCGCTGCATCATGGCGGTGGAGCAGCGGAACCCGGGCATCACCTACCACGGCGAGCCCCTGGAGCTGGACGCGGTCATCCCCCGCATCGGGGCGAGCGTGACGTTCTACGGCACCGCGGTGGTGCGGCAGTTCGAGATGATGGGGGTCTTCACCTCCGCCGAGTCCCAGGCCATCACCCGGTCCCGGGACAAGCTCCGCGCCCTCCAGCTCCTCTCCCGCGCCGGGCTGGGGCTGCCCGTCACCGCCTTCGCCCGCTCGGTGGAGGACACCCACGACGTCATCGACCTGGTGGGGGGCGCGCCCCTCATCATCAAGCTCCTGGAGGGCACCCAGGGCTCCGGGGTGGTGCTGGCGGAGACGCGGAAGGCCGCCGAGTCCGTCATCGACGCCTTCCGCCAGCTCGACGCCAACATCCTGGTCCAGGAGTTCATCAAGGAGGCCGGGGGCGCCGACGTCCGGGCGCTGGTGGTCGGCGATCGCGTGGTGGCGGCCATGACCCGGCAGGGGGCCGAGGGCGAGTTCCGCTCGAACCTCCACCGGGGCGGCACGGCGGAGGTCACCAAGCTCACCACCAAGGAGCGGCGGACCGCGGTGCGCGCGGCCAAGGCCCTGGGGCTGGCCATCGCGGGCGTGGACATGCTCCGCTCGGACCGGGGGCCCCTCCTCATGGAGGTGAACTCCTCCCCGGGGCTGGAGGGGATCGAGGGCGCCACCGGCGTGGACGTGGCCGCCGAGATCGTCGAGTACGTCGAGAGCCACGCAGAGCCCGCCGACGCCGAATGACCCCGGACCGCTTCGACTTCGCCGGCGAGGCCGTCCCGGCCGGCCGTCGCCGCCAGCTCGAGCTCCCGGCGGGCCGCCTCCCCTCCGGCTCCTACCTGCACCTCCCGGTCGAGGTGATCCACGGACGGAAGCAGGGACCGGTGATCTGGCTCAGCGGGGCCATCCACGGGGACGAGATCGTCGGCGTGGAGATCATCCGGCAGGTCATGGACGGGCTGGACCCGGCGGAGCTGGCCGGGACCGTCATCGCGCTCCCGGTGGTGAACGTCTTCGGCTTCGTCAGCGAGTCCCGCTACCTCCCGGACCGCCGTGACCTGAACCGCTCCTTCCCCGGCTCGCGCTCGGGCTCGCTGGCCGCGCGCCTGGCCCGCCTCTTCATGGACGAGGTGGTGGCGCGCTGCTCCTTCGGCATCGACTTCCACGCCGGCTCGGACGACCGTACCAACCTCCCCCAGATCCGGGGGAACATGGACGACGAGGAGACCCGTCGCCTGGCCGAGGCGTTCGGCGCCCCGGTGGTGGTCCACTCCCGCCCCCAGAAGGGGACCCTCCGGCACGCGGTGCTGCGGAAGCAGAAGCGGGTCCTCCTCTTCGAGGGGGGCGAGCCGCGGCGCTTCAGCCCCCGCGCCGTCGAGGCCGGCGTCCCGGGGACGCTCCGGGTCCTCCGGGAGCTGGGGATGGTCGAGGACGCCCCGGCGGGCCCCGAGCAGCCGCCCCAGGAGGCCCGCAACACGCGCTGGGTGCGGGCGTCCCGGGGCGGGATCTTCCGGCTGGAGGTCGAGCTGGGTCAGCGGGTGGGCGCCGGCACCCGCCTGGGGATCATCGCGGATCCCACCGGGCGGAAGGGCGCCCCGGTGAAGATCCGCCGCGGGGGCATCATCCTGGGCCACACGGTGAACCCGCTGGTGAACCTGGGCGACGCGCTCGTGCACGTCGCCGAGGTGTGACCGGCGCCCTCAGCCCCCGCCGAGGACTCCGGACACCCAGGCGAAGACCAGCAGCGCCACCAGCACGAGGGCCAGGGCTCCCCAGGCCATGGCCTTGCGGACGGCCATGCTCCCCGGGTCCACGGCGCTCACCGCGGTGGCGTCGAGCTGCCCCGAGCCGCCCCGGCGGATGGAGGACAGCTCCTCCACGTTCTTCAGGAGGGAGCGGAGCTTCTCCTCGAGCTCGGCGGGGTTCTCGGGCTTGGTGATGAAGTGGTTGCCCCCCAGCCCGTAGCTCCGGGCGATGTCGTCGTCCCGGTCCGAGGAGGTCAGGACGGCCACCGGGATCCGGCGGTACTCGTCGTCCTGCTTCACCATCTCCAGGACCTCGTGGCCCGAGCGGCCGGGCATCTTCAGGTCCAGGAGGATGAGGTCCGGGACCCGGTCCTGGATGGCCGCCACCGCCTCGTCGCCGTTGCGGGCGCGGACGACCTCCACGGGGAGACGGCTGGCCCGCTCCAGCGCCATCTGGATGAGGAGGGCGTGGTCGTCGTTGTCCTCGGCCACCAGGACCCGCCAGGCCTCCCGCTTCTCCCTCGCGCTCATCGGACCGTCTCCTCCCTGTGGGCGTCGCGTACCAGGGCGGCGGTGAGGCCCCGGGCCTGCACGGTCTCCAGGAGCTCCTCGGCCTCGGCGAGGGTCTCGAAGCGGCCCAGGCGCACGCGCACCAGGTCCGAGCCCTCCACCAGCACCAGGCGCACGTCCCAGCCCTCCGCGGCCATCCGGTCCCGCAGCGCCCGCGCCCGCCGCTCCTGGGCGAAGGCCCCGAGCTGGACCGCGAACGAGCGGGCCGCGACGACCGACCCGGGTCCGGCCGGGGTGGGCGCGGGGTACGCCTCGACCCCGCCGTCCGCCCTGGCCGCCTCCCCGCTCCCGGCGGCGTCCGCCGTCGCGTCCGCCCCGTCGGCGTCGGCCTCCTCCTCTCCGGCGGTCGCGTCCTCCGCCCGGAGGCGGGAGGGGGGCGGCTCGGGCGCGGGCCCCGCGGCCTCCAGCCAGCTCCGCGCCTCCCGCGCCTCCAGGCTGCCCGGGTAGTCCCGCACCAGCCGCTGGACGTAGGCGTCGGCCACCTCGCCGTCGCCCACGGCCCAGGCGCCCTGGGCCAGGCGGAACAGCGCCCGCCCGGAGAAGGGGCCGCCGGGGTACTGGATCGTGAGGCGACGGAAGTCCAGGGCGGCCTGGTCCGGATCCACGGTCAGGCGGCCCCGGAGCCAGAGCCCCCGCTGCCGGTCCCGGCGGGAGGCCGCGGGACGCCCCTCCTCCCACCAGGCCACCAGGATCAGCCGGGCCTCCTCGGTGCGGCCGAGCCGGGTCAGCTCCTCGACCCGCTCCAGGCTCGCGGGCTCCTGGGCCGCGGCCGGCGCGGCGGGAAGCCCGAGCCCCAGGGCCGCCAGGAGCGCGAGGACGGTGGGGACCACGCGACGGGGCCTCATGCCACCGCCCGTCGGGCCATGAGGGTCAGGAGCCACTCCTCCAGGAGGTGCTCGTCGGAGAGGGGGGTGGACTTGAGGAGGCGGTCCGCCCGCAGGAGGCCCTCCAGCGCCGCGTCGATCTCCACGGGGCGCCACCGGCGCGCCTGCGCCGTGACCGTGCGGGCCAGCCAGCGCTGGTGGGGTGGGAGGGCCCGCTCCAGGGCGGCGGCCCCCTCCTCGGCGGCGATCCCCAGACGGAGGAAGTGGGTGGCGAGCCCGATGACGAGCCCCACCCCGCTCTCCCCCTGGGACATGAGCACGCCCAGCCCACGGTGCGCCTCTTCGAACTTCCCCTCCCCCACCAGGTCGAACCACCCCCACCGGTCCTGGGTGGGGAGGCGGGTGCCGGCGGCCTCGACGTCGGAGCGCTCGATCGTGGCCCCCTCGGCCACGAAGTCGGCCAGCTTCTCGAGCTCCCGGTCCAGGATCCCCAGGTTGGTCCCCACGGCGGCGCCCAGGGCACGGGCGGCCTCCACGGTGACCTCCTTTCCGAACCGGGTCCGGGCCCGCTCCATGATCCACCCGGGCACGTCGGCCTCGGTGAAGGTGCTGAACTCGACGCTCCGGGCCGTCCGGGCCAGCTCCTTGTAGATCTTGGCGCGGGAGCCCTGGGGCTTGGTGCAGCTCATGACGAAGGCGAGGCCGGGCGGCGGGGTCGCCGCCACCTCCAGGAGGATGTCCCGGGCCTTGGAGGAGCCGGCGAGCCGCTCCGTCTCCCGGAGGACGACGACGCGCCACTCGGCCATCATGGGCGGGGTGGCCAGGACCGAGGCCAGCGTCTCGGGATCGACGTCGCTGCCCCGGAGGAGGTCGTAGTTGAAGTCCCGGGTGGCGGGGTCCAGGTGGGCCTCGACGAGGGCGCGGGCCACCTCCTCCTTCCTGAACTCGTCCTCGCCGTGGAGATAGAACACACCCCCGCGGGCGTCGGACAGGCCGATCTCGTCCAGTGGATTCATGCGGCGCGGGGGGGATCCCTGGGAGCGCGGGCCGCTCCGGACGGGCTCAGCGGTCGTCGTCGACGCCCGTCCGGACCAGCGCCCGCTGGCGGTAGCGCTCGGACACGGGAGAATACTGGAAAAGGAGGGAGTGCGCATCGTCCCAGAGATCCCGGCTCGTCCGGGAGGCGCTCATGGGACGGAGCTCCATGGCCCGGCCCACCGGGCGGAGGCCCAGGGGAGAGGGCGGGCGGGACACCACGATGGGCGAGAGCTCCACGGTGGGCTCGGCGGGGCGCAGCACCGGGGACCAGGCCACCGCGGCCAGCACCAGCGCGATGCCCAGCACGGCCGTGCCCGTCGCGCCGGAGTTCACGTGCCGGTGGAGGGCCTTCTCGTCGTCCACGTGGTACAGGCGGTGCCGCAGCCGGGGACCGAAGTCCTCGGGGACGTCCAGGGGCTCCTCGCCCTTCAGGACCTCGAGGCCCCGATCCACCACACGCCGGTAGTGCCGGCAGTCCGCGCACGCCTCCAGGTGGGCCTCCGCCTGGCGGCGGAGGTCCGGGGTTGCGCGGCCGTCACGCAGATCGGTGAAGGCCTCGAGAAAGCGGTCACAAGTCATGACGGCGGGACCATCCCACGGTCGCGGGTCTCCAGGCCGGGCACGCCCCGGCCCATCGTCCCGTTTCATACTGTCCCTCCGCCGTCGGGGTTCCACTCCTCGCCCCCCTACGAGCGCAGCCCCGCCGGAGGAATCCGGCGGGGCTGCGGGGACCGTTCCTGCCACGGCCCGAGGGGGAGGGCCGGGCCCTACCGCTCCTCGGGCTCCTCGCGGTCCACCATGGGGGCGATGATCCGGGCGAAGTTGTTGCGCGCCCGGTTCAGCCGGCTCTTCACCGTGCCCAGGTTCACTCCGGTGATGTCGGCGATCTCCTCGTAGGTCTTCCCCTCGAGCTCGCGGAGGACGAAGACCATCCGGTGGTGCTCGGGCAGCTGCTTCACCGCCTCGTCCACCTTCTCCTTGATGTGCCGCTTCCGGTAGAGGTCGTCGGGCTTGTAGTGGGTGTCCTCCCACTCCAGCGGCCGATGGTCCGCGTCCCAGTTCTTCTTGATGGTCTGGAAGAGGACGAGCGGGTTCCGCGAGCGGTTCCGCAGCTCGTTCTTCGCCAGGTTCCCGGCGATGGTGTAGATCCAGGTCGAGAACTTCTTGGTCTGGTCGAAGCGCTCGAGGTGGCGGTAGACCCGTACGAAGGTCTCCTGCACCAGGTCCTGGGCCCGCTCGCGATCGCCGATGGTCCGGTAGACGAAGTTCAGCAGGCGCTGGTCGTACCGCTTCACCAGCTCGCCGAAGGCGCGCGAGTCGCCGTCGAGAGAGGCCTGCACGACCTCGCTGTCGTTCATCTCGCGGAGCTTCTGGCGCTGCTTCTGGCCCTCGGTGAGGGTCAGGTTCCGGTTCTTCTCGATTGCCCTGGCCACGTCGTCACCTCGCTGTTGCAGGACGGTCCGCCGTCGTGGCGCACCTTCCGCGTTCACCCCTTCAACGTTGCATGCACCGTGCCAGTGGCGAACCGCCCGGAATGCGGGCTTCTTCTGCCTTTTCGGCACCGAAGCGTCCTCTTTCCAGGACGGTTTCCCCGTCCCGAAGGGACACCAAACCCCCCTGCGCCCCGGGGTGGCTCAGCTCCCGGCGGCCCTCTGGTCCCCCAGGACGAAGCAGCGGGCGTAGAGGATGGTCGCCACGCTCTTGCAGTCCACGATCCGCCCGTCCCGCACCATCTCCACCGCCTCGGAGAAGCGCACCCGCTCCACCTCCAGGAACTCGTCGTCGTCCCGGTTCACCCGGCCCTCGCCGAGCCCCGAGGCCAGGTAGAGGCGGATGACCTCGTCACAGAACCCCGGCGTCGTGTAGATGCGGGTCAGGGGCTCGAGGGTTTCCGCCCGGTGGCCCGTCTCCTCCTCCAGCTCCCTCGCCGCGCACGCCTCCCAGGGCTCGTCCTCGCCCTCGGGCATCCCCGCCGGCACCTCCCAGAGGTAGCCCCCGCTGGCGTACCGGTACTGGCGGAGGAGCAGCACCTCGGGGTCGGGCTCGTCCAGCGACCCCACCACCGGGAGGATCGCCGACGCCCCCGGATGCCGCACCATCTCCAGCTCCCCGGTGGAGCCGTCGGGGAAGCGCACCGTGTCCAGGCTCAGCTTCAGGAGCCGTCCTTCGTGGACCGGCGTGCGCTCCAGAAGGCCGGGTCCGGGGTCGTCCTCTCGGTCGTTCACGTCGTCTTCCGGGTGCAGGGTACGTGTCTCGGCTCGGGCGATTTCAGGGGGGCGGCTCAGGCGTGGACGTCGACCCGCTCCACCGGGCCCAGCCCCAGCTCCTCCAGGGGGCCCTGGACCTGGTCGGCCGCCCCGACCACCACGAGCTGGAGCTCGTCGGGACGGATGTGGCGCCGCCCCGCCTCCGCCGCGGCCTCGGCGGTGACGCCGCGGATCCGGTCCCGGTACGTGTCGAAGTAGTCCTCGGGGAGGCCGTGGATCACCGCGGAGGTGATCTGGCTCGCCACCTGCCCCACCGTCTCGAGCCCCAGGGGGAAGACGCCGGCGATGTAGTCCCGGGCGGCGCGGACCTCGTCCTCCGTGGGACCGTCGGCCACCAGCGTCTCCATCTCGTCCACGATGGCCCGGAGGGCCGGCGCCGTGACGTCGGTCCCTACGGAGGTGGACACCTCGAAGGGCCCGGGGCGGGTCCAGAACGAGAAGCGGGAGCGGACGCCGTAGGTGTAGCCGTGGGTCTCCCGGAGGTTGAGGTTCAGCCGGCTGGTGAAGGTCCCCCCGAAGAGGGCGTTCAGGACGCGGAGCGCGAAGTAGTCGGGTGTGTCCCGGGCCACGCCCACGTGGCCGACCCGGAGCTCGGACTGGACCGCGCCGGGGCGGTCCACCAGCCAGATGCGCCGCTCCCGGGTCCGGGGCGCCACCTCGAAGTCGTCCTCCAGGGCCGGCGCACCCGTCCAGTCCCCGAGGACGCGGTCGGCCAGCGACTCCATCTCGTCGGGGTCCAGGTCGCCGGTCAGGACGAGCCCGCCGCCCTCCGGCCGCCAGCACGCGTCGGCGTATCCACGGAGGGCATTCCGCCCCAGGGGAGCCACGCTCTCCGCCGTGCCCACCTGGGGCCGGGCGTAGGGGATGCCGGGCTCGAAGTACCGCCGGCACGCGGCGTCGGACGCCCGCGCCGACGGGTCCATGGCCCGCTGACGGATGAGGGCGAGCTGCTGCTCCCGGGTCCGGGCCACCTCCTCCTCCGGGAAGTCGGGCTCGCGGACCGCCTCGGCCAGGAGCCCCATCCCCTCCTCCAGCCGGTCCGCCAGGCAGGAGAGGGAGACGCTGGTGCCCGCCCACCCGGTGCTCACGCCCAGCCGGGCTCCGATCCCCTCCAGGGCCTCGGCCAGGTCGGTGCCCGAGCGGCGCTTCGTGCCGCCTTCCAGGGCGTCCCCCGCCAGGACCGAGAGGCCCGCCCGGTCGGGCTTCAGCGCGCCCTCGCCGGCCCGCACGAAGAGGCGGGCGTGGGCCATGGGCAGGCGCGTCATGCGCGCCACGCGCAGGTCGAGCCCGTTGCCGAGCCGCCGCCGGTCCACGTCGGGGAAGTCGAAGGGGCGGATGGCGCCGGGCTCCGGCGGTGCGTTTCGGTCCAGGGCGCTCATGCGGCCCCCTCGGGCTGGTAGGCCACCACGGCGCGCTGGTGCGGCTGGAGGCGGCGGGCGGCGAAGTCGTGGATCTGGGCGGGCGTCACCGAGCGGAGGCGGTCCACCTCCCGGTTCAACCGTCCCGGGTCGTCGAAGTACAGCTCGAACATGGAGAGGAGGTCGGCGCGCTCCCCCACCTGCTCCGCCCGCCGGACCAGGTCCGTCTCCATGACCGCGATGGCCCGCTCGGCCTCGTGGTCCGCCGCGTCGGACAGCCCCGCGATCTCGTCGGCCACGGCCTCCTCGAGCTCGTCGGGGTCGGTGCCCGGGTAGCCGGTGGCCCACGCCAGCAGCATGGAGGCCCCGGTCAGGAGGGGGAAGGCGTAGGCCACCACGTCCTTGGCCACCGCCCGCTCCCGGACCAGGCGGCGGTAGAGGCGGGACGACCGCCCCGTGCCCAGGATGCCCTTGATCACGTCGGCCACGACGAACTCCTCGGAGGAGTACGGCGGGATGCGGTACGCCAGGAGCGCCCGGGGCAGCGGCACGTCGGACACGGAGCGGTCCCGCACGGGCCCGTCCAGGGGGTCCGGGAGCTCGGTGCGCCCCGGGATCGGCGGCGGCGCGTCCCCGGCCGGGATGTCTCCGAAGAAGCGGGCGATCCGGTCCAGGACGTTCGACCGCTCGAAGTCCCCGGCCACGGTCAGGACCGCGTTGTTGGGCACGTAGTAGGTCCGGAAGAAGTCCGCCACGTCGTCCAGGGTGGCGGCGTCGATGTCCTCCATGGACCCGATGACCGTGTGGTGGTACGGGTGGTCCTCGGGGTACACCAGCGCCTGGAGGCGCTCGTCCCAGTCCCCGTAGGGCTGGTTGTCGTAGCGCTGGCGCTTCTCGTTCTTCACCACGTCCCGCTGGTTGTCCAGCTTCTCCTGGTCCATGGCCGGGAGCATCCACCCCATGCGGTCCGCCTCCAGCCAGAGCGCCAGGTCCAGGTGGTGGCTCGGCACCGTCTCGAAGTAGTTGGTGCGGTCGAACCAGGTGGTGGCGTTCAGCGAGCCGCCGGCCCGCTCCACCAGCTCGAAGTGGCGGTTCTTCGGCACGTGGGCGGAGCCCTGGAACATCATGTGCTCGAAGAGGTGCGCGAAGCCGGTCCGGCCGGGCCGCTCGTTCCGCGAGCCCACCCCGTACCAGAGGTTCACGCCCACCACGGGGACGGAGGGGTCGTGGGAGAGGACCACGCGGAGCCCGTTGTCCAGGGTGTGGCGCTCCACGGGCACGGCGAGGCGGCTCACCGGGCGCTCCGGGGGGCGTCGAGGCGGAGGGGGACGCAGGTCACGGAGGGCTCCTGGGCGGGCGGACGGGGGCAGGTCCGGGCTCGGCCCGGACGAGGCGAGGGTTGAGATACCGACGCGGGGCGCCGTCGATCCATCCGCGCCCTCACGGCCGCTGGCGCAGCCGTTCCCGCAGGAGGTCCGGCGCCAGCGTCTGGCCCAGGAAGCGCCGGGCCGCCTCGGGGCCCTCGGCCACGCGCTCCTCCACGGCCAGGAGGAGGTCCTGGTCGCCCTGGACCGCCCGCATCCGGGCTCGCTCCAGCATCTCGAAGGCGAGGTCCTCACGGCCCACCACCGCCGAGGCCAGGGTGGCCAGGAGCTGGGCCTCCACGTCCTCGGGCGCCATGCGCGCCCCCTCGGAGAGCTCGCCGGCGGCTTCCTCGGCGCGGTCGGCCTCCAGCAGGACCAGCCCGAACACCACCCGGCCCCAGGCGTCCTCGGGTGCCATCGCGACCGACTCCCCGAAGGCGTCGGCGGCCTCGTCCACCCGGCCGTCCAGGAAGCGGGCCACGCCCAGCTCGTAGGCGATCTGCGGATCGTCGGGGTCCAGGGCCCGGGCCGCCTCCAGCTCCTCCAGGGCGTCGGAGACGAAGCCCTCCCGGGCCAGCCAGGCACCGTAGAGGAAGCGGGCCAGGGGCAGCTCCGGCGCCATGACCGCCGCCGCCCGCAGCGCCGCCTCGGCGTCGGGGTCGGCGAAGTGGGCGATGGCGTTCCCGGCGGTGGCGAGGACGTAGGGGTCCTCCGGGTCCAGGGCCAGGGCGCGCTTGAAGCGCTCGTAGGCGATGCCGTCCATGCCCATCTCCCGCTCGGCCACGCCCAGCCAGCAGTGGATCTCCGGCGCGTCCTCGAACTCCTCCAGGTTCTCCCGGAGGAGGTCGGCCGAGGCCTCCCAGTCCCCCTCGTCGGCGGAGCGCAGCGCGCGCTCCAGCACCTCGTCGAGGTTCATGGCCGCACCGCCAGGGACCGGCCCGTCATCTCGTCGGGCTGCTCCAGCCCCAGGTAGTCGAGGACGGTGGGGGCCACGTCGGCCAGGCGCCCTCCCTCGGCCACCCCGGCGGTGCCGCCCGAGGGGTCGAAGATCAGGAAGTCCACGGGCTCGGTGGTGTGGGCGGTGTGGGGCTCGCCTTCCGCGTCCAGCATCTTCTCGCAGTTGCCGTGGTCGGCGGTGACCAGGGCCACCCATCCGCCCTCCTCCTCGACGGCGTCCAGGAGCTCGCCGAGGCAGCCGTCGACGGTCTGGACGGCCTGGACCGCGGCCGGAATGGATCCGGTGTGCCCCACCATGTCGGGGTTGGCGTAGTTCACCAGGATGAAGGAGACCTCGCCCCCCCGGATGCCCCCCAGGACCGAGTCGGTGACGCCCCGGGCGCTCATCTCGGGCTGGAGGTCGTAGGTGGCGACCTTGGGCGAGGGGGTGAGCTCCCGGCGCTCGCCGTCGAAGGCCCCTTCCTCCCCGCCGTTGAAGAAGTAGGTCACGTGGGCGTACTTCTCGGTCTCGGCGGCCTTGAGCTGCTCCAGCCCCGCGTCGGCCACGACCTGGGAGAGCACGTGGGCCAGGTCCCGGGGCGGGAAGGCGACGTCCACGGGGAAGTCGGGCTCGTACTCGGTGAAGGTCGTGACGTGGGAGAAGGGGCCGCGCTCCCGCTCGAAGCCGTCGAAGTCCTCCAGGGTGAAGGCGGCCACGAGCTGGCGCATCCGGTCCGCGCGGAAGTTGAAGAAGACCACGGCGTCCCCCTCCCGGATCCCCTCCTCGCCGGCGTCCTCGATGACCACGGGCGGGATGAACTCGTCGGTGACGTCGGCGGCGTACCGCTCGGGGATGAAGCCCGGGTCGGCCTCGGTGGCCTGCCCGTCGCCCAGGACCATGGCCCGCCACGCCTTCTCCGTGCGGTCCCAGCGCGTGTCCCGGTCCATGGCGAAGTAGCGGCCCGAGACGGTGGCCACCGCCCAGGCGTCGTGCTCGGCGCAGCGCGCCTGGATGCGGGCCACCTGATCCGCCCCGCTGGTGGGGGAGGTGTCCCGGCCGTCGGTGATGGCGTGGACGCGGACCGGCAGGTCCCCCGGGAGGCGGTCCAGGATCGCCTCGAGGTGGCGGACGTGGCTGTGGACGCCGCCGTCGGAGACCAGGCCCACGAGGTGCAGCGTGCCGCCGGTCTCCCGGAGGCGGGCCACGGTCTCCGGCAGGCCCAGCGCCTCCTCCAGCTCGCCGTCCGCGGCCGCCCGGTCCACGCGCACGATGTCCTGGTCCACGATCCGGCCCGCGCCGAGGTTCAGGTGCCCCACCTCGGAGTTGCCCATCTGCCCGTCGGGAAGCCCCACGTCCGGGCCGGAGCAGGCCAGGCGGGTGCGGGGGCGGCGGTCGTAGAGCTGGCGGAAGCGGGGGACGTCGGCCTGCTCGACGGCGTTTCCGGGGTCGGGCTCGGAGCCGAAGTCCGAGTGCCCCCACCCGTCGAGGATGACCAGGAGGACCTTCTGCACGTGCGTCTCCGTTTGGCGGCGCGGAGGGGCCCGGCGGGCGCGGCGTGGCCCGGACCGGGGCGCGGGTCGGGAATCTAACGGGCGCACCCGAGGGCCCCAACGGCGCGCGGGGGTGGCCGCGGGCCCGCCGCCCCGGGGGCCGCCGTCGCGCCGACGCGTTGTCCGCGGGCGGGGCGGGCCCTACCATCGGGACCCTCACCCCGTCGTCTCTTCTTCCGCGGAGCCCCGCGTGCGCTACACCCCATTCCGCATGGAGCGGTACCAGTCCACCTGGGAGCATCGGGTGGAGATCAACCTGTCCGAGTCCGGCGTCCACCCCATGACCTCCCGGGAGCTCCTGGAGCTGGCCGGAGCGGACGGCCCCGACATCCGGGACATCCGCCTGACGTACGGCCAGTCCAACGGCTCCGACGAGCTCCGGGCGCGCATCGCGGCCCTCTACCCCGGCGCCGACGAGTCCAACGTGCTGGTCACCGTGGGCGGGGTCGAAGCCAACTTCACCGCGTTCTGGCACCTCATGGAGCGCTTCAAGAAGGCGGCGGTCCTCCTGCCCAACTACGGACAGGTGCCTGGGCTCGTGGACTCCTTCGACGGGGAGATCCTCCGGGTCGAGCTCAAGGAGAAGCAGGGGTGGCAGCCGGACCTGAACGCGCTGGAGTCGGCGCTGGTCCAGGGGGTGCGCTTCGTGCTGGTCACCAACCCCAACAACCCCACGGGCGTGACCCTCACCGAGGAGTCCATGGCCGCCGTGGTGCAGCTCGTCGAGGACTTCGGCGGCTGGATCCTGGCCGACGAGGTGTACTCCGGCGCCGAGGTGGCGGGCGGCGAGCCGACCCCCTCCTTCTGGGGACGCCACGAGCGGGTCATCGTGACCAACTCCCTCTCCAAGGCGTACGGCCTCCCCGGGCTGCGGCTGGGGTGGATGGTGGCCCCCGCCGGGCTCCGCGACGAGATGTGGGGCCGCACCGACTACACCACGATCAGCCCCAACTCCATCTCCGACCGCCTGGCCACGGTGGCCCTGGACCCCGACGTCCGCCCCCGCATCCTGGAGCGCACCCGGGGGATCGTGCGGAAGAACTTCGGCCTGCTCCGGGACTGGATGGACGCCCAGGGCGGCCGCTTCCGCTACACCGAGCCCGACGCCGGCGCCATCTGCTTCACCCACTACGACGCGCCCATCAACTCCACCGAGTTCGCCGAGAAGCTCCGGATGGAGAAGAGCGTGCTCGTGGTCCCCGGGGACCACTTCCGCATGGACTCGTACCTGAGGCTCGGCTTCGGCAACCCGGAGAAGGAGCTCCTGGAGGGGCTGGAGCGGGTCCGGGCGGGCTTCGACGAGGTGGTGGGGTGAGGGCCGGGGCGAGGACGGCACGGACCGCCCCGCGCGGCGGGGCGTTGGCCACCGCGGTGGCGCTCGCGGCGACGCTGGTCGGGACGCTGACGGCCGGACCCGTGGCCGCCCAGGACGCCGGACCCTACGACCTCCTCATCCGGGGCGGGCGGGTGCTGGACGGCACCGGCAACCCGTGGGTGCGGGCCGACGTGGCCGTGCGGGACGGGCGGATCGCGGCGGTGGGGCTCCTCCCCGACGCCCGGGCGGACCGGGTGGTGGACGCCACCGGCCTCTGGGTGGCCCCGGGCTTCATCGACATCCATTCCCACGCCGACGACGGGAACCGCGACGTCGGCGAGAACACCATCCGCACCGACTCCCTGCACCGGAAGACCGCGCCCAACGTGGTCTCCCAGGGGGTGACGACGGTGGTGGTGAACCACGACGGGCGCTCCCCCTGGCCCATCTCGGAGCAGCGCGCGCTCCTCGAGCGGCAGGGCGTGGGGCCCAACGTCATGACCATGGTGGGCCACGGCACCGTGCGCCGCCTCGTCATGGGCGACGACCACCAGCGCCCCGCCACCGACGCCGAGGTGGCCGAGATGCGGGCCCTCCTGCGGCGGGGCCTGGAGGAAGGAGCCGTGGGCCTCAGCGCGGGGCTGGAGTACGTCCCGGGGCGGTGGAGCACCACGGACGAGGTGGCCGCGCTGGCCGAGGAGCTCCTCCCCTTCGACGGCGTGTACATCTCCCACGAGCGCTCCGAGGGCGCGGACCCCATGTGGTACTGGCCCAGCCAGGACGACCCGGGCCCGCCGACCCTCCAGGACGCCGTCCTCGAGACCATCGAGATCGGCCGGCGGAGCGGCGCCCGGGTGGTGGCCTCCCACATCAAGGCCAAGGGCGCCCACTTCTGGGGCTCCAGCGCCTCGGCCATCCAGCTCGTCGAGCGGGCCCGGGCCGAGGGCGTGCGGGTCTGGGCGGACCAGTACCCCTACGCCACGAGCGGGTCGGACGGGAGCACGGTGCTCCTCCCTCGCTGGGCCCTCCGCGATCCCGAGGCGGAGGACCGGGACGACGCGCGTCCCCCGGCCACCATGCTCCGCCTGGCGCTGGACGACCCGGAGACCGCCGCCATGGTCCGGCGGGACGTGGCCCACGAGATCCGCCGACGCGGCGGCGCGGACCGGGTGGTGATCTTCGAGTATCCCGACTCCGCCCTGGTGGGCCGGACCATCCAGGACGTGGCCGACGAGCGGGGCGTGGACCCGGTGCAGCTCGCCATCGACCTCCAGCTCCAGGGCGACCCGGAGCGCTACGGAGGCGGCCGCATGCGCGGCTTCAGCATGTCCGAGGAGGACGTGGAGCGGTACGCCGGGCGGCCCTGGGTGGCCACGGCGTCCGACGGCGGGATCGCCATCCCCGAGGACGGCTCGGTCCACCCCCGCTACTACGGGACCTTCCCCCGGAAGATCGCCCACTACGCCCTGGGGGTCGGGGCGCTGAGCCTGGAGGCCGCGGTGCGCTCCAACACCTGGCTGCCCGCCACCATCGTCGGGCTCCGGGACCGGGGGCAGGTCCGGGAGGGCTTCGCCGCCGACCTGGTGGTCTTCGACCTGGACGAGCTCCGGGACGCCGCCACGTTCTTCGAGCCCCACCAGCACGCCGAGGGCATCGAGCACGTCCTGGTGAACGGCGAGTTCGTGGTGGGGGAGGGGGCGATCCTCTACGCCACCCCGGGCCGCTTCCTGGCCTCCCGGAAGGGGGGCGGGCCGGCGCCGGCGGGGCGCTAGGCGCCACCGACCCTCCCGGCGCCCCCGGGGCGCGGCCGGGATCCCCGCGAGGCGGGGGGCCGATCCGGCCATTCCCGCGCCCCCGGGACCGGCAGACCTTCACGGCGGGGGGCCCGCCGTTGCCCGCCCAGGCCCGGCGCCCCACCATGACCCGCGACCAGACGCTCCTCGCTCCCCGGGGCGCCCCCGGCGCCCCGGAGCCCTCCCGACCCGGGTCCCACCATGAGCTTCACCGAGTTCGGCCGTCTCCTCGACCGCGTCGTGAACCAGACGCTGTTCACGATCTCCGGGACGGAGATCAGCCTGATCAACCTGGCGACCTTCGCCCTCATCGTCCTCTTCTCCTCGGTGGCCTCCCGGCTCCTGCGGGGGAGCGCCGTCCGGGCCATGGACCGGCGCGGGATCTCGGACTCCGGAACCCGGGCCATCACCACCCGGCTCATCAACATCCTGGTCATGACCGTGGGTATCGCCACGGCGGTGACCAACATCGGCATCAACCTCGGGGCGCTCTTCGCCGCGGGCGCCGTGTTCGCGGTCGGCATCTCGTTCGCCTTCCAGAACGTGGCCCAGAACTTCCTCTCGGGGCTGATCCTCCTCCTGGAGCGCTCCATCAAGCCCGGGGACGTCCTGGAGGTGGAGAACACGGTGGTGCGGGTGGAGCACCTGGGGATCCGCTCCACCGTGGCCCGGACCCGGGACGACGAGCAGATCATCATCCCCAACACCGTCCTCGCCCAGGGCTCGGTGAAGAACTACACCATGGAGGACTCCCTCTACCGGGTGCGTGTGGCCGTGGGCGTGGAGTACGGCTCGGACATGGGCCAGGTCCGCCGGGTGCTGGAGCAGGTGGTGGCCGACGTGGACTGGGGCGCCCGCTCCCGGGACCCGGTGGTCCTCATGACGGCCTTCGGCTCCTCCTCGGTGGACTTCGACGTCTCGGTGTGGACCGACGACCCCTGGCGCGCGCCCCGGGCCCGCTCGGACCTCCACGAGGCGGTGTGGTGGGCGCTCAAGGAGGCGGAGGTGGTCATCGCGTTCCCCCAGCTCGACGTCCACTTCGACGCGCCGGTCTCCGAGGGCTTCGCCTCCTTTCCCCGGGCCTCCTGACCCGTGGCCAGGGACGCTCTGAAGGACGTGGAGCTCCTCCTCCGCTCGCGGTACGGGCTGATCTGGCTCGAGACCCGGGAGGAGGACCGGGCGGGCGGCCTCCTGCGGCACCTGGCCGACCGTCTCGGTCTGCCGTTCTTCACCTGGACCCGGACCGGGGGGCTCCACGTGGACAACGCCGGGGGCCCGGTCTACAACACCGAGAAGCCCCTGCAGGCGCTTCAGCACATCGTCAGCTCCTGGTCGCCGGCGCTCTACCACTTCCGCGGGCTCGGCGGGGACGTGGCCTCCCAGGCCGAGCTGGCCGCCCACCTGGCGGACGTGGCGCGCCGCATGGAGGACGTGGACGGCGCGGTGGTCCTCACCGGGAGCGACCTCCGCCTTCCCCCGTCCCTCGAGGAGCGGACCGCCCACGTGTCCCTCCCCGGCCCCTCGGACGAGGAGTTCCGCACCCTCCTCACCGACATCCTGAGGGACCTCTCCGCCCGGCAGCACGTGGAGGTGGCGCTCACCCGGGAGGAGTCCCAGCGCCTCGTGGCCCACCTCTCGGGGCTGACCCTCCTGGAGGCCGAGAAGATCCTCACCAAGGCCATCGTGGAGGACGGCTCCCTCTCCGCCGACGACATCCAGCACGTCATCGACGCCAAGCGGAAGGTGGTGGAGCGCGAGGGCCTGCTGGAGTACTACCCCGCCGACGGGTCCCTCGACGCCATCGCGGACCTGCGCACGCTCAAGGGGTGGCTGGCCAAGCGTCGGGCGGTGGTGCGCGAGCCCGAGCGGGCCCGGGAGTTCGGGCTGGACTTCCCCCGGGGGGTGCTGCTCCTGGGGGTGCCGGGGTGCGGCAAGAGCCTGTCGGCCAAGGCGGTGGCCGCGGAGTGGGGGCTGCCGCTGCTGAAGCTCGATCCCTCGAACCTCTACAACAAGTACGTCGGGGAGAGCGAGGGGAACTTCAAGCGGGCCATGCGCGCGGCGGAGCGGATGGCGCCGGTGGTCCTCTGGATCGACGAGCTGGAGAAGGCCTTCGCGTCCGGCGGGAGCGAGGACGGCGGGGTGAGCCAGCGCATCCTCGGCTCCTTCCTGAGCTGGATGCAGGAGCGGACCGGGGATGTCTTCGTGGTGGCCACGGCCAACGACGTCCAGGCCCTCCCCCCCGAGTTCCTCCGGAAGGGCCGCTTCGACGAGATCTTCTTCGTGGACCTCCCGGACCGGGAGACCCGGGCGGAGATCTTCCGCATCCACCTGGACGCCCGCGGGCACGACCCCGCCGCGTTCGACCTGGAGACCCTGGCCGGCGCCACCGAGGGCTTCAGCGGCTCGGAGGTGGAGCAGGTGGTGGTGAGCGCGCTCTACACCGCGTTCTCCGGCGAGGGCAGGCTGGACACCGGCGCCCTCCAGGACGAGGTCGCGCGGACCCGCCCTCTGTCGGTGACCATGGCCGAGAAGGTCCGGGCGATGCGGGAATGGGCGGCCGGGCGCACGGTGGGGGCGAACTAGGGCCGCACCCTCGGCCCGACTACTCCGGCTGCTCCACCGGCTCCACCAGCCCCGCGTCGTCCTCCCCGACGGCGTTGACCCGGGTCGAGACCACCCGACGCTCCAGCGTCCCGTCGGCAGCGGGCGCGATCAGCCGGCGGAGCGCCTCCCGCGGCGTGCCGCCGTCCAGCCAGGCGTCCCACCCCGACCGGGGCACGAGCACCGGCATGCGGGGGTGCACCGGCCGCACGTCGGCGTTGGCCTCGGTGGTGAGGACCGCGAAGGTCCGCCCCTCCCAGATGCCGCCCAGCGCCAGCGGCCCGCCCGCCGCCGGGTGGAACCAGCGGGGCACCTTGGCGCCCCCCTCCCGCGCCCACTCGTAGAAGCCGTCGGCGGGCACGAGGCAGCGGCGGCGCGCGAAGGCCTCCCGGAAGGACGGCTTGTCGTGGGCGGTCTCGGCCCGGGCGTTCACGAATCCACCGGCGGGCGGGTCGTCCATCCACCCGGGGACGAGCCCCCAGCGCATGAGCCCCATCCGGCGGCCCTTCCGGTCCTCGCCCACCACCGGGCAGTCCTGGCCCGGCGCCACGTTCCAGCGAGGCCGCCATTCGAACGAGAGGGGAGGCACGTCGAAGGCCTCCACCAGCTCCGGAGCCGGCAGCGCGAGGGTGTAGCGGCCGCACACGGTCAGCGACCTCCCGGGGGCGCGGGCGCGCGCCCGGTGCGGGCACCGGCGCGCCGGGCCGACCGGCCCCTCACTCCAGGCGCTCCGGCTCGGGACCGGCCTTCACGAAGCGCGCCTCGTCGAAGCGACGGCGGCGAAGCACCAGGCGCTCCCCGGCGTCCTCCTGCTTGCGGAAGCCGAGGAGATGGAAGAGCTGCAGGGCGTACCAGCGGGCCACCCGCTTGTCCACCACCACGCAGTCGGGCTCGTCGGGGTCCCGCCGGACGCCGGGCAGCCAGTGGGCGACCCGGTCCACGTGGAGGCGGCGGAGCGCCGCGGCGGCCCAGAGCCAGAAGGCGCTGAACTCCCGCACCAGGAAGTAGCCGTCGTCCCCCTGCTCCTGGTACAGCGGCATGAGGATGCGCCCCCGCTCCGGCGCCGCCACCGGGCCCCGGGCGTCCTGGGCCAGGATCTCCCCCTCCTCGATGCGCTGGAAGTTGAGGTAGCCGGGCTTCATGCGGAATCCGTCCCCCTCGTGCACCGGGTGGCGCAGGCGCATCTCCAGCGCCCGGGGGAGCGGGCGGTACTCCCGGTGGAGCCGCTTCCACGCGGCGGTGACGCCGGGAAGGCGCTCCCGAGGGAGCAGCCCCACCGACGTCAGCGCGATGAGGACGGCCGCCTCGGCCCGGTCCACCGCCTCGGGCTCGTCGTGCTGGCCGCTCTCGAAGGCCACCGCCACCAGCCCGTGGTAGCCCAGGAAGGCCAGGAGCGTGCCCTCGACCAGCTCCTCCAGGCCCAGGACCATGGGCACCGGGATGTGGGCGGCGAAGTCCCGGTTGGGCAGGGTGTCCCCGAAGGTGGTGAAGCTCCCGCCGAAGCCCGAGGTGGTGTGGAGGTCCAGGACGTAGACCGCCCCCCGGGCGTCGTCCACCACCGCTTCGATGGCGTCGAGGAGCTCGAGCTGCTCCTGGTCCTCGGCGGAGGCGGGGTCGACGCCCCCGGCCCGCAGCGAGCGGATGCGGGCCTCGGTCCAGGCCCGGTTGAGGTCCCGGTCCACGAAGCGGCGGCCCTGGGCCAGCGCACGCCCGTTCCCGACCAGCGCCACGAGCTCGCCGGCCAGCTCCCCACGCCGCGGCTCGACGGCCGCCAGGACCCGTCCCAGCGCCTCCACCCCGGCGCGCTCGTTCCCGTGCATCCCACCCACGCAGAGGAGGGTGGGGCCCGGACGCGAGCCCCGGATGCGTCCCAGGACCCGCGACCGGGGAGGTTCCTGCTCCACGCCCTACACCTCCCTCAGCTTGTCCTCCAGGAGCTCGTACGCGATGGGCATGAAGTCGCGCTCGCTGACGATCCCCACCAGCTTCCCCTGCTTCACCACCGGCAGACACGACACGTGCTGGCGGCGCATGAGGTCGATGGCCTCCAGCGTCGGCGTCTCCGGCGCCACCGAGACCGGGTCCCGCTCCATGATCGCCTTCACCGGGGGCGCCTCGTGGGCCTCGGAGAAGCCGTCGGCCATGAGCCGGATGAGGGAGCGGTAGGAGACGATCCCCACCAGCCCGTGCTGGTCGTCCTCCACCAGCACGTGGCGGATCTGCTTGCGGTCCATCAGGAACGCCACCATGTCCACCAGCTCGTCCTCGTGGACGGTGAAGAGGGAGGTCGTCATGTACTGCTCTACCCGGAGGTAGTTCAGGCGCCACCCGCCCGCCTCGTCGATCTCGGCCAGCTTCCAGGTGTGGCCGGGCTGCCCGGTCCGCTGCCGCGCCACCGTGGCGGCGGTCACGGCGGCCAGGCGCTCCGCCCGGGTGCCGTTCCCCTTCATGGCCCCCAGGGATCGCATGGTCCACTGGGTGCCGGTCAGCCCGGACTCCACCCGCTCGCGGATGATGCCCAGGTATTTGTCCACGTCCGACGAGGCCACGCCGCCCTCCTGGAGGCCTCGCTCCGCGATCGGCAGGAGCTGGTCCAGGATGAGGCGATTGGCCGAGACGGTCTCCTCGTCCAGCCAGTGGAAGCCCGCCTTGAGCCCGTGCCGGGAAGCGGAGAGGAAGTTCTCCTTCACCTCGTCGAAGTCGATGCGCCGGGTGACGTCCCCGAAGGCCTCCCGACCTCCCAGGACGAGCCCGATCCAGAAGGCCGCGTTGGCCACCTCGTCCACCACCGTCGGGCCCGACGGGAGCACGCGGCACTCGATGCGGAGGTGGGGCTTCCCGTCCGCGCCCACGCCGTAGCACGGTCGGTTCCACCGGTAGACGGTGGAGTTGTGGAGCTGGAGGGCCTGGAGCTTCGGAACGCCCCCCTCCTTGAGGACCTGCAGGGGATCCTCGTCGATGGCGCTGGTGAGGAGCACCCGGAAGCGCGCCACGTCCTCCTGGAACAGGTCGGTGACCGACTCCCGCACCCACTTGTCCCCGAAGCGGACCCGGGGGGCCAGCTCCCGCATGTGGACCCGGGCGGTGCGCGTGTCCACGGACTGCTGGAAGAGCGCGATGCGCGTCTCGTCCCAGAGCCGCTTGGCGAAGAGGATGGGCGAGTTCACCGCCGCGGCCAGGACCGGGGCGGTCACGAGCTGCGCGATGTTGTAGAGCTCGGCGAACTCCTCCGCCTCCACCTGCAGGTGCACCTGGCAGCTCGTGTTGCACGCCTCCAGCATCACCGACTCGTGCTCGATGTAGAGCTCGTCGGTGCCCTCGATCCGGAGCTTGTACGGCTCCCCGCCGCGCATGCGGGTGAGGGCGTCGTTGAGGGCGTGGTAGCGCGGCTTGGGCGTCAGGTTCTCCAGCGAGAGATCGGTCTTGGTGAGGGTGGGCAGGATGCCCACCAGCGCCACGTCCGCGTCGACCTCCTTGGCCACGAGGCGGACCTGGTCCACCAGGTCCTGGAGGCGGGCCTCCAGGTCGCTGAAGCAGAGCCCCTCCAGACGGCGGGGCTCCACGTTGGCCTCGAGGTTGAAGAGGGCCAGCTCCGTGGTGTAGGGGCCGTCCAGGCGCTCCAGGAGCTTCATGGAGACGGGCGCGGGTCGCCAGCCCGGGTTGACCAGGAACATCTCCTGCTCCGCGCCGATGCGCCGGACGCCCCGCTCGACCATGCCCTGGGCCAGCATCTGCTCCAGCGCCTGGAGGTCGCGCAGGAGCGCCTTGGTGAAGGCCCGGGCCGCGTCGGGCCCGGTCTGTTCTCCGCTGACGTCCTGGCCCATGGGGTGCGGGGGTCGGGGAAGCGAGGGAGGAAGGCGCGACGGCGGGCGGTCGCCCACGCGTAGTGTATCGAACAGCGCCGGTGGCGGCCATTCGCGTCCGGGCTCGAGCCGGGCCCCCGGGCCCACCCGCGGCGCGCTACTCCACGAAGCGCGCGATCTCGTCCAGCGGCTTCTTCGAGATGTCCGGGACGATGGCGTCCGGGGCCGGGAAGCCCACGACCAGGAGGAGGAAGGGACGCTCGTTCTCGGGGCGGTCCAGGATCTCGTTCAGGAAGCCCATGGGCGAGGGCGTGTGGGTGAGGGTCGCCAGCCCGGCGTGGTGGAGGGCGGTGACCAGGATGCCCGTGGCGATCCCCACCGACTCGGTCACGTAGTAGTTCTTGACCTTCCCGCCGTCCTCGTCCCGCCCCCAGCTCTCGGCGAAGACCGCGATGAGCCAGGGTGCCTCCTCCAGGAACGGCTTGTGCTCGTCGGTACCCAGGGGCGCCAGCGCCTCCAGCCATTCCCGGGGGGCGCGCCCGCCGTAGAAGGCCCGCTCCTCCTCCTCGGCGGCCTCGCGGATGCGCCGCTTCACCTCCGGGTCCGAGACGGCCACGAAGCGCCACGGCTGTCGGTTGGCGCCATTGGGCGCGGTCCCGGCCGCCAGGAGGCAGGGCTCGAGGACGTCCCGGGGGACGGGCTCGGAGGAGAAGTGCCGGACCGTCCTCCGGCGGCGCACCTCGTCGAGGAAGCCCGCGGCGCGCGCCCGCATGTCCTCCAGGGGATAGCGCCGGTAACCCTCCAGGGGACGGCCGGAGGCGCCCGTCATGCCCCCGGGCGTCCGGAGGAGCCTCGCAGGAGCTCGGCGTACACGTCCACGAAGGAACGGTCCGGACCGACCTCGGCCAGGACCTCGGCGGCGGGGATCCGGAGGCTCTGGGCGATGACGCGGAGGTTCACCAGCGTCACGATGTCCGCCCCTTCCAGGGCGAGGGTCCGCCACTCCCTCGGCGGCAGGGCCCGGTACTGCCGGTACACGTCGGCCAGGGGGCCGGGATCGGCCCCGTCGGCCAGCGGCACGTGGAAGTGGGACGCGTCCAGGTGGTAGCGACGGGCCAGGTCGGCCCAGCCGTTGCCGGAGCGGCGGAGGGCCACCAGGGCCTCGCCGGAGACGCCGGTGCGCTCGGCCATGAAGAGGACCACCGCCATCTCCTGGGGCGGCAGGTTCCAGTCCGCCAGGATGGCCACCTCGTCCCGGGGCACCTGGAAGAAGTCGGAGAGAGCCCGGTAGTAGGCCTCCTCCGGAGCGTCCTGCGCCGCGCTCGCCGCGGGGAACGCCGCCAGGAGGAGCATCGCCAGGCCCAGCACCGTCTTCTTCGTGTTCGTCGTGCGCATCTCGATCCTCCGGTGATCGGAGCCACCGCATTCGACCTCGTCGTCTACTACACGATTCAGGCCGGAACGTCCCGCCCGCCAGTCCCACCCATCCGGCCATGGCTCCGCCCGCCGGACGACGCTTCCGTACCTGCCAGGATGACACGGCGCGGGCCCGAAGGGTTGGCACGACTCTTGATGAATAGGGGGGGTGCGTCGCCAGAGGGCGGCGGCCGGGCCCCGGGCAGCGGGGAGCGCAACCGAGGAGGACGACATGGGACCCCACGGACGGGATGACGATCGGGCGATCGCCCCCCGTCTCCACGAAGGGGTGGAGGCCGGGACGGCCGAAGAGCACGCACGGGACACGGAGCTGGTGTTCGACTTCACCGGACTCCGCCGGCCGGGCCTGTGTGACCTCTCCCTCATCCTCACCGCGCGCCTGGCCGCCGGCGACGGCGAGCGGGTATGGGTCCGGGCGCTCCCCAACCACACGTGGCACACGCTGGAGGCCCTGGGGCTCACGCACCTCTTCTCCAGCTACCCGAGCCCCGACTCGGAGCTGAACTGAGAAGGCCGAGGCGAAGGGGGTAGCTGCGCGAGCGCGCGCCCCTCGGCGCATGGAGAAGGCCCCGATCCGGACGCTCCGGATCGGGGCCTTCGTCCTTTCGGGGCGTCCCCCGAAGGGGACACCTCACCCCTCTCGGGCCCGCTCCAGCGTACGCCGCGCGCGGCGCCGGGCCGGGTGGAGGGGCGATTCGCCCCGGTCCTCCGCCTCCCGGAAGATCTCCCGCAGGGCGTCGCCGATCCGGCGGACCCGGGGCGTCATCCCCGCCACGTCCACCTCCCCCAGGTGGAGGAGCCCGAAGGCCATGGCGCCGCCGCCGTTCACCACGAAGTCCGGGGCCCACAGGATGCCCCGCCCGTGGAGCGCCTCGGCGTGGCGCGCCTCCTCGAGCTGGTTGTTGGCCGAGCCTGCCACGATGGCGCACCGGAGCCGGGGCACGGTGTCGTCCCGCAGCGTGGCGCCCAGGGCGCACGGCGCGTAGACGTCGCAGGCCGTGTCGTACACGTCGTCCGGCGCCACCACCTCGGCGTCCAGCTCGCCGGCCAGGGTCTCGACCCGCTCCCGGTCCACGTCGGCCAGGAGGAGGCGTGCGCCGGACCCGGCCAGGAGGCGGGCCAGCGGCTCGCCCACGTCCCCCACGCCCTGCACCAGCACGCTCCGCCCGGCGGCGTCCGCGCTGCCGAAGCGGTGCTCCAGGGCGGCCTCGATCCCGGCGTGGACCCCCAGGGCGGTGAACGGCCCGGGGTCCGAGGGGGCGTCGTCCCCCGGCGGGAGCCCCACGACCCACCGCGTCCGGCTGGCGATGACCCGCATGTCGTCGGGGGTGGTCCCCAGGTCCTCGCCGGTCCCGTAGGCCCCGGCCAGCGACTCCAGGAGGTCGCCGAAGCGGAGGAGGAGGCCGTGCCGCTCCTCGGCGTCCAGGGGCCGCTCCAGCGCCAGCACGGCCTTCCCGCCCCCGTAGCCCACGTCCATGGCCGCCCACTTCTCGGTCATGCCCCGGGCCAGGCGGAGCGCGTCCCGCAGCCCCTCCTCCGGACGGTCGTAGACCCGCATCCGACACCCGCCGACGGGGCGCCCCAGGGCGTCGTCGTGGAGCGCCACGAAGATCCAGGCGGCGGCGGCGTGGTCCCGCCGCGTCACGACCCCCAGCCCGTCCCAGGCGTCCAGGAGCTCCAGGAAGCCCTCGTTCCCGAAGGCCACTCAGCCCTCGCCCGGGCCGGTCTCGACGATGGCGTCGTAGCTCTCCGGGTCCCACTGGGGCCGCTCGTCGGCGTCGGCGATCTCCTCGGTGAGGTGCCGGATGAGCCGCGCGATGCGCGAGGCCTTGTCGGCGTCGATCTTCTCCACCTCGTCGTCGCGCCCGTGGTAGTCCTCGTGGGTGCCGTTGAAGAAGAAGAGGATCGGCACCCCCCGCCGGGCGAAGTTGAAGTGGTCCGAGCGGCGGTAGAAGTTCTCCTCGGGCCAGAGGTCGTCGATGGCCGTCATCCCCAGCTCGGGATGGGCGGCGTTGACCCGCTCCAGGGTGGCGCCCAGGTCCGAGTGCTCCTTGCCGATGGCCACGATGGTGTCCGTCCAGTTCCGCCCCACCATGTCGGCGTTGACGTTCGCCACGATCCGCTCCATGGGGACGGAGGGATTGGCGCCGTAGTGGGCGGAGCCCCACAGCCCCCGCTCCTCCCCGCTGACCAGGAGGAAGATCACCGAGCGCCGGGGCGCGGGATCCATGTCGGCCAGCGCCTCGGCCACCTCGAGGACGGCGGCCGTGCCCGACGCGTTGTCGTCGGCCCCGTTCCAGATCGAGTCCCCGCTCTCGTCCGGGGTCCGGATCCCCACGTGGTCCATGTGGGCCGAGAGGACGACGTACTCGTCGGCCAGCTCGGGGTCGCGGCCCCGGAGGATCCCCACGGCGTTGGGCGCCGGGCCGTCCCCGCTGGGGGTCTCGTACCACTGGAGGAAGCCGCCCTCGTCCCCGCCGCCTTCGAGCCCCATGCGCTCCAGCTCTCCGGCCACGTACCGCGCCGCGGCCTCGAGCCCGGGGCTCGGGGTGGCCCGCCCCTGCATGGAGTCGTCGGCCAGGACCCCCACCCGGTGGATGTAGTCGTCGGCGGTGATGGCGGCGGCCGTGGGGACCGTGGGGCCGACGTCGGTCTCCACCGGCTCGGAGGTGCGGCAGGCGGTGGTGGCCACGACGGCGGCGGCGAGGAGGGGGAGTGCGCGGCGCATGGACGAGAGGCTCCGGAAGGGGACGGAAGCGCTGGGGCCGCCCCGGCGGGACGGCCGTCGACGCACGAAAGCTCACCACGCCCCCGGCTCCGGGCCACCCCCGGAGCGCGTCCGCCCGGCGCGCGCCCCCGGGAGGGTCTTGCACGCCCGGCCGGAACACGACTCATTCCGGTGCCGGACGGACGAACCTCAGCTGGAGGATCCCCTGGAGATCGTGGTGCTTGGAGGCGGTCGGGTGGGCGGCGCCATCGTGCGCGACCTCGCCGCCGTGGAAGATTTTTCCGTGACCATCGCGGACGTCGATCCCGTCGCCCTGGAGCGCCTCGAGGCCTTCGGTGCCCGGGGCATCCCCGTGGACCTCTCCCGGGCCAGCAACGTGGCCGAGGTGGTGGCCGACGCCGACCTGGTCGTGGGCGCCGTCCCGGGCTTCATGGGCTTCCAGACCGTGGCCCACGTGCTGGACCAGGGGAAGCCCGTGGTGGACATCTCCTTCTTCCCCGAGGACGCCTCCGGGCTCCAGGAGCGGGCGGAGGCGGCGGGCGTGCCCTGCCTGGTCGACTGCGGCGTGGCGCCCGGGCTCAGCAACCTGATCCTGGGCCACGTCCACGCGCAGCTCGACCGCACCGACGCCTTCGAGGCGCTGGTGGGCGGGCTCCCGGTGGAGCGGAGCCGCCCCTGGGAGTACAAGGCTCCCTTCTCGCCCCGGGACGTCATCCAGGAGTACGTGCGCCCGGCCCGCCTGCGGCGCGGCGGCGAGCGGGTGACGCTCCCCGCCCTGTCCGAGGTGGAGCTGGTCGACTTCCCCGGTCTCGGCACCCTGGAGGCGTTCAACACCGACGGCCTCCGCTCCCTCCTCACGACGCTGGAGGACGTGCCCAACATGGTCGAGAAGACCATGCGTTACCCGGGGCACGCCGACCTGATGCGCACCCTCCGTGAGGCCGGCTTCTTCTCCGAGCGGGAGATCCAGGCGGCCTCCGGGGCGGCCCGCCCCATCGACGTGACCGAGGCCCTCCTCTTCGACCAGTGGGCCTTCCAGGAGGGCGAGCCCGACCTGACGGTGTGCCGGTTCACGGTCACGGGCAGCCTCGACGGCGCCCCGGTGCGCCACGTCTACAACCTCCTGGACTACTACGACCCGGACACGGAGACCTCCTCCATGGCCCGGACCACGGGCTACACGTGCACGGCGCTGGTCAAGGTCGTGGCCCGGGGGCTCTGGTCCGAGCCGGGCGTGGCCGCGCCGGAGACGGTGGGCGCCGACCAGGAGTGCTACGAGGCGGTCATCGGGCACCTGGAAGATCGCAACGTGCACATCTTCCACCGGTTCGAGGAGCTCTAGGGCCTCCTCGGGGTCGGCGGCCGCCTCCCGCGGGCGTCGACCCCGGCCCCCGGGCCCTCCTCAGCGGCCCGCCGGCCCCCTCCGGAGCGCCACCCCGCCCTCGCGGCTCGCCTCCAGGATCCCCCACGCCACGAAGCCGTCGTCGGAGGACGGCTCCAGGAGCGTGAAGGCGAGGCGGCCCAGGGGCTGGTCCAGCGACACCCACGCCGTCCCCGCCGGGAGCGTCTCCACGGTGGCCACCCAGCTTCCCCGCACCGTCCGCTCCCGCCGGCCCTGGAAGGGCTCCTCCGCCACCTGGACCGAATCCACCTGGAAGCGGTCCACCGGGAGCTCCCGGGCCTCGGCCCAGCGCACCACCGCCACGCCGTGGGCCTCCAGGCGGCGGATGGCGTCCTCCGCCCCGGGCAGCAGGTAGTACGAGGCCGGGGCCGTCGCGGTCTCGTCGGCCTGGAAGGCCACCAGCTCCCGCATGGGCGTGGGGACGGTCACGTCCCGCCGCTCCAGCATGGGCAGCCCGCTGTACGGGTTGAGCACGGTGTCCACCGCCCCCATGAGGATCGTCGGCTCGCCCGGGGTGGCCCGGAACTCGGCGGTGACGGCCAGCTCCCGCCCGACCACCGGGAGCCGGTCGGCCTCGGCGGTGAGGCGGCGGATCTCGCCGGCGTGCTGCTCCGCGAAGTCCAGGATCTCCTCCACGAACCAGAGGGAGGCCCGGACCCGGTCCTCGAAGGTGGCGTACGAGTAGGCCTCGCTGAGGATGCCGAAGCGGTTCCGCAGCCCCAGGTAGTTGTTGCTGAAGCGAGGCCGGTGGTCGAAGGTGTACCAGCCGGGCCCCCGGGGGCCGTCGAAGGCGTTCCCGTAGTCGTGGTACGCCCAGCCCCGCTTCTCCCGGACCCGACGCGCGACCTCGGGCAGCCAGCGCTCCCGGAGGAAGGCGTCCAGGACCGACGGCGTGTTGGGATGGAGGGGCGGCGAGTAGGTCAGGTGGTAGGCGTGGCGGGTCCCGTTGGTGGTGTGGAGATCCACGCCCACGTGGGGATCGTACGCGTCCAGCATCCGGACCAGGGAGCGGGCCTCCGGCGAGTCCAGCTTGGTGTGGTCGCGGTTCAGGTCCAGCCCCTGGGCGTTGGGCCGCTGCCCCATGCCCCCCACCGGGCCGTGCTGGAGCGGGCGATTGTCCAGCTCCACCCGCTCGTTCCCGTCGGCGTTGTAGATGGGCGCCACGAGCAGCACGAGCGAGTCCGCCCAGCTCCGGTACTCCCCGGAGGCCAGCCGCCGGAGGAGGACGAGGAGGGCCTCCTTCCCGGCCACCTCCCCGCCGTGGATGTTGCCCTGGAGGTAGACCCGGGTCTTCCCTGTGGCCCGGACCGCCTCCGGCGAGGCGTCGGGCGCCCCCACGACCACCAGGGGCAGGCTCCGCCCCTCCCAGGTGTAGCCGAAGGTGGTGCGATGGATGTCCGGAGCCGCCTCGGCCACCCGCTCCACCATCTCCAGGACCTCCTCGTAGCGCGTCGTCTCGAGGAAGTCCGTGCGCTCGGCGCGGGTCAGGAGGAGATCCAGCCCCGGGACGGCCTGGGCCGCCCCCGGGGAGGGGAGGAGGGCGAGGACGAGGAGGGCGGCGAGGCGGGACGGACACCGCATGGACGGGCTCCGGCGGGGTGGAAGGCGGACGACGGGCGGAGGGGCCGCTCAAGCTACCCGCCCCGGCCTCCGACGACCATGGCGGAGCGTCCGCCGGGGCCGGACGCACGAACCCCCCGGCGGATCCCGTCCGCCGGGGGGTTCGTGGCCCGGGAGCGCGCTCGGACGCGCCCCGGACACCGGGTCCGCCAGGACCCTCGGGCCGCCGCCTCAGGCGACGTCGAAGCCCGCCTCCTCCAGCTCGCGCTTCTTCACCTCGTCCTCGCTCACCACCTGGCCGTCGAAGAGGTGGACGCTGCGGTCCGCCACGTGGGCGTAGCGCGGGTCGTGGGTCACCATGCAGATCGTGGCCCCCTCGTCGTGCAGCTCCCGCATGAGGTCCATCACCGCGTTCCCGTTCTTCGAATCCAGGTTTCCGGTGGGCTCGTCGGCCAGCAGGATCAGCGGCTTGCCCACGATGGCCCGCGCCACCGCCACCCGCTGCTGCTGACCGCCCGAGAGCTGGCTCGGGTAGTGGCCCATCCGGTGCGCCATCCCCACCCGCTCCAGCGCCGCCTGCACCCGCTCCTTCCGCTCGCTCCCCGGCATGCCCCGGTACGTCAGCGGAAGCTCCACGTTCTCGTAGACCGTCAGATCCCCGATCAGGTTGAACGCCTGGAAGATGAACCCGATGGCCTGGTTGCGGATCTTGGCCCGCTGCCCCGCGCTCAGGTTCTCCACCGGCTCCCGGTCCAGCAGGTACTTCCCGCCGGTGGGGCTGTCCAGGAGGCCCAGGATGGAGAGGAGCGTCGTCTTCCCGCAGCCCGAGGGGCCGGCGATGGACACGAACTCCCCGGTCCGGATCTGGAGGTTGATGTTGGACAGCGCGTGGGTCTCCACTTCCTCGGTGTAGAAGACCTTGCTCAGCGCGTCCAGCTGGATGAGGGTGTTGTCTCCGGCCATGGGGGTCGCTCCCTGGTGGGTCCGTCGGCTATGGGCGGTCATGTCGAATAGACGGGGCGGGCCGCCGTATGGTTGCAGCCCCGGGTTCACGGCGCCCTACGAGAGGGACGGCCGTGGGGATTCAGCGCGGATCGAACTCCGGGGAGGGGGACGGGGCGCCGTGTCCGGCCCGCGCCTCCCGCTCCGCCGGCGGCCGGGCGCCCGGCGAGCCCTCCCGCAGCACGGCGATGCGGCCCCCGAAGGTCTCCACCTCGACCAGCGCGCCGCCGCCCCCGACCTCGAACCGGTGCCGCTTGCCCCGCTCGAAGCTCCGCGGCGCCCCCTCCAGGTTCGTGGTGATGGTGCCGTGGACGGTGGCCAGGTTGAACGTGGCCCCCACCCCGTCGGGGACCACCACGGTCACCGAGCCTCCGTGGGAGCCCAGGAAGTAGGCGCCCTCGGGGTCGAAGGTGCCCCGGTAGTAGACCCGCCCGCCCACGGCCCCCACGTCCACCGCGGTGGCCCGCATGTCCTCGAGGACGATGTCGCCTCCGGCGGACTCCCCGTAGATCTCCCCGGAGCTGTCCCGGACGCGGATGTCCCCCGCGGCGGTCTCCACGTCCACCACGCCCCGGGCGCCCTCGACCAGGATCCGCCCGGACACGGCCCCCACCTCCACCGATCCCCGCCCGCCCCGGATGGTGACGTCTCCCTGGAGCGTCTCGGCGGAGACGGCCCCGTCGGCCCCTTCCACCACCATGTCGGTGTACATCCCGTCCAGCTCGAGCTCCAGGGTCGGCGGCACCGTGAGGACGAAGTCCACCAGGTTGGCCGGGCCCCGTCGGGCGTCGGCCTCCACGGAGACGGTGGTCGCGGACCGGTCGATGTCGATGAAGGTCCGGGAGGAATGCTCGGCCTGGATCCGGATCTCGTTCCGGTCCCAGGTCGCGACCCGGATGCTGCCTCCCGCCGCCTCGATCTCGAGCCGGGTGGCCCCCTCCAGGGGGATCACCGTGTCCGTCTGCTGCACCGCCGTGAGCGCGACGAGCGCGCCGATGAGGACTGCGTTCATGCTCGTTCCTGCCGTCTGGGGAAAGCGGGCGCCGCCGTGGGGCGCCGCCCGCGCCGTTCTCCGTGTCTCGTACCGCCCGGGGGAGTCAGCTCCGCGCCTCGATGACGGTGGCCGCCTGGCGGAGCACCCGCAGGCGCGCCGTCTGGTGGCTCACCAGCATCCGCCGGAGCAGCTCGCTCCCCGGGTCCTCCGCCAGCGCCGTCCGGACGTCGGCCAGCGCCGCGTCCACCGTGGCCAGCGACTCCTCGAGCGTGGCCACCGTCTCCGGGGTGAGGACGTCCCTGCCCCGGTCCACCAGCGTCTCCAGCTCCCGCACCGCTTCCTCGTAGCCCCGGGTCCCGAGACCCGCCGCCCGGACCGACGCCACCGTCGGGGTCGTGGCCACCGGACGGATCTCCGGACCGGGCCCGGTCCCGCCGGTCCGCAGCGCCATCCAGGCGGTCCCAGCCGAGAGGAAGGCCACCACGGCCGCCGCCGCCGCGAGCTGGACCCACGAGAGCGTCACCCGCCCCCCGGAGGTCCGTCCCGAGGTCCGGGTCGGGAAGTCGAGGACCGGCGTGGGCGCGGCGGGGGCGTCGCCCATGCGGGCCCGGACGCTCTCCCACAGACCCGGGGGAACCCGGGCCACCGCGGGGAGGCCCCGCAGCTCCTTCACGGCCTTCTCGAGCGCCGTCCATTCGCGGCGACAGTCCAGGCACGCTTCGAGATGGGCCTCGACCTCCGCCCGTCGGGCATCGTCGAGCTCGCCGTCCACGAGGTCGTTCAGCGTGGCGATGTCCGGATGCTGCGTCATGCTTCGAGCGCCTCCTTCACGAGGCCGCGGGCCCGGTGGATCTGGGCCTTCACGGTGCCCAGCGTCACTCCGGTCATCTCCGCGATCTCGGCGTATTTGTATCCCTGCACGTCCCGGAGCACGAGAACCCGCCGCGCCTTGTCCGGGAGCCCGGCGATGATGCGCTCCAGGTCCACCCGTGTCCCGGGCATGGCCCGGACGGCGGCTCGGCCGTAGACCTCCAGGTCCGGCGCCGGGAGCTCCCGCTCCCGCCTCCGTCCACGGCTGCGCCGCTCCTGGAGCACCAGGTTCACCGTCAGCCGGTGGAGCCAGGTGGTGAAGAGTGCGTCGCCGCGGAAGGTGCCCAGCTTCTCCCAGGCCCGGACGAACGCGTCCTGGACCAGCTCCTCGGCCCGGCGGGGGTCGCCGGCCATGCGCAGGCAGAGCGCGTACACGCGGTCCGCCGTGCGCCGGTAAAGCTCCTCGAAGGCCCGGGGGTCCCCGGCCTGCGCCCGCGTCACCAGGTCGGCCAGGGGCTCCGGTCGGCCCGGGCTCACCGTCTCGTCGATCCGTTCAGGGAGGGCTCCCATGTGCTCCGCGCCGCGTGGGTCGTTCGTGCTCACGATGTTCGATGCGGGCGGAGTGGTGATTGTTGGAACGGCCCCTCGGCGCACCTCATCCAGGCGGTCGATCCGCGCGGCGCACCACGAAGCGGAGCGCCGACCAGTCGGCGTCGACCGCGCAGATCTTGTTGTCCACCAGGCCCGTGGAGAGCCCGTGCTCCCGCACGTCCCCGCCGCGGAGCCCGGTGGCCAGCGCCGAGGACTGCTTCGGCCACGCGATCCAGAGACCGCCCCGGGGATCCAGGAGCGCCCGGCCCCGTCCGAATCGCTCCTCCAGCACCGAAGCGTCGGGGACGAAGACCACCACCACCGGATAGGGCCCGCCGTCGACGGGGTCGACCACCAGGCGCGCGCCCCGGGGCAGGGGCGCCACGAGCCGGGGGAAGGGGTCCGGCGCGCCCAGCGTCGCCACGGCGTGCGCCTCCCCGATGCCGAGCTTGCGGGCCAGCGGCGTGCCCGAGTATCCGGCGCTCACGGTCCCGCCTCCCCGGTGCCGAGGTGGGCGGCGAGGACGTCGAGGTACCGCTCCATGGTACCCCGGTGGCCCAGGACGAAGCGGGAGACGAAGCGGAAGAACGGATCGTGGACCACCCCGTCCTCCACCAGGGTCAGGCGGGTCCCCGCCCCCTCCTCCTGGAGGCGGTACGTCCAGGTGCCGCCGAACGGCAGGCCCTCGTCGATGCGGGTGACCAGGAGCCGGTCGGGCTCCGCCCGCTCGACCTGCACCGGCAACCTCCCCCGGCGACCCGACTCGACCCACGAGACCGGCGCGCCCCCTTCGAGAGCCCGGACCCGGACCTCGTCCACCTCCGGGCGCCACGAGGGGAAGGAGGCGACGTCCGTCACGGCGGCCCACACCCGGTCCGGCGGGGCCGGGAGGACCCGGGACACCGACGCCGTGTGCGCGGCCGGGAGGAGCGCGCCCACCCCCGCCATGACCGCCGCGGCACCCACCAAGAGGGCGACGAGCCCGATTCCCCGCCGTAGCCATGTCCTCATGTCCCCATCCGTTCGTTCAGGGCGAGCCTCGGTCCGGCGCCTCGACGCCGTCCAGCGCGTGGGCGAGGGACGCGCGGCCCCGCCGCACGAGGGCGTCCGCCGCCCCGGCCAGGAGCGAGAGGCCCCGGAGGGCCTCCCGTCGCTCCTCGGGGTCCAGGAGCGTCAGCAACGCGTGCACCCTCTCGGCGTCCAGGACCTCCTGGGCGTCCCGCACCGCCACGCCGGCCTCGGTGAGCCGGACGTTCGTGACCCGACGGTCCGCGGGATCGGGATCCCGCCGCACGTATCCCGCCTCGTCGAGCCGCTTCAGGTGGAGCGACATGGTGGAGGCCGTCACCCCGAGGTGGTCCGCCAGCTCCCCGACCATGGTCGGGTCCACTTCGTCCAGGTGCGACAGGATGCGGGCCTGGTGGGCGCTCAAGGCGCCCTCCCCCGCCGGATCCCGTACGTGCCGCTGGTGGCAGGCGAAATAGATCCGGGGATACGCGCGCAGGACCGCTTCGACGTCGGGCATCGCGCCGCTCCGGCATTTCGGGACATATTATTTTGATTCGCCTAATCAATTTATTTCATGCCCCGTCACATGGCAATCATCGTGCTCCCGGCCTCCGGTCAGGCCGTCACCTCCGTCGAGGCGGAGGACGGCGCCTCAGTCCTCGCGGAGCGCCCGCACCGGTGAGACCCCGCTGGCCCTGCGGGCCGGGAGCCAGGTCGAGACGGCGGCCACGGCCAGGAGCAGCGCGGTCACGCCTCCCGCGTAGCTCAGCCCCACGTCCTCCGCGAAGAGGTCGAGAGCCGTCGAGATCCCCCGGAACATGAGCCACGCCAGGGGCAGGCCCACCAGCATGCCCACGCCGGCCAGGCCGAGCCCCGTCCGGGTGACCATGCCCACCACGCTGCCCCGCCCCGCCCCGAGCGCCATGCGGATTCCGATCTCCCGGCGCTGCCGGGTCACCGTGTGCGACATGACGCCGTAGATGCCCATGGCCGCCAGGAGGAGGGCGATGGCCGCCATGCCCACCAGGAACGTGGAGATCGTGCGCGGACCGGCCAGGGACTCGTCGATGTGGGCCTGGAGCGTCTTGACGTCGGCCACGGGCTGGTCGGCCTCCACGGCCCACACCGCCTGCCGCACGTCGCCGGCCAGGGCCTCCGCCCGGCCCGACGCGGCCCGCACGGCGAAGGAGGGCACGCGGTGCGGCTCCTGGGCCATGGGGAGGTAGATGGCCTCGTTGTCCGTGCCACGCAGCCCGATGCGGACCTGCTGGATCGTCTCCACCACCCCCACCACCGTCCGGGACGAGCCGCGCACCGTGATCTGGCGGCCCAGGGCGTCCTCGTCCCCGAACTCCCGCCGGGCCAGCGAGCGGCTGATCACCGCCACCGCCTGACTTCCCGCGTCGTCCGACGCCTCGAAGAGGCGCCCCTGGAGGAGGTCCACGCCGAGGGTCTCGAAGAACCCGGGGCTCACCGCCTGGAAGTCGGCCGTGGGCCGCTCCCCCTCGTCCACCACGGGGCGTCCGTCCACCGTGTACGGCGCCCGGGACGCGCGCTGCCCCCGGGGGAGCGAGGACATGACCGCCACCCCGGCCACCCCCGGCACCGCCTCGAGGCTCCGCACCAGCTCCTCCTCGTAGGCCGCCACCTCCGCATCCTCGGTGTAGCGGTCCTGGAGCACCGACAGGCGGAAGGTCAGGAGCCCCTCCACCTCGTAGCCGGGCTCGACCCGCATGAAGCTGTCGAAGGCCTCCACCATGAAGCCCGCCCCCGTGAGGAGGGCCAGGGCCACGGCGAACTCGCCCACCACGAACGCGTTTCGGATGCGCTTCCGGCTGCGGCTGGCGGTGCCCCCGCGGCTGCCGGAGCCCAGCGACTCCCGCAGCGAGCCCCCGGTGGCGTAGAGGGCGGGAAGCAGACCGAAGGCGATCCCCGCCGCCACCGAGACCGCCACGGTGACCGTGAGGACCAGGGGGCTCAGGACCGGGAACATGCTCGCCGGCATCTCGGCCGGCATGGCGGCGCGGATCCATCCCACGACCCAGAACGAGAGGGCGATCCCCAGGGCGCCGGCCACCAGCCCCAGCGTCACGCTCTCGGTGAGGAGCTGGCGGAGGAGACGCCCCCGGCCGGCTCCCAGGGCGGTGCGCACCGCGACCTCCTTCTGACGGACCTCCGCCCGGCCCAGGAGGAGGTTCGCCACGTTGGCGCAGGCGATGAGGAGCCCGAAGAGGGACACGGCCGCCAGGATCATGACCAGCATCCGGTCCGTGGGCCCCGGGAAGAAGTCGCTCACCGGGGACACGAGCAGATTCCAGCCCCGCTTCCCTTCCGGGTGCTCCGCCCCGAGGCGGTCGGAGACCGCGTCGAGCTCGGCCTGCGCCCGGGCCACGTCGGCCCCCGGCCGGAGGCGCGCGAAGGCCAGGAGGTCGTGGGACCCCCGGTCCTCCCGGTCCCGGAAGTCGGTGGGCCGGAACGCCTGGACGTTGGCCGGGACCATGTCGAAGTCCGCCGGCATGACCCCCACCACGGTGTGGGGCTCGCCGTCCAGGACGACGGTGGTCCCGAGGACGTCCCTTCGACCCAGGAAGCGGCGAGCCCAGAAGTCGTGCTCGAGGACGACCACGTTCCCGGCGCCCGGGGCGCCCTCCTCGGGGCGGAAGCCCCGGCCCAGGGCGGGCTGCACTCCTACCAGGTCGAAGAGGTCGGGCGTGCCCGCCACCACCGTGAGCTGCTCGGGGACGTCGGTGCCCGTGAGGTTGACCGGCTCGGTGGTGTAGGCGGCCACCTCCGAGAAGCTCCCGGCCGCCGCCACGTAGTCCCGGAGGTTGGGGGCCGCCACGCCCGCGGCGAAGTCCGGCCGCTCGCCCTCTCGGAGCTCCCGGAGGACGACGAGCTCGTGCTGGTCCTCGAAGGGGAGCGGCTCCAGGAGGAAGCCGTCGAGGAGCGCGAAGATCGAGGCGTTGGCGGCGATCCCCAGCGCCAGCGAGAGAGCCGCCACCGTCGAGACGACCGGCGTCTTCACGAGCATGCGGGCGCCGAAGCGCAGGTCCTGGAGCAGCGTCGTCATCCCTGTCGTCCCATCCCGTGTGGATCCCGGTCCATCCTCCAGGGGACCCTACGGGGGGCCCGCTCGGCCTGTTTCGTGCATCGGTGACGCCCGGACGACGCACGCCGGCCTTGGCTCCCGCGCCTCCGAACGCCAGACTTCCCCTTCCCCCCTCCCCCACCCCCGGCCCGACCCCATGGACTGGATCGCCAACCCCGAGGCCTGGATCGCCCTGGTCACCCTCACGGTGCTCGAGATCGTCCTCGGGATCGACAACATCGTCTTCATCTCGATCCTCAGCGACCGGGTGGAGGAAGAGCGGCAGGCCCGGGCCCGTCAGGTGGGGCTGCTCCTGGCCATGGGGACGCGCATCGCCCTCCTCTTCTCCATCGTCTGGATCATGCGGCTCACCGAGCCGTTGTTCGGCGTGCTCGGCCACGAGGTCTCGGGCCGGGACCTCATCCTCCTCGGCGGGGGGCTCTTCCTCCTGACCAAGTCCACCCGGGAGATCCACCACAAGCTGGAGGGGCAGGAGGACGACGAGAGCCGCGCGGCGGGGAGCGCCTCCTTCCTGTCGGTCATCGTCCAGATCGCCCTCCTGGACATCGTGTTCTCGCTGGACTCGGTCATCACCGCCGTGGGAATGGCCGACGACCTGGGCGTGATGGTCACGGCCGTGGTGGTGGCGGTGGGCTTCATGATGCTCAGCGCCGAGAAGGTGAGCGACTTCGTGAACGAGCACCCCACCGTGAAGATGCTCGCGCTCTCCTTCCTGCTCCTCATCGGGATGTCCCTGGTGGCCGAGGGTGCCGGACAGCACATCCCGAAGGGGTACATCTACTTCGCCATGGGCTTCAGCATCCTGGTGGAGGTGCTGAACCAGAAGGCGGACCCGCAGCGGACGGATCCGGCGGACCTGAAGCAACCGCGGATGCCGGAGAAGAAGCGGGCGGAAGCGTAGGCTTGCCTGGCGGGTCGGCCGCGGCCGGGCACGTCGCGCCCGGGGCCGCTCGCCCTCTGGGGGAACCGTCTCGTTCGGGGGCTCGCTGAGCCGTGGGCCGGCGGGAGATCGTCGCGTCCTCTTTCTTCCCGGGCTCCGGCCCACGGATCGCCCCGGGCGCGACGTGCCCGGCCCCGGCCGACCTTCCGCCTGGAGGGGATATCCTCCCGTTCTTCCCTCGTCGCGGCCGTGCCGGCCTCCGGCCGGCTCCGCGCCGCTTCCGGTAGCCACGCCGCTCCCAGGTGGTCCGCGTCGGAAGGCGCGCGCGCAGCGTCGCGCCGCCGGTGGCTGCCCCCCCCGCTCCAGCGTGGCGGCGCCGCACGGCGCCGCCACGGGTTGCGACAAGGACTCGGCCCGACGCCCACCCCGAAGCCCCCGGGGACCACCCGTCCGACCGGGGGCGGCCCCCGCGGTCGAGGTTCGGCCACCATGGGGGAGGGCCCGCCGGCCTGGCCTCGCTCCCGGGGCGATCGGTGGGCCGGAGCGCGAGCAGAAGGCGGACGCGACGAACCGGACCCGGCCCACCGCTCAGCGAGCGCCCGACCCCCACGTCCCGGACAACGCGCGAGCGGCCCCGGGAGCGAGGCCCGGCCGGCGGGACCAGGAACCCCCACACAACCGGGACCCGCACGCAAAAACCCCCGGGGCCGGCCGAAGCCGACCCCGGGGGTCTCGAAAGCCCTCAGGCGTCGCGCCCGATCAGCAGCTCACGCAGTTGTGGTTGTTCACCCCGCCCAGGCTCTCCAGCAGCTCCACGGCCTCGGGCCAGGGCTGCACGCGCTGTACGGGACCGTTGGCCATGTCCACCGTGGTGCGGCCGTTGCGGGCCACGGCCGTGACGTCCGCGCCCTGCTCCACCAGGTAGCGGATCATCTCGACGTCGCCACGGGAGGCGGCGTGGTGGAGGGGGGTGTAGCCGTCGGCGTCCCGGGCGTTCACGTCGGCGCCGACCTCCTCCACCAGGAAGCGGATGGCGGCCATCCAGCCGTCGGGGTAGCCGCGGTGGGCGTTGGCCGCGTAGCCCTCGCCGAAGCCCACGCCGGAGGCGGCGTGGATGGGGGCGACGTGGGGACCGCCCACCGGCACCTTCGGAAGGCCGGACTTGTCCTCGTCGTCTCCCTCACGGTACCGGCGGAACCGGCGGCGCTCCGGCATCTTGTACGTCGTGATGCTCGGATCCGCCCCGTGCTCCAGGAGAAGCTGCATGGCCTCCACGTCCTGGGCGTAGGCGGCGCGCCAGAAGGCGGTCGCCCCGGCGGTGTTCACGCCCAGCAGGTCGAAGTTGTACGACATGTACCAGAGGTGCTTCGAGAGCCGCGCGTCCGGATCGGCCCCGGCGTCCAGCAGGACCGTCATGTAGTCGTACAGGGACAGGACCTGCTGCTCGTGGGCGTTGGGCTGCGGGTAGAGCGAGCGGGGCGCCCACTCCACGTTGATGGCCGTGTAGAGCGGGGTCGCGCCGGCGTGGCTGGCGATGTTCGGATCCGCCCCCGCCTCGACCAGCTCCTTGCCCAGGTCGTAGTAGCCGTTGATGGAGGCCAGCAGGAGGGGCGTGGACTCGTCGCCCAGCGTCTGCCGGTCGATCTCGGCCCCGGCGCTCAGAAGCTCCCGGACCGCGGCCGCGTGGCCGTTGCGGGCGGCGTGGTGCAGCGCCGTCAGGCCACCCTGCTTCCCCACCAGCTCGGCGTAGGAGTAGTTCTTGAGGCCCTCGACGACCGGCTCGGGCTCGTCGTCCTCTTCTTCCTCCTCGGCGGCCTCCTCGTCCTCCTCGGCCTCGTCCTCCTCGGCTTCGTCCTCGTCCTCGGCCTCGTCCTCCTCCGCCTCGTCCTCCTCGGCAGCGGGAGTCTCCTCCTCGGCCTCGTCACCCTCGGCTTCGGCCTCCCCCTCGGCGGCCTCTTCGGCCTCCTGCGCCTGACCGACCTTCTCGGTCTCCTCGTCGATGCGGCGGAGGGCCGCCACCCGCTCCTCGCGGAGACGACGGAACTCGCCGTCCTCCTCGTCGAGCTTCGGGACGTCCACCACCCGGGAGGTGGCGTGCACGTCCGCGCCCCCGTCGATGAGGAAGCGGACGGCGTCGGTCCGCCCGTTGGCCGCCGCGAACATGAGGGGCGTCTGCTCGGAGGCGAACTCACGGGCGTCGATCTCGGCCCCGGCGGCCGCCAGGGTCTCCATGGCGCCGGTGAGGCCGTTGGCCGCGGCGAAGTGCATCGCGGTCACCCCGGTGGAGGTGCGCGCCATGGGCGCCGCGCCTCCGTCCAGCAGCGTCGGGACGACCTCTCCCCGTCCGGCCTTGGCGGCCACCAGGAGAGGGGTGTACTCGCCCACCCGGGTCACCGACTCGGTGCGGGCTCCTGCGTAGAGGAGCATCTCGGCGATCTGGACGTCGCCGTTGCGGGCCGCCCAGTGGAGCGCGGTCATGCCGTCTCCCTGGGCCGCGTTGACGTCGGCGCCTCGCTGCAGCAGCGCCTCGACGGAGGCGCCGTCGCCGCGCATGGCGGCGTCGGCCACCGGCGCGTCGGGCGCCGGGGCGGCGAGGAGGGCCAGGGTGGCCAGGGCGCCCAGCGCGCTCACGCGCAGGGCGGTCCCGGTCCGCGGGGTGCGTGCCATGGCTTCCTCCCTCACACCGTCAGCGAGAAGTCGGACGTGCTGTCCCCGAACTCGGTCTGGTCGTCCATGCCGAGCTTGTGCTGGAGCGTCAGCAGCACGTTGGCCATGGGCGTGCCGTCGGGCGCCTTCAGGTGGACGCCACCCTCGAGGCGGCCGTTGGCCCCACCCGCGATGAAGAGCGGGCAGCGCTTGTGGTTGTGCACGTTGGGATCGCCCATGGGAGAGCCGTACACGATCATCGTCTTGTCCAGGAGGTTCATCTCGCCCTCCTGGACCTCCTTCAGACGATCCATGAAGTACGGCAGCATGCCGACGTGGTATTTGTTGATCTCGGCGAAGTCGTGGATGTTGTCCTCGTTTCCGCCGTGGTGGCTGGCCGGGTGGAAGGGCTTCTCCACGCCGCTCTCGGGGTAGACCCGGGCCGAGCCGTCCCGGCCCATCTTGAAGGTGAAGACCCGCGTCATGTCCGCCGCGAAGGCCAGCGCCTGCAGGTCGAACATCAGCTTCACGTGGTCCTCGAAGGAGTCGGGCACGCCGGCGGGCGCCTCGGGAAGCTCCCGGGCCTGGCCGCTGGTGTTCTGGGCCTCGATGCCCTGGATGCGCCGCTCGATCTCCCGGATGTTCTCCAGGTAGCGGTCCATCCGGGCCTGGTCCTCGGCTCCGAGGGACTGCTTGAGGCTCGTGACCTCGTCGAGCACCCAGTCGAGGATGCTCATGTTCGTCCGCCGCCGGGCCGCGCGCTGCTCGGGCGTTCCACCGGCCCCGAAGAGCTGGTCGAAGGCCACCCGCGGATCGCGGATCATGGGGAGCGGCTCGGTGGGAGAGGCCCACGAGATCGAGTCGGTGTAGACGCAGGCGTAGCCGTAGGCGCACCCGCCGGCCTGGTCCACGGGCTCGATGCAGAGCTGCATGGACGGGATCGGCGTGTTCTGGCCGAACCGCCGGGCGTACATCTGATCCATGGACTCACCGACGAAGACGTCGGAGCCCTCGGTCTGCTTCGGGTGGGACTGGGTCAGGAACACCGCGCTGGAGCGGAAGTGGTCGCCGCCGATCTCCTCGGCGTCGAAGGCCTCCGCCATGCGGACGTCGGTGTTGCTGACGATGGTCAGGTAGTCCCTGTAGCGCGTGAGCGGCTCCAGGGAGGTGCCCGTGAGGTCGAAGTTCCGCCCGACCTCGCGAGGCGACCACAGGTTCTGTTGAAGCCCGTACTCGCTGGAACCCGCGGCGCCGTGCACCATCTCGATGCCGACGAAGCGGGTGGCGTCCAGCTCGTCCTTGGTGGCGCCCAGGAGGCGACCCGCCGGGAGCATGGCGTCCAGGAGGGGCAGCGAGATGGCCGCCCCGGCACCCCTCAGGAAGGTGCGTCGCGAGAGGTGCTTTCCGGTCGAGATGTGCATCAGAGGGTCTCCTTGGCTCGGTGCGCTGCTGCCTTCACTGTCTCGTGCTCCTGGGCGACGCCGTGCGCCGCCGTCACTGTCCGTCGTCCTGGTCGGTGGCGACCTGGGTGCTCTTCATCTGGAAGGCCGGGCTCTCCACGACGCCCATGATGAAGTCCGACACGCGGTAGTCGTGCTCCGCGGCCTCGTGGGTGATGGCCCGGATCGTCGGCATGTCGTAGTACTCGACCCGACGCCCGAGGGCGTAGGCCATGAGGTTCTCGGCGAAGGTCCGGACGAAGGGCTCGGGCCGGGCCTTGAGGGCGCCGATGAGGTCCGCCGCGCTGTTCAGCGGCGTGCCGTCGTACAGGGTGCCGGAGGCGTCGACCGTGACCCGCCGGTCCTTGATCCGGTAGCGCCCGGTGACGTCGAAGTTCTCCAGCGACAGGCCGATGGGGTCGATGACGTTGTGGCAGGAGGCGCACGACGGGTTGGCCCGGTGCATGGCCATGAGCTCCTTCACCGTGAGCCGCTTCCCTCCCTCGGCGCCTTCCTCGGTGGCCTCGAGCTCGGGGACGTTGGGCGGCGGCGGCGGCGGCGGGCTGCCCAGCAGCACCTCCATGACCCACTTCCCGCGCAGCACCGGGGAGGTGCGGTTGGCGTGGGACGTCAGGGTCAGGATGCTGGCCTGGCCCAGGAGGCCGCGGCGGGCGGGATCCACGTGCTCCACCCGGCGGAAGTGCTCGCCGGCCACGCCGGGGATCCCGTAGTGCTGCGCCAGACGCTCGTTCACGTACGTGTAGTCGGCGTCCAGCAGGTCCATGAGCGAGCGGTCGTTCTCCACGAGCTCGTTGAAGAAGAGCTCGGTCTCGTGGACCATGAGCTCCGCGAGCTGCTCGTCGAAGTTGGAGAACATGAGCGCGTCGGGGTGCACCTTCTCGATGTCGGGAAGGCGCAGCCACTGCGCGGCGAAGCGGGTCCCCAGGGCGTCGGCCCGGGAGTCGGCGAGCATCCGCTCCACCTGGCCCTGGAGGACGCCGTCGTCCAGGAGACGGCCCTCCTCGGCCAGCGTCACCAGCTCCTCGTCGGGCGGCGTCGCCCACAGGAAGTAGGAGAGGCGGGAGGCCAGGTCGACCTGGCTGAGGCGCACGGCGCCGGGCACGCCCGGCACGTCCGTGGGCTCCTCGAAGCGGAAGAGGAAGTGTGGGCTCGCCAGGATCGCCTGGATGGCGGTCCGGATCCCCACCTCGAAGCCGCCCTCGGCCCGCCCCTCGTCGAAGAAGTGCATGAGGTCGGCCACGTCGTCCTCGGTCAGCGACCGCCGGTAGGCCCGGCTGCCGATGCGCTCGACGATCTCCCGGGCGCAGGGGCGCTCGGCCTCCCGGGACGTGGGCCGGCAGGTGAAGATGAGCTCACGGCTGGGCGTGCTGGACACGCCGGTCACCTCCGTGGGCCCCAGGACCGAGAACTCCCGGATGTGGGGGTAGGTGGTGATGCCGTACGAGGACCCGATCTGCGTGTCGGCCAGGGAGTGGCCGATGGGCTCGATGATGTCCCGCACCGGCCCCTCGGCCTGGGGCAGGAACGCCGCCGCGATGACGTGGGGGCCCGCGGCGATCTGGACCGGGTCGGAGCTCAGCGTCATCCCGGAGGGGTCGGCCTGGGACATCCACCGGTCCACCTCCAGGACGGCCACCCGCTCGCCGTCCACGGAGATCTCGATCCGCTCACCCCGGGCCGGGCTGCCGAAGAGCTGGCCCGTGGGGATGGAGTGGAGCATGACGTCGAAGGTGTAGAGCCCGTCCGCCGGGAAGTTGTGGGTGACGGCGGTGCCGCCCCGGGTCCCGAAGGGGGTCCCCTCCACGTGGTCGTACTGGGAGGCGAGGCGGGCGATCTTGTAGCTCTGGGAGGAGGGCTGGGCCTCCGGATCGCCCACGGCCAGCCGGGCGATCTCCGCCGCGGCGTTCAGGTAGGCGTCCATGAGCGTGGGCGACAGCATCTGCACGTCGGCGATGTTGTCGAAGTTGGCGCTCTTCGTGTCCGGCGGGAGGTAGCCCTCGGGGTCGATGCTCAGCCCCAGGAGCTGCTCCACCGAGCGGGCGTACTCGGCCTGGTTCAGGCGCTGGAAGGTGCGCGAGCCGGGGTTCGGCGCGACCCGGGCGGCCGAGTCGATCTGCGTCTCCAGCGAGGTGGCCAGGGCGTCGAGGTCCTCCTCGGGGGGCCGGTCGGCGCCCGGAGGCGGCATCATCCCGGCGCGGAGCTTCCGGATCATCCGCTCCGCGACCTGGGCCTCGTTCTCGGCCTGGTCGGCGTCGAAGCCCTCCAGGGAGAAGTTCCCGCGGAGGCGCCGCTCGTTGTGGCAGCGCACGCAGTACTCCTCGATGACCTCGTTGGACTCGTCGGGGCCGGTCTCGGGTCCGACCGCGGTGGCGGCGGTGTGGATCCCGGGCGAGCCGGCGTGGGCCCACCACGCCTCCACCGCCGGGGGCGAGGCTTCCGCCGGCGAAGCTTGTCGGGCCGACTCCGGGGCGTTCGGCTGCCCGCCGACGAAGGCGAGCACGAGTCCGAGGAGAGCTGCGAGCGTTTTCATCCCGAGATGGTTCCTCTGCTGGGTCCGAGGCGAGTTCGGGCGCCATGATAAGCCGGCCGGGCGCCGATTCGCCAGGCTGGCGGAAGCCCCTTCGCTGCGAGGCGGCGGGGCCCCTCTGCCGACTCACCTCACAAGACACACGCCCCCTCCCGAGTGTTGAGCCGGGTCGGGACGGCGCCCCCGCCCGACCCCTTCCCCCCGGGCCCGCGACCTTGCGACGCGCCGGGTGCGGAGCGCATTGTCGTGGCGTTCCGCCCGGGGGCCGGAACCCTCCGGCGCCCCTTTCGACCGGCCTCGACCACGGACCGACCATGAAGACGCGCCTCCTCCTCGGCCTCGCCACCCTCCTCGTCGCCCTTCCGGCTCCGGCCCTGGCCCAGCGGCCCAGCCCCGAGGAGATGGAGCGGCGCCTCCAGGAAGAGCTGGCCCAGCCCCGCCCCATCGACGCCCTCAACACGGTCTGGATCGAGGAGATGACGTGGATGGAGGTTCGGGACGCCCTGGCCGAGGGGAAGACGACCGCCATCATCGCCACGGGCGGCATCGAGCAGAACGGGCCCTACCTGGCCACGGGGAAGCACAACTACGTGCTCCAGGGCGCGTGCGACATGCTCGCGCGTGAGCTGGGCGACGCGCTGTGCGCGCCCATCGTGAAGCTCGTGCCCGAGGGCGGGATCGAGGAGCCCACCGGCCACATGCGCTACCCCGGCACCATCAGCCTGCGTGAGGAGACCTTCCAGGCCGTCCTCACCGACGTGGCCATGAGCCTGAAGGCCCACGGCTTCGAGAACATCGTCTTCATCGGGGACAGCGGGGGGAACCAGCGGGGCATGGCCGCCGTGGCCGAGCAGCTCGACGCCCGCTGGGCCGGCTCGGGCCACGCCGCCCATTACATCCCCGAGTTCTACACGTACGACGACGTGCTCGCGTACATGGAGGAGGAGCTGGGCGCGGTCCAGACCGAGAACGACGGGCTCCACGACGACCCGGCCATCACCTCCATGATGATGGTGACGGACCCCGACATGGTCCGGTACGACCAGCGGGTGGCGGCGGGGCTGGCCACGATCAACGGCGTGAGCATCGCTCCGAAGGAGGAGGCGATCGAGCGCGGCCGCAAGCTCCTGGAGTTCCGCGTGGACGTCACCGCCCGGGCCATCCGCGACGCCATCGCCGAAAGCGACTGAGCGCGGCACCCGGGCTTCCCGTGTCCCGCCTCCAGGACGAGCTCCGGCAGACGCGCCCATTCCGCTCGAAGGGCCAGGAAGCGTTCCTGGCCCTTCTGCGCACCGCGGACCTGGCCAAGAACCGCTTCTCGGACCTCTTCGAGACCGAGGAGATCACCTTCCAGCAGTACAACGTGCTCCGGATCCTCCGGGGCGCCGGCGAGCGAGGGCTCCCCACGCTGGAGATCGGCGAGCGCATGATCGAGCGCACGCCCGGGGTGACGCGCATCGTGGACCGCCTGGAGCGGAAGGGGTGGGTGACCCGCGACCGCGGGATCGAGGACCGTCGCCGGGTCTGGTGCCGGATCACCGACGCCGGACTCGAGCTCCTGGCCCGCCTCGACGATCCGGTGGACGCCACCGACGACCTGATCTTCTCGGAGCTGGGAGACGACGATCTGGACGCGCTCATCGAGTTGCTGGACCGTGTCCGGACGCGCATGGCGGAGCTGGAGGACGGCGGGGGTTGATATTTTTTTAAGCTTGATTATTGTCTAGTCAAGTATTCATGCTGAAACCAACAGGAGGCGCGACGATGACGACGTTGACCGAGACCCCCCGGGCCGAGCTCCAGGAGAAGATCGACGACCTGAACCGGCGGATCCTCCAGGGCGAGATCCTGGACGCCTTCGAGGATCACTACGCCGAGAACGTGGTGATGCAGGAGGGCGCCGAGGACCCCATCCGCGGCAAGGACGCCAACCGCGAGCGCGAGAAGGCCTTCGTGAACGGCCTCGAGGAGCTGCGGGCGGCCGAGCTGAAGTCGGTCGCGGTCGGGGACGGCGTGACCATGACGGAGTGGCACTTCGACTACACCCACTCCGAGTGGGGCGACCAGACCTACGACCAGGTCGCGGTCCAGAAGTGGGAGGACGGCCAGATCGTCCACGAGCGGTTCTACAAGGCCGGCTGACCCCTTCCCCCTCATCCGTGACGGGTCCAGGCGGGGCTCCGGGATGCTTCCCGGGGCCCCGCCTCGTCGTTGCGGAGGGGGCGGAAGCCCCGGGTTCCCGGGGGCTCTCCCGGATGGCACGGAACGTGCCTTCTGAGGGGGTGAGCCACCCACCGAACTCAAGCCGGACCCGCGGGTCCGAGGGGACCACATGAACCGCCATCCGCACGATCCATCCGACGAGGGCGCCCCGGTGCTGAGCGCACAGGGGTGGTCCGTCGGCCTCTTCTGCGCCGAGTGCTCCAACCACTGGACCGGCCAGGCCCCCTGCACCCACTGCGGCCGGTTCTCGCGGCCCGTCGTCGCGGCCTGCCGCGAGGTGCTGTGCGGCAAGAGCTGGGCTCCCTGGACGTGGGAGAAGCGCTACCAGTTCCGCGAGCGCGGGGCGAAGGACGCGCATCCGGCCTCGTCGGCCCCCAACCGGGCCGAGGTTCCGCCCCGGGAGCCCGTCCCCTCCGGCCGCTCGTCCATGGCGCTGGGCTGACGCCCGCACCCACGGTGGGCTGGCACGGCTCCTGCATCCTATAGAGGGTGAACGAGCTGAAGCGATACGAGACTCGATCGGGCACACACGTCCAAGGTGATATCATGGCTGAGATCCGCAGCATCAACCCAGACGGAACGAACGACATCGACGAGGACGACATCCTCAGCGCCAAGAGCTGGGCGTCCGGCCTCTTCTGCGAAGAGTGCCTCCACCGGTGGACCGGGAAGGCTCCCTGCACCCACTGCGGCGAGTTCTCGGAGCCGAAGGTCGTGACGTGCCGCGAGGTGCTGTACGGCAAGAGCTGGGCTCCCTGGACGTGGGAGAAGCGCTACCAGTTCCTCGACGAGGACGCCGAGAGCGGTTCGGGCGCCTCGACCACGCGCCGAGGGGCCGCGGCGGGCTGACCGCGCCCCGCGCCCGATCTCGAAGGCCGCCTCCCGGGAGACTTCCGGGAGGCGGCCTTCGTGCGTCCGGGCCCCTCCGCCGGGCCCGTCGTGGGGTCAGTCCCCAGACACGGCCAGCGGCACCTCGGCCACGAACTCCCGGTAGTGCTCGAAGCGCTCCAGGATCAGCGACACGTACGTGACCGGCTCGACGCCCCGGACGTATCCGAAGCGGACCACGGGGTCCGTGTGCCAGCGCCGCTGGGAGAGCTGGAGGAGCCAGTAGGCCACGTCCTCCCAGGACTCCTCGTCGTAGTCGTACTTCCGCGCCATGCGCTGCGCGTCCTCCACGTGCCCGAAGCCGGCGTTGTAGCTGCCCAGCACGAACTTCAGGCGCTGGTCGGGATCGGCGATCTCGTCCCGCCAGCGGCGGTCCAGGAACTGTAGGTACTTCACGGCGCCCCGGAGATTCTCCTGGGGATCGAAGACGTTGCGCACCCCCATGTCCCGCGCCGTGCCGGGCATGAGCTGCAGGATCCCCCGGGCGCCCGCCCACGACACCGCCCTGGGGTCGAACCTCGACTCCTGGAAGGCCTGGGACGCCAGGAGGCGCCAGTCCCAGCCCAGCACCCGCGCGTGCTCCACGAGAAGGGAGTCGTACTCGGACAGTCGGCCCGTCTCCGTGGTCAGATACTGGCTGGCCACCCGCTCCACGTAGGACTCACGGTCCACGAAGTACCGCTGGTACAGCTCGTCGAGGTAGCCATTCCCGTGGCTCTCCCCGATCCACCCGTCCAGGCGCTCCCTCAGCTCCGGAGACGTCGTGCGCACGGCCCACACCACGGGGTGGCTGGCGCCCACCACCGGCTCGGTGACCACGTTGTCCAGGTAGGGCTCCCGCAGGGCGGCCACGTTCGTGGGCGCCACGGTGTACTCGATGGACCCGCGGGCCACCTCCCGCATGAGGGGCTCCGAGCTCCGGGCGGAGTCCACCTCGACGATGCGGAGGTGGCCCCTCTCCTCGTCGTAGATCTCCGCCATGCGGCGGACGTACTCCGAGCCGCCGGGGAGGTAGACGCGCTCCCCCGCCAGGTCCGCGGGCCGGCGGATCAGGGGCGGCGGCGCGGGGCCGACCGACGGTGGCCCGGCCGTGCTCCCCGGGGCCGCGGAGTCGGCCCCGGCCAGCCGATCGAGCCTCGTGGCCTCGAGGTCCTCGGGGTCGAGGAAGGAATCCACCACCGCGGGAAGGACCGTCCCGTCCGGCGGCCCGTCCCGCTGGACCACGGTGGGGCGCGTCCAGTAGAGGGGCTCGGTGAGGAGGACCTCGTCCCGGAACACGGGCTCGGGGACGATGCGCGCCCCGGCGATGTCCCCGTCCCCCTCGTTCAGACGACGGAAGAGCTCGGTCCGGCTCGCCACGGGCACGACCCTCAACGCCATGTCGTGGTCGGAGGCGAAGCGGCGCAGGGCCCGGAACTCGTACCCCATGGCCTCGCCGCGGTAGATGAAGTACGACGTGCTGTTGTTCACCAGGAGGACCCGGAGGGTGTCCTTCGCGGTGATCTCCTCCCAGTCCTCCCCCACGGGGCGCGGCAGATCCTCCACCATGCGGGACGGGCCCATGTCGTCCAGCCCCGGATATCCGGGCACCCCGTCGTCGGGCTCCGGGGCGCAGGCTCCGAGCAGGACCGCCGCCAGGCCGAGGGCGACCATGCCCGGGAGGTGGGAAGGACGGGTCGAGCGTGCGGGGGCGGTCATCTGGATCCCGTGGACGGAGGGGGCCGGGCTGGGCGGACACCGGTCATGCAAGAACGCCTCCACGGTTTGACGCGGTCGTGGGCCGCCGGTACCTGATAGGAGCCTTCTTCCCCTGCCACCCGAGGATCCCATGCGCCGAACCCTCCTCCCCCTCCTCCTCTGCTGGACCTTCCAGGCCTGCGCCGGCTCCGGCCCCGCCGCGGCCCCCTCCCCCACGGACGCCGGCCCCTTCGACGTGGTGATCGAGGGAGGGCGGGTCGTGGACGGGACGGGCAACGCGTGGTACCCCGCCGACGTGGCCATCCGGGGCGACCGGATCGCCGCCATCGTCCCGCCGGGGCGGTTGGCGGACGCGGCGTCCGTCCGACGCATCGACGCCACCGGCAGCGTGGTGGCCCCGGGCTTCATCGACATCCAGAGCCACTCCCGGAGCAACTTCCTCGACGACGGGGACGGCCGGGTGGTCTCCAAGGCCACCCAGGGCATCACCACCGAGATCATGGGCGAGTCCAGCACCAACGCTCCGGTCCCCGAGGGTGAGGCCCGGGCGGGTCGGACCTTCTCGGGCCCCCGGGCGTTCGCGGACTGGCTGGACGCCATGACGGAGCACGGGGCCAGCGTGAACTTCGGCTCCTTCGTGGGCGCCAGCACCATCCGGGTCCTGGGGATGGGCGAGGCCATGGGCGCCGCCGGCCCCGAAGAGCTCGCGGTCATGCGGGAGGCCGTGGACAACGCCATGCGCGACGGCGCCTTCGGGGTGGCCTCCGCCCTCATCTATCCCCCTGGCAACTTCGCCTCCACCGACGAGCTCGTGGCGGTGAACGAGGCGGCGGCTCCCTACGGAGGCGTGTACATCACCCACATGCGCTCCGAGGCCGACCGGTTCCTGGAGGCGCTGGACGAGGCCATGGAGATCGGGGTCCGGGCCGGGGTCCCGGTGGAGATCTACCACCTCAAGGCCGCGGGACGCCGGAACTGGGACAAGGCCGCCCAGGCCGTGGCCAAGATCGACTCGGCCCGGGCCGCGGGCGTCGACGTCCAGGCCAACATGTATCCCTACACCGCCGGCGGAACCGGGCTGAGCGCCTGCTTCCCCCCGTGGGCCTCGGCGGACGGGCTCCTCTTCGACAACCTCGCCGACGAGGGCGTCCGGGCACGGATGCGGGCGGAGATGGAGTCGGACCAGACGGAGTGGGAGAACCTCTGCGCCCTCGCCACGCCGGAAGGCGTGCTCCTCCTGGGGCTGGACGAGCCGGAGAACCAGCGCTGGGCGGGCATGCGCCTCTCCGAGGTGGCGGAGGCCCGGGGCGAGGACTGGATCGAGACGGCCTTCGACCTGGTCCTCTCGGAGCGGCAGCGCGTCGGCACGATCTACTTCCTCATGAGCGAGGACAACGTGGCGATGCAGATCGGGCAGCCCTGGATCAAGTTCGGCACCGACGCCGGGGGCATCGACCCGGAGACGGCGGAGGGGGGCGCCCACCCCCGCGCGTACGGGACCTTCCCCCGGGTCCTGGGCCGATACGTGCGCGAGCAGGGGGCCACGACGCTGGAGGAGGCCGTCCGCAAGATGAGCTCGGCGGTGGCCACGCGGCTCCACATCCGGGAGCGGGGGCTGCTCCGCGAGGGCTGGTACGCCGACGTGGTCGTCTTCGACCCCGAGACCGTCGGTGACCGGGCGACGTACGAAGATCCGCATCGTCTCTCGGAGGGGATCGAGCACGTGCTGGTGAACGGGGTGGCGGTGGTGGAGGACGGGCGGCACACCGGCGCGCTCCCGGGCCGTCCGGTGCGCGGTCCCGGGTGGACCGGCCGGCCGCGCTGACGGGGGCTCCGAGGGAACAGCGGAACCCGGATGCAACCCCTCGAGTTGAACGAGCATCGAATGGAGTGAAGCCGAAACCGCCGTCACGCGAGTTCCGTATGGATCGTTGAAGGGGTGGAGGCAGACGGGTTTCCGCCGAAACAGGGGAACAGGGACGATGATGACCGTGGACGAAAGGATCCGATACCTGCTCCGGATCGCGATCCGGGCAGAGGGGGAGGGAGATCTCCGGATCGCCCGCACCTTCCGGCAGATGGCCGAAGACGCGCGTCCCCTGGACGCCGTGCTCGAGCTGACCGGTCGGATGCCCGCCTACGGGTGCTGCACCGAGTAGTCTCCGGGGAAGCCCGCACGCGGCGGCCCGGTCGACCTTCGTGGTCGGCCGGGCCGTTCGCATGGGGGGTGGGGCCCGGCGCGGGCCCCGCCCCCTCTTTTCGTCCCGGGGTGGGTCCCGCCATCTTCCGGCCCGTCCCGCCACCGACGAGCCTCGCACCGCGGTCCCTCCATGACCCTGCACGAATCCCCGCGCTTTCCCACCGGCTTCCGCTGCGCCGCCACCTGCTGCGGCATCAAGACGTCCGGCAAGCCAGACCTCTCCCTCTTCGTCTCGGATCGACCCGCGGCCGCCGCGGCCGTGTTCACCCGAAACCAGGTGCCCGGCGCCCCGGTGGTGGTCGGGCGGGAGCGCATCCGCGCCGGTCGCCTCCAGGCCGTCGTGGTGAACAGCCGGGTGTCCAACGTGGGCACCGGCGAGGAGGGGATCGCCCGGGCCCGGCGCATGGGCACGGCCGCCGGGGAGGCGCTCGGCGTCGACCCGGAGCTCGTCCTCATGAGCTCCACCGGCGTCATCGGCGTACCCCTTCCCATCGAGAAGATCGAGGCCGCCATGCCGGCGCTGGCGGGCGCCCTCCAGGACGATCCCATGGAGGGAGCCCGGGGCATCATGACCACGGACACCCACCCGAAGGCCGTCTCCCTGGACGTGGGCGAGCGCGCCACCCTGACGGTGGTGGCGAAGGGCGCCGGGATGATCGAGCCCAACATGGCCACGATGCTCGTCTACGCCTTCACCGACGCGGCGCTGGACGCCCCCGCCCTGGACCGGACGCTCCGGGCCGTGGTGGACGACACGTTCAACATGCTCTCGGTGGACACGGACACCAGCACCTCCGACACCTGCGCGCTCCTGGCCAACGGAGCAGCCGGCCCGGTCTCGGAAGACGCCTTCCGCCAGGCGCTGGTCGAGGCCTTCACCGCCGTCACGGAGATGCTGGCCCGGGACGGGGAGGGCGCCGAGACGCTCCTCCGCGTCACCGTGACCGGCGCGGCCTCCCGGGAGGATGCCCGGACCGTGGCCAAGTCGCTGGTGAACTCCCCGCTGGTGAAGACCATGGTGGCCGGGGGCGATCCCAACGTGGGGCGGATCCTCATGGCCGTGGGGAAGTGCTTCGACGCCCGGGTGGACCCGGACCGCATCGAGGCCCGGATCGGTGGGACCCCGGTGGTGGAAGGAGGCCGCCGCGCCCAGTTCGACGACGACGCGGTGCGGAACCTCCTGGAGCAGGACCCCGTGGACCTGGAGGTGGACCTGGGGGTGGGCGAGGCCCGGGCCCGGGCGTGGGGGTGCGACCTCACCCACGGCTACATCGAGGAGAACGCGGCCTACTACTCGACCTGACCGCGGGTCGGACCCGGCCCCGGCGGCCGGATCAACGCGTGGAGGCCGGGGTAGTGGGGCGCGCACCGGATTTCCGGTGCACAACTTGCAAGGTTGCACGTCGCGCCGCGGAGCCGGTTCCTACCGGATTGCCCGGCGCGGCATTCTCTGGCACCCAAAACAGGAAACACCAGACATGAAGCGCATCTTCGCTCTCTCCTTGGTGGCCGTCCTCGCCGCGTGCGGCGGGGGTGAGCCGGCGAGCGACGAGGCTCCCGCCGAGAGCGGGACCGAGCCCGCCGCTCAGCCCGCCCAGCCTTCGAACGCCTCGTCCGGGCCCACCGGCGAGATGACCATGCCGAGCTGGTTCGAGGTCGACGAGGCGAACCAGACGGTGAACGTCACCCTCACGGCCGGCGCCACGTCCGACGCCAACTACTGGAACTTCAACGGCGCCACCAACGGCAACCTGGCCATCACGGTCCCCGAGGGCTTCACCGTGAACCTCACGCTGGTGAACGACGACCCGAACATGGCCCACAGCGTGGGCGTGGAGGAGGAGGTCGGCGGGTTCAGCGCCGCGCCCCAGCCTTCCCCCGCCTTCGACGGCGCCGTGACGTCCAACCCCACCTCCATGGTGGACGGCACCATGCCCGGTGAAGAGGAGACCATCACCTTCACCGCGGACGCCGCCGGGAACTACTCCCTGGTGTGCTACATCCCGGGCCACGCGGCCACGGGGATGTGGGTGCGCTTCAACGTCTCGTCCGACGGAAGCATGGGGGTCCAGGGCGCCGCGATGTAAGGCGTTCCCGCCCCACCCCGCAGCACGCGAACGGCGCCGTCCCCGGAAGGGGGCGGCGCCGTTCGTCGTTCCGGAGCGGATGCGACCCGGGGAGCGGGCGCTAGCGCAGCCACCCCAGGATCGTGGTCACGAAGGGCACCACCGAGAAGTCGGTGTTGCCGTCGCCCCCGCCCAGGCCGTCCTCCTCGCTGCTGACCACGGCCTGCACGATCGCGTACACCCCGGCGAGACCCGCGACCCCGGCCGCGGCACCGAGGATCGTCCGCTTCGTGGAGAACTCCTTCACGTCCACGCTCCGGATGTGCGACCGGCGGATCTCCAGCGTGTCGGTCACCCCGCGCTCGCTGTAGGCCAGGAGGTTGGCGGGCAGCCGCGCTTCGAACGTGAGGTCTTCCCCGGACTGCCGGAGGACCCTGCCCTCGAAGTGCTCCAGGGCCAGGCCCCGACGCCGCTCCATCGCGTCCCGGCCCTCTCCGGTGAGCTCGATCCGGACCGTCTCGGGAGCCGGTGGGATGGCCCCGTCCTGGGGCTGGTAGCTGTAGCAGCCCCCGGTCCCGAGAAGCGCGAGGCCGATCGCCGCGACCCAGACCCCCGGGCCGGCCCGGCGCGGGGCGCTGCGGTGGTGCGAACGAAGAAGCGTCATGCGGGACTCCTGGAGGCTGGATTTTCGTTGAGCTGAATCTGCGCGAGAAAGGGGGCCCGGGGAAAGATCCCCGGACCCCCTGTTCCACTCTCGCTGCGTGGGCCGCCCGGAGCGCGGCACCCTCACTTCATACGAAGGAGGGGCCGCGTCCGTGACGGTCCGTCACTCCCGGGCCGTGATCAGCAGGTCCCGAGGAGGTAGCAGTTCGACACCCGCTCGTCCTGACCGATGATGAACATCTGGCCGTTGGCGAACGCGTCCGAACCGGGCGCCCACGTCGGCGCCGCGATGTCGAAGCGGTACATGTCCCACAGCCGACGGGTCGGCTGCATGAACATGTTCACGAGACGCTCGTGCTGAATCATCTCGAGAGGCGTCGGAGCGTGCGTCGCCGGATCGTAGGGCGAGGAGCCCTTGATGGCGCGCACGTGGTTGATGTGGGTCACCGCACCCGCCTGGTTCCCGGAGGCCAGCGCGGCCTCGGCCAGGATCAGGTGCATCTCCCGCGCGCTCACGGCCGTGAGCGGCGCGTAGAGGTAGCCCTCCTCGAACTCGGTGAGGATCCCCACCAGCGCCGGATCCGGCACGCCGTCGATGGGATCCTCGAGGGTCACCGCCTCGACCGTACGGCCGGCGGCGTCGAGCTGCACCCACTGGGGCGACACCGCGAACTCCTGCCGCGAGTTGACCCAGCTCCCGAGGGGGCTGGTGATCGTGGCCGACGAGTACTGGAAGCGGTACATCCAGTCCGACGTCGCACCCACGCGCCCGATGACCTCCGCCGCGAGGGCGTTGGCCGCGGAGCTGTTGACCAGCGGATCGGCCGGGGCCGAACCCGGAGGGTTCAGCTTCGGCCAGAGCGCCTTGCCCCACTCGGCACGAGCCTGGAAGGCCATCGCGGCCGTGACCAGGTCCGAAGCGCCGGCCGCCGAGGCGGCCGACCGGGCGGAGTTGAAGCGCTCGAGGGCGATGTCGTACACGCCCTGCATGTTGGCCTCACCGATGGGCGGGCCGACCTCCGTGCGGTTCGAGAACGTGAAGTCCTCGAAGTTGTCCGCGATGGTCATGTACGCGATCCCGGACGCCAGGTAGGCGTTGGCGAGATCGGTGGGAACCACCAGCTCGTCGGCGAACTGCTCCGCCGTGGCGATGGCCTCTTCGGCCATCCAGCGGGCCGTCGAGAGGGAGTTGAAGAGGGCGTTGCTGCGGCCCTCCACGTTGGTGATGGACCCCACGTCCAGCTCGGCCGCCCAGTTCTGGGAGCCGGTGTGCTGGAACTCGTCCGACAGATCGGCGGTGGAGACGGTCACGTCTCCGAGGGCCTCGGCCACCAGGGCGTGCGCCCCGTTGACCAGGGCGTTCACCGAGGTCGCGTTCTCGAGGTCTTCCTGGACGACGTTGTTGGGATTCTCCACGTCCAGGAGCGAATCACAGCCCGCCGTGGTCAGGGCGAGGGCGGCCACGAGGGCAACCCCCTGGAATCCCCGACCGCGCCGTCGGCTGCGCGAATGATCGTTCATGCGTTGCATGTCATATCCTCCAATCATCAGAAGCCGACGCGGAGACCGAACGTGAAGCGCCGGGGAGTCCCGGGACGCCACCCGTCGATGCCCTGCACGAAGCTGCTACCCGAATCCGTGGTCACGTTGTTGGCCGGGTCGATCCCGGAGTACTTCGTCCACAGCTTCAGGTTACGAGCACCGGCGGTGAGGGTGGCGCGGTCGATGCCGAAGCCCTCCACCAGGTCACCGGGGAGCGAGTAGCTCACGCTGACCTCACGCCACCGGATGTAGTCGGCCTCCTCGATGCTGTTCAGACCGGACCACGGCGAGAGGGAGACCTCACCGAGCCAATCCTGGGCCGCGGCGAGACGCTCCTGGGCCGTGCTGGCCGGGTTCACGAGAACCGCCTCGATCCGAGCCGTCTCGGGCGTGTTGCGCCCCAGCAGCCAGTGCGAGTCGCGGAACGCGCCGCTCAGGTTCTGCGTGTAGAAGTCGCCGAAGGCGTAGTCGAACTGGGTGTTCACCCGGATGTTGCCGAAGAGGGAGAACGTACCCCCGAAGGAGCCGCTCCAGTCCGGCGTGCTCTTCCCACGGTACACCTCGCCGGCGGGGTTGCCGTCGATGAGGGCGCCCTGGAGAAGCACGAGCTGGTCGGGCGTGAGCGGGCTCGACAGGAAGTTCAGCATCTCCTGCTCGGTGTCGGCCACGCCGTCGCCGTTCTGGTCGAACGGGAAGGGGGTGTTGGCGAGCTGCTTCGTGAAGAAGCTGCCCGGAGCGTACCCTTCGGCGATCCACGTCCGGTACCGGTAGTACCCGACCTTGATCGGCGGCGCGCCGCCCAGGTCCGTGACCTCCTCGGAGAGGTAGGCCGCGTTGGCGAAGGCGTCGAACGAGAAGTTCGGCGTCGTGAAGACCGCGCCGTTCAGCCCGACCTCGAGCCCCTGGGCGACCATCTCACCCAGGTTGAAGAGCTGCGGGCTGTTGAACCCGCCGGAGGGCGGGAAGAGACGGTCCACGAGCACGTTGTTGACCGTGCGGTCCCAGTAGGTCACGTCCAGCGAGATCCGGTCGTCGAAGAGACCGAAGTCGGCTCCGACCTCCCACTCGGTGGAGACCTCGGGCTCGAGGTCCGGGTTACCGAGGTTGTCCGGCTCCACGCCGGGACCGAGCTCGCCGGGCTGCGGCGAGAAGGTCGTGAACTGGTCGAAGGCGCCGGGCTGGAGCCCGGACTGCCCGATGGCGGCCCGCAGACGCAGCGAGCTGATGGGGCCGATCTCGTCCCAGCCGTTCATGTCGCTGGGCACGAAGGAGACGCTGGCCTTGGGGTACAGCTGCGCGTCGGCGCCCTCACCGAAGGCGGAGTGCTTGTCGAGACGCGCACCCACCGTGGTGAAGAGGTAGTTGTTGATGCCGAACTGGGCCTGCGCGTACGCGCCCGCGTTCACCTCGTTGCGGAGGAACTCGCCGGCCGACTGGTTGGCGGCCGCGCCCGTCACCTCGAGACCCGGCGCCGGGAACTGGCTGCCGGAGCTCGTGTTGCGGTGGTAGCGGCTCTGGAGGAGCTGCGCGCCACCGATGAGGTCGGCCGTCAGGGCGTCGCTGAGCTGCATGGCGTAGTTCGCCTTGACGTCCAGGGTCAGCTCGCGGCGGTTGTGCGTCTGGAAGGTCCGCGCACCGTTCTGGCTGTAGCTCGAGAAGTTGTCGACGGCCCAGTTGAAGTTCTGGAAGTCGAGCTCCTCGGAGGAGACCACGTCGACGCCGAAGGTGGCGTCCACCGTGAAGTCCTGGATGGGCGAGTACTGGGCGTTGACGCTGCCCGCGAACCGCTCCGTCTCCTCGGTCTGCTCGATCTGGAACAGCTCGTTCATCGTGGCGAACGCGCCGGTCCCGGTCGGGTTCCGCTCGCTGGCCAGCTCGGGCTTCGACATGATGGCCATCGAGAAGGTGCCCGTGGTGTTGTTCCCGTTGGTGGGCACCTCGTGGTAGCGGTTCGTGTACATCGAGTTGAACCGCAGGCGCACGCTCTCGACGGGGAAGAAGGTCACGTTGGCCGTGGCCTGCTTCTGCTCGTCGATGTCCTGGGCGGGCCCGTAGATGGCCCCGTCGTACGCCCCGTCCTCACGGGCGAAGCGCCCGGAGACGAAGTAGTTGATGGTCTGGCTTCCGCCCCGGACCGACAGGCTGTAGGCCTGGTGGTTCCCGGTGCCGAAGAGAGGATCCAGGAGCGGAACCTCGAAGACCTCGTAGGGGCTCAGCGAGCCGAGGCCCCAGTACTGGGCGATCTGGTTGGCGAAGGCCTGCTCGTTGCCGGGCTTGCACCCGCCGAGGAGCTGGCCGGCGCGGCTGCAGGCGGAGCCCGCGTGGGACGCGTAGCGGGACTCGTCCATCTGCGAGATTCCACCCTCGACGGACATCTCCCAGCGGGTGTCGCCGGCGGAGCCCTTCTTGGTGAAGATCTGGATGACGCCGTTGGAGGCCTCCGTGCCGTACAGCGTGGCGGCGGCGGCGCCCTTCAGGATCTCGACGCGCTCGATGGCGTCGGGATTGATGTCGTCCAGGCGGGAGGCACCACCCGCGTCACCCTCGGTGACGGAGTTGTCGATGCGGATCCCGTCCACGTAGATGATGGGGTTGTTGTCCTGCGTCAGCGACGACGACCCGCGGATGCGGATCTGCGACGCCTCACCGGCCATCCCGCCGGAGGAGGAGATGTTCACGCCCGCTTCCCGGCCCTGGATGAGCTCGGAGAAGTTGTTGATGGGCGCGTCCTCGAGAGCCTCCACGTTCACGCTGGCCACGGTGTTCCCGAGTCGCTTGACCTGGGTGGCCTGGCCGGCGCCGGTCACGACGATCTGGTCGAGCTGGATCGCGCTGGTGCCGAGGGTGAAGTTCTGCTGGACGGTCTCGCCGTCGGCGACGGTGACCATCTGGGAGCCGGAAGCGTACCCCACGCGCTCGGCGCGGACCTCGTGCTCACCCGCGGGGACGTTGACGATGAGGAAGCGACCGGACGCGTTGGTGAGCGTGCCGATGCTGGTGCCGGGGATGTAGACCTGCACCGCGTCGAGGGGGCGCATGCTGCCCTGCTCGGTCACGGTCCCGGTGATGGTGCCCTGAGCCTGCAGTGCACCGGGGAGAACGAGTGCCGCTCCCAGTGCGAACAACAGCGAGAGATTCCGCCGTTGTTGGATTACCGATCGAACGAACGAACGGGGATCCATAGGACCTCCTTCGGAGGGGAGGACTGCTTTCCCGCGACCAGGATGATCGCGGCTCGAATCCGTCTATCTATGTGGAAAGGCCGCGCCACAGGATCACAATTCCCGTGGGCAGCCGGGTTCCCTTGATGTCGAAGGGGCAACGTGCGGGGGTCGGTACCGGGCTGTCAAGTAGATTTCCCCACACCGAGACAGGTCGATCCCCTACGCGCGGAAGCCCCCGCAAAGACGGGTTTCGCGCGGCCCGAGGGGGGCTGACGGAGCAGGGGTGCGGCCCCCCGGAGGGAGGCGGACGCGACCGCACAGCATAGTCGCCTATGGGTGGACCGCTGGCCGGAGCGCCCCCGACCCCGGGAGCCGGAGCGCCCGCGGGTCCGAGGGGAGCCCGGAGCCGCGCATCGGCTCGAACCCGCGCCCACCGTCCCTGCTCGGTCGCAGGTTCCAATCCCCTCGACGTGAAAAGAGCCGGAGCCCCGTTCTCGGGACTCCGGCTCTCAAGTGCGCCCGGCAGGATTCGAACCTGCGACCTCGTGCTCCGGAGGCACGCGCTCTATCCAACTGAGCTACGGGCGCGGATGGTTCTCCACGGGCCGGCGCGCCGGGAGGCGGATGCCGGGGTCCGGGGAGACGCTGAAGATCGCCAAATGGCGTCTCGGGTCAAGCCCGGAAGGGCCTCGCGCCCGCCGGCCGGGGGCCGGTCGGGCGCGAAGCGTCGTGCGCGCGGAATAAGCCGAGTTCTGTCTCCGGCCCGAGGGCCGGAGGGAGATCATTCATCTGGGGCCGTCGTCGCCGACGACCTCGTGCGGCCTACCCGGGACTTCGAGCGGAGCGGGCAGCTCCTCGTCCCCTACATGGCCTTGCTCCGGGTGGGGTTTGCCGTGCGACCCCTGTCTCCAGCGGCCCGGTGCGCTCTTACCGCACCCTTTCACCCTTACCTGTGCCGCCCTGAAGCGGCCATCGGCGGTCTGCTCTCTGTGGCACTTTCCGTCGCCTCTCGGCGCCCGGGCGTTACCCGGCACCCTGCCCTGCGGAGCTCGGACTTTCCTCCGACGGTCCGGGCCGGAGCCCGGCCGCCGGCGATCCCCACTCGCGCGCACGACTGTATCCCAAGGTACCCGGACCGGGCCCCCGCGTTCACCCCCCGGCGGAGGGACCGGACCGGATCAGCGGCCGCGGCGCTCCAGCCGGTAGCGCTCGAGCGTGCCCGGGAGGCTCGGAGCACGCCGCTCGCCCAGGACGTGATCCGCGCCGATCTCGAGGATCCGGAAGTCCCGGGGAACCTCGACCAGCCCGGCCAGCGCGCCGTCCGGGGTGAAGACGAGCCAGTTCCGGGCGGGCTCGTCGGTGATCACGTGCTCCGCCACCCAGAGATTCCCCCGCCCGTCCAGGAGCAGCCGGCCGTACGCCGGGCGGGTGTCCCGGGCGTGGCTCCAGTACGCGTCGGCCCAGTCCGGGATGCGCCCGGTGGCGTCCCTCAGGTCGTACCGCGTGAGGCTCGACGGATCCACCCGGAGCTCGAAGTCGGGCACCCGCACGATCTGGCGCAGCGACCCGTCGGGGTCGTAGGCCCGGATGGCGAAGGCGTCCTGGGCTCCCACGTAGAAGCGCCCCGGGCCGACGGCCTGGCTCGTCCGCCGCGCGAGAGGCGGAGGAAGGAGCTCGGGCGCGTCGCCTCCGACGTCGAGGGCCAGGATCTCGTCGGTGGGGAAGCGGCCCACCGTGGCGGTGTCCCCCGTCTGGGGCCACCAGCGCAGCCACGGTACCGTGTCCCGGCTGATCCCGGCCGGCGGGCTCTCTCCCCGGGCCACCGTCCGGGGGAGGCGCACCAGGAGGCTGGCGTCGCCGAAACGGCCCACCACGCTCCCGCCGCCGGGCACCGGCGCCGAGCGGATCTCGCGCGGGCGCGGGGGCGGGCCGACCAGGGAGAGGACGCCGGACCGGGCGTCGTGGACCCAGACGGTGTCGCCCCGGGCCGGGCCCATGGCCGAGAGCTCACGGAATCCGCCCTCGCCCTCGCCGCGCTGGCCGAAGGTGGCCTCGACGTCCTCGCCTCGATACCACCGCAGGCGCAACGTCCCGGCGTCGGCCACCGCCACCCGCCCGTCCTGGAGGGTGACCGCGGCGTCCATGCTCCGACGGAGCCCGTAGGGCGACGGCTCGGAGGGCTCGGGCCAGCTCTGGACCGGGTCCTCCGAGAGGGTGGCGTAGCGGGGGACCGGCCCCTGGGGGAGGCGGTTGTCGACGATCTGGACCCCGGCGGAGTCGGTGACCTCCGGTGCCGGGAGCGCGGACGAGCCCGCGCCTCCCTCGCCGCCACAGGCCGCCAGCCAGGCCGCCGTCAGGGTGGTGACGACCGCGCGTCCGCCTCGTCGCTGCATCCGATCTCCGGGGTGGGGGTGGGTCCGGCCGCCCGTCGTCGGGTGGCCGCGATGAAGATAAGCGGTTCGGGGTCCTCCGGTATCCGGGGAGACGCCCGCCACCTAGCTTTCCGGGCATGATCCACCGGCCTCCCCCCCCGCCCCGCGCTCCATGACGTGGGACGCCGTGGTGGTGGGCGCCGGACCCAACGGGCTGGCCGCGGCCGTGGCCCTGGCCGGGGCGGGGCGCTCCGTCCTGGTGCTGGAGGCGGAGGAGGCGGCGGGGGGCGCGGCGCGCTCGGCCGAGCTGACGCTCCCGGGGGTCGTCCACGACGTGGGGTCCTCGGTGTACCCTCTGGGCGTGGGCTCGCCCTTCTTCCGCTCGCTCCCCCTGGAGGAGCACGGCCTGGAGTGGCTCCACCCGGACGTTCCCCTGGCCCACCCGCTGGACGACGGCTCCGCGGTCCTGCTCCACCGATCCCTGGACGAGACGGCGGCGGGCCTCGGCGAGGACGGGGACGCCTACCGGGCCCTGGTCGCTCCCTTCGTCGGACGCTGGGACGCCTTCGCCGACCACGTGCTGGACGCCCCCCTCCGGCCGCCCCGGGCCCCGCTCCTCATGGCCCGCTTCGCCTGGAGGCTGCGGGGCGGGAGCGCGGGGTCGGGGCGGCGACGGCTGGCCACCCCGGCGGCGCGGGCCCTCCTGGCCGGAAACGCCGCCCACTCCGGCATGCCCCTGACCCACCCTTCGGCGGCCGCCGTGGGGCTGGTCCTCATGGTGGCGGCCCACGCCGTGGGGTGGCCCGTGGCCCGGGGGGGCGCGGGCTCCATCGCCGCGGCCCTCACCTCGGTGCTCCGCGCCCGCGGCGGGGAGCTGCGGACCGGCGTGCGGGTGGCGAGCCTCGACGACCTCCCGCCCCACCGCGCGGCCTTCCTGGACCTGACCCCGCGGCAGGTCCTGGCGGTCTGCGGGGACCGGCTGCCCGGGCGGGTGCGCCGGCGCCTGGCGTCGTGGCGGTACGGCCCCGGAGCCTTCAAGGTGGACTGGGCCTTGGACGACCCCATCCCGTGGACCGCCCCGGGCTGCCGTCGGGCGGGCACCGTCCACCTGGGTGGAACGGCCGAGGAGCTGGCTTCGGCCGAGGCGGCCCCGTGGGAGGGCCGGGCGGCGGAGCGCCCCTTCGTCCTCCTGGCCCAGCCCTCCCTGTTCGATCCAGACCGGGCCCCCGCCGGAGTCCATACCGCCTGGGCCTACGCCCACGTCCCACCGGGGTGGTCCGGCGACGTCACGGAGCGGATCGAGGAGCAGGTGGAGCGCTTCGCCCCGGGGTTCCGGTCCCGCATCCGGGCGCGACGCGTCCACGGGCCCGCGGCGCTGGAGCGCTGGAACGCCAACCTGGTGGGCGGGGACGTGAACGGCGGGGCCCTGACCCTCGGCCAGACGCTGGCCCGCCCCCTCCCCTCCCCCACGCCGTGGCGCCTCGCCCAAGATCTCTGGCTCTGCTCCGCGTCCGCCTCGCCGGGCGGCGGGGTGCACGGAATGGCCGGATGGCACGCCGCTCGGGCGTCGGGTCTGACGGGCTGAGCGCGGCCCCTCCCCCCGTCCCGGCGGGGTGAGGACACTTCCGGGCCGCGAGCGGCGTATCAGGAGACGACGCCGTGCGCGGCGGGACTCCCCCGCGCCGCGCAGGCGGCCACCTCACCGCGGGAGCCGCGCCATGGACGCCGCGAGCCGCTGGGCCCCCCTTCTCCTCTCCTGCCTTCTCGTGCTGCCGCGCGCCGGCGCCGCCGCCGTCCAGGACCGGGTGGACGTCCCGGGCACGGTCGTGGACGTGACCACCGGGGAGCCCGTCCCCGACGTATACCTCCACATCGACTCCACGGCGATCGCCGTCCTGTCCGACCCGGACGGCCGCTTCCTCCTCCCCGCCGTCCCCACGGGAACCTGGACCCTGGTGGTGGAGCACGTGGCGTACGGCCGCCACGAGCACCGCATCGCGGTCGACGCCCCCCACGAGGTGGTGCTGCGCGTCCGGCTGGCGCCCCGGGCGGTGGAGATCGAGCCGCTGGTTGTCGAGGGCGAGACCTCCCTCCAGCGGGAGGCACGGACCACCGGGGCGAGCTTCCGGGAGGTGACCCGCGCGGAGATCGTGGCGGCCATCGGCACCAGTCGCCACATGGGCGACCTCCTCCGCCGGACCGTGCCGAGCCTTCGGCTACGCCAGGCGCCGAACCTGTCGGCCACCGACGTGTGCCTCGAGTTCCGGGGCGCGGCCGCCATCTCCATCGTGAACGCCCGTCCGTGCAACCACCCCATGGTCCTCCTGGACGGCGTGGTGGTCACCAATCCCCAGTACCTGTACGGCTCGGTGGGAATGGAGAACCTCGAGCGCATCCAGGTCATCCCTCCCGGCGAGGCGGGCGTCCGGTACGGGACGGGCGCCCTCTACGGCGTGATCCTCATCGAGACCCGTCGCCCGGGACGCAGGGACGCAGGCGTCCCGGCGCCGCCGGGACGCCTGGAGCCCTTCGCCTTCGACTGGCGGAGGGACCCGGCCGGCCACCCCACCCGGCGGGCCGTGCTCTGGTCCGCCACCGGGAACGCCCTGGGGCTCGCGGCGGGCGTCGGTCTGGCCAGCCGATGCATCGAGGTCACCGAGGACGACGACTTCCGGGCGACGTGCGACGTCGTCCCCACGGTGCTGGCGGGGGTCGCGGCCGTGGCGCTTCCGGCGCTGGGGAGCGCCCTGGGGGCCCGCCACGGGGGCGGCACCGACCGCTCCGTGGGCCGCACCGTCCCGGCCCTCCTGGGAGCCGGCATGCTCCTCTTCCCGGGCTACGCCTTCTCCCTCTCCACGGTGGGGGGCGGCCAGGAGGCGGTGAACGCGGTGGGCTGGGCCTTTCTCGCCGTGGGCGTCCCGGTGGCCACGGCCATGGCGGACCGCCTCTTCCGACGCCTCCGCTGAGCTCCTTCCGCCGCCGGCGTCAGACGCGCGTTCGCCGGAAGACGAAGACGTAGCGGAGCGTGCCGCCCAGGGAGAGGGTCGCGGCCTGCCGGTAGGGCTCCTGCCCGCTGTCCAGCGTCACCCGGAGCTCCACCTGAGCCGGCTCGGGCGCGGGGTTCGTCAGCGAGACGACCACGCTCCCCAGGGAGCTCAAGGGGAGCACCTCGTCGTAGGGGAGCGCGATGACGGTGGTGTCCGCGGTGCGGACCACCTGGACCACGGCGCCGTCCTGGATCGTCTCGTAGAAATCCGTGGAGGTCACGAGACGGAGGGGCGCCGGCGCCGTCCCCGTGACCTGGATCCGCGCGGTGGTCGGCTTCTGGTCGGGCGAGGTGCCCGACGAGCACGCACCGGCGCCGAGAAGCGCCGCGCAGAGTATGATGGGGACGATCCGACGGGCCGAGACCCCACGTCCCTGGAGCGCTGCCATGGTCCCAACTCCCTTCCGCTGGTGGATGGGGCGTGCCCGAACGGCCTCGCCCGCTCTTCCGGCCCTGCTCCTGCTGGTCGCCACGACCCCCGCCTGCGCCGCGCCGGACGACCCCGACGCCCGCCCCGTCTCCGCCGAGCTCGGGGAGCCGCTCCCGGGCCTGACGGCGGCCGAGCGGGCGCGCTTCGAGTCCGGCCGGACGCTGTTCGCGCGGATCTTCACGCCGGAGGAAGGGCTCGGGCCGCGCTTCAACGAGAGCTCCTGCTCGGCGTGCCACACCTTCCCGGTGGACGGAGGCACGGGGGAGACGGCGGTGCGGAAGGCCACGCGCCACACCGGCGCCGGCGCGTGCGACCCGCTGTCCGCCGCCGGGGGGGAGAATCTCCGCATCCAGGTGACCCCCGTGGCCCGCGCCGCCGGCGCCACCCCCACCGCGACCCCGGCCGAAGCGGAGCACCGGGGGCGCTTCACGGTGCCCTTCACCTTCGGGCTGGGGCTGGTGGACGTCGTGCCCCTGGCGACCCTGGAGGCGGCCGCCGACCCCGACGACCGGGACCGGGACGGGATCTCGGGGCGGGTGGGTCGGGACGCCTCCGGGCGGGCGGCCCGCTTCGGCCGCAAGGCCGACGTGGCCTCCCTCCAGGACTTCGTCGACGGAGCCCTCCGGCTGGAGATGGGCCTCACCACGCCCCTCGTCCCCGACGAGTCCCGGGCCGGCGCGCTTCCGCCCGTGCCCCCGGGCAGCGACCCCGCCCCGGAGCCCGAGGTGGGGACCGCCGACTTCGACGCCCTCGTGGCGTTCGTACGCTTCCTGGCACCGCCCGCTCGGGGCGCGCCGGCGGCTGCCGCCGTGCGGGGGGAGGCCCTCTTCGACTCGCTGGGCTGCTCGGGGTGCCACGCTCCTCGTCTCCGGACCGCCGAGCACGCCAGCCCGGCCCTGTCCAACCGCGTCATCGCCCTGTACTCCGACCTCCTCCTCCACGACATGGGGCCGGCCCTGGAAGGCACCTGCGCGCCGGGCGCGAGCACCCGCGAGTTCCGGACCGAGCCCCTCCTGGGGCTGCGCTTCCGGGACGTCTACCTCCACGACGGGCGAGCCGGCCGGATCCGGGACGCCATCCTTCTCCACGGAGGGGAGGCCGAGGCGGCCCGCGCCCGCTTCGAGGCGCTGGACCGCCTGGCCCAGGAAGCCCTCCTGGCCTTCCTGCGGACCCTGTGAGGCACGGGCCCGCGGGGCGGCGTGGGGCGCGACGGACGGATCCGCCGCGCCCCGGGCGCCACCGGGTCCTACGCGTTCCCTCCGGGCCTCACGGCTTGGGGAGGTTGGGGTTCCCCTCGTACTCCTCCAGCGGAAGCGGGAAGCAGGTGGCCGTCCCGTAGCTCCCCCACTGGGTGTTGGGGTGGGTTCCCGACGGGAAGAGGTCGTCCCCGCCCCGCAGCCAGCGGCGCAGGTCGCCCAGGCGGTGGCCGGCCAGGAAGAGATCCCGACCCCGCTGGTCCCGCAGCTCCGCCTCGAGGGCGTCTCCCGAGAGCGTCACCGGGTCCTGGTTCCCCGCGGCCCGACGCTCGTTCACGAAGGCCAGGACCGCGGCCTCGTTCCCGCCCTGGGCCAGCATGGCCTCGTACTTGTTGTGCCGGGCCTCGAGCCCCGACGCGAACGCGATGCTCGAGCCACGTCCGATCGGCGCCGGGGTGCCACCTCCCGCCAGCGTCTCCCCGTTGTGGTTCGACATCATGAGCGGGGCGTAGGGCGTGTAGAGCTTGGTGAGCTGGTTGTGCCCCAGCCGCCACGTGGGCCGGTGCTGCACCCGGGGGTCGGTGAGGAGCGCCGTCTTGTCCCCGGCGTCGTCGAAGAGCGCCGGTCCCCCCGCCACGAAGCGGGGTGCCACGCCCAGGGAGTGGTTGTTCCCCGTCACGCGGGACTCCAGCACGTTGTACACCGCCGGATCGGCGTCGCTGTAGCTGGCGTAGTGCCGGAAGTCCCCGGGCACCTGGTCGGCGAGGGCGGCCACCTGGCCGTAGTTGCCCAGGTTCAGGTGCGCCCGGGTGAGGCCCACCCGCGCCAGGTTCGCCAGCCCGGTGGCGCCGGCGGCCTGGGCCACCGTCAGCCCTTCGGCGAACCGCTCCCGCGCGAACTCGTACAGCGCGGCGGGCTGGTACACCTCGGACCCGACCTTCACGGTGGCCTCGCACATGGCGTCCGCCATGAGGAGGTAGGAGTAGCCCCCGTAGATCAGCGTGGTGGCCATCCGTGAGTCGGTGGGCGGGCTGTCCAGGAGGGTGCGGAGCCGACCCGTCACCGAGTCGGCCTGCACCAGGGCCTCGCTGATCTCGGAGAACATGAGGTCCGCGTCGCCCTCGTCGTACTCGACGATCCGCTGGCTCAGCCGGGCGGTCTGCTCCCAGTTGATCCCCGTGATGGACTCGTCGGTGAACATGCTCCCCCGCCAGATGAACGGGTCGTCCAGCGCCTCCTCGAAGTCGCCGGTGACGCTGTTCACCAGGACGTCCACGAGGGTCTCGTCCTGGAGCAGCTCCTCGTCGAGCTCGTCGGGGTTCTGCACCTCCAGGAGGCTGTCGAAGCTCGAGCAGGCCAGAAGGCCCGCCACGAGCGCTCCCGCCAGGGCCGTCCGGGCCCGGCGCGGGAAGGTTCGGTTGGTCATCGTCCGTGTCTCCATGACGGTCAGAACGCCACCCGGATGCTGGCGGAGAAGGTCCGCAGCATGGGGATCGACGCGTAGTCGGTGCGGCCGTAGGCCGAGCGGGAATCGAAGTTCACCTCGGGGTCGGGCGAGCCGAGACCCACGCCGTCCTGGTCGAAGCCGTACTTCGTCCACATCCAGAGATTCCGCCCGGAGAGGGTCAGGGTGCCGTTCTCGACCCCCACGTTCTCCAGGTAGCGCGAGGGGATCCGGTAGCTCAGGGAGACCTCGCGGAGCTTGATGAAGTCCGCCTCCGAGATCCAACGACGGGTCTGGTTGGACGTCACCAGCGCCACCTCCGCCGGGTCGGCGTCGGGGCGGTTGATGGTCCAGGTGTTCTGGTCGAAGCGGCTCCGGACCGAGCAGATGGCGCACCACTGGTAGTGGCCGCCCTTGTAGTCCAGGTTCGCGTACAGGCGGAAGTCGTCGAAGATGGTGAAGGTGTTCGTCAGGCCGATCTCCCGGGTGGGGAGCGACGGACCGACGTACTCCTCCTCGCCGAGCGTCACGTCGTTCTGGGCGTCCACGGTGCCGGTGATGCCCCAAAAGCCGCCGAGGGGATAGCCCTCGATGTGCTTCTGGACCGTGGCGAAGGAGCCGAACGCGATCTCGGTGAGGGGCGCGTCCCCGAAGTCCACCAGCTCGTTGGAGTTGGTCGACAGGGAGACCGTGGCGTCCCACTGGAAGTCCCGGAGGTAGACCGGAGTGGCCGTCACCAGGAGCTCCATCCCCGTGTTCTTGATCTCACCCACGTTGGCGAAGTGCTCGCCGCTGAAGCCGCTGGAGCGCGGATCCGGCACCGCGATGAGGGCGTCCTTGGTGTTCTGGCGGTAGTACGTGAAGTCCACCCCCAGACGCCCGTCGTAGAGCGAGGACTCGAAGCCGAGCTCGAGCTCGGAGCCGGTCTCGGCCTTCAGGTCCGGGTTCCCGTAGGACTCGGGCCGGAGGATGTTGACCACCTGCCCGTCGGCCGCGACCGCCACGCCCGGGGAGAAGGTCCGGTCCGCGGTGAAGGGATCCGGGGGATTCCCGGCCTGACCCCACGCGCCGCGCAGCTTGAGCTGGTCCACCCAGCCGACGTCGAAGTAGTCCTCGTCGCTCATGACGTAGGAGAGCTGGGCCTTGGGGTACACGACCAGGCTGAAGTCGCGTCCGAAGGCCGAGTTGTCGTCCACCCGGACCGCGGCGGTGGCGAAGAGGCGGTTCTTCCAGCCCACCTGCTCCTGGAGGTAGAAGCCCAGGGAGGTCTGCTCCTCGAAGGCCTGGTCGGCCCGGGTGATGGCCGCCGAGCCCACCAGGTTCAGGTTCTGGTTCACCAGCCCCTCGCCCGTCACCTGGAAGGACTCCTGCTTGGCAGCGTTGAGCTGGATGCCGGCGCTGAAGGCGGAGCTCAGGTTCTCGCTCACGTCCGTGGTGGCCGTGCCCGAGTAGTCCACCGTCCAGTTGTGGGAGGTGGGCGTCGTGTAGTCGATCAGACCCGTGGACCGGGTGGTCCCGTGGGGCTGCTCGGGACGGGGATCCGGCGGCGTGAAGTCCCGGACCTCGCGGATGTTGTTGTCCAGCCCCACCACCAGCCGGTTCCGGAACCACTCGAAGGGCTGGTAGTTCACCGTGGCGCCGATGGTGTAGCGCTCGGACCGGGTCTGGAGGTTCCACTCGTTGGCCAGCGTGGGGCCGTAGCCCCGGTAGCCGGGCTCGTACTGGTACACGGCGTCGGCCCGGCCCCGCATCCCGTTGCGCAGGATGGAGTTGGACGAGTTGTTGGCCAGCGGCATGCGGACGTGGCCGCGGGTGTAGCCCACGTTCACGTCGAAGGAGAGCACCTCGGACGGGGTGAAGCCGAAGTTGGCACGGCCCCCGCTGCGCCGGGCGAAGTTGTTGTTGAAGACGCCCTGCTCGTCGCTCCGCTCGGCGGAGACGAAGAAGTTGAAGAGCTCACCCCCGCCCCGGGCGGAGAGGTTGAAGGAGTACTGGCCGGCGCCGTTGGAGTCCCCGGCGCAGAAGCTCTGCACCGAGAAGGGCTCGGGCCGGACGCACCCGGGCGCGTCGTCGTTGCCACGGAGCGCGTTGGGGTGGGCGTCCAGCGGCTCGTAGATCCGCAGGCCGGTGCTGGTGCACCCGGGGTACGACCGGTTCCCCACCTGCGAGGCCGTGCAGTTCCAGTACGTCACCGGGCGCTGGAGGGCCCACGTCGAGGTCCCCACGTCGGCGCCCGCCGTCCACTGCACGCCGGACTGACCCGAACGACCCTTCTTGGTGATGATCTGGATGACGCCGGCCGCCGCCTCGGCCCCGTAGAGCGTGGACGCCGCCGGGCCCTTGATGACCTCGACCGACTCGATGTCGTCGGGGTTCAGGAAGTCCAGGGCGTCGGTGCAGTGGGTGACCGAGCCGCACTGGTCGTCGAAGTCGTTCGTGCCGCCGGCCACGCGGATGCCGTCCACGTAGATCACCGGCTCGAAGCGGCCCTCGATGCTCCCGGAGCCGCGAAGGCGGATGGCCGAGCCGTCCCCGGCCGCCCCGCCGTCGGCGATGAGCGTCAGGCCCGGCGTGCGTCCCTGGAGGAGCTCCTGGACCGTGCCGACCGGGACCGCCTCGGTCACCTGGGAGGCCTGGAAGGTGGAGACGGAGTTCCCGATGGCCCGCCGCTGGGTCTGTCCGGGCGTTCCGGTGACCACGATGGCGTCGAGCTCGAGGGCCGACTGGGAGAGCTGGAAGTTCACCTGGACCACCTGGCCGGCGGTCACGTCGACTTCCTGCTCCTGCGTGCCGTAGCCGATGATCTCGACCCGCACGGTGCGCGTCCCCGCGGGGACGTTCACGATGAGGAACTGCCCGCTGGAGTTGGCCAGCGCGCCACGGCCGGTTCCGGGAACCGAGACCTGGGCCCCGGAGAGGGGGCGCATGGTCACCGCGTCGGTGACCTGCCCGCGGAGCGTCCCGGTCTGGGCCAGGACCTCCGTCGTCGTGCCGAAGAACAGGAGCGCGATCAGGGCGGGCAGCGCCCCGCGCAGAGCTCCTCGGACAAAGTTTGGACCCATCACCTACCTCCATGCTGGAGTTCGTGTAGGGAGCTGAAAAAGGCGCCCCCCTCGGGGGCGCCGCCTGGGCGAGGACGTTTCGGATTCGGCTCCTGTGAAAAAGCCGGCCCGTAGCGGTGGCTACGGTCCGGCTCGGGGGCTCCGGCTTCCGGTGTCGACCAGACCCTGGTGCGGGCCCGTCCGGGGGGACGGGAGCGGGGACTTCCTGGAAACGATCACGTTCGTCCTCGCGGGAAATATGCAGTGGCCCTCCGCCGGATGGAAAGGGCCCAGGGCACGACGGGCCGGGAGGCCGCGTCCCACGGAGCCGACCGCGGCCGGGGCGCCGGCGGGGGGTCTTCGCCCCCCCGCATGGCACGGATGCTGCATCGGAAGGCCACCATGTCGCGACTCCGATCGGATCAAACCCCTTCTCGCAGCTGGCTTCTCGGCCGATGGGCCCTCCTGGCCCTCCTGGTAGGGGTCGGCGCATGCGAGGACCCCAGGCTCCCGCTCCAGTACCTGCGGAACGCGGCCTCCCCGGCGGAGGAGCTGGCGGCGGCCGAATCCAGGGGTCCGGGGCTCATGGAGGATCTGCCCGAGCCGGTGAGGGTGGACTGGGACTCCATCACGGCGCGGGACACGCTGCGCGTGCTCCTGTCGTTCAACTCCACGGGCTACTTCATCTACCGCGGCGAGCCCATGGGGTACGAGTACGACCTCCTGGAGGCCTTCGCCGAGGCCCACGAGCTGGAGATGAGCACCCAGGTGGTTCCGGAGCGACGGGACCTCTTCCGCAAGCTGAACCAGGGCGACGGCGACGTGGTCGCGGCCCGCCTGGTCCGTCGGCCCGACTACCAGGACGAGGTCGCCCTGACCCGGTCGCTCTACGACACCCGCCCGGTGGTCGTCCAGCGGGACCCCGCCGCCCCCCTCCCTGATCCGGTCGTCGACACGACCGACTCGGCGGCGGTCACGCCCCTCTCCCTGGGCGATCCGGTGGCCGTGCCCGCCCGTCTCCTGAGCAACCCGTCCCAGCTCGCCGGACAGGAGGTCTACGTTCCGCCCACGTCGGACTTCTACGACCGCGTCGTGGAGCTCTCCGACTCCCTGGGGGATCCCATCGAGGTCGTCGAGGTGGAGAACGCCGAGGAGGTCGAGCCCCTCATCGAGGCCGTGGCCCGGGGCCAGATCCGCCTGACCGTCTCCCACGAGAACCTCGCCCGGCTGAGCACGGCCCGCTTCACCAACCTGCGGGCCACCCCGGTCCTGGGCGATCCGGAAGGCGTGGCCTGGGCCGTGCGCACCACCTCACCGACGCTCCGCGCCCGGATCGACGCGTGGCTCGCCTCGGAAGAGGGCCAGCGCCTCAACGCCATCCTCTACAACAAGTACTTCAGCGACCGGGAAGGCTACCAGGAGCGCCTGGCCGACGAGTTCCTCGTGGCCTCGCCGAAGGGCAGCATCTCGGCCTACGACAGCCTCCTCAAGCAGTTCGCGGAAGAGGCGGACTGGGACTGGAGGCTCCTGGCCGCGCAGGTGGCCCAGGAGTCTCGCTTCGACCCCCAGGCCCGCTCGTGGGTCGGGGCCACGGGCCTCCTCCAGCTCATGCCCCGCACGGCGCGGGAGATGGGGGTGACCGACCCCAACGATCCCGAGGACAACCTCCGGGGTGGCGTGAAGTACCTCTCCTGGCTCACCGGGCTGTGGTCCGACGAGATCCAGGACGAGAGCGAGCGGATGAAGTTCATCCTCGCCTCGTACAACGCCGGTCGCGGGCACGTGCTCGACGCCCAGCGCCTGGCCGAGAAGAACGGAGCCGACCCCCAGAGCTGGGAGGACGTCGCGTACTGGCTCCTCCAGAAGTCGAAGCGGTCGGTCTACCGGGACCCGGTGGTCCAGCACGGCTACGTGCGGGGCAAGGAGCCGGTGCAGTACGTCCGGAAGATCCTGGAGCGCTACGAACGATACCGGAACATCGACCAGTGACGGTCCGGGCGGCCGCGACCGCGGCCCCGACCCGGCCTCCCCCCGCAGAAGGCGGACCCGCATGACCGATTACGGGAAGCATCAGAAGGAAGCGGGGCTCCAGATGATGGAGCCCAGCGTCTCCATCGTGAACGTCGGACGGCTCTTCAAGGGCCTCTCCGTCGCGATCTTCCTCCTCCTGGTGGTGGAGATCGTGCTGGGCGTGAGCCAGGACGGGATCGGCGCCCTGCCCCTCCTCCTCCTGGAGGTGGCCCAGCTCCTCGTCATCGCCGGCCTCCTCTGGGGCGGCGGCGACCTCACCCGCCTGATCGTCCAGATGACCAAGGACATCCGGGCGACCCGGATCCTCCTCTGGCAGATCAGCCAGCTCCGTCAGATCGAGCTGGGCACGGAGGGCGTCCTCGTGGACGCCCTCAACCCGGAGGCCGAGGACATGATCCACGGGGACGACGACTGACGCGGGCGCTCCCCCTCAGCGCCCTCCGCCCCGGGCGGGCTCCCGGTAGTCCAGGGGCGGGTCCCGGTCGCCAAGCAGCGGCTCGTAGACCCAGTCGTCGGGGATGCGGTCGTCGTGCTCGGCCTTGGCCGCCGCCACCAGCGCCGGGTCGGTGAACAGGTCGATGGCGGTCATGGCCAGCGTCTTGGCCGCCACCACCATCCCCTTGTTCCCGATGGGGGTGCCGCCCGCGGCGATGGCCTGCCAGGAATGGGCCGGCGTCCCGGGAATCCAGGTGGCCGTGCTGAGCCCCGCGGTGGGCACCATCCAGCTCACGTCGGACACGTCGGTGGAGTATGCCCCGGCCTCGTCGCTGACGGAGAAGGGCTGGACCTCGGCGGCGCTCTCCAGCGGCGGCGCGTCGTCGGGCAGCGTCTCGTGGATGGCCTCGGCGAAGTCCCACTCCTCGTCGTCGTAGAGCACGCCGCCCACCCGCTCCAGGTTCGCGTGCATGGCCCGCTGGAGCGTCGCGTTGGGCAGGAGGTTGTAGACGCCGTGGATGATCTCGTAGTCCACCTCGGTCCCGGTGCCCATGGCCGCGCCGCGGGCCGCCGCCGCCACCCGCTCGAAGATCGAGGCCACGTTGGCCGGATCCGGGTTGCGGACGTAGTAGAAGACCTCGGCGAAGTCGGGGATGACGTTGGGCGCCGCGCCCCCGTACGTGATGACGTAGTGGATCCGCGTCTCCTGGGGGACGTGCTCCCGCATGAGGTTGACCATGTGGTTCATGGCCTCGACGGCGTCCAGGGCGGAGCGGCCCCGCTCCGGCGCGCCCGCGGCATGGGCGCTCACGCCGTGGAAGCGGAACTTGGCGCTCTTGTTGGACAGGGTGCTGTAGGCGCCCGCCGAGTTGTTGTCCCCGGCGTGCCAGTGGAGCATGACGTCGGCGTCGTCGAAGAGGCCGGCGCGCACCATGTAGACCTTCCCCGCCCCGCCCTCCTCGGCGGGCGTGCCGTACAGGCGGATCGTCCCGGGCGTGCCCGTCTCCTCCATCCAGTGGCGGGTCGCCACCGCCGCCGCCGTGCTCCCGGCCGCGAAGAGGTGGTGGCCGCACGCGTGGCCGGCGCCCTTCCCCTCGATGGGCTCCCGGTGGGGGACCCGGTCCTGGTTGATGCCCGGTAGCGCGTCGTACTCGGCCATGATCCCGACGACCGGCCCCTCCCCGTTGCTCCACTCGGCCACGAAGGCCGTGGGGATGCCCGCCACGCCCATGGTCACCTCGAAGCCCTCGGCCTCCAGCTCGGAGGCGAGGATGGCGGAGCTCTCGGTCTCCTGGTAGCCCACTTCGGCCAGCTCCCAGATCTCCTGGGCGATGGCGCCGTAGCCGTCGGCCCGGGCGTCGATGAAGTCGGCGACCATGGCCTTGCCCGCGTCCTGGGCGGCGAGCCCGGCGGGTACGGTGAGGAGGGCCAGAGCGGTCGAGAGAAGGGTGCGTCGCATGGGGTTCTCCGGGGCGTGGTCCGACGTGGGCGACCCGACCCGGGCCGCCGGCCGTCCGGTGGGGACGGACCGTCAAGATCGGGGAGGGCCGGCCGGGCGCGCCAGAGCCGGCGGCCCCGCGACGACCCGGGCGGGCGCCCCGGAACGCCGCGCCCCCCCGCGGTCCGAGACATCGCGGGGACGGTGCGGAGACGCTGCGGAGCCACCGGCGCCGGAGGTTGGCCCCTCAGGCGGTCCGCCGGACGAGCCCGGGCGGGGGCCCCGGGCGGGACGGACCCCGAGCCACGGAGCACCCATGTCCGAACGGAAGCTCATCCGAGCGAGCGGCGTTCTCCTGGCCCTGGGCGGCCTGGCCGTCGCGGGGTACATGTTCCTCCACCCGTGGGCGGAGCGCGTCGGAGACGTCGCCACCACGCCCCGGTGGATCACGGCCCACCTCCTCCACCTGATGGGCGCGCTCCTCCTCATGCCGGGCGTCATGGGCGTGTGGGCCCGGGACCGGGAGCGCACGGGCGTGCCGGGGCTCGTGGGCTTCGGCCTCGCCCTCCTGGGCACGGCCCTCTTCGTGGGCACGGGCATGACCAGCGCCTTCCTCTGGCCGGCGGTGGCGGCCGAGGCCCCGACCTTCGTGGCCAGCGGCGGCGCCATGTTCACCCATCCCCTGGCGCTGGGGCCCATCCTGGCGGCGCGGGTCTTCCTGGTGATCGGCTTCGTCTGGATGGCCGTGGTGGCCTTCCGGGCGGACCTCCTCCCCCGGGGCGGAAGCGTCCTGGTGGCGCTGGGCGTGGTGGCCACGAACCTCCCGACCGAGCCCGTGGGCCCGGTGCCCTGGGCCGCCTCGGTCCTGGGCGGCGCCCTCTTCTGCGCCGGGCTCGTGGCCTGGGGCGGGGCGCTGTGGACCGCGCCGGCCACCCCCGAGCCCACCGGCGAGTCGGCGCTGGACTTCCTCCTCACCCGTCGCCTGGTGTTCGGCATGGGCGTGGCGGTCCCCGCCGTCGTCCTGGCGGCGTGGGTGAGCTACGGCGCCTCGGTGGAGGCCTGCTTCGACCTGGTGGGCGGCGGCCTCCGGGCCGTGGCCGCGGAGCGGGGCGACCGCTTCCTGGGCAAGGTCGGCGTGCCCGCCGCCCGCTGCCGGGGCCCCGAGACCGCGGTGGAGGCCCGGGCCAAGCCGTGGGTGGACTGGCGCAACTACTACGGCACGGGCGACGCCACGTCCCTCTCCTCCACCTGGCTCGACCCCGTGCTCCCCCCCCGCCTGCAGCGCAACGGGCGAGGCCTGGACGGGGCCCTCATGGACCTGGAGTACCAGCGCCTGGAGCTCATCGAGTTCAACCTCTTCGACAACGCCGGCACCTTCCCCACCTACGCCCTGGGCCGGGGCGGTGAGCCCGGGCCCTCCCTGCGCTGGTGGCCCCAGGCCATGCGCCTCCCGCCGGAGCACCCGAGCTACGACGCGGTGGGCGGCGACGGCGAGCAGGTGTGCCGGGGCGCGCTGGTCCGCGCCCGCACCCTGGACGGCGTCTGCAACGACGTCATGAACCCGGCCATGGGCGCCACGGGCATGCTCTTCGCCCGCAACGTCGAGTTCGAGACCACCTTCCCGACCCTACGGGATTCGGCCACCGACGCCCTCCCCGGGCGCCGCATGGTGCGCGCCCGCCACGGGGACCGCATCGACCTCCTGACCCCCGACCCCCAGCTCCTCAGCCGCCGCCTTTTCACCCGCCCCCAGGCCGAGCCGGACCGGTGCAACGACGGCGCCGGGATCCCGGGCCGGCAGGAGGACGCACGCTGCGACTACACGGCGGCGCCCTTCTTCAACGTCCTCGCGGCCTTCTGGATCCAGTTCATGACCCACGACTGGTTCTCCCACCTCGAGGAGGGTACGAACCGGCCGGGCGATTGGATGGAGGTGGGGTGCCGGAGCCCCGAGGCCCAGGCCGAGGGCTGCCGTCCCGGGGACCGGATCGACCGGGCGCGGATGGCCGACGAGGACTCGCCCCCGACGTTCCGGCAGGGGGACCGAGAGCGTCTGGGCCGGGCCTACCGGACCACGCGCAACCACGTCACGGCGTGGTGGGACGCCTCCCAGATCTACGGCTACGACGAGCGCTCGGCCCAGCGGGTGAAGCGGGATCCGGAGGACGGCGCGCGCCTGCTCACCGTCCGGGCGCGCCCCGGCGAGGACGCCGGGTACCTGCCCCTCCTCGCCGACGACGATCCGGGGCTCCCCATGTGGCGGGGACAGGAGGCCGTCGCCTTCCCCGACAACTTCAACATCGGCCTGAGCTTCTACCACAACGTCTTCGTCCGGGAGCACAACGCCTTCGTGGAGGCGTTCCGGGACTCGGTGCGCGCCGTCCCGGACCACGACTCGGGGCTGCGCCGCCCCGGGGCCGCCCGGACCCCGGTGCCATACGCCGAGGTCACCGACGAGGAGCTCTTCCAGGCCGCCCGCCTCGTGGTGTCCGCGGAGATCGCCAAGATCCACACCATCGAGTGGACGACCCAGCTCCTCTACAACGACCCGCTCTACCGGGCCATGAACGCCAACTGGACCGGTCTCTTCGAGGAGGGGTCGAGCCTTTCGGGGATCGCGGAGCGGATCCGGGAGGGGCTGGCCGAGTCCCGGGATCCGGGGAAGTCCAACCTCCTGGTGTCGCTCTTCGCGTCGGGGTCGGGGATCGTGGGGATGGGAAGCCGCATGGGCGATCCGGACTGGAGCGTCGACGATCCGGTGGACCTCAACCGCGGCGTGAGCCACTTCGGCTCGCCCTTCAACTTCCCCGAGGAGTTCGTCACGGTCTACCGCCTCCACCCCCTCGTCCCGGACCTCATCGAGTACCGCGAGGTCGAGGCCGACCCGAACCGGATCCGCACCCGGATCCCGGTGGTGGAGACCGTGCGCCGGGGCGCCACCGAGGCCATGCGGGAGCGCGGGGTGGCCAACTGGGCCCTGAGCATGGGCCGCCAGCGCCTCGGACTCCTGGGGCTCCGCAACCACCCCCGCTTCCTCCAGAACATCGAGATCCCGCGCCTGGAGAGCGCGACGGGCCGCATCGACGTGGCGGCGCTGGACATCCTCCGGGACCGGGAGCGGGGCGTGCCCCGCTTCAACGAGTTCCGCCGCCAGTACGGCCTGCGCCACTTCCGCACCTTCGAGGAGCTGGCGGGTCCCGAGCTGGGTCCGGAGCTGCGCGAGATCTACGGCACCCACGTGTGCGACGAGGAGAAGATCATCTCCGAGGCGCAGCGCCTGGACGGCCGGCCCGTGACCGACTGCCTCGGATTCCCCCACGCCACCGAGGTGGACAACGTCGAGGACGTGGACGCGGTGGTGGGGTGGCTGGCCGAGGAGCCGGCCCAGCGTCCCCACGGCTTCGCCATCTCCGAGACCCAGTTCCAGGTCTTCATCATCAACGCCTCCCGGCGGCTCTTCAGCGACCGGTTCTTCACCTCGAGCTTCCGGCCCGAGCTCTACACGACGCTGGGCTGGCGATGGGTGATGGACAACGGCCCCGACGGGAAGGTCTTCGAGGCCGGGGAGCCCAACGGCCATCGCCAGGAGGTCTCCCCCATGAAGCGGGTCCTCCTCCGGACCGTGCCCGAGCTGCGGGACGAGCTCGCCCACGTGGTGAACGTCTTCGATCCGTGGGCGCGGGACCGGGGCGACTACTACTGCCTCGACTGGGTCCCCCGGGAGGGGGCCGAGTCGGACCCGGCCTTCCAGGGATGGGAGGACGGCCCCCTCTCCTGCACGGAGGCCCCATGAGCCCCACGGCCCAGGATCTGCGACAGATGTCGCGCGAGGAGCTGGACGCCCTCTTCCGCCGGAGCCCGGCGGGGCGGGTGCCCGAGGGCCCGTCCCGGGGGACCGCGCTGATCCTCCCGGGCACGCTGGCCGACCCGGTGCTCCGGGGCCTCGTGCGCCTCCTGGTGTGGCGGGGCAAGCGCTTCCGCCGGGACGGCGAGCGGAGCACGCTCAAGAACCTCATCAGCCCGCTGTCCCTGGAGCTCTTCCAGGCCGAGGTCTACCCCGACGCGAGCTGGTTCTCCGAGGGGGAGGCGGTGATCCTGGACTACTCCCGGAGCTCCCTGCTCGTGCGGGCCATCCGGGACGAGATCCGCCAGGTGGGCCCGGGCCTGTGGCTGGGCCAGGTCTTCTGGGGGAAGCGCCGGCTGATCCTCTTCATGCTCGAGTTCCCCGCCGGGAGCCCGGCCCAGGCATGACGTCCGCGCTCCGCACCGGGCTGGCCGTCGTCGGGGGCGTGGTCCTCCTGGTCGTCCTGGGCGGGGGCGCGTACCTGGCCGCGCGACTCACCGACGACGAGCCGGTGACGTGGGAGAGCGACGCGGACCACTTCCGGTACGGCTCCACCGGCGGCGAGCGGGGCTTCGGCAAGCAGTTCGGCTTCGGGATCCCGTACTGGGTCTGGGTGGCGCTCCCGGAGCTCTTCCCCGAGAACCTCCCCGACTCCACGCCGGGTCGGGGCTACGCCGCCTTCGGGATGATCTACTCGGACGACGCCGATCCCCGGCTGGACCTGCCGGTGGGGATGTCCATGCGCCGGGTCCAGGGGATCGACCGGGTCTACTTCACCTGCTCGGTCTGCCACACCGGGGTGATCCGGGAGGCCCCGGGCGCGCCGGACCGTCACGTGCTGGGCATGCCGGCCAACACCTTCGACCTGGGCTCGCTGGGGACCTTCCTCTTCCGCTCGGCGACGAGCTGGAAGTTCCGCTCGAGCCGCATGTTCCCGGCCATCGAGGAGCTGGAGGCGCTCCAGGAGGAGCGGGCGAAGACGGACGACGACGACCGCTACCGGCCCGACCCCCTCAACCCGGTGGACCGGCTCGTCTTCCGCATGGCGGGCATCACCCTCATGCGGGACCAGCTCCTGACCCTCACGTCCCGGCTCCAGTTCGTGGACCTGGGGGCGTGGGGCCCCGGGCGGGTGGACACCTTCAACCCGCCCAAGGCGCTGCTGGGCTTTCCCATGGAGCGGGCTCCGGCGGTGGAGAAGGTGGGGATCGCCGACTTCCCGGCGGTGTGGAGCCAGGGCGCCAAGGAGGGGATGCAGCTCCACTGGGACGGCAACAACACCCGGGTGGACGAGCGGAACCTGAGCGCCGGCTTCGGCACCGGGGCCACCCCCACCACCCTGGACCGGGAGAGCCTGCTGCGCATCGCGGACTGGCTGTGGGACGCCCGTCCCCCCGCCTTCCCGGAGGAGCGCCTGGACGCGGCGCTGGCCGACGAGGGCCGGGGGATCTACGACGCCGAGTGCCGCGTCTGCCACGGCAACCCCACGCCCCCCTTCCGCACCCCCGGAGACGGGAGCCGGGTGGGGACGGTCACGCCGTGGGAGGAGGTGGGCACCGACCGGGCCCGCCTGGATTCCTACACGCCGGAGCTGGCCGCCGCCCAGAACACCCTCTACGCCGGCTTCCCCGCCGACGAGGAGGCGTGCGCGGCCCCCGACGCGCCCCGGGAGGACTGCTGGCCCGCCCGCTTCTCCAACTTCAGGAAGACCCGGGGCTACGCCAACGTCCCGCTGGACGGGCTGTGGCTTCGGGCGCCCTACCTGCACAACGGCTCCGTCCCCACCCTCGCCGACCTCCTGGAGCCCCCGGACGCCCGTCCCGACGTCTTCTGGATCGGCTACCCGGTCTACGACTGGGAGCGGGGCGGCTTCGTGAGCTCCGGCCCCGGCGCCGAAGCGGAGGGGTGGCGCCTGGACACGGGCCTCCCCGGCAACGGGAACGGGGGCCACCTCTGGGGCACCGAGCTGGCTCCCGGGGCCAAGCGGGCGCTCCTCGAGTACCTCAAGACCTTCTGAGGGAGGCGCGCCGGTGAAGCGGACCCTGTGGCGCTGGACCAAGCGGATCCTGGTGGTGCTCGTCCTCCTGGCCATCCCGGCGGGGTGGTTCGTGTGGGACACCTTCTTCCGGGAGGCGCCCCAGGCGGCGTGGATCACCGAGGACCCCGAGGCCGAGTTCCTCTACGGCTCGGTGGGGGCGGAGGCCCAGGCGGGCATCCCGTACTGGATCGTGGTCGTGCTTCCCCGGATCTTCGACGACCTCCTTCCGGGGCCCGGCGGCTACGCGTCCCTCGGGCTCCCCTGGGAGGAGGGACGGGAGCTCCCGGTGGGCTTCTCCAAGAAGCGGGTGGGCTTCGACCGGGTGGGCTTCAACTGCGCCCTCTGCCACGTCACCCGGTATCGCACCGAGGCCGCCGAGACCCCCACGGTGGTGGCCGGAGGCGGGAGCCACACCGCCGACATCCAGGGTCTGCTGGGCTTCTTCTCCCGGGCGGCGGACGACTCGCGCTTCGGGGCGGAGACGATCCTGACCCAGATCGACATGGCGTACCCGCTGAGCTTCACGGACCGCCTCCTCTACAAGTACCTCTACATCCCGCTGACCCGGAAGCAGCTCCGGGAGCAGGGCGAGGGCTTCGCGTGGGCCGACGACCGGCCTCACTGGGGCCCCGGGCGCGACCCGCCCATGAACCTGACCAAGTTCAACTTCCTGGGGCTCCCGGCGGACGAGTCGGTGGACAACACCGACTTCCCGGCGATCTGGGCGCTGGAGGACCGGGTGCAGGAGGGGCGCGTCTGGCCGGCGGACGACCACGCCCTCACCGCCGACTGGTCCACCCTGGACGTCCCCGCCGACCGGCTCATGCTCATGAACCTGGACGGGGCCACCACCTCGATCCGCTCGGTCATCATCGATTCCGCGCTGGGCGTCCAGGCCCGCAACACCCCCGCCTTCCGGGAGCGCGTGGCGGAGCTGGAGGCGTGGCTCCGGGCGCTGCGTCCGCCCCCCTGGCCCCTCCCGGTGGACGAAGCCCTGGCCGCGCGGGGCGAGGCCGTCTACGAGGCCACCTGCGCCGGCTGCCACGCGCCGGGGCGGGACAACCGGATGGGCACGGTGATCCCCCTGGAGGAGGTGGGCACGGATCCGGAGCGGGCCCGGGCCTGGACCCTGGAAGCGGCGGACAGCGCCAACCGGGCCGTCCGCGCCGGCGCGGGGCTCGGCCGCACGCCCATGGGCAAGCCCGAGATCGAAGGCTACGTGGCGGTGGGGCTCACCGGCCTCTGGCTGCGCGGGCCCTACCTGCACAACGGGTCCGTGCCGACGGTGCGGGCCCTGCTGGAGCCGCCCTCCCGGCGCCCCGTATCGTTCCACCGGGGCTACGACGTCCTGGACCGGACCCACCTGGGCTTCGTGTCCACCCGGTGCGCCGGCGCGGCCGAGTCCCCCGTGACCCCCGACGACGGGTTGCGCGCAGGCTGCATGCCCGACCACGTGGGGTGGCGGTACGACACCACCGAGCGCGGGAACGGGAACGGCGGCCACCTCTGGGGCACCGAGCTCGACGCCGACGCCAAGCGCGCCCTGGTCGAGTACCTGAAGACCCTCTGATCCCTCCCTCCGACCCCCTGCCCATCATGTTCCCCATCCTCTCCATCGACGGCGGCGGCATCCGCGGCATCATCCCCGCCATGGTCCTGGCCGAGCTCGAGCGTCGGACCGGCCGGGCGGTCCACGAGCTCTTCCGGCTGGTGGCCGGCACCTCCACCGGGGGGATCCTGGCCCTGGGGCTCACCGCCCCCGGCGAGGAGGACGAGACCGCGGCGCGCTTCACCGCCCAGGACCTCGTCGACCTGTACGAGGACGAGGGGGCGCGGATCTTCAGCCGCTCGCCGTGGCACCGGACCCTGGCGTTGGGCAACCTCCTGGAGGAGAAGTACCCGGCGGCGGGGATCGAGAGCGTCCTGCGGGAGCGCTTCGGCGACCTCCGGATCTCCGAGGCGCTCACCCCGGTCCTGGTGACGGCCTACGACATCGAGATCCGGGGGCCCCACTTCTTCAAGAGCCACAAGGCCCGGACGGATCCGACCCGGGACTACCTCATGCGCGACGCCGCCCGGGCCACCTCCGCCGCGCCGACGTACTTCGAGCCCGCCTACGTGCGGGTCCGTCCCGAGGCCGATCCCGTGTCGCTGGTGGACGGCGGGGTCTTCGCCAACAACCCCGCCGCCTGCGCCCTGGTGGAGGCTCTCTGCGAGTTCGAGCAGGCCCAGGGGGGCGGCCTGGCTCTCCTCTCCCTGGGGACCGGCGAGATGACCCGCCCCATCCTCCAGCAGGAGGCGGAGGGGTGGGGGCTGGCGGAGTGGGCCCAGCCTCTCCTCAGCGTCGTCTTCGACGGGGTGAACGACACGGTGGCGTACCAGGTCGCATCCCTGCTGGGCGCCCTGGCCGGGCCCGATCGCTACCTCCGCGTCCAGACGGCGCTCCACGAGGGGAACGACGAGATGGACGACACCCGGGCCACCAACCTGCGGGTCCTCAAGCTCCTGGGCAGGGAGGTCATCCGGAGCCACGACCGGGAGCTGGACCAGTGGGCCGCGCTCCTCACCGAGGAGGCGGAGGCCTGAGGAGGACGCGCCTCAGGCGCTGATCTCGTGGGCCTCCCCGGCGCCCCGGGGGATCCGCACCCGCTCCACCAGCCGGCGCACCTCGGGCGGCGGCGGGGGGGTGAAGCGGGAGACGACCAGGGTGACCGCGAAGTTGAGCAGCATCCCCAGCGTCCCGATGCCCTCGGGGCTGATCCCCAGCCACCAGTGGTCCGCCGAGTTGAGCTCCGGACGGACGAACTTGAAGAAGACGATGTAGGCCGCGGTGAAGGTGATCCCGGTGATCATCCCCGCCACGGCCCCCTCCCGGGTCGCCCGCCGGGAGAAGATCCCCAGGATGATGACCGGGAAGAACGAGGACGCGGCCAGGCCGAAGGCGAAGGCCACGACCTGGGCCACGAAGCCCGGCGGGTTGATGCCGAGCCACCCGGCCACCACCACCGCGACCCCGGCCGCCACCCGGGCGGCCAGGAGCTCGCCCCGCTCCGAGATCTGCGGTCGGAGCGCCCGCTTGAGCAGGTCGTGGCTCACCGCGGAGGACACCACCAGGAGGAGGCCCGCCGCGGTGGAGAGCGCCGCGGCCAGGCCGCCCGCCGCCACCAGCCCCACCACCCAGTCCGGGAGCCCGGCGATCTCCGGGTTGGCCAGGACCATGATGTCGTTGTCCACCGTGAGCTCGTTGGGCGTGGGGGACGCGGGGCCGGTGTACTGGATCCGCCCGTCGCCGTTGAGGTCCTCGTAGGAGAGGAGGCCCGTGGCCTCCCAGTTGGTGAACCACGCCGGGGCCTCCGCGTAGGAGGTCTCGGAGACGCTGGAGAGGAGGTTGGCCCGGGCGAAGACCGCCACCGCGGGCGCCGTCGTGTACAGGATGGCGATGAAGAGGAGCGCCCATCCCACGCTCACCCGGGCGTCCCGCACCCGGGGCACCGTGTAGAAGCGGATGATGACGTGGGGGAGGCCGGCGGTGCCCACCATGAGCGCCGCGGTGATGAAGAAGACGTCCAGCGTGGACTTGGTCCCGTCGGTGTACGGCGCGAAGCCCAGCTCCGCGTGGAGCCCGTTCAGCCGCTCCAGCAGGGAGATCCCGGTGGCCTGGTCCATGCCCCCGAAGCCGAGCTGGGGCACGGGGTTCCCGGTGATCATGAGCGACAGGAAGATCGCGGGCACCATGTACGCGAAGATCAACACGCAGTACTGGGCCACCTGGGTGTAGGTGATCCCCTTCATCCCGCCCAGCACGGCGTAGAAGAAGACGATGGCCATGCCGATGTAGACGCCCACCTCGACGTCCACCTCCAGGAAGCGGCTGAAGACGATGCCCACCCCCCGCATCTGTCCCGCCACGTAGGTGAACGAGACGAAGATGGCGCACACCACCGCCACGATCCGCGCCGTCTGGGAGTAGTACCGGTCCCCCACGAAGTCCGGAACCGTGTACGCGCCGAACTTCCGGAGGTAGGGAGCCAGGAGGAGGGCCAGGAGCACGTAGCCGCCGGTCCACCCCATGAGGTACACCGAGCCGTCGTACCCCATGAAGGAGATCAGGCCGGCCATGGAGATGAAGGACGCCGCGCTCATCCAGTCGGCCGCGGTGGCCATGCCGTTGGCCAGGGGGGAGACCCCGGTCCCGGCCACGTAGAAGTCCTTGGTGGACGCCGCCCGGGACCACACCGCGATGCCGATGTAGAGGGCGAAGGAGGCCGCCACCAGCACGAAGGTCCACGCCTGGACGTTCACCAGCGGGGCTCCTGCGGGCCCTTCTTCGGCCGCTCCCGGCCCTCGTCCACGTCGAACTCGCGGTCCAGGCGGTTCATGAGGACCACGTAGACGAAGATCAGGACCACGAAGACGTAGATGGAGCCCTGCTGGGCGAACCAGAAGCCCAGGGGGAAGCCGGTGCCCGGGAGGGTCACCCGGTTCAGCGGCTCGGCCAGGACGATCCCGAAGCCGTACGAGACGGTGAACCAGACGGCCAGGAGGATCCCCAGGTAGCGGAGGTTCCTCCGCCAGTACGCCTCGTGGCGCTCCGCGAGGCCGGACGCGTCGTCGGGGGCGGGAGAGGAAGCGGCGGGCGGCGGTGGCGTCACGCGAGGGCTCCTTGGGCTGGAGAGACCGGGCACCTTAGCCCGGGGTCGCCGGCGAAGGCAACGTGCCCCCCCTGCCCCGCGCCGCCGTGGAGCGGAGCCTCTCCCGCTTCTACCTTGGACCCATGCCCGACTCCACCTCCCCCCGCGCCCGCCTCCTGGCCGAGCTGGAGCGGGTGCGCCGGAGCGTGGCGGCCACCGAGGAGACGGGGCTGTCGGTCCTCCTGGACGCCTGCCGGACCGGCGGACCGCCTCCGGTGGGCTCGCTGGAGGACCAGCGCATGCTGGCGGGCCTCCGGGACCGGGAGGCCCGCCGGGTCGCCGCCCTGGTGGACGCACTCCGCCGCCTCGACCGGGGCGAGTACGGTCGGTGCGCCTCGTGCGGCGGGGTCATCGAGGCCGGACGCCTCGAGGCGCTCCCGGAAGCGGAGCGGTGCGCGGCGTGCGCGACGTGAGGGGCCGGCCCGGAGCCTGACTCCGGGAGGGGCGGGCGTCGCCACGGGTCCCCCTGGGGCGTACCTTGCCGCCCATGAGCGATCCGATCGTACGGAGGGTGGCGGGGAGTCGCTGGGCCTTCCTCCTCGCGGAGGCCACCCTCATCGTGGCCTCCATCCTCCTGGCCCTCGCCATCGAGTCCTGGTGGGCCGGACTCCAGGAGGAGGCGGCCCGACTGGACCTTCTCCTCGCTCTCGAGGAGGACTTCTCCACCACGGAGCGTGGGCTGGAGGCCGCGCTCGACTCGGCGGAGAGCCACGCGGCCCGGACCGGAGGCTACCTCCGGGTGGTCGCCGACGAAGCCCCCGTGCCCCGCGACTCGCTTCTGCATCTCGTCGGGGGCGTGGGCGCCGTCACCTTCTTCGAGCCCACCATGACGGCCTACGACGCCGCGTCCACCACCGGGGATCTGGAGCTGGTCCGCAATCCCGACCTCCTCCGGGCGTTCACCGCGTTCGAGCTGGCGCTGGTCAACTACAACGAGCACGTGGGGATCTCGGGTGACCTCTTCTTCCGGGGCTCCACCCACGAGCTCCGTCGGGCCATGGGCGGATTCCAGATTCCCGTCGACCCCACGGGAGACGACCTGTACGACGTGGAGACCGTCGTCCCCCCGGACTTCGACCTCAGGAGCGACGTGGTGGTGGCCTCGGTCGAGTCGGTCTACTGGGTCCAGGCGAACATCCTGGAGAGCCTCCGGGCCATGGACACCGCCGTCGGGCGCATCCTGGCCGAGCTGGAGGCCATGCTGGAATGAGGCCCCCGTGGCCCCCCGGTGCCGTTCCTAGGGGATCCCGCCCACCGCGCGGCTCGTGATCGTGATGGGCCGCGGGTAGCGGATGTTGCCCAGGGGCGTCTCGATGATGGGCGTGGCCTCCAGGGCGACGTTCCGGGGTCCACCGTCCCTCCCCACCAGGGAGAGGACGAACTCGGTGAGGTCCTCGGCCCCGCCGTCGAAGAAGTCGTAGAGGTCGAAGCCGATGTCGAGGGGGATCACCCGCTGCTCGCCGGGCGGGAGGATGAACTCCTGGTCCACCTCGCCGCTCACCGTCTCCCGGTCGTCCAGGAGGAGCGTCCACTCCATGCGGGTCAGCCGGGCGTTCACGTCGTTGTCCGCGGGGTTGAGCGCCCCCACGTCCAGCATGAACCGAAGGGGGAGCTCCTCCCGGGAGACGGCCAGGGCGATGCGGCCCACCTCCCAGGCGCTGAGCCCGTCCCAGCTCCGCACGTCGTCCAGCTCGACGCCGGCCAGCCGGACGCGGGAGATGTCCCGGAGGTCGAAGTCCACCTCCCGGAGCTGGGCGATCTCCTGGAAGGTCGCGCACCCGGTCACGGGCACCACGAGGAGCAGGAGGAGGGACGAGAGCCGGAGGAAGCGCTTGATGGCCATGGGAGTCCGGGGTTCGGCCCCGGACCGAGGCCGAGGCGGATGGGAGAGCTGGAGCGCGGACGATCCGATCGCGTTGCAGGATCCGGGCCGCCTCCGACCGTCCCCGCCGTCCGGGCTGGCACCACCCTTGCGACGCCTGGGGTTGGAACCCTGAACTCCGACCCACCCAAGGAGCCGCACGTGGGACTCATCTGGATGCTGATCATCGGCCTCATCGCCGGCGCCCTCGCCAAGCTCATCATGCCCGGGAAGGACCCCGGGGGCTGCCTCCTGACCATGGCCCTGGGCGTGGCGGGGGCCTTCGTCGGCGGATTCCTCTTCCGGATGCTCGGCATCGGAGGGGCCGGCCCGGCGGGCCTGATCGGCGCCACCGTGGGCGCCCTGGTCATCCTGGCCGTCTACCGACTCGTGAAGGGGCGGAAGATCACCTGAGGCGCGGGCCCGCCGGCGGCCGGGGCCTCCCCGCCCCGGACCGTCGGCGAGGCGCCCGGCGCCCTCAGCGCCCTCCCAGGCTCACGTACAGCGTCTCGGCGAACCCCCGGGCGGCGTCCGCCCCCTGACCCCACTCCTCCGCCCAGCGGCCCACCGCCGGGGTCTCGAGGATCTCGGCCCGGCTCGCGCCCCGCCGCATGAGGTCCGCCACGGCGTCGCGCATCTCCTTGAGGGCGTCCCGGTAGGCCCGCACGTCCTCGCGGTCGCCGAGCGCCCCGTGACCCGGGATGACCCGGGTGTCGGCATCCATGACGGCCAGGGCCTCGCCCACCGCCGCGACGAGGCCGTCGATGGAGCCGCCGCTGGCGGTGTCGATGAAGGGGAAGCGGCCCCGGAAGAACGTGTCCCCCATGTGGACCACGTCGGCGCGGCGGAAGTGCACGATGGCATCGCCGTCGGTGTGCGCGTGGGAGACGTGGAAGGCGTGGAGCTCGTCTCCGTTGACGTGGAACGTCACGTCCTCGGTGAAGGTCACGACGGGGAGGGCTCCGTCCGGGGAGGCCGCGGTGGTGTCCACGGGCCGGCCCACCCGCTCCAGCACCTGGTCCGCGCTCATGCGCTCCCGGACGTTCTCGTGGGCCACCAGGAGCGCGCCCGCCTCGCCCAGGTTCTCGTTGCCCCCGGTGTGGTCCCCGTGCCAGTGGGTGTTGAAGACGAAGCGCACCGGCTCCGAGCTGAGCGCCGCGATGGCGTCCAGGATCTTGTCGGTCAGGGGGGCGAACTGGTCGTCGATGACGAAGACCCCGTCCTCCCCCACCGACACCCCGATGTTTCCGCCTCGGCCCTCCAGCATGTAGACGCCGTCGGCCACGGGGACGGTGCGGATCTCGACGGCGTCCCAGTCCTGCGCGGCCAGGGAGCCGGCTCCGGCGGCGAGGGCGGCGACGACCAGAGGAACGGCGGAAAGCGGGCGGCGAGTGCGAGCGGACACGGGGACCTCCGGGGCGCGGGTGGCGGATCGGCCTCCACGGTACGCGGCCCGCGGCCCCCGCGCGAGCCCGATCGCGCCGGATCCGGCCGGCCTGGCCCGATTCTGGCAGTATGTCACAGGCAGAGAGAGGACGCTGCTCAGAGCAAACCCTCCGAAAGGAGGCGACGCAGAGCTACGGGACTCTGGCGTGGGCGATGTGCCGCCCACGGCCGTGTCCGCCGGGCCGCCAGCGCACGTCACGTTGGTGCCGGTCCAACCGGCCGGGAGGTGGGTACCGATGCTCGAAACGACCTGGCAAGACGACGAAGGACCGAGGACGACGAAGGAGTTCGCCGACTTCTGGGACCGGGTGCTCCACCGGGGCGTGGTGGTCCTGGCTCGTTCCTTCCGTAAGGCCGCGTCCGCCCTCGAGCCCGGCTCCGGGATCGTGATCCGGGAGGCCCGGAGCCGACCGCTCCCATGGACCGTGGACGAGGGCGGCTGAGGCAGCTCCGGCGGGAGCCCGGACCCTCGACATGAGACGCGTCACACCCTCTCTTGGGGCAGAGCCCCCGGTGGACGACCGGACTCGCCAATCTCTGGGAGCCCTCATGTCGGCACGCCGGAGGATCGCGCTCCTGGTCAGCGTCTTCGTGACGGTGCTGACCGTCGTGGCCGCGGTGCTCATCGGCCAGCTCTACCGGGTGGGCTTCCAGGAGCAGCGTCGGCACGTGGAGGAGATCGCCCGGAGCCGGGCCGCCTTCCTGGGCGCCGTCGCCCGGTTCGACGCGGACCAGAGCACGGACTTCCCCGGAGGGAGCGGCGCCGCCACCCTGGAGCAGCTGCGGGCGAGCCACGCCGAATCCCCCGGATTCGGATCGACCGGCGAGTACCTCGTCGCGAGGCGGGTCGGCGACTCCCTCGTCTTCGACGTGCCCCTGCGCCACACCGAGGACGGCACGCTGGGCGCGCTCCCCCTCGACGGGCCCGACGCCCAGCCCATGGTCCGCGCGCTGGCCGGCGAGTCGGGGACGATGGTGGGTCGGGACTACCGGGGGGAATCCGTCCTCGCCGCCTACCGACCCCTCCCGGACCTGGACCGGGGCCTCGTGGCCAAGATCGACGTCGCCGAGATCCGCGCCCCCTTCGTGAAGGCCGGGCTCCTGGCGGGCCTCGTGGCGTTGGTCCTGGGGGGTGCCGGGGTCTTCCTCATCCACCGCGTCGGGTGGGGGCTGGTCTCCCGGCTCGAGCAAAGCGAGGGGTCCCTCCGCGAGCGGGAGAAGGCGCTGGAAGAGGCTCTGGGTCGGGAGCGTCGGGCCCGGGAGCAGCTCGGCCTGGCCCTGGCGGCGGCCAACCAGGGGGTCTGGGATTTCGATCCCCGGACCGGCGAGGTCGAGGTCAGCCCGGAGTTCGAGGCCATGCTCGGATACGAGCCGGGCGGGCTCGACATGACCTACGACCTGTGGGAGGCCAGCCTCCACCCCGACGATCGCGAGCGTGCGATCCGGACGCTGGAGGAGTACATGAGCGGCCGGGCCGACGTCTACGAATCCGAGTTCCGCATGCGTGGCGCCGACGGCGCGTACCGGTGGATCCTCTCCCTGGGCCAGATCGTGGAGCGGGACGACGAGGGAGAGGTCGTCCGGTTCGTCGGGACCCACACGGACATCACCCACCTGAAGGCGTTCGAGGACGAGCTGAGCGCCCGGGAGGCGCACCTGCGCGAGGCCCAGGCCGTGGGCCGGATGGGAAGCTGGGAGATCGTCCCGGCGCGAAACGAGGTGTGGTGGTCCGAGGGACTGTACGCCCTGCTGGGCCTGGATCCCGGTGAGGTGGAGCCCAGTCCGGAGCGGTTCCTCGAGCGGGTCCATCCCGACGACGTCGCCCACGTCCGGCGGGCCTTCGAGCGGATGGCGCGCGAGTCCACCTCGGTGGAGGTGGAGTTCCGCGTCGACGTCGCCGGAGAGAGCCGCCGGATGCACGGCATGGGACGCCCGTCCGACACCCTGGACGGCGACGAGCGGTTCCTCGGGGTGGTCCGGGACGTGTCCGAGGAGCGCCTCATGGAGGAGATGCTCCGCCAGTCCCAGAAGATGGAGGCGGTGGGCCAGCTCACCGCGGGGCTCGCCCACGACTTCAACAACCTCCTCACCACGATCCTGGCCAACTCGGACCCGGGGCTCCTGGGCGAGAGCGAGCCGAGCGGGTCGGCCGACGGGGCCCTGCGGGCCCAGCTCGACGACATCCACGCCGCCGCACGCCGGGGCGGAAACCTCATCCGTCAGCTCATGACCTTCACCCGGGACCGGACGCTCCGGGTGGAGCCCACCGATCTCTCGGAGCTCCTCCGGGACATGTCGGACCTCCTGCGCCGGCTCCTCCCGGAGAACGTCGACCTGGAGGTGGACCCCGGCGACGCGCCGCTGGATACCTCGGTGGACCGGGGGGCGGTCCAGCAGATCATCCTCAACGTGGCCAACAACGCGCGCGACGCCATGCCGAGGGGCGGGCGGTTCGTTCTCCGCGCGGACCGCGTCGACGCCACCGACCTGCCCGCGGGTCTCCCGGATGGATCGTGGGTGCGCCTCCGGGCCATGGACACGGGGACCGGCATGGCGCCCGAGGTCCTGAACCGGGCCTTCGATCCGTTCTTCACGACCAAGCCTCCGGGCTCGGGAACCGGCCTGGGCCTGGCCATGGTCTACGGGCTCATGCACCGGCAGGAGGGGACGGTCCAGCTCTCGAGCGAGCCGGGGCAGGGCACCACGGTGAGCCTCTTCTTCCCCTGCGTCGAAGCCGCGGAGGTCGACGGCGACGCGGAGCGCAACGGAGGCCGTGAGGCCCGGCGTCGGCCCCGTGGCGAGGGAACGGTCCTCCTGGTCGAGGACGACCCGGCGCTGAGGCGGACGGGCCGGAGGATCCTCCAGCGGGCGGGCTACGACGTGGCCGAGGCCGAGGACGGGGAGCGGGCCATGGAGCTCCTCGGCGGGGACGACACTCCCGTCCATCTCGTCGTCACCGACGTGGTCATGCCCGGCGCGGGCGGGGTGGAGCTGCTGCGTCGGTGCGGGGAGAGGGGGCTGACCGTCCCCTTCCTCTTCATGTCGGGATATTCCGCCGAGGACCTGGCCGGCGACCAGCTTCCTCCGGATCAGGCCTTCCTCCCCAAGCCGTGGACGGCCGAGGAGCTCCTGGACGCCGTCCGGACCGCCCTGGCGGGCTGACCACGAACGAGAAAGGGCCGCGCGACGTCACGACGTCGCGCGGCCCTTCGTTCCTGCCTCCCAGTGCCCCGCCTAGGAATCGAACCTAGAACCTACTGATTAAGAGTCAGTTGCTCTGCCAATTGAGCTAGCGGGGCGTGGCACCGAAGCTCTCGCCTCGGGAGCCATGAAAGCTAAACGACTGGCGCGTCGGGTCAACCCGAGCGCGCCCCGCCCGGGCGGGCGTGGGGCGTTGCCCCACACGGTCGTCGGGCGGAACCCCTACAGACAACTACGGACCCCCGGCGGCAAGATCAGGGAGGCGCCCCGGGGTCGGCCCGCGGCCCTGCCCGGTGGACGCCTCGTTCGAACCCGTCCGGGAGGCCCACCATGAGGAAGCTCGCCGCGATCGCCCTTCTCTCCGCCCTCGTCGCCTGCGACGCTCCCCCCATCCCGGCGACGTCCGCGACCACCGGCGAGGCGGCGGCGGCCACCGTCGTCCCGGCCTCCACCTCCCGGCTCGGCCTCACCCCCACCCAGGAGGAGGGCCGCCTCCTCTACGAGACCGTGTGCTGGACGTGCCACGGGACCGCCGGGAGGGGGGACGGCCCGGCCACCGCTTCCGGCGCCATGGCCGCCCCGCCGACCTTCCACACCCGGGACTACTCCACCGCCTCCGGGGAGGACCTCCTCCGCCGCTTCCGTGTGGGCATGGACGAGGCGGATCCGGAGCACCCCCACATGCAGTACGTGGCGTCGCTCCTGAAGCCCGATCGCTTCGCCGCCGCTCTGGCCTTCGTCCCCGCGCTGGCCTACCCGCCGGAGGTGCCGGGAAGCGCCCTGGCCGGCGAGCGCACCTACCGCTTCCGCTGCGCGCCCTGCCACGGGACGACCGGACGGGGAGACGGGCCCGCCGCGGCCCAGCTCGCCGGCACCGGCCCGGCCGACTTCACCGGAGACACCCTCGTGGCCGCCCGGAACTGGGACGCCCTCTTCCGGCGTGTCCGGGAGGGCGGGCAGGTGCACGGCACCACGATGCCGGCGTGGGGGATCGTCCTGGACGACGGGGAGATCTGGGACCTGGTGGCCTACCTGGGCACCTTCCAGGACGGCGTTCTGAGCACCCCCGCATGGCGCGGAGCCGGCGACGCACCCTGAGGATCCGTCCGGGGTCCGGCACCGGCGGAGGGGACGCCGGGGCCGGCCACCGGGTCAGCCGCCGTCGGGTCCCAGGACGTCGGGCCGGAGGCCCTCGAGGATGTAGAACGCCACCCCGTCGATCTCCCGGGGGCTGAGGCGGGCGATGCCGAAGGTGGGCATCCCCTCGGGGTGCCCGGAGAAGATGCGGCGGCGGAGCGAGTCCACCGAAGCCGCGTACGGCCAGTCCGGCTCGACCAGGGACGGCACGTCCAAGCCCCGCTCGGCGGCCAGCTCCGTATCGCCGCGACCGAGGGTGCCGTGGCACCGGCGGCAGCTGGCGGCGTAGACCGCGTTCCCGTCGAAGGCCCGGGCGCTGTCCGACGCCCAGGTCACGGTGTCGAAGCCGGCCTGGCCGTACCGCCGCGCCGCCTCCTCCACCTGTGCCTCCCGGTCCGGCGGCTCGAACTCGTGCTTCTCGCACGCCCCCGCGGCGCCCACCAGGAGGAGGAGACAAAGGGTCCGCAGCGCGCGCTTCGGGCTCGTGGGGCTCACGGCACCGTATCTCCTTCGGGGGCACGGAGGATGCTGGCCCGGGGCGCCAGCTCCCGGGCCCGCTCGAGCGCCGCGGTGGCCGAGTCGGCCTGGCCCCGGGCGCGATGGACCATGTAGATGCCGAACCACCCCGCGGCCAGCTCCGCATCCATCTCGGTGACGGCCCGGTAGTGGCCCATGGCCCGGTCGTAGTCCTCGGCGCGGAAGGCCGCGCTCCCGCTGTCGAGCTGGGCCACCAGCCCGGCCGGGAGGCTCTCCCGCGCCTGGCGGGCGGCTTCGACGTCCAGGGTGTCGGTGCGCTGGTCGTCGGAGCGCTCGCACGCGGCCAGCGTCAGGGGCAGGAGGAGCACGGGGATCCAGCGTCGCGCGGTCATGGCGCGCCTCCTTGGACGGGGTTCCGGACGTGGCACGCCAGGCAGGTCCGGGGATTCCGGGCCCATGCCTCCTCGGCGTCGAAGTCCCGGGCGTGGGGGCTGATCTGGAAGGAGCCCAGCGTGCTGTGGCACTGCATGCACTCGCGCTGCTCGTGGCAGGAGACGCACCCTTCCAGGTTCTGCCGGGCCGCCTGACCGTGGCGCAGGAGCCAGACCGGCTCCGCGTCGTGGAAGCCCGGGCCGAGGCGTCCCCGGCTCCCCAGGCCGCTCTCCTCGTGGCAGCTCCGACAGAAGACAACCGCGTTGTGGCAGGTGGCGCACTCCTGGTCCTGGCCCCACGCCACGGCGCTGTGCCGCGATACGAAGTCCGGGGGATGGTAGCCTCCCTGCGTGGCGGCCTCGTGGCACGACACGCAGTAGGACTCGGCGTGGCAAGTGGCGCACGACTCGCTCTCGGCCGCCGCCAGCGTGCCGTGGGCCTCCTCGAAGAAGAGGGAGCCGTGGCTCTCGGGGGCCCGGCGCTCCACCACCACGCCGGGAGCCGGAACCGCGTCCCGGCTGGGGAGCGCGGCCACGAGATCGGGCACCGGCTGCTGGTGGCACACCGTGCAGTCCTCCACGGCGTGGCAGGTGCTGCACTCGCCCGCGGAGGCCTGGACGCCGTGGGCCGCGAGCCAGGCCTCGTCGCCGTGGCTGTCGGGAACCGGGTAGTGGGCGGCCATGGGGGGCAGGTCCATGCCCGCCGGCGCCGGGTCGAGCGCGGCGATGGCGGGCCGGTCCGCGTCCACGTGGCAGGCCGCGCAGCGGTCCCGGGTGTGGCAGGTCGCGCAGGTGGCGGTGGAGGCCTCGGCGGCCTCGCCGTGCGCTTCGAGCACGAAGCCCGAAGCCTCGTGTCCCTCGGGGATCGGGAGGTCGGCCACGGCGTCTCGACCGAGCCCGCTCCGCGCCAGGGGCACGTGGCACGTGGTGCACTCCGCGTCCTCGAAGTGGGCCCGGGCCTCGTGGGCGTGGCAGGAGAAGCACCCCTCCTCCTCCACCCGCTCGTCCACCAACATCCGGTCGGAGCCGGGCTCGGTGTGGCACGTCTCGCAGGCGAGGGCGTCCTCGCCCTCCGCCTCCAGCGCGGCGGCGTGGTCGGGGTGGACGAAGGTCAGGTTGTCCGCCTCGTCCTCCGGCGGCGTCCAGGCCACCTCCTCCTGATCCACGCCGTCGTGGCAGCGGGCGCACAGCTCCACGTCGGGATAGACCTGGGCGACCTCGCCCGTGGGGACGCCGGCGTGGCATCCGGTGCACACCGGGAAGAGCCCCTGGTGGGCCTCGTGGGTGAAGGGCTCCTCCTGGAGCGCGGAGGCGGTCAGCGCCACGCCCACCAGGGCCACGGCGGCCACCGCGACGGCAAGGGCCCGGCGCAGGCTCCCGGGCGCGCTCACGGCTCGTCCCTCCGCGCCGCCAGGGCGGGGTCGTCACCCACCCGGATGCGCAGGGCCGCCCAGCCCCGGCTCTGGTTCCAGGGCGCGTCCACCGCGCCGTCCCGGGTCTCCTGCCGCAGGATCATGAAGCCTCCGGAGAGGTCGGTCCGGTCCCCGAGGCCGAAACGGGCGTCGAGGCCGCCGCCCCACGCCCGCCCGTCTCCGAGGCGGAACTGCTCGATCTTCTGGAAGGTGGTCCCGCTCAGCCCCACCGACGCCCGCTCGGACGGGGTCCAGCGCAGGGCCAGGTCTCCGGCGCTCAGGTAGCCGCCCGGACCCCACTCGAGCTCGTAGTCCCCCTGGACGCTCCACGCGGGCGCCGGGGTCCAGCGCACCCCGGCGTCCGCCCGCCAGCCGTCGTCGGTGAGCGGCTCGAGGATCACGGCCGTCTCGGTGTCCCCGTAGGTCCGGTAGCCACCGGTGAGCCAGATCCCCAGCACGGTGTCGGGGGACCAGCCCACCCGGAGCGTCCCCTCGTCGTAGGCCACGGGGTCGAAGTAGCCCCAGATCGTGGACAGCGAGAAGTACGGCACGTAGCGCCGGGCCGTCGCTTCCACCATCCACCGGCCGTCCCGGAGCGGCACGGCCAGCGTCAGGTGGCTCTTCCCCACCCGCTCGAAGGCCAGGTCGTAGTCCAGCGCCCCCCGCACACGGACGCCCGGGAAGGTCCCCGCGAGGTCGAGGGAGGCCCGCTCCGACTCGAGCCCGGAACGGTCCGCCAGGATCTCCCGCTGGTACCGGCCGGTGAGGTCCACCCCGGCCAGCCGGCCCCGGGCCGAGCCGCCGACGAGGTAGACGCTCTCGTCGGGCACGAAGTCCTCGAGGCCCCGGAGGATGTCCCGGGCGGGCTCCCGGAGGCCCCGGGCCAGGGACCGCCCGCCGTATCCTTCGAGGCGGACCGGCCCCAGCGTCACGGCCACGCTCCCGCCGTCGAAGGCCGGGAAGCCGAGGCCCGAGCGGATCTCCTGGCGTCCCACGCGCACCCGCCAGACGTCCCGGACCCACTGGCCGTAGCCCAGGAGCACGTCGAAGTCGTCGTCGGAGCGGGGCCACACCAGGTCGCTTCCCATGCGGCTCCGACCCCGCAGGTACGTCGTGAAGCTGAGGCCCTGGACGCCGAACCCCCATGCGGTGAGGCTGACGTCCTGGGTGGCGGAGACGCTGGTCTCCTCGGGGGCGGCGACGTAGCGGACGCACCGTCCGCCGCCTTCGCACACCACCTCTCGGCCCTGGAAGAAGAAGCGTCCGTCCACCTCCTCGACCTGGGTCAGCGGGATCGTGTCCCGGCCGAGGGGGCGGAGCTCGACCCCCTGGACCGTGGTGCCGACCCATCCTCGCACGCCCTGGGCCGCCGAGGCCGACGGCAGGACCGCGGCCAGGGCCAGGAGGACCGCCCAGGCCGCGGCGGCCCGCCCCGTTCGGGGGCTCATCGGTCGGCCCCCGCGCCACTCCGGGCCGGGGTCTCTCCCAGGGCGTGGCACTCGGCGCAGCTCTGGCCCACCCGGTGCTCCACCAGCTCCTGATGGCAGACCAGGCAGCCGGTCCGGGTGCGTGGCACCTCCGCGAAGGGCGCGTCGGTGTGGCATCCGGAGCCGGAGCAGGTCCGGTGCACCTCCTCCCGGGGATGCTCGCTCGCCGGGGCCTCCACGTGGCACGAGGCGCAGTCGTTCTCCAGCGCGTGGTGCTCCTGGTGGCACGACGTGCAGTCCACGGCCGCGGCGTCCAGCGCGAGCCCCTCGGTGTGGCACTCGTCGCAGGTGCGCTCGGTGTGGTCGTCGTGATCGAAGGGAAGCGCCCGACCGGGGCGGTCGCCCACCGAGAGGGCCAGGGTGCGGGTCGCGGTGTACGGGCCGGCCGCCTGGGCGCCCTCGGCGTGGCACTGGGCGCACGGAAGGCGCTCGGGCTCGGTGTGGTGGCAGCCCCGGCAGTCGGCGATCCCGGTGACGGTCACGGCGCCGTGCTCCTCCTCGGTGGAGTGGCAGCTGGCGCAGTCCACGTCCCGGTGCTGGTCGTGGCGGAAGACGACCGCCTCCTGGGCGGTCGGAGCCGGCTCCGGGGCGCGGGCCCCGGACGGGCGGCGGGCCGAGCCGATCGCGTCGGCCATGCCCCATCCGGCGGGGTGGAGGACGCCCCCGCGCAGCTCCGCGAACGGGTCGTCGGAGAGCGCGGCGGGGTCGGTCCCGCCCGGACTCGCCCCGGCCACGACCTGGAAGGCGTCGGTCTCGTAGATGTCCTGGTGGCAGGACAGACAGTTGGCCGCGTCCACCTCGAAGTCGTGGGCCTGGTGGCAGGCCGCGCAGTCCTCCAGCACCCCCGCGCCCATCCCCCGATGCAGCGGCGTGAGGGTGTCGGCCTGGGTGTGGCACCCGGCGGTCGCGCAGGACTCCACCGCGTCCTCGGGGACCTCCTGGGTGTGGGGGTTGTGGCACGCCGCGCACGCCCCCTCGTGGGGATCGGGGTCGGGCAGGTCCACCAGCGTCCGCATGGCGTGGCAGCTCAGGCACTCGCCCTGGGCGGGAGCCATGGCCGCCAGCGCCGAGGCCTGGTCGCCCTCCTCGTCCACGGGCGCGGTGAAGGTATGGCAGGCCGCGCAGTGGATGGTGAGGTCCGCCATGTCCCCCAGCATGATCTTGTTGTCCGTATGGCACCCGGACTGGGCGCACGTGCGGTCCGTGGCGGCGAACTCGTGGACCGACGTGGAGTGGCACTCCACGCACTGGAGCCCGTCCAGCTCCGGGTCGGTCGACTCCAGGTGCACCCGGTGGCCCGCGGTGTTGGCCACCAGCGCCCACTTCTCGGGATCCCCTTCGATGTGGCAGTCCGCGCACACGCGGTTGGGGACCTCGGCGTGGACCCCCAGCTCCTCGGGGTTCTCCAGGACCTGGGTGATGGCCATCGTGCTGCGCGCCACGAGGGTCGGCTGGTGGCACGCCTTGCAGCCCAGACCCCGGTGCGCGCTCTCGGCGAACTGCTCGTACGGATCCACCATGAGGTGGCACGACAGGCAGAAGTCGTTGTCGTGCTGGACGTAGTCGTACGTCTCGTAGGCGTAGTAGCCCCCGCCCACCACCCCGGCCACGACGAGCGCGCCGATGCCCAGGAGGGCCACCACGGGAAGCCCGCCGATCCAGCGGGAGATGCGGTCGGAGAGCCTGTCGGAGGAATCCGTCATGGTCGAATCATCGGGCCACGGGGAGTCGGTCGGGAGTCGGGAAATCCCTGACATCCGGGTCGGTGCCCCGGGCGGCGGCCCGGATCTCGTTCCGCCCGGGTACGGGAACGGCCGCCCGGCTGGTTCGCCGGACGGCCGCCCCGAGGTCGCTCACGTGCTCGCTGGGAGCACCCTGCAGAGGATCAGAAGCCGTCGGTCGAGGAGTAGAGCGGGACCAGGTCGGCCGGTGCTGCCGCCGCCGCGAGCCCGTACTCCTTCTCCACCGCGCGGATGCTTGCGATGAGGAGCTGCTCCGTCAGGAACGGGTTGTGCGCCGCCGCGCTGGCGTAGGCCAGCAGCGGGCTGGGCCGGCCCGTCCCACCGAACTCGGCCACCTCCATGTTGAAGAAGGCGCCCTCGGCCACGGTGAACCTGCCGTCCGCGGCGTCGATCTCGCCGCCCGAGCCGTCGAGGTTCGCGTCCACCTGAACCAGCAGGTCGTGCAGCTCCTCGTTGAGGAACTCGAGGCGCGACGAGGCCGCGGTCAGGGCGGAGAAGGCACCGGTGGCGCTGGTGTGGCACCCGGAGGCCGTGCAGCCGGAGAAGGAACGCTCCTCGAGCGAGAGGCCGCAGTCCTCCGTGGTGGGCGTGCCGTCCTCGGCAAGGCAGGGGATGGCGTTGAAGCCGTGGCCCACCGACTCCAGGACGAAGTCACCCGTCTCGGCGTCGGTGATGGTCTCCGAGTTCACGTGGCAGGTCGCGCACAGGCGCTCGTTGTTCTCCGAGCCGTGCGAGGTGATGATCTGCCCCCGGTCGATGCTCAGCCCCGGAGGGAACCAACCCACGTCGCCCATGAGGAGGCCCGTCTCCGGAGAGTGCGGGTGCAGCCCGTGGGAGGAGTTGGGATCCGGGACGCTGCGCCGGTTGTGGCACTGCGAGCACAGGTTGTCCTCGATGGCCACCCCGCCGATGGGGAAGCGGAGCTGCCCCTCGTTCTGGTGCGCGTGGGGGTCGTGGCACGTCGCGCAGGTGATGGGGAAGGTCTCCCCCTCCTCGGCGTACGTCGTGTTCACGCCCCAGGCCGCCAGCGCGCCGTTGCCGGAGTGGCAGGCGTTGCAGCCGTCACGCCCGGCGGGATACGCGTTGAGCTGGCCGTGCCCCGAGGTCTCCCACTGCTCCACGAAGGGATGGTGGGTGCCCTGGTGGCACTCGCCGCAGCCCTGGGTGTTGTCCACGCCCACGGTCATGTAGGCGAAGGGGATGGTGGCGTCGGACGGGTTCTCCACGTGGGCCAGGCCCGGTCCGTGGCAGGACTCGCACTGCACGTCCAGGTAGCGCTCGTCCGCGGTGGCCGTCCAGCCGCCGCCCTCGGCTTCGTTTCCGAGGCCGTTCACCGTGTGACAGCCCTCGCAGTAGTCCTGGGCGTGGCCGCTGTCCTGAAGCCCGTTCCAGGCGTCCGCGTGAGCCGTCTCCTCCCATTCTCCCTGGGGCCCGATGTGGCAGTTGCCACAGACGGTCAGCTTGGCCTCGGCATCGGTGTACCCGATGAACTCGGCGGCCGCCGTCGGGACTTCCTCGAAGAGCTCGCGCTCCTGGTAGACGATCTTCTCGTCGACGCAGGCCGAGGAGGCCAGGGCCAGGGTGAGGAGGGAGAGGAGAGCGACCCTCGTTGTCTCGATCCTCATGATCTTCTCCAATATCCGGGTCCGGGCTTCAGGAGCCCGGCGTCCATGGATTGTGATGCAACGGGAGGGTCGCATGTGAAGGATAGTGCAAGTGGGTAGTTCCGACAAGACGGGTCTACGTACATCTACGGACCCGTCGGGAACGGACCCTACGTACTTTCCCGGATGCGCGCAAACGCGCGCCGTGGGGCGTGGTGCGCGCGATGTGGCGCACGCCCCCCAAAGGGGCTCGGGACGGCCCACCGCAGCGCGATTCCGCCCCGTCGCCCCTCTCCGCCGGAAAAGTTGGACACGGCCCGGGACCCGGCGCCGCCCACCCCTCCACCCCGCCTTCGGCACGCCCCCGTCGGCGGGTTAGATTCCGACGCCCGTGGGCCCGGACGGAGCCCGCCCACCTCACCCAGCGACCCCGAGATCCCGATGGCCGGCACCTTCGAAGGCATCGACTTCTACGACATCGACGCCCTCCTCACCGAGGAGCAGCGCATGATCCGCGACACCCTGCGCGACTGGGTGGAGGAGCGGGTGATGCCGCTCATCGGAGACGCGTACGTGGAGCGGCGGATGCCCACCGAGCTCATCCCGGAGATGGGGGAGCTGGGGGTGCTGGGCGCGAACCTCCCCGAGGAGTACGGCTGCGCGGGCCTGGACGACATCGCCTACGGCATCATCATGCAGGAGCTGGAGCGGGGCGACTCGGGCATCCGCTCCTTCGCGTCCGTGCAGGGCGCCCTGGTGATGTACCCGATCTTCGCCTTCGGCTCCGACGCCCAGAAGGAGGCCTGGCTCCCGAAGCTGGCCAGCGGCGAGGCCGTGGGCTGCTTCGGCCTCACCGAGCCCGACTACGGCTCGAACCCGGCCGGGATGATCACCCGGGCCGAACGCACCGACTCGGGCTGGCGGCTCAACGGGGCCAAGATGTGGATCACCAACGGCTCCATGGCCGACGTGGCGGTGGTCTGGGCCCAGACCCGCGAGCAGGGTGACGTAAAGGGCATCCGGGGCTTCGTCGTCCCCACCGACACGCCGGGCTTCAGCGCCCGGGACCAGAAGGGCAAGCTCTCGCTCCTGGCGTCGGACACCAGCGAGCTGGTCCTGGAGGACGTCGAGCTCCCCGAGGACGCCATGATGCCGGGGAGCACCGGGGGCATCAAGCATCCCCTCATGTGCCTCACCCAGGCCCGCTACGGCATCGCGTGGGGCGCCGTGGGCGCGGCCATGGCGTGCTTCGACGAGGCGCGCTCCTACGCCGGGGAGCGGGTGATGTTCGACGGCCCCATCGGCGGGAAGCAGATCCAGCAGGTCCGCCTGGCGGACATGCTCACCAAGATCACCCAGGGCCAGCTCATGGCGTACCGGCTGGGCCAGATGAAGATGGACGGGACGATGACGGCGCAGCAGGTGTCCATGGCCAAGCGGGCCAACGTGGACATGGCGTGCGACATCGCCCGGGAGGCCCGACGGCTGCTGGGCGGGAACGGGATCCTGGTGGAGTACCACTCCATGCGGCACATGGCCAACCTGGAGTCGGTCTACACCTACGAGGGGACCCACGACATCCACTCGCTGATCCTGGGCCAGGCCGTGACGGGGATCTCGGCCTTCTAGTCCTCCGGAGGCGCCGCCGGGTCGGTGGCCGACAGCTCCGGGGGCACGGCCTCGACCGCCCGGGCGTTGCGGAAGCGCATGAGCCCGTACACCAGCTCCCGGCCCACCTTGGAGCCGATCCACACCGCGGCGATGAAGGTCGCCAGCCAGGCGGCGGGGATGAGGTCGGCGGACGGCCGGATCGTGAGCCAGACGTAGACGCCCATCACCCCGGCGAAGGCGAGGCCGAGGAGCCATCCCCACCGCGTCGCCCGGGCCCGGGCCCGGCCCTGGCACTCCGCGCACCAGAGGAGGCGGTCCAGGTCGAGGACGTCGAAGGTGCCGAGGCACCGCACACAGGTGACGAAGCCTTCCGGGTAGCGGTCCCGCCAGGTGACCTTCCGCTCGCTCATGCCCCTGCCCCCGCCCGGCGCCCGTGCGTGGGCGCCGGGCTCCGGGCCCCTCCGTTCCGCGTCACGCCGCGCCTCTGCCTAGCCGAGCGCCTCGACCAGGGCGCGGGTGTAGTCGTCGGTGCCGTGGCTCCCGCCCATGTCGGCGGTGCGGATCTCCCCGCCCCGCAGCACGGAGCGGACGGCCGCGCGGATCCGGTCGGCCACGTCGCCCTGGTCCAGGTGGTCCAGCATCAGGCAGGCGGAGAGGAGGAGGGACGTGGGGTTGGCCACGCCCTTCCCGGCGATGTCGGGCGCGGACCCGTGGACGGCCTCGAACATGGCCACGTCGTCCCCGATGTTGGCCGCCGGCGCGAAGCCGAGCCCGCCGACCAGCCCCGCCATGAGGTCGGAGAGGATGTCGCCGAACATGTTCTCCATGACCAGCACGTCGAACTCGTGGGGGTTCAGCACGAGCTGCATGGCCGTGGCGTCGATGATCCGGTCCTCCCACTCGATCTCCGGATAGTCCTCCGCCACCTCGTGGCCCACCTCGAGGAAGAGGCCCTGGGTGTACTTCAGGATGTTGGCCTTGTGGGCCAGCGTGACCTTCTTGCGCCCGTGGCGCCGTGCGTACTCGAAGGCGTACCGGCAGATCCGCTCGGCGCCGAAGCGGGTGATGATCATCACCGACTCGGCCGCCGCCTTGGGATCGCCCTCCATCCCGATGTAGTGCTCCACGCCCACGTAGAGCCCCTCGGTGTTCTCCCGGATCAGGACGAGGTCGATGTCCTCGTAGCGGCCGCCGTGGAGGAGCGTCTTCACCGGCCGCACGTTGGCGTACAGCTCGTACTCCTTCCGGATGGCGACGTTGATGGAGCGGAAGCCCGTGCCGGAGGGGGTGGTGAGAGGGCCCTTCAGCGCGACGCCGGTGCGCTCGATGGAGTCGAGCGTGGCCTGGGGGAGGGGGTCGCTGACCTTCTCCAGCGCGGTGACGCCGGCGATCTGCTCGTCGTACTCGAGGTCGGCGCCCGCGGCGTCGAGGATGGTCCGCGTGGCGCGGGTGACCTCGGGTCCGATGCCGTCGCCGGGGATGAGGGTGATGGTCTTGGCCATGGAGCTCGGTGTCGGAGGGTCGGGGTGTCGGCGGCGCCTCAGCGCCGGAGATACCGGTCGTTGTAGTCGAAGTCGGTGTGCTCTTCGCCCCAGTCCACCAGGTCCTCCAGCAGCGTCATGCGCTCGGTGCCGTCGCGCCGGGCCGTCCCGGCGATGTTGAGCGCGCGCCGCCACTGGACGCCGGTGAGCTCGTCGTAGCGCAGGAGGGCCCGCGCCACCTCCGTGCCGTCGGGAACGCGCGATACCACGCGCACGCCCGCCAGACCGGGATAGTCCTCGAAGAGCTGGTACGTCTCGTCGGTGAAGAGAACGATGTAAGGACCGACCTTCGCCCACAACGACCCGCCCCGGCGGAGCTGGTCGGGATCCTGGGTGATGGTCACCTCGGCCACGTTCCCGCTGATCCGCGCGGTCAGGCCGCCGGGATAGCTGAAGCGCTCCTCGACCACGTCGGCGTCGGGGACCGGGAGGTCCGCCGAGCTGCCGTTGGTGCAGGCGCTCGTGAGGACGGCGGCCGACAGCGCCAGCGCGATCCGTCCGATTCGATTCGTCACGATGGTCCCTCGATGATCTGCTGAACGACGTCCGCGGAGCGGCGTCGGGGGAGCGGCGGGAGAGCCCGGGAGAGCGGGCGGGGGACGCGGGTCGGCGGGCCGCCTACCGCGCGGAATACCAGAGCAACCTTCGCGCCAGGGCGTCCACGGCCGACGCGGTCGTGGAGGGGTCCGCGGGATCGCCCGCGGACCCTTCCTCGAGCCCGTACCAGACGACCCGGCCGGTACGCACCTCCACCAGGGCGGCGTGCACGCCCAGCGCCGTCCCCCCGTCCGCGGTGCCGCGGACGCCGAGGCGGACCGGGATCAGGGCCACGTCGGCGTCCACCAGGGCGGCCATGCGTCGGAGCTCCCCGTACAGGGGGTCGCCGACGCGTCGGACCTCGGAGGTCAGGAAGGCGCCCACGGGGAGGCCCCGGGGCTCCGCCTGGATGCCCGGGGAGCGCTGAAGCGCCCGCTCGATGCGGTCCGGGAAGACCCAGTCGATGCCCGGCTCCCGGTCCTCGAGCTGGAAGGCGAGCTCGGCGTCCGGCGTGCCCTGGACGCCCACCAGCTCCTGGACGGGAAGCACCATGACGGTGCGTCCCCGGAGGTCCGGCGGCGTCAGGCGGCTCTCGCCGGGCTCCGGCGGCGCGCCGGACGCGCAGGCGGCCAGCGCTCCGGCCACCAGGAGGGCGGCCGCGGTCCGGCCCGGGCCGCTCAGCGGTCGTCCCCGGTTCCGGAGCCGGCGGCGTCGGCGTCCGCGTCGGCGTCGGCGTCGGCGGGCGTCTCCTTCTCCGCGGCGTCCTCCGGGTCCAGCTCCAGGGAGGCCGAGTTGATGCAGTAGCGCAGCCCCGTGGGCTCGGGTCCGTCCGGAAAGACGTGGCCCAGGTGCCCTCCGCACGAGGAGCAGAGGACCTCGGTGCGGCGCATGAAGAGGGAACGGTCGTCCTCCTGGGCCACCGCGCCCTCGGCCACCGGCTCCCAGAAGGAGGGCCAGCCCGAGCCGGACTCGTACTTGGTGTCCGAGGAGAAGAGGGGCTCCCCGCAGCCGCGGCACCGATAGACCCCCGGGGTCTTCTCGTTCCAGTAGCGGCCGGTGAAGGCGCGCTCGGTGCCCTTCTTCCGGAGGATCTGGTACTCCTCCGGCGAGAGCGCCTCACGCCACTCGGCGTCGCTGCGGTCGCTGGGGTCGGACATGGGTCCTCCGGGATGGGGTGCGGCGCCTGGGCGGGCGCACGCGGAACGGGTCCGGGGCGGGATACACCGGAGAGCCGCGCCGGGGTTCCGTCCTCTTGACCGGGGGCGCCCGGTGCATACAAGTTGAAGGTACCTTACACTTCTACCCAAGGACGCCCATGGCGCGCTCCCTCGGCCTCGGCACCCTCCGGATCCTCGCCGCCATCCGCGACGGAGCCACCTACGGCCTGGACATCGTCGCCCGCACGGGGCTCCCCTCGGGGACCGTGTACCCGACGCTGGGCCGCCTCCGCGACCGGGCGCTGGTGCGGTCCCGGTGGGAGGACGACGCTTCGGCCGAGGAGGAGGGGCGTCCCCGGCGGAAGTACCACGAGCTGACGGAGGAGGGGGCGCGGGTGCTGGCCCGGGAAGCGGCCCGGGTGCGCGCCCTGGCGACGACGCTCCAGGCCGAGCCGTCCCCGGACGCCGGATGAGCGGAGCGGCGCTGCGGGCGGGGCTCCTCCGCCTGGCGGCGCTCCTGGTCCCCCGGCGTGAACGGGCGGAGTGGCTCGAGGAGTGGAGGGGTGAACTCGCGGCGCTGGACGAAGCGCGCGGGCGGGGGACCCGGGGGCTCCCGGGCCCCTGGCGGTTCGTCGTGGGGGCGATCCCCCACGCGGTGTGGACCCGGGCGGAGGGGTGGACGATGGGAAGCCTGTGGACGGATCTACGGTACGCGGCGCGGACGCTCCGGCGGGCGCCGGGGTTCACGGTCATGGCCGTGCTCACCCTGGCGCTGGGCATCGGGGCCAACGGCGCCGTCTTCTCCGTGGTGAACACCCTCCTCTTCCGGCCGCCCCCGGCGGTCCAGGAGCCGGAGCGCCTTGTGCAGATCGCGCGGAGCTACGAGGACGCCCCTCGTTGGGACAACTGGTCGTGGCCGGCCTACCGGCTCATGCGGGAGGAGGCGCGCTCCTTCTCGGGCATCGCCGGCGTCTCCGCCTCCTCGGTGGTGCTGGGCACGGGCGTGGACGCGGTGCAGCTCTCCGCCGACCTGGTCTCCGGGAGCTACTTCCAGGTCCTGGGGACCCAGCCCTACCTCGGCCGCCTCCTGGGCCCCCGGGACGACCTCCGGCCCGGCGAGCACCCCGTGGTCGTCCTCGGCCACGGGTTGTGGACCCGTCGCTTCGGGGCCGACCCGGGGATCGTGGGGCGCACCGTCACCCTGGGCGCGGTCCCCTACGAGGTGGTGGGCGTGGCCCAGCCGGGGTTCGTGGGCGCCGCCACCGTGGGCACGCCGCCCGACCTCTGGCTGCCCACCATGCAGTACCCGGGGTACTACGGCGAACTACCGTTCGAGCGCTGGGGCTGGAGTTGGATCGATATCATCGGGCGGCTGGAGGAAGGCGCCACCCTGGCCGAGGCCGAAGCGGACGCCCGCCTCTTCACCGATCGGCTCCGCGCGGCGAACCCCGAGGGCGGGACGATCCTGGCCCTGGTCGGCCCAGGCGCCCGCCTCGACCCGCAGGAGCGCACCACCGCCCGGACCCTGTCCGTCCTCCTCCTCGCGGTGGTCGGGGCCGTCCTACTCCTGGCTTGCAGCAACGTGGCGAACCTTTTCCTGGCCCGCACCGAGGCGCGCCGGACCGAGTTGGGCGTCCGGGTGGCCCTGGGGGCGGGGCGGGCCCGGGTGGGCCGTCAGCTCCTCACGGAGAGCCTCCTCCTGGCGGCGCTGGCCACCTTGGTGGCGGTCCCCCTCGTCGGGCTGGTCTCCCGTCCCCTGGTGGCCGTCCTCCCTCCCCTGGCGCTCTCCACGGACCCGGACCCCCGGGTCTGGCTCTTCACCGGGGCTATGGGAATCGTGGCGGGGGTCCTCTTCGGGGTGGTGCCCTCCTGGTCCCTGGGCTCCGGGGACCTCATGACCTCCCTGAGAGAGGGCGGCGGACGGGTGCGGCCCGGCCGGACCCGCTTCCGGGACGCCCTGGTGGTGCTTCAGGTGGGGATCTCCATGGCCCTGGTGGCAGCGGCCACCCTCCTGGGCCGGAGCATGATGAACGCCCGGGACGCCCACCCGGGATTCGACCCCGAGGGTGTGGCGGTGGCCTTCGCGGACCTGGCTGCCACCGGCCGGTACGACGACGAGGAGGACGGACGGGCCTTCCTCCGGCGGGTGGCCGAGCTGGCCCAGGCACGGCCGGAGATCCAGGCCGCCGCCGTGGCGAACCAGGCTCCGGTGGTGGGCGGCCACAGCCGGGCCACGGTGCGTCCCGCGGACCAACCGGATCACGAGGGGTTCGAGGCCGAATACATCGCGGTGGGCGCCGACTACTTCGAGACCCTTCGGATCCCCGTCCGGGAGGGGCGCGCCCTGGGAGGGCCCGAGGAGGAGGCGGACCGCGTCGTGGTGGTGAACGAGGCGCTGGCCCGCCTCTTCTGGCCCCAGGGGCGCGCGGTGGGGCGGCGCCTGGCCGGCGAGCCCGGCTGGCGGGTGGTGGGCGTGGTGGGGGACGTCCAGATGCGCTCCCTCCGGGACGCCCCCCGCCCAGCGGTGTACTACCCGGCGGCCCACCTCTACCAGGCCGGGATGGCGCTCCACGCCCGCGGAACGGTACCCCCGGCCCGCCTCCAGCGCATCCTCCGGGAGGTGGTGGCCCGCGCCGACCCAGAGCTCCCGGTCTCCAGCACGGTGGCGCTCCGGAGCGCGCTGACGCGCTCGCTCCGGGAGACCCGGACGCTGGGCTGGCTGACCGGGACCTTCGGCGCGCTGGCCCTCCTCCTGGCCGCGGCGGGGCTCTACGGGCTCGTCTCCTTCGGGGTCTCCCAGCAGATCCGGGAGCTGGGCGTGCGGAAGGCGCTGGGCGCGGAGCCGGGCGCCCTGGTACGGATGGTGATGGCCCGGGGCGCCGGGCTGGCCCTGGCCGGCGTGGGGCTGGGACTGGCGGCCGCCTGGGCGGTGGGGCGGGCCCTCTCGGGCCTCCTCTTCGGCGTCGAGCCCCTGGATGCCCCCTCCCTCGTCCTGTCGGCGGGGGTGCTCCTGGTCACCGCCCTCCTGGCGGCCTGGGTCCCCGCGCGGCGCGCGAGCCGGGTGGACGCGCTGATCTCCCTCCGGGAGTAACGGGCCGGGTCGGGTCCCGGGGCGCGGTTGACACGGGGCGGTCCTCCCCGCCCATTGGCTCTCCCCCGCGCCCGCCGGAGCCCCTCCGGCGCCGGGGCGTCCCAGCCGTCCCCCTCCACCCGGAGCACCCGTGAGCACCTCCCAGGTCCGTAAGGCCCGTTGGGAAGACGTCGAGAAGGAGACCGTCACCGAGACCATCTCCCGTCGCCTCTTCTCCGGCGAGCGCATGATGCTCGCCCACGTCTACCTCGAAGAGGGCGCGGTCGTCCCCACCCACAGCCACGAGAACGAGCAGCTCACCTGGATCGTGGAGGGCGCGCTCCGCTTCTGGATCGGCGAGGGCGACGACGTGGAGGAGCTCGTGGTCTCCGCCGGGGAGTGCCTGCACATCCCCTCGGGGGTGCCCCACAAGGCGATGGCGCTCGAGGACACCTTCGACGTGGACGTCTTCAGCCCGCCCCGGCAGGACTGGCTCGACGGGACCGACTCCTACTTCCACGACGAGGAGTAGGGCGTGGATCTGGGACTCACCGACCGCACGGCGCTGGTCTGCGGCGCCAGCTCCGGGCTGGGCAAGGCCATCGCCCGGGAGCTGGCCGCGGAGGGCGCCCGGGTGGCCATCTGCTCCCGCTCCCGGGAGCGCATCGACGCCGCCCGGGACGAGATCGTGGAGGCCACCGGCGGCGAGGTCGTGGCGCTGGTGGCGAACCTCTCCTCCCCGGAGGGGGCGAAGGCGGCGGTGGACGGCGCCCGGGAGGCCCTCGGCCGGCTGGACATCCTCGTCACCAACACCGGCGGGCCGCCCTCGGGACCCTTCGAGGACCACGACGTCGACAGGTGGGACGACGCCATCGCCCGGAACTTCACCTCCGTGGTGAACCTGGTCCGCGAGGCCCTTCCCGGGATGAAGGAGCGGCGCTGGGGGCGGATCGTGAACGTCACCTCCATCTCCGTGAAGCAGCCGGTGGGCGGGCTCATCCTCTCCAACTCGCTGCGCGCGGGCGTCACCGGCTTCGCCAAGACCATCAGCAACGAGGCCGGGCCCTACGGCGTGACCGTGAACTGCGTCCTCCCGGGCTACACCCGCACGGACCGGCTCGTGGACCTCGCCGAGGCCCAGGCCGGGCGGGGCGGCGGCTCGGTGGACGACGTCTACGGGGGCTGGGAGGACCAGGTCCCCATGGCCCGCCTCGGCGAGCCCGAGGAGCTGGCCGCCCTCACCGCCTTCCTGTGCAGCGAGCGGGCGGGCTACATCACCGGACAGTCGGTCGCCGTGGACGGCGGCTGGATCAAGGCACTCTTCTAGGAACGGACCATGGGAACCAAGTCGCTGAACGCGTCGGAGTGGATCTGGAAGGACGGGGAGTTCATCCGCTGGGAGGACGCCAACGTCCACATCCTCTCCACCGCCGTGCAGTTCGGCTCGTCGATCTTCGAAGGCGTGCGCTGCTACGAGACCCCGGACGGGCCGGCCATCTTCCGGCTCGACGCCCACCTGCGGCGCTTCCACGACTCGGCGCGGATCTACCGCATGCCGCTGGAGTGGAGCGTGGAGGAGCTCACCGACGCCGCGGTGGAGACGGTCCGGAAGAACGGCCTCTCCAGCGCCTACGTGCGGCCCATGTCGCTGTGGGGCTACGGGGCGGCCAGCATGGACCCCACCGGTTCCCCCTTCGAGACGTACGTGTGCGCCTGGGCCTGGGGCGAGTACCTGGGCGAGGGCGCCCTGGAGAAGGGCGTGGACGTCTGCGTGTCGTCGTGGCAGCGGGCCCAGCCCAACACGTACCCCAGCGCCGCCAAGGCCGCCGGGCACTACACCAACTCCCAGCTCATCCGCCTGGAGGCGCTGACCAACGGGTACGACGAGGGGATCGCCCTCTCCCCCGCCGGCGTCGTGAGCGAGGGCTCGGGGATGAACCTCTTCCTGGTCCGGGACGAGCTGGTGATCACGCCCTTCCTGGACGGGAGCTCCCTGGCGGGGATCACCCGGGACGCCGTGCTCACCATCGCCCGGGACCTGGGCTACGAGACCCGGGAGCAGGACGTGCCCCGGGAGACGCTCTACACCGCGGACGAGCTCTTCTTCACCGGGACGGCCACCGAGGTCACGCCCATCCGGAGCGTCGACCGGATCCCCGTGGGCACCGGCGAGGTCGGGCCGGTGGCCAAGGCCATCCAGAAGCGCTTCCTGGACACGGTGAAGGGCCGGACCGAGGACACCCACGGCTGGCTGACGCGGGTGTAGGGTTCCGACCTCGGGCGGTCAGCCCTTCCCGGAGAAGATGCTGTCGACGAACTCCTTCGCCCGGTCCTTCGAGAAGTAGCCCCGCACCGAGCTGGACCAGAAGGAGCGCTTGGGGTGCTTGACCAGGTCCACCATCTGGCAGGCGTTGAACGTCGGGCTCCTCGACACGGTCGAGGCTCCCCCGGGGTAGCGTACCGCCGCGCCGACGGTGAAGGGGGTGCGGTTGCGGACGTCGTGCCACCACCAGGGCGGGTTGTACAGCACGTCCCCCTCCTCGAGCTCCGCCACGAACTTCGGCACCGACCGGAGGTGGGGATGGTCCCGGTACCTCCGCTCGTAGTCGTCGAGTCCGAACTCTCTCAGCTCCGAGACCGCGTAGACGGCGTACCGGCTCAGCGCCGGAAGGACCCACGGCGAATACTGCGGCGGGATCATGTGCCACTCCTTCCGGCCCTTCAGATTCATGAAGAGGTTGTCGCCGTTGGCCGCGTGGAGGGTCGATCCCGTCTCGGTGGAGCGGGAGATGAACCACTGCACGAAGGCGTGCTTGTACCCCCGGAGCGAGTCCACTCGATCGAGACGGCACGCGCGGCGGAAGTCCTGCTCGTCCAGTACGCCGACGATGTTGTTGATGTAGTGGCCGTCGTAGGCGTCGTCCGTGCAGAAGTCCCGGATCCGGACCTCCTCCAGCGCGATGTTCTCCCCCACCACCAAGGTCTCCCGCTCGAACTCCTTCATCACGTTCAGACACTGCACCCGCCGGTCGCCGTAGTTCTCGGCGAGCCAGTCGAGGGACCACGTGCGCACCGCCGCGGTGTCCCGGAGAAGACCCCGTATCACGAGGGGGGCGTCGGCTTCCCGCCGCCACCGCGCGAAGTCGGCCCGAGTCCAGTCCTCCGCCGCCACCGAAGGAACCGGGAGCGCGTCTTCGAAGGCGGCCTCGCCGACCCTCTCCTCCAGCTCCCGCCCGAGGCGGTCGTAGAGCCTGCGGTACCAGCGCCCTACGGCGCCGGGATACCGGCTCTTGTGGACGACGTGTCCCTCGCTGTTCGGGCGGGCGGTCAGCCCGACGGTGAAGTCGAGAAGGAACAGACTCGCCCAGAGGCCCCGCGCGACCGTTCTCGGCGGCGGCGGGATGTCGAGGGGATAGTCGCGGACCTGGGGGAAGGTGGACGAATCCATGGGGGACGGGCTGACGAGAGGGACGGTCGATGGAGAGCCAGGCTCCCGTGTGGGAGCGGGTCGGGGAAGTTCCCCGTCCCCCCTACCAGTCCGGGCTCTCGGCCTCTTCCATGCGCCGCATCTCCTCACGGAGGCGGCGAGCGTCGTCGTCGGAGAGCTCCTGGACGGGCGCGAGCTCCTGGTCGTCCCGGAACCCACCCCGGGCAAGGAGCCCCACCAGCATGCCGGCGGTGAGGATGGCCACCGCGGGAAGCAGGTAGCCCACCAGGTTGAACCCCGAGGCCGGGGGCGCCATGAGCACCGTGGGGCCGAAGTCGGCCACGAAGCCCGCCTCGATGGCCTCCGGCGTCATCCCCTCCTGGAGCTGGGACTTGATCCGCTGCGACCAGACCGGGGAGGTCCCGCACTGCATCTGGAACTGGCAGGAGTGGACGTCCAGCCCGCACCCGCAGTCGCACTTGAGGTTCTGCTCCAGGCGGAGGTACTTCTCGCCGAGCTCGCCCTCGTGGACGTGCCCCGCGCTCTGCATCACCTGGGCGTAGGCCGCCTCCAGCTCGGTGGTGGAAGCGGTCGTGGTGGCCGCCGTGGCGGGGAGGGCCAGGGTGGCGGCGAGGGCCGCGGTCAGGAGTGCGGTCATGGTCCGGTGGGGTTCGTCCAGGGGTCGGCGGCCCGTGCCGCCGTCGTCATGAAGATACCGCCGCACGGGGTCGGCGTTCCAGCCGGGACCCGGGGGCGGCGGCCCGGGCCGCCGCCCCCTCCCCGACGTCAGTTGCCTCGGGCCCCGGCGTCGGGCGCCCGCGGATCGGGGGCCCCGAGTCGATCGCCGGTCACGGGATCGATCATGATGGAATGGGCCCGGCCCTGGGTCCCGCCGACCTCGACGGCATGTCCCATGGCCCGGAGGAGCTCCACCGTCTCGGGGCTCGTCCCGTCCTCCTCGATGCGGATCCGGTCGGGGAGCCACTGGTGGTGGATCCGCGGGGCGTTCACCGCCTCCTGGATGTTCATCTCCCAGTCGACGACGTTGAGCACGAGCTGCAGCACGGTGTTGATGATGGTCCGCCCGCCGGGGCTCCCGATCACCGCCACCAGCTCCCCGTCCCGGGCCACGATGGTCGGCGTCATGGAGGAGAGCATCCGCTGCTCCGGGCGCGCGAGGTTGGGCTCGGTCCCGATTAGGCCGCGCTCGGTGGTGAGCCCGGGGCCGGCGTTGAAGTCGCCCATCTCGTTGTTCAGGAGGAAGCCGGCGCCGGGCACCGTGATCCCCGAGCCGTAGCTCTGCTCCAGGGTGTAGGTCACCGACACGGCCATCCCGTCCCGGTCCACCACGGAGAAGTGTGTGGTCTGGGGGCTCTCGTAGGCCTGCTCCACGTCGGTGGGCGAGGACACGGAGGCCCGGTCCGGGTCGATGCCCGTCCGGAGCTCACGGGCGTACGCCTCGCTGGTGAGGCGGTGCACCGGGACGTCCACGAAGTCCTGGTCGGCCAGGTGCTGGGCCCGGTCCTTGAAGGCCCGGCGCATGGCCTCGGCCAGATGGTGGATGTAGGGGGCGGTGTTGTAGCCCATGGAGCGGAGGTCGTAGCCCTCCAGGATGTTGAGCATCTCCACCACCGCCACGCCGCCGGAGCTGGGCGGGGGCATGCTGATGATGTCGTAGCCCCGGTAGGTGCCGTGGATCGGGGTGCGCTCCTTGGCCTGGTACCGGTCCAGGTCCTCCTCGGTGATGAGCCCCCCGCCCCGCCGCATCTCCTCGGCCAGGAGGCGGGCGGTCTCCCCGCGGTAGAAGCCGTCCCGCCCGTTCAGCATGATCCGGCGCAGCGTCCGGGCCAGGTCCGGCTGCGCGAAGATCTCCCCGCCCTCGTACGGCACGCCGTCCTTGGAGAAGGCGGCCACGGTGGCCGGGTACTCCTGGCGCCGCTCCACCAGGCGCGCCAGGCTGGCGGCCAGCTCGTCCGAGAGCTCGAAGCCGTCGTCGGCCAGCACCACCGACGGGTACACGAGCCGCTCCCAGTTCAGCTCTCCGTAGAGGCGGTGGGCCTTGTCGAAGCCCGCGACGGTGCCCGGCACGCCCACGGCCTTGTGGCTGTCGTGGTGGGTGTCGCTGGAGTACTCCCCGTTCTCGTCCAGCCACATGCGGGCGTCGGCGGCCAGGGGCGCCTTCTCCCGGAACTCCACCGTGGTCGAGGTGCCGTTGGGGAAGCGGATGACCATGAAGCCTCCCCCGCCGATGTTCCCCGCCGCCGGGTGGGTCACGGCCAGGGCGAAGCCCGTGGCCACGGCGGCGTCCACCGCGTTCCCCCCGGCGGCGAGCACGTCCCGCCCCACCTTGGCGGCCAGCCAGTGGGTGGCCACCACCATCCCGTTCTCGGCCCGCACGGGCTGGGCGGAGGGCTGGGCGGCCAGGGCCGACGGACCCGGCGCGGCGGGAGCGAGGGCCAGGAGGAGTGCGGCCAGGGGGAGGACGAGGAGCCGGGAGGCGCGTAGCAGCATGGGGAATCGGGCGTACGGGGAGCGCGTCGTGGGGGGGCGGCGGCGCCGCCCGCCCTCGCGGGACCCGAAAGATTCCGGGATCGAGCCCGGAGCGCCAGCCTTCCCCGGACACCGGCCCCCCGCGCATCGCCCCGCCGGAAGGCCGGGCGTACCTTCCCGGCATCGACCCCCGGGGCCCCGCCCCACCGCCCGACGCGGAGGACGGAAGGATGACGATGGAGCGACGCGAGTTCGTGAGGAAGGCAGCCGGCGGCGTGGCCGGGGCGGGCGCCCTGGGCATGGCCGGATGCGGCCCCGGAGCGGACACCGACGGCCCGGGGACGGGGGCGGTCACCGGTCCCCGGGTGAGCTGGCGGCTGGCCTCGAGCTTCCCCCAGAGCCTGGACATCATCCACGGCGCGGCGATCCAGATCGGCGAGCTGGTGGAGGAGCTCACCGCCGGCCGCTTCACCATCCGGCCCTACGCCGCGGGGGAGCTGGTGCCGGCCCTCCAGGTCATGGACGCCGTCCAGCAGGGCACGGTCCAGTGCGGGCTCACGGCCAGCTACTACTACATCGGGAAGAGCCCGGCGCTGGCCTTCGACGCCACGGTCCCCTTCGGCCTGGGGACCCGCCAGCAGATCTCCTGGCTCTACCACGGCGGCGGGCTCGAGGCGCTGGACGCCGCCTACGCCGACTTCGGGATCCGGACCTTCCCGGCGGTCTCCACCGGATGCCAGATGGGGGGCTGGTTCCGGGAGCCGGTGGGCTCCCTGGCCGACCTCCAGGGGATCCGCATGCGGATTCCCGGCATCGGGGGCGAGATCATGGCCCGGCTGGGCGTGACGGTGCAGACGCTGGCCGGCGGCGACATCTACCCCGCCCTGGAACGGGGCGCCATCGACGCCACCGAGTGGATCGGCCCCTACGACGACGAGAAGCTCGGCTTCCACCAGATTGCCCGGAACTACTACTACCCCGGGTGGTGGGAGCCGGGGCTGACGGGCTCGCTCCTGGTGAGCCGGGCCGCCTTCGACGCGCTGCCGGCCATGTACCAGGCGGTGCTGCGCACGGCGTGCGCCCAGACCCTGTCCCAGCGGCTGGCTCAGTACGACCACGCCAATCCCCTGGCGCTCCAGCGGCTGGTGCGGGAGCACGGCGTGACGCTCCGCGCCTACCCGGACGACGTCCTGGAAGCGGCGTGGCGCGAGGCGAACGCGTACCTGGAGGAGCAGGCCGACGCCGACGCCACCTTCCGCGCGGTCTACGAGAGCTGGCGGACCTACCGGGACGCGGCCTTCCCCTACTTCGCCGGCAACGAGCTGGCCTACGCCCGCTTCGCGTATCCCCGAGTGGGGCGGGCGGACATGACCGCGGGGTGAGGCGCCGGTCCGACCGGGGAGCGCACGGGGGCTCCGCCCGCCGCGGGGGCCCTCAGGGCACCTCGATCTCCAGGGCGCGCCAGCAGTACCAGGCCGCGGCGCTCCGGAAGGGCCGGTAGGCGTCGCCCCGGCCCACCATGTCCCGCGCGGGCACCGGGTCGTCCAGGCCGTGGAGCCGCGCGAACCCCTGGCGCACGCCCAGGTCCCCCACGGGCCACACGTCCGGGCGGTGGAGGTGGAACATGAGGAACATGTGGGCGGTCCACGCCCCGATGCCCCACACCCGGGTGAGGCGGCGCTCCACCTCGTCGTCGGGCTGGTCGTCCAGGTCGTCCAGGACGACCTCGCCGGAGGCGACCTTGTCCGCCAGGTCCCGAAGCGCCTTCAGCTTGCCGCGGGAGAGGCCCGCGGCGCGGAGCGCCTCGTCGGAGGCCCGGGCCAGACGCTCGGGCGAGGGCGGACCGCCCAGGACGTCCACCACCCGTCCGTGGATGGTGCGGGCCGCCGCGCCGGCGAGCTGCTGGTAGACGACGGCGCGGGCCAGGTACGCGAACGGCCCCCCGGCCCGCGCCGGCACCGTGACCGGCCCGACCTCGCGGACGACGGGGCCGAAGACGGGGTCCGACGCCAGCGTCCGCCGGCCTCCCTCCCAGACGACGACCTCCTCGACCTCGCTCACGCCCCCCTCCCCCCGCCCCGCTCGGGACGGGCCTCAGCTCGCCGGGTTGGCCATCCAGATGAGCCAGAAGAGCATGAGCATCTGGATGGCGATGAAGGGTATGGCCCCTCGGTAGATGGCCGTGGTGGGGATCTTCTCCGGCGTCACGCCCCGGAGGTAGAAGAGGCTGAACCCGAAGGGCGGCGTCAGGAAGGACGTCTGCAGGTTGACCGCCAGGATGATCCCCAGGAGCGTCACGTCGATCCCCAGCGCCTGGGCCGGGGCGACGATCAGCGGGACGATGATGAAGGCGATCTCGAAGAAGTCGATGAAGAAGCCCAGGATGAACACGATGAGGTTCACCAGGAGCAGGAAGCCCAGCGCTCCGCCGGGCACCGACGTCAGCGCGTCGTGGATCCAGATGTCCCCGTCGAGCCCGCGGAAGACCAGCGCGAAGGCCGTGGAGCCGATGAGGAGGAAGATCACCATGATGGTGAGCCGGCTCGTCTCCTCCATGGCCGCGCGGAGCGTGTCCAGCCCGAGCTGGCGGTTCAGCCCCGCCAGGATCATGGCGCCCACGGCGCCCAGCGCGCCCGCCTCGGTGGGCGTCGCAACGCCGGCGAAGATGCTCCCCAGCACCACCAGGATGAGGAAGAGCGGCGGGAAGAGGGAGATCACCACCTGCTTGGCGAGCTTGGCGCCGGACGCCCGCTCCGACTCGGGAAGCGCCGGGGCCACGTCCTTCTTGAAGAACGCCAGCACCGCCACGTAGACCGCGTACAGTCCGGTGAGGACCAGGCCCGGGACCAGCGCCTGCCGGAAGAGGTCGCCCACGGAGACGCCCATCTGGTCCCCCAGGACGATGAGGACGATGGAGGGCGGGATGATCTGGCCCAGCGTCCCCGACGCCGCGATGACGCCCAGGCTGAAGTCCTCCTTGTAGCCGTTGCGCAGCATGACCGGGAGGGAGATCAGCCCCATGGCCGTCACGCTGGCGCCCACCACGCCGGTGGCCGCCGCCAGGAGGGCGCCCACGAAGATCACGCCCAGCGCCAGGCCGCCACGGAAGCGCCCGAAGAGCGCGCCGATGGTCTCCAGGAGCTGCTCCGCCAGGCGGCTCTTCTCCAGGACCGTGCCCATGAAGATGAAGAAGGGCACGGCCAGGAGGGTGTAGTTGGACATGACCCCGAAGGTGCGCTCGGGGAGCGCCGTCATCAGGATCAGGTCGAAGTGCCCCGCGGCCATGCCGATGAGGGCGAAGAGCAGCGCCGTGCCGCCCAGCGCGAAGGCCACCGGGTAGCCGGTGAAGATCAGCACCAGCGCCCCGGTGAACATGGCCGGGCCCCAGAGACCCGCCATCAGAGGTGCCCCCCGTGCCCGTGGTCGTCCTCGATGTCGGGGATGTTGTGGCTGTGGGAGCCACGCCAGTCGGTGTCCCCGCGGATGGTGCTGACGTTCTTCACGATCTGGCTGAAGCCCTGGAGGATGAGGAGGACGAAGCAGACCAGGATGACGGCCTTGATGGGATAGCGCGCCAACCCGCCGGGGTCCGGGGACACCTCGCGGATGGCCCACGAGTTCCGCACCGCGGGCCACGAGACCCACAGGAAGAGGAACGAGAAGGGGAGGAGGAAGAGCACCGTCCCCGACAGGTCGATCCAGGCCTGGGTCTTCTCGCTCAGGCGCTCGTACAGGACGTCCACGCGGACGTGCACGTCGTGGTTCAGCCCGTAGGCGGCGCCCAGGAGGAAGATGAGGCTGAACATGTACCACTGGAGGTCCAGGTACGCGTTCGAGCTCAGGGAGATGTCGGTGTAGCGCGTGGCGTAGCGCGCCAGGGCGTTGAAGGCCCCGACCAGGACCATCACGAGCGCGAGCCAGCGGATGGCGCCGCCGATGAGATCGTTCAGGCGGTCCACCATCTGCGCGATGTGTTTCAGATAGAGCATCCGCGGAAGACGCAGGGAGGATCGGAGGGAGGCGTGGGGTGCCCGGCGGGCGCACGCCTCCCGTCGTGGGTTACGTCGGTGCGACGCCCCCATACGACTGGATCGGAGCCCGTCGGGCAAGCCCCCCCACCCCGTCGGGCGGCCCCCGGGACGGGGGTACGACCCTACAGGAGGTACCCCCCGTCCACGGGGATCACGGCTCCTGTGATGTGGCGGGCGCCCTCGGAGACGAGGAAGAGCACCGTAGCCGCCACGTCCCTGGGGTCGCCGAGGCGGCCCAGCGTCGAGCGCTCCCGGGCCCGGTCCAGGATCTCGGAGGGCACGCCGTCGGTGAGGCGGGTGGTCCGGATGTACCCGGGCGCCACCGCGTTGACGTTGATGTTGCGGGAGCCGAGCTCCACGGCGGCGCTCCGGGTCAGCCCGATGAGGCCCGCCTTGGAAGCGGCGTAGTTGGCCAGCCCGAACTCGCTCCGGATGCCGTGCACCGAGGCGATGTTCACGATCTTGCCGTACTCCTGGGCCCGGAAGCGGGGGGACACGGCCCGGGTGAAGTAGAAGGCCCCGTCCAGGTTGGTGCGCAGCACGGCCTCCCACTCGTGGTCCTGCATGTGCCAGAGCGCGCGGTCCCGTCCGATCCCGGCGTTGTTGACCAGGATGTGCAGCCCGCCGAGCTCGTCCGCGGCCTCCGCCACGAAGGAGCGCACGTCGGCGGAGTCCCGGACGTCACAGGAGCGGAAGAAGGTCCGGACCTCGAGCTGCGCCAGCTCCCGGGCCACCTTCTGGGCGTCCACCCGGGAGGTCGAGCCGTCGTCCAGGAAGCAGAAGGCGATGTGGACGCCGTGCTCGGCCAGCTCCAGCGCCACGGCGCGCCCGATCCCGCTGGACCCGCCGGACACCACCGCCACCTGGCCCCGGAGCCGACCGGACTCGAGGAGGGGCTGGGGCCGGGTCTCCCCGACCTCGTCGAGGAGGGCCTCGACCGCCTGGTTCACCTCGTCCCCGGCGTCGGGGAGGGTGGGCGCGTCGTGGCCGTTGCCTCCGGGCGCGTCCCGGCGGCCGCTGGGCTGTGGACGATTCGGCATCGGGACAGGGTAGACCCCGGGGTCCCCCGTTGGCAACGGCCCGGGACCGCTACTCCAGGGAGTCCCGATCGGCGTATCCGGCCACGCCGTGCTTGATCGTCTCGCCCTCCACCAGGAAGACCACGTCCTCCGAGATGTTGGTGGCCAGGTCGGCGATCCGCTCCAGGTTCTGCGAGACCAGGAGGAGCTCGAGGGCCCCGGAGATCCGCTTGGTGTCCTCCAGCATGTGGGTCACCAGGATCCGGTACATGGAGCGCTTGAGGTCGTCGACCTTGTCGTCGGTGATGCAGACCATCCGGGCCGTGCCGGCATTTCGCGACACGTACGCCGCCAGCGCGTCGGAGAGCATCTCGCGCGTGATCTCCACCATCTCGGCCAGCTCCCGGATCTCCGGGAGGGGCTGCGTGTCGCTCATGCGACGGGCCGCCTTGGCGATGTTCACCGCGTGGTCGCCGACCCGCTCCAGGTCGTTGGCGACCTTCGTGGCCGTGACGACCAGCCGGAGATCGCTGGCCATGGGCTGGTGGAGGGCCAGGAGCTCCATGGCCAGCTCGTCGATCTCGATCTCGATCTCGTCCACGTCGTCGTCCGCCGCCCGCACGCGCTCCGCGACGGAGGCGTCCCCGTCCAGGACGGCCTGGGAGGCCTCGGCCACCAGGCGCTCCACGATCCCCGCCATCTCCATGAGGCGGTCCTGGAGCTGGTCGAGCTGGGCGTGGAAGTGGCGCCGTCGCGTCTGCTCCGTGTTCATCCGAATCTCCCGGTCACGTAGGCCTCGGTCCGCTCTTCCCGGGGGTTGGTGAAGATCGTGTCCGTGGGACCGTACTCGATGAGCTCACCCATGTACAGGAAGGCCGTGTAGTCCGAGATGCGGGCGGCCTGCTGCATGTTGTGGGTCACGATCACGATGGTGTAGTCCTTCTTGAGCTCGTAGATGAGCTCCTCGATGCGCTGGGTGGCGATGGGGTCCAGCGCCGACGCCGGCTCGTCCATGAGCACGATCTCGGGCTTCACCGCCAGGGTCCGGGCGATGCAGAGGCGCTGCTGCTGGCCCCCGGAGAGGGCGTACGCCGAGTCGTTCAGGCGGTCGCTCACCTCGTCCCACAGCGCCGCCTGCCGCAGCGACTCCTCCACCAGCGCGTCCAGGTCCCCCTTGAAGCCGTTGATGCGCGGGCCGAAGGCCGTGTTGTCGAAGATGGACTTGGGGAACGGGTTCGGCTTCTGGAAGACCATGCCGATCCGCCGCCGCACCTCCACCGGGTCCACGTCGTCGTCGTAGAGGTTCTTCCCGTGGAAGTTGACGTGTCCCTCCACCCGGGCGGCGCCCACCAGGTCGTTCATGCGGTTGAAGCAGCGCAGGAGCGTGCTCTTCCCGCACCCCGAGGGACCGACCAGCGCCACCACCTTGTTGGCGGGGACCACCAGGTCGATCTCCTTGACGGCCTGCTTGTTCCCGTAGAAGACCGACACCCCCTTCGCCTCCAGGGCGGGGGCCCGGCCTCCGGTGTCGATGTCGTGGGTGGTCGCCACTGTCTCTCCTTGGGGTCGCGGCGGGGCCGCGACGGGTCTCGTTGGGGCGTCGGCGCCGTGTCTCAGCGCCGGTTCTGGTATCGGTTCCGCAGCAGGATCGCCACGGCGTTCATGGTGAGGAGCAGGGCCAGGAGCACCAGGATCGCTCCGGCGGCCAGCGCGTGGAACTCCTCCTGCGGCCTCGAGATCCAGTTGAAGATCTGCAGGGGCAGCACGGTGAAGGCGTCGCCCAGCCCCGAGGGCGTGAAGGCGATGAAGCCCACCGCGCCCACCATGATCAGGGGCGCCGTCTCCCCCACCGCACGGGAGAGGGCGAGGATCGTGCCGGTGAGGATCCCGGGCATGGCCATGGGGAGGACCTGCTGGCTCACCACCTGCCAGCGCGTGGCCCCGAGGCCGTACGCCGCCTGGCGGATGGAATCGGGCACCGCCCGGACCGCCTCCTGGGAGGCGATGATGATGATGGGCAGGATGAGGATCGACAGGGTCAGCGCCCCGCTGATGATGCTCCGCTCCAGCGCCAGGGCCCGGACGAACACGGTCAGGCCCAGGATCCCGTAGACGATGGACGGCACCCCCGCCAGGTTGGCGATGTTGAGCTGGATGAGCCGCGTGACCCAGTTGCGGGGCGCGTACTCCTCCAGGTAGATGGCCGCGGCCACCGACACGGGGAAGGCGATGAGGGCCGTCAGCCCCAGGATCCAGATCGATCCCAGGAGGGCCGCCTTGATCCCCGCACGGTCCGGGAAGCGCGACGCGAACGACGAGAGGAACTCCACGTCCACCTGGCCCAGGCCGTCCCCGACCACGTCGAAGAGGAGCACGGCCAGCGCCACCACGCCCAGGAGGGTGGCCATCGCGCAGACCGCGTGGAAGGCGCGCCCCCACATCCGACGGCGCCGGTCCCGGTCGGTCCCTCCGGTCAGCCCGGGAGCCTCCCCCTGGCCGCTCATTCGTACTCCTCCCGGAAGCGGGCCAGCACCCACTGGCTCACCACGTTCATGGTGAGGGTGATCACGAAGAGGGTGAGCCCCACCGCGAACAGCGTCTGGTAGGCCACCGTGCCCTGGGGCGTGTCGCCCAGGGAGGCCGAGACGATGAACGCCGTCATGGTCTGGATGGACTCCAGGGGATTCAGCGTCAGGTTGGCCAGGTTCCCCGCGGCGATGGCCACGGCCATGGTCTCGCCGATGGCCCGGGAGATGGCCAGGATGAAGGAGGCCAGGATCCCCGAGAGGGCTCCGGGCACCACCACCTGGGTCGTGACCTCCATCTTCGTGGCCCCCATCCCGTAGGCGCCCTGGCGCAGGGCGTCGGGGACCGCGCCCAGGGCGTCCTCGGACAGCGAGGCCACCATGGGGATGATCATGATGCCGACCACGATGGCCGCCGACGCCGCGTTGAAGACGTCGGTCTCGGGCCAGATGCTCCTGAGGATCGGCGTGATGAACGTCAGCGCGAAGTAGCCGTAGACCACCGTCGGGATCCCGGCCAGGATCTCGAGGAGGGGCTTGAGGACCGAGCGGGTGCGGTCACGGGCGTACTCGCTCAGGTAGATGGCGGCCATCAGCCCGACGGGGAGCGCGATGAGCGCGGCCCCGCCGGCCACGAGGAGCGAGCCGGCGGCCAGCGGCAGGATGCCGAACCGGGGATCCTGGAAGAGGGGAGTCCACTCGGTGCCGGTGAGGAACTCCCCCAGGGGCACCGCCCGGAAGAAGGGGATCGACTGGGTGACCAGCACCACCACGATCCCCACCGTCACGAGCGTCGAGAGCGCCGCGCACGCGAAGAGCGCGGCCCCGATGAGCCGCTCCTTCACGTCGCTTCCGCGCCGGAAGGAGAGGTCGAGTTCCTGGCTCGATGCCATGACGGTGGGGGGTGGTAGGGAGGTCGGGGTCAGCTGCCGGAGCCGGGCGCCTCGGCGGATCCGCCGGCGGCGGCCTCGAGGGTCTCCATGTCCTCGGCGTACTGCTCGGCGCCCAGGGGGAGGTACCCGGTGGACGGCACGATCTCCGGCGCGTTCTCCAGGGTGAACTCCATGAAGGCCCGGACCGCGGGACGGCGGACGGCGTCGTGCTTCACGTAGATGAAGAGCGGCCGGGAGAGCGGCGTGTACGACCCGTCGTCGATGCTCTCGTCGCTGGGGGTCACGCACCCGTTCCCGCTGTCCACGCCCACGATCTTCAGGCGCTCCTGATTCTCCACGTAGTACGCGTACCCCAGATAGCCCAGGGCGAACTGGTCGCCGGCCACCCCGGTCACCAGGATGTTGTCGTCCTCCGAGGCCTGGAAGTCGGCGCGGCTGGCCCCGCTCTCCCCCACGATGGTCTCGGTGAAGTAGTCGAAGGTGCCCGAGTCGGTGCCGGGACCGTACAGGGCGATCTCCTCGGCGGGCCACTCGGAGCGGACGTCGCGCCAGGTGCGGACCGAGGTGTTGGGCTCCCAGATCCGGCGCAGCTCCTCCACGGTCAGGCACTGGAGGAACTCGTTGCGGGGGTTCGCGATGACCGAGAGCCCGTCGATGGCGATGGGCAGCTCCGTGTACTCGATGCCGTTGGCCTCGCACGCCTCCATCTCGCCCTCGCGGATGGGCCGGGAGGCGTTGGAGATGTCGGTCTCGCCGGCGCAGAAGCGCTGGAAACCGCCCCCAGAGCCCGACACGCCCACGGAGACGCGCACGCCGGGGTTGGCGATCTGGAACTCCTCGGCCACGGCCTCGGAGACGGGGAAGACGGTGCTGGAGCCGTCGATGACGACTTCGCCGGAGAGGCGGCCGGCCTCGCCGCCGGCCTCGCTTCCGTCTTCGCCCCCGCCGCAGGCCGCCGTGAGGGCGGCGAGGAGGAGGGCCGTGCACGTCCTGGTCGGGTTCATGGGTGCTTCCTCGTGATGGAGAGGGTGTCCTGGGTCCCTACAGAAGACTAGAGGGCCCCCACCTCGACTCGGTGACGGGGATGTAACAGCCCCGTAACGGCCTACAGGGGACCGCGTCCGGGGAGCCGATCCCTCATGCCGCGGGGACCGTGAACCGGATGGTCGTACCCCGTCCCAGCTCGCTCTCGGCCTCCACCCGGCCTCCCATGGCGTGGACCAGGTGGCGCACGATGGAGAGGCCGAGCCCGGTGCCCCCCACGTTCCGGGCTCGGGACGAATCCGCCCGGTAGAAGCGCTCGAAGATGCGGGGGAGGGCGCGGGAGGGAATGCCCTCGCCGTCGTCCGAGACCTCCACCACCGCCATCCCGCGGGGACCGGGACGCGCCGACACGTGGATGTGGCCCCCGTCCTGGGTGTGGCGAAGAGCATTCTCCAGGAGGTTCTTGAAGATCTGGACCAGCCCCTGGTAGTCGGCCTCCAGGGCGAGGTCGGCGTCCAGGCTGAACTCGACGTCCCGGGTCCGCGCGGTCTCCTGGTAGAGCTCCCAGGCCTCCCGGGCCGCCGCCTCCACGGGCACGGGCTCGGCCCGGGCGACCCACCCACCGGACTCCAGGCGGGAGAGGTCGAGGAGGTCCTCCATGAGATTCTGGAGGCGCACGGTGTTGTCCCGGATGGAGGTCAGGAAGCGCAGTCGGAGGTCGTCGGGCGGCTCGTCCTCGAGGAGCGTCTCCGCGAACCCCCGGATGGAGGTCAGGGGCGTCTTGAGCTCGTGGGAGGCGTTGGCCACGAAGTCCCGCCGCACCTCCTCCACCCGCCGCACGTCGGAGACGTCGAGGAGGGTGGTGACGGCGCCCCCGGTGTCCAGGGTCCGGGAGGACACCAGGAGGTGCCGGTCGCCGAGGCGGATCTCCCGGGAGGTCACCGGGCCCGCCACCGACGCCTCCAGCGTCTCCCGCAGCTCCGGGTGGCGCACCAGCGTGCCGATGGGCGCGAAGGTGGGCACCTCGGGGAGGTCCAGCAGCGCCCGGGCCGCGCGATTCGTGCGGAGGAGGCGGGCGTCGTCGGTGAGGGCCACCACCCCCTCGGCCATGCAGTCGATGAGGGCCTGCATCTCGTCCCGCTCCCGTCCCAGCTCCTGGATGCGGGTGCGGAGCTCTTCGGTGAGGCGGTTCAGCGCCAGCGCCAGGTCCTCCACCTCCGCCACCCCGCTCTGCCGCGCGGCGCGCAGGTCGAAGTTGCCGGCGGTGAGCTTCCGGGCCTGGTCCGCCAGCCGGACCAGCGGTCGGCCCAGCACCAGGCTGAGCCACCACGCCACCGCCAGGGCCAGGACCATGGCCACCAGCCCGGTGGCCGTGATGGTCCGCTGCACCCGGTCCACCGTGCGCTCCACCTCCGTCAGCGGCGCGGCCAGCCGGAGGACGACCGGCTCGCCGTCCAGCTCCACCAGCCGGGCCCCGTAGAGGAGGTCCTCCCCGAGGGTGGTGGAGACGCGGCGGGCGAACGCCACCCCTCCCTCCAGCGCCCCCCGCACCTCCGGGCGATCGGCATGGTTCTCGACCTCGGCCAGCTCCACCCGGGGCAGGTAGGAGTCCCCCAGGAGCCGTCCCTCCAGGCTGATCACGCTGGCCCGGTAGTCGATGCGCCGGGTGATGGCCCGGGCCAGCGAATCGGGCGACATCCCGGGCTGGGAGGCGGCCAGCCACTCCCCCAGGGCCAGCTGCCGCTCGAGCTCCTCCTGGAAGGTCGCCGTGAGCTGCCGCCGGAGCCCGCTCCCCACGAACAGCACGATGAGGAGGACGAGGAGCCCCACCACGCCCAGGAAGCCGGCGAAGAGACGGTGGTGGATTCGGAGCTTCACGGCGCTGGCGGGTCTCGGCCTGGCAGGGCCCGGCGTCGGCCGGGCGGGATCAGAAGTAGAGGAAGCTCTGGAGCTTCAGCGAGAACTGGGTGTCGCCGGACTGGGGGGAGTAGACGTCGAGGTTGGCCCCGAACTTGGTCTTCCCGTCCAGGTACAGCATGAACCCGGGGGTGAAGAGGAGGCCACCGTCGTCGTCGACCCCGGTGTCCGGATCGGCGAAGCTCAGGCGCGCCAGGGGCTCCACCGCGGTCACCAGCCCGCCCCCGTCCAGGGGCACGTACGTGCTGGCCACGCCCTGGATGGCCAGGAAGGAGGGCTCGTCCCCGAGGACGTCCTCGGCCTTCCAGTTCTCGCCGCCGACCACCGCGGCCTGGAGCAGGAAGCCGTCCCGGAACGACCCGTACTGGAGGTCGGCCGCCCACGCCGCGGCGGTCTCGTTGCCGTCGTCGGCGGACACGAAGTCGTGGACGCCGAGCTGACCGCCCAGCGTCAGCGCTCCGCCCAGGGGCACCGCCACCCGGCCCGAGTACGACTTGGCGTCGTTGACGTCCCGGACGTCGGTGCCGGCGCCGTTGGTGACGGTGGCCTGCCAGGAGACGTCCCCGACGGACCCGTCCAGGCGGAGGCCCGTGTCCCGGTCCGAGAAGGAGAGCTTCTCGGTGAGGCGGGAGTAGGAGCAGACCCCGCCCACCCCGGTGCAGGAATCGACCCCGGCCACGCGCCCGTCCCGCTCGACGATGGAGAGGTCGGTGGAGCTGGTCAGCTCGAAGAGGTCGAAGGCCCGCTTGAACTGCCCCATGGCCACGCGGAGCCCGGGGGTCAGCCGGACGCGGAGGTAGGCGTCCTTCACCGACGCGCTCCCGCCGGCGAACTCGGGCTGCACCCGACCGTCGATGCGGTCCGTGAGGGTCACGTCGAAGGTGAGCCGGGCGCGACGGAGGAAGAAGTCGCTCTCGGCGCCGTCGACGGACGAGGCCTGGTACTGGGCGTGGAGCCGGCCGCCGATCTCGACCTCGGCGGCGCGGCCCAGGACCGACTGGGCGGCGGAGGGGGACGCGGTGCCGAGGAGGAGCACGAAGAAGGCCGAGAAACTCGCGATGCGGGATGCCATGTGCGGTCCGGTGCACGGGGATGGAGCGGGGCGAGCCCCCGTCCGTCGCCCGGAATGTTACCGCGGCGTGACGCGACCTCAACGGATTTCCGGCTCTTCGCGCCCTTCGTTACGCTCGCGTTACGGTTCCGCGACAGGCACGTCATGGGAAGGGCCCCACGGGGCTTCTCACGCTTCTCCGTCGGGCACCCGCAGCCGGTAGCCGAAGCCCCGGATCGTCTCGATCCACTCCCCCACGTCGTCGAGCTTGCTCCGCAGGCGCCGCACGTGCATGTCCACCGTCCGGGTCTGGATCCGGTCGGAGACCCCGGCCTCCACGTCCCACGCCTTCTCCAGGAGCTGCTTCCGGCTCTGGGTCCGGCCGCGCCGCTCCATGAGGGCCTGGAGGAGCCGGAACTCGGTCGGCGTGAGGTTGAGCTCCTCCCCGTCGAGGGACACCTGGTGCGCGCCCAGGTCCATGCGCAGGGGTCCGGCCCGGAGGATCCGCCCCCCGGCGGTCACCCCCGTCTCCCGCATCCTGCGCAGGATCGCCCGCACCCGGAGGACCAGCTCCCGTGGGCTGAAGGGCTTGGTCAGGTAGTCGTCGGCCCCCAGCTCGAACCCCTCGATCCGGTCCTCCTGCTCCCGTTTGGCCGTGAGCACCAGGACCGGGATGGCGGAGGTGGCGGGCTCGTCCTTCAGGCGCTGGAGCACGTCGTCCCCGGTGAGCCCCGGGAGCATGCGGTCCAGTACCACCAGGTCCGGGACCTCCCGGCGCACAGACTCCAGCGCCTCGGTGCCGGTGCCGGTGGTCTCGACCCGGAAGCCCTCCCGGGTGAGCTGGTAGGCGATGAGGGCGGCGATGTCGGGCTCGTCTTCCACCACGAGGACGCGGGGCACGGCCTGGGTCTTCCCGTCCGGTTCCATGTTGGTCATAGGGCCAGGCCGCGTCGCGGGTCTCGTCTCGTCCCCCCGCCCGCCGGCGACGCCCGATCGGGGCGGCTCAGGCGCCTCGGCAGAGGCTCGCGAGCTCTTCCTCGGAGAGGGTGTGGTCGGTGGTCTTGGCCACGTCGAAGATCCGGCGCACCAGCGCCTCGTCCTCGGCGTCGTAGCCGTGCTCCTCCAGCCAGTAGCGCACGTTGGAGAGCCCCGACATGGGGCCGATCTCGATGCGCTGCCGCCGGCCCACCAGCGAGGCGGGCACGCCGGAGTAGATCCGGTCCATGAGCCACTCGTCCCCCTTGGAACGGGCCTTGATGAGCGCCGCGGCGTGGACGCCGGTGGCGGTGCGGAAGGCGTCCTTCCCCACCACCGGGTGGGAGTGGGGCACCGGAACCTGGCAGGCCCGGCTGGCCAGCTCGCAGTAGGCGGGCAGGCTGGACAGGTCGGCGTCGTGGGCGCCGTCCAGGGCCAGGTTCACCAGGAGGAGCTCCATCTCGGTGTTGCCCGAGCGCTCCCCGATGCCCAGCGCCGTGCCGTGGAGCCGGGTGGCCCCGGCCTCCACCGCCACCAGGGCGTTGATGACGCCGAAGCCCCGGTCCCGGTGTCCGTGCCAGTCGATCTCCACGTCCTCGCCCGAGGGCTCCACGATCTCCTCCCGGACGAAGCGGACGAGCGCCCGCACCCCGTCGGGGGTGGCGTGGCCCACCGTGTCGGCCAGGCAGAGGCGCCGGGCGCCCCACCGGATGGCGTTCCCGTACAGCTCCTTCAGCGTCTCCGGGTCCGCCCGGGTCGTGTCCTCGGTGACGAAGAGGACCGGCAGGCCCTCCTTCACCGCGAAGGTCACCGCCTTCTCCGAGGTCTCCAGCATGCGGTCGAGCGTCCAGCCCTCGGCGTAGCGCCGGATGGGCGAGGAGCCGATGAAGGTGCAGGCCTCGATGGGAATCCCCACCTCCTGGGAGATCCGCGCGATGGGCTCGACGTCCGCCACCACCGTGCGCGCGGCGCAGTTGGCCTGGATGGACAGCCCGGCGTCCACGATCTCCCTGCACAGGGCCCGCACGGCGTCCACCTGGCGCTGGCCCGCCCCGGGGAGCCCCACGTCCGCCGTGTGGATCCCCAGGTCGTCCATGAGGTGGAGGAGGCGGATCTTCGAACCGATGGGCGGATCCACCACCGACGGGTTCTGCAAGCCGTCTCTCAGCGTCTCGTCGTCCAGCTCGACCTTGGGACGGGTGGACCAGTCGTAGTCCCGGCCCGCCTCGTTCCAGTCGTAGATCAGATCCCTGTCGTCGTGCACCCTG
>CAZMTA010000003.1:191196-202194 GCA_964569085.1 uncultured Gemmatimonadaceae bacterium | reverse complement strand
GACCCGGCGCTGGTGGCGGCGGCCAAGGCCGAGCACGACGACCGCATCCCCGACGGGTGGACGTACGAGTCCCTCCTCGGTGACCGGGACCCGCCGCTGGACTACCGGGAGCGGGCCGGCGGGGGCGGCTGAGGGGCTCATGTCATGACCGTCCGCATCCGGGACGCGGTCCCCCGGGACGCCGCCGCCATCGCGGCGGTGCACCAGGCCAGCCGGGACGCGGCCTACCGCGGACGCATCGACGAAGCCCTCCTGGAGAAGATGGACGCCGGCGAGCGTCGGCGCCGCTGGGTGGCGTGGCTCACGGACCCGGAGGTGGTCACGCTGGTGGCGGAGGACGCCGGCGAGGTGGTGGCGTTCTCGACCCTCCGTCCCTCCCTGGACGAGGACGCCGACGGACGCACCGTGGCCGAGATGCCGACCCTCTACGTCCGCCCGGACCGCATGCGCCAGGGGATCGGGACCCGCCTCTGCGCCGCCACCTGCCGGCGGGCTGCGGAGCTGGGCTACCGGGACCTCACGCTGTGGGTCCTGGAGCTGAACCAGCGGGCCCGCAGCTTCTACGGGTCCTTCGGATTCCAGGACGACGGGGTGACGAAGATGGACGACGGGCCCATCCCCGCCCCCCTCACCGCCCGGCGCTACCGGGTGCCGCTGGAGGCGTCCACCCAGGGGCGGGAGGGGCGGTCGGCCTCCTGAGGCCCGGCCGCCCCGGTCCGCTCAGCGGACCGGCTCGAGGCGCACCACCGCCGAGGGCCCGTCCCGGTCCTCCAGCGCCACGTAGACGAGCCCGTCGGGCCCCTGCTCGATGGCCCGCACGCGCCCCATGCCCAGGAGGAGCGTCTCCTCCCGCGCGATCTCGAGACCGTCCATCTCCAGACGGACGAGCTGGAGGCCGCTGAGGCCCCCGACGAAGACGTCCCCCTCCCACGCCGGGAAGGCCCGACCGGAATAGAACATCATTCCAGACGTGCCGATGGACGGGACCCAGACGTGGATGGGGTCGACCATGCCCTCGCGGGTCGTGCCCTCGTGGATGGCGCTGCCGCTCCGGTAGTTCACGCCGTAGCCCACCACGGGCCAGCCGTAGTTGGCGCCCCGCTCGATGACGTTGACCTCGTCCCCGCCCTGGGGGCCGTGCTCGTTGGCCCACGGCTGGTTCGTCTCGGGGTGCACGATGAGCCCCTGAGCGTTCCGGTGCCCGTAGCTCCAGATCTCCGGGAGGGCGCCGGCCCGGTCGACGAAGGGGTTGTCCGCGGGGACCCGCCCGTCGTCGTGGAGGCGGAGGATGACGCCGTGGTGGTTGGAGAGGTCCTGGGCGGGATGCGCCTCCAGGTCGCCGGTGGACGGGACCTGACGGTCGCCCACGCTCACGAAGAGGTAGCCGTCGGCGTCGAAGGCCAGGCGGGAGCCGTAGTGGCCCCGTCCCCGGCTCTGGGCCTCGAAGATCTCCTCGACGTCACGAAGGGCGCCGTCCTCCAGCCGGCCCCGGACGACGGCCGTGGTGGACTCCCCACCGGCCAGGGGCTTGGAGTAGCTGAGGTAGACCAGCCGGTTGTCCTCGAAGTCGGGATGCAGCTCCACGTCCAGGAGGCCGCCCTGACCCTGGGCGAACACGGCCGGCACGCCGCCCACCGGCTCCGCCACCAGCGCGCCGTCCCGCACGAGCCGCAGCCGCCCCGGGCGCTCGGTCACCAGCATGTCCCCGCCGGGGAGGAAGGCCATGGACCACGGCTGCTCGAGCCCGTCCACCACCTCGACCACGCGGTAGTCGTGGTGCATGGAGGGAAGGACGACGTCCTGGGCGAGGGCGGGTGCGGCGGACGCGGTCAGCAGCGCGGCCGTGGCGAGGGCGGGCAGGAACCGGTGCATCTTCCGTCTCCTTGGAGCGGTGGGCGGATGGGCCCGGGGTGCGGGCGCGTCCCTGTCGACCCCGGTCCCCCGACCGGGGTTCCCGCACGGGTGGACGGGGGGGAGGGCCGGCGGGCGCCGGACGCTCTCGTGCTGCGACCGGATGGGGGCCCGCTCGGCGGCCGTCCCCGGGACCGGTGGCCTCCGGGGCCCGGCGGGCCTAAGCTGGCAGCCCTTCCGCCCGTCCCCGCGTACGCCTTCCCCACGGAGGCCCCATGCCCGCCTCGCCGTCCCGGTTCCGGTTCCCCCACGCCCTCCTCCTCGCCCTGGCCGCGGCGGGCGCCTGCTCCGCCGACGTCCCCGCCGACCCCGAGGACGGGGAGGCGGCCCGCCCCGAGGCCCCCGCCGTTCCCGAGCCCGACGTGGTGCTCACCGCGGACCAGACCCACGCCCGCTGGAGCAGCGCCATCGAGCCGGTGGCGACGGTGCCGTCCGGGGCCGTGGTGGAGGTGCACACGGCCGAGGCCTCCGACGGCCAGTTCGACCGCTCGTCCACGGCGGCGGACGTGGCCGAGCTGGACTTCGACCCCATCCATCCCCTCACGGGGCCGGTGGCGGTGGAGGGGGCGTCCCCCGGGGACGTCCTGGCCGTCACCCTCCTGGAGATCGAGGTGGGGGAGTGGGGCTGGGCGGCCATCGCCCCGGGCTTCGGCTACCTCTCCGACCGCTTCACCGAGCCGTACTACAAGGGCTTCGAGATTCCGGCGGGGGCCGAGTCGGTGCGCTTCAACGACGACATCACCATCCCCCTCGCGCCCTTCCCGGGGGTCATGGGGGTGGCGCCGGCCACCGACTCGCTGCTCTCCACCATCCCGCCCCGCGCGAACGGGGGGAACATGGACAACCGCCACATCGGCGTGGGCACGACCGTCTACTTCCCGGTCTTCGTGGAGGGGGCCCGCTTCTCCATCGGCGACACCCACGCCGCCCAGGGAGACGGGGAGGTGTCGGGCACCGCCATCGAGGCGCCCATGCGGATCCGGTACCGCGTGGAGGTGCTGAAGGACCACCGGCCCCTGGCCGAGCCCCAGTACGAGAACGACGAGCACTACGGGGTCACCGCCTACGGCACGACGCTGGACGAGGCGGCCCGGAAGGCCACGGAGTACATGATCGACTGGCTGGTGGAGGAGCGCGGCCTGACCCCCGAGGACGCCTACGTCCTGGCGTCCCTGGCCGGCGACCTCAAGATCGCCGAGGTGGTCGACGTCCCCCACGTCCTGGTGGCCATGCACATGCCCAAATCGGTCTTCGACGGGAGCTGAGGAGGCCCCCGGGAGGTACCGCCTCCAACGCGGGGGCCTACCTTACTTGTCTTCTCCCATGCACCCCCGCCCTCCCGAGGGCCCTCCACCGGAGCACACGCTTGACCACGGCCCCCTTCTCGTCTTTCTCGCGGCGCCTTCGGGTCTTCCCGATCCTGGCCGCGGCCCTGCTCGTGGCGGGGGTCTCCCCCGGCGTGGCGGCTCAGGAGGACATCTCCGCCGACGCCGGTCCGATCGTGGACAACGCCGACCTGGCTCCGGTGCCCGTGGCGCGCCTCCACGGGACCATCACCCTGGACGGGGTGGTGGACGAGACCGCGTGGGAGGACGTGGAGCCGCTCCCCATGGTCATGCACACCCCGACCTTCCGGGGGGACGTCACGGAGCGCACCGAGGTCCGCATCGCCCACGACGACGAGTACCTCTACGTCTCGGGCCGGATGTTCGACTCGGACCCCGAGGGGATCCGCACCAACACCTTCTACCGGGACCTCTACAGCGGGGACGACCTCCTGGCGGTGGTCATCGACAGCTACAACGACTACGAGACCGCCGTCTGGTTCGTCACCAACCCCGCCGGCGCCCGGAACGACCGCACCGTCTCCAACGACGCGGTCTTCAGCGGCGGGGGCATGCCCATGAACTCGGACTGGAACGCCCACTGGGACGTGGCCACGTCCCGGAGCGAGGAAGGGTGGTTCGCCGAGTTCCGGATCCCCTTCTCCACCCTGGGCTTCCAGGCCGTGGACGGCCGGGTGACCATGGGCCTCATCTCCTACCGGTTCATCCCCCGGAAGAACGAGCGCCAGACGTACCCCGCCATCGACCCCAAGTGGGGCGGCCTGGCCTTCGCCAAGCCCTCGCAGGCCCGACGCATCGTCCTGGACGACGTCCGCCAGTCCAAGCCCGTCTACGTCACGCCCTACTCCCTGGCCGGCGTGCGGCAGACCCCGGTGAACCGGGCGCCGCTGGACGCGTCGTCGCCGGAGTGGCGCATGGACTCGGACCCGACGACCGAGGTCGGGGCGGACCTGCGCTACTCGCCGACGTCGAACCTGGCCGTGGACCTGACCGTGAACACGGACTTCGCCCAGGTCGAGGCCGACGACCAGCAGATCAACCTCACCCGCTTCCCCCTCTTCTTCCCCGAGAAGCGCCAGTTCTTCCAGGAGCGGGCCTCCACCTTCCAGTTCCCCACCGGCGGGTTCACGAACCGCCTCTTCCACTCCCGCCGCATCGGGCTGGACGACGGGGAGATCGTGCGGATCTGGGGCGGGGCCCGGGCCGTGGGGCGGCTGGGCGGGCTCGACTACGGCTTCCTGAACATGCAGACCGCGGAGCACGACGGGCGCCCGGGCGAGAACATGGGGGTGTACCGGATCAGCCAGCAGGTGCTGAACCCGTACTCCGGCGTGGGGGCCATGGTCACCACCCGCCTCGGCGGCCTCCGGGACAACGTGGCGTACGGCCTCGACGGGTCCTTCCGCCTGGTGGGGGACGAGTACGTCACGGCCAAGTGGGCCCAGACCTTCGACTCGGAGCTGGAGGAGGAGTCGGGGCTGGAGTCGGGCCTCTACCTGGTCCGCTGGGAGCGCCAGACCGACGGGGGGCTGTCGTACTGGGCCGAGCACAACCGGGTGGGGCGGGACTACCGCCCCGGGCTCGGCTTCCAGACCCGAACCGGGACCCTCTTCTTCGGGGGGCAGGCCCGGTACAAGCGCTTCATGGGCGAGGACTCGCCCCTCCGGAGCTGGTCGGTGCAGACCAGCACGGGCCACTTCTTCCGCACGCTGGGCGGGACCGCCGAGTCCCGGGTCGTCTCCCCCCAGGTGGAGGTGGAGCTCAAGGACGGGTCCCAGATCCGCCTCACGGGGAACGTGAACTACGAGAGCGTCCTCAACCCTTTCTCCGTGGCCGGTGCCGGGATCCCGGCCGGCGAGTACTGGTTCGGCGAGGGCGTGGCGCACTTTCAGCTCTCCCGGAGCCGCCTCTTCCGGGGGGACTTCACCGCCACGGCGGGCTCCTTCTACGACGGGACCCGCATGGGGGTGGCCCTCAACCCCTCGTGGAACCAGTCGAAGTACCTGGAGCTCCAGGGGGGCTACGAGGTGAACCGCCTCGACTTCGCGGATCGGGGCGAGGCCGCCACCGCCCACCTGGCCAAGCTCAAGGTCCAGGTGGCGCTGAACACCAGCCTGTCCTTCAGCACGCTGGCGCAGTACAGCAACATCGCCGAGCTCACCACCGTCAACGCCCGCTTCCGGTACCACTTCCGGGAGGGCACCGACCTCTGGGTCGTCTACAACGAGGGGCTCAACATGGAGCGGGGGCTGCGGGACGTGGGCAACCGCCTCCCCCTCTCGGCGGGGCGGACGCTCATGATCAAGTACTCCCACGCCCTGATCTGGTAGACGCCGGTGGGCTGGGCCGTTCCCCGCATGGTGCTCGGCGCCCTGGCCGGCGTCTTCGCCTTCATGCTCCTGGTCCTCCCCCTCTGGCGCTTCGCCCAGGGCCGGCTCTCCTTCCGGGACTCGGTGGGCTTCTGGATCGCCGGAGCCGGGTTCGGGGTGCTGGCCGTGGCCGCCTTCTCCGGCGAGCCGGCGGTGGCGCAGCAGATGGTGGTGATCGGGGTGGTGCTGGCCGCCGCGGGCTCGGTGGTGCGGAACCTGGTGGGGGGCCGCTGAGCCCCCCGACCCGCCCCGGCCTCAGGCCCCCAGGAGCACCAGGAGCGCGGAGAGCGTCGCCAAGGAGATCGCCGAGCTGAGGAAGACGGTGCTGGCCGCCACCCGGGTCGCCGCCTCGTACCGCGCCGCGAAGAGGTAGACGTTCACCGCCGCCGGCATGGCGGCCAGCGTGATCGCCACCCGGACCTCGATCCCGCCCAGCCCCAGGAGCGGGACGGCCACCGCCCACACCGCCAGGGGGTGGACCACCAGCTTCACCGCCGTGAGCGCCATCGCCGGGCCCTGACCGCCCCGCACCGGGTACCCGGCCAGCGACGCGCCCATGGCGAAGAGCGCGCACGGCACCGCCGCCGCGCCCAGGAGCTCCACGAAGCGGTCCAGCGGCCCGGGGAGGGGCAGCCCACCCACGTTCCAGAGGAAGCCCGCCGCCAGCCCCACGATGATGGGGTTCCGGAGCACGGCCGCGCTCAGCGCCGCCATCTCGTCGGCGGCGGTGATGCGTCCTCCCCGCCCCACCTGGATGAGGGTGATGGTGAGGGGGAGGAAGACCGCCGAGTGGAAGGCGATGATGAGGAAGAGCGCCAGGGACGCCTCCTCCCCGAACGCGGTGAGCACCACGGGGATGCCCAGGAGGACGGTGTTGGAGAGCGCCGCGCCCATGCCGTGGATGGCGGCCTCGTCGAGGGGGCGACCCCCGTGCCGGGCCACCAGCAGCCCCAGGCCCCACGCCACGAAGGAGCCGGCGTAGAACGCCACCACGAAGCCCCAGTCCAGCTCGGAGGGCAGCGTCATGCGCGCCGTGCCCCGGAAGAGGAGCGCGGGGATGGCGAAGGTGAAGACGAAGAGCACCAGACCCCGGACCCCCCGGTCGTCCAGGACGCGGAGCCGCCCCGAGGCGAAGCCCAGGAGCATGAGACCGAAGACCGGCGCGATGACGTGGAGGAGAGCGGTCATGGCACCCAACCTCGCGGGGCCCGCTCCCGCCACCAAGGGGACCCGCGGCGCTTCTGGACCCGCCTTGTCGCCCGGGGCGGCGACCCTCTATCCTGGCTCCGGCCCGTCGGTGGAACGGGCCGCCGGCGGACGCCCCGGGGCGGGCATGCCGGACCACTGCCCCCACGAGGAAGGACGCCGAGATGGCGCAATCAGACGGCTCGTCGGAAGCCAGCCCACAACCGTCCGCGGGCTCCGGACGGACGCTCGGCCTCTGGATCGGGGGGGCGGCGTTCCTGGCGCTCCTCGCCTTCCCGGTCTCGCCGGAGAATCTCCCGGCCAGCCGCCTGGCCGCCGTGGCGGCCCTCATGGCGGTGTGGTGGGTGAGCGACGCCATTCCCCTCTTCGCCACGGCGCTCCTGCCCCTGGTGCTCTATCCCCTCCTGGGGATCATGGGCGGCGGCGAGCTGGCGCCGCGGTACTTCAACTCCACCATCGTGCTCTTCCTGGGCGGCTTCCTCATCGCCCTGACCATGGAGCGGTGGAACCTGCACCGGCGCATCGCGCTGAACATCATCCACTGGGTGGGGGGCGGGCCCGAGCGCATCGTGCTGGGCTTCATGCTGGCGTCGGCCTTCCTCTCCATGTGGATCAGCAACACCGCCACCGCGGTCATGATGGTGCCCATCGGGCTGGCCATCGTCCTCCAGATCGAGGACGAGTTCGACGCGGACACCGCCCACGAGTTCACCGTGGGGCTCATGCTGGGCATCGCCTACGCCTGCTCCGTGGGCGGGCTCACGACGCTGGTCGGGACCCCCCCGAACCTGGCGCTCATCCAGATCTTCGAGATCCTCTTCCCCGACGCCCCCCGCATCGGCTTCGGCCAGTGGATGATGACGGCGCTGCCCATCGGCCTCGTCATGCTCACCGTCTCCTGGTTCCTGATCACCCGGGTCTTCTACCGGCCGGATCCGAGCCTGAAGGTGGAGGACGAGGTGATCCTCGAGGAGCGGGCCGCGCTGGGAGCGGTGCGCTTCGAGGAGCGGGTGACGCTGGGGATCTTCGCCGCCACGGCGCTCCTGTGGGTCTTCCGATCCAACCTCAACCTGGGCTTCGTGGTGATCCCCGGGTGGTCGAACCTCCTCCCGTACCCGGAGCTCGTGGACGACGGCACCGTGGCCATCGCCATGGCCTCGCTCATGTTCTTCATCCCCACCCGCACGCCGGGGGCGAAGGCCGACCGGGTGCTGGGCGTGGACGTGATCCCGCGCCTCCCCTGGGACATCGTGCTGCTCTTCGGGGGCGGGTTCGCGCTGGCGGCCGGCTTCCAGGAGACGGGGCTGGCCCAGCTCATCGGCGAGCAGTTCCAGGCGCTGGGCACCCTCCCGGCGGTCGTGTCGATCCTGCTCGTGTGCATCATGCTGACCTTCCTCACCGAGCTCACCAGCAACCTGGCCACCGCCCAGACGCTCCTCCCCATCCTGGCCTCCATCGCGGTGGCCACCGACACGAACCCCCTCCTCCTCCTCATCCCGGCCACCCTGTCGGCGTCGTGCGCCTTCATGATGCCCGTGGCCACGCCGCCCAACGCCATCGTCTTCGGCAGCGGTCGGATCTCGGTGAGCGAGATGGCGCGCATCGGCATCGTGCTCAACCTGATCGGGGCCGTGGTGGTCACCGCCTCGGTCTTCACGGTGGGCCGCATCGTCTTCGACATCGACCCGTCGGTGTTCCCGGCCTGGGCCGAGACCATGGCCCCCCCGGGCTCGCCCTGACCCCGGGGGAACCCTCCGGGTACGTTTGGGGAGAGAGCCCGCCGCCCTGCCGTCCCGTGCCGAGGAGGTTCCCGTGACCGCCGCCCATCCCGCCTGGCCCGACATCCCCTGGGGGGAGTGGCGGGACACCGCGGCCACCCTCCATCTCTGGACCCAGATCGTGGGGAAGGTCCGGCTGGAGCGGACCCCTTGGGTGAACCACTCGTGGCACGTGCCTCTGTACGTCGGCGCCCGGGGCCTGGGCACCGGCCCGATCCCCGCCGGAGACCGGGTCTTCGAGATGGGCTTCGACTTCCACCGCCACGTCCTGGACCTGCGGGTGTCGGACGGGGGCGCGGCGGAGGTGGCCCTCGAGCCCCGCAGCGTGGCCGACTTCCACGCCGAGGTCATGGCGCGCCTGGAGGAGCTCGGCGTGGGGACGCCCATCCACACCGTGCCCAGCGAGATCGAGGCCGCCGTCCCCTTCGAGGAGGACACGGAGCACGACGCCTACGACGCCGAGGCCGCCCACCGCTTCTTCCACGCCCTGGTGGCGTCCCACCGCGTCTTCCAGCGATTCCGGGCGCGCTTCGTGGGGAAGTCCAGCCCCGTCCACTTCTTCTGGGGCAGCTTCGACCTGGCCGTGACCCGATTCAGCGGACGCCCGGCCCCGGAGCATCCCGGCGGCTTCCCCAACCTCCCCGACTGGGTGGCCCGGGAGGCCTACAGCCATGAGGTCTCCAGCGTCGGATTCTGGCCCGGGGGCGAGGCCTTCCCCCACCCCGTGTTCTACGCCTACGCGTACCCGAGCCCCGAGGGCTACGCCGCGGTGCCGGTGGGGCCGGAGGAGGCGTTCTGGACCGACGACCTGGGGGAGTTCGTGCTGCCGTACGAGGCCGTGCGGACCGCCGCCGACCCGGAGGGCGCGCTCCTGCGCTTCGCCCAGGACGCCTACGAGGGCGCCGCCGAGCTGGCCGGGTGGGACCGCCCCGCCCTGGAGTGGCCCGACGGTCGCCAGGGCCCGCCCCGGGCCGGAGGGTGACCCCGGCCGTGGACGACGTGACGCGGGAGACGGTGCTGGCGAGGCTGCCCGACGATCCCAGGGCGGTGGTGGCCCGGGCGCTGGCCTTGGACGAGGGGGTGGCGCTCCGGGGCGATCCGGCGGACGACGGCTTCCTCCTCCTGCACCGGGAGCGGAAGGTGGCGCACCTCCAGGGGGGCGCCATCGAGCTCCTCCCCGATCCCCTCCCGCCGAACCTGAACGGGTTCACCCTCTTCACCTTCGAGGCGGACCTCCCGGGGCTGGAGGAGCGGGGGCTGGTCCCGGAGCGCCTGGAGCTCCGCGCGCTCCGGACCCTGGAGCGGGTCCCCCCCTTCGTCGGGCCCTCGGGCCCTCCGCCCCGTCCCCTCGCGCCCGGCGATCCCGCGCGGCTGAAGCCCCTCCCTCCGGAGCTGGCCGAGACGCTGACGGAAGCGCTGGCCCGGTCGGCCCCGGTGTACGGCGTGGTCCTCCACCAGCGCCTCGTGTCCTTCGCCTGCGCCCACTGGGTGGGCGATCGGTGGTGGGACCTCTCGGCGGACACCCATCCCGACTTCCGTCGCCGGGGCTTCGGGACCGCGTGCGCGGTGGCGCTGATCCGGGCGCTGGCGCCCCGGGGGATCTTCCCGGTGAACGCGCCGGACACCGGGAGCGGCGGAGCGCCCGGCTTCCTGGCCTACCTCGGGTTCGAGGAGGCGGGGTCGCTGGTGCGGTGGACGACGACGCGGTGAGCGGGCGGGCTCGGCTGGAGGCGCGGGTCGTCCCGTCCCTCCTGGTCGCGGACATGGAGCGGACCCTGGCGTTCTACGCTCGGCTCGGCTTCCGGCTGGTCGGCCGCCACCCCGCGGACGGAGCGCCCGAATGGGCCGAGGTGCGCCGGGACGACGCCGTGATCCAGCTCCACGCCGAGGCTCCGGTGGGCACGCCCGGGACCCCGGTCTTCAGCGGTACGCTCTACTTCCACCCGGACAGCGTCGAGGCGCTGGCGGACGAGTGGAGGGGCCTCGTTCCCTTCGCCTGGGGCCCCGAGGTCATGCCCTGGGGGCAGAGGGAGATGGCGGTGGAGGACCCCGACGGGTACCTCCTGGCCTTCAGGGAGCCGGCGTGAGCGAGCCGGGCGCCGAGGGCGCGGTCCGGGGGGACTGAGCCCGGTCAGCCGTCCCCGGCGAGGGCGCCCGCCCGCCGCTCCAGCACCCACGCCAGCGCCAGGTGCGCCGGGAGCGCCAGCGCGAAGAGGATGGCGTTCTCCTGGCGCGTCCACGGAAGGACCCCCTCCGGGACGACCTGGAGGAGGAAGCCCGCCAGCGCGATGCCCGCCACGGCCCACCCCACCGCCCGGGCCGCGCCCGCGGCCCGCCCCGCGCCCACGGCCAGGGGCGCCAGCACCACCAGCGCCAGGGAGAGGGGCG
>CAZMTA010000003.1:175029-191096 GCA_964569085.1 uncultured Gemmatimonadaceae bacterium | reverse complement strand
TCGGCCCGGCCGGCCGTCGCCTTCAGCCCCGTCCAGAGGAGCAGCCCTCCCAGCGCGAGGCCCAGCGCCAGGTAGACGAGGAAGGCCGAGGGGGGCGCGGGCGGGCCCCAGGTACGGGCGTCCGCCTCGTCGGGATCCTGGAGCCCCGTGTTGCCCCGGGGGTTCGTGCGGGGCGCCTCGGCGGTGGTGCCGTCGGGAAGGAGGACCCGCTCGTCCCGCACCAGGGGGCGCGGGCGACCGTCGGGGCCCGGGACCTCCACGGACCGCAGCTCCTCCATCATGGTCATGGGGACGAACATCTCCTCCCAGACCGAGAGCGGTTGGTCTCCGGGGCTTCCCAGGAGGAGGTCCATGCCGGTGTAGACGAGGGGGTCCATCCGCGTGAGGCGACGCGTGTGGAAGCGGTAGGTCGTCCCCGTGGGGGCCTCGGCGAAGCGGTCCGACAGGAGGCCGCCCAGGACGTCGTCCAGCGCGTCCCGCGCCCGGGTGGAGCAGTTGTCCAGGAAGTAGTCGTAGAAGTAGTCCCGGTTCTCCGGGAGGGCGTTCCACTCCAGGAAGTCCCGGAGCTCCACCTTCTGCGCCGCCGTGAGCTCCAGCTCCTGGAGCGCCACGGGGCGCCCCGCCCGGACGTAGGAGTCGATCATGGGGCCGGTGGGGAAGGCGGCCATCATGTAGAGCATGCGCCCCATGAGGAAGCGCGGGACGAAGTCCACCTGGTCGAAGTCGAAGATGCCCCAGTTGTACGACACGTCCCGGCCCGAGCGGACGTCCAGCACCCGGATGGCGTTGTGGCCGAAGCGCTCCCACACGGCGCTCCCGGGGGCGGCGGTGACGAGCCAGACCCGGAGCTCGGTGCCCGCCTCGGGCGCCGGGGGCGACGCGTCCTCCTGGGCCGCTCCGGATGCGGCGGAGGCCAGCAGGAGGCCCAGGGCCAGCAGGGACGCCCGGAAGCCCCGCCCCGCGGTCCGGGGGAAGCGGGTGAGGAGGGCGGGGAAGGGGAGCATGGCGTCGGCTCCGGGGCCGGTGTGGGGACGGCACGGGGCCGCCGGAGGCGCTCCGGCGGGCCGGCCCGACGCTAACCGGCCCCGCAGCCCCCTTCAAGTGGACGCGCCCGGGCCGCGTCGCACACCGGCGGCCCAGGCGGGTAGGAGGGAGGACACGGGGAGGCTCCGGACCGGCGGCCTCCGTTCCCCCATCCCGGAGCGCGCATGTCCGACCTCGTCGTCATCGCCCGCCTCAGCTACCGCCACGAAGGGGAGTTCGCCAAGGGCTTCCTGGACCAGGCCGGCATCCCCAGCCAGCTCGCGGTGGACGACGCCGGCGGGCACGTGACCTTCACCAACGACGTCCGCCTGGTGGTCCGGGAAGAGGACGCCGAGGAGGCCCGGGAGGTCCTGCGCGCCGCCGACATCGAGGTGGAATGACCTGGGTCCTCGGTGGCGGCGCCGTGGTGGCGGCGGGCCTGGCCGGGGTCGTCCTCCTGCGGCGGCAAGGGTGGGACCGGGCCTCGCACCGGGTGGCCCTGGTGTCCCTCCTCCTCCCCTGGGCGGCCCAGCACGCGTCGCTGGCGCGGGTGGTGCGGAGCCCGTCGCTGAACCCCCTCCGCCGGTCCGTCGAAGGGCCCGTGCTGGCAGGGGACTGGGTCGCGCCGGTGATCCTGCTCGCGCTCCTGGCGGTCTGCCTGGCCCGGCCCCGGCGCCTCCGCGCCGCCGCGGTCCTCCTCCCCCTGGTGGGCGCCGCGCTGGTCTGGTGGGTCACGGTGCCCCTCTACGCCGGCGTGGTGGCCCGGGGGTGGGTCTTCCTCCCCGACGTCCTCTCGGGGCCGGGGCCGTTCCTGTACCACCTGTGCGCCTCGACCTTCCTGGCCGCCTGGATCCTCCCCACCCTCGCCTGGGACCGGGCCGGGCGCGGGGAGCGCGCCGGCGCCTCCGGGAGCTGACCCGAACCCGTGCGCGCGCTCGTCTTCCGGCCCGGCCCCGTGCGGCGCCGGATCGCCCGGGCCCTGGGTCCGGTCTCGGACCTGGTCCGCTGGGGGCCCGCCGCCGGCCTCGCCCCGGGGGAGGTGGACGAGCCGCCCCTTCCCGCCCCCGGGTGGGTCCGCCTCGAGGTCCTCCTGGCCGGCGTCGGCCTCTCGGAGCTCCGGGACCTCACCTACGCCGGCTCGCCGCTCCGGGAGCCCTTCTCGTCGTGGCCGGCGGTGCCCGGTCGGGAGATCCTGGGTCGGGTGGTGGAAGCCTCCCCGGGCTGGACCGGTCCGGCGGCCGGCGCCCGGGTGGTCGTGGACCCCTTCCTCCCGTGCGCGGCCCGGGGGTGGCCCGACGACCCGTGCCCGGCGTGCGCCCGGGGCCGGGCCTGGGCGTGCGCCCGCGCCGGCGACGAGGGCCGCCTGGAGGTGGCGGGAAGGCCGCTGGCCCGGGGCCGCCGCCTCGGCGCCCACGCCGACCTGCCGGGGGGATGGGCCCCCCGGGTTCTGGCCCACGGAAGCCAGCTCGTGGCGGTCCCCGACGGGCTGCCGGACCGGGTGGCGGTCCTGCTGGAGCCCGCCGCCCGAGTGCTGGAGGCGGTGGTCCGGAGCGACGCGGCCGCGCTCCGGGGCGGCCCCGAGCTCGTCCTGGGGAGCACCGCGGAGGCGCTCCTGACCGTGGCCGCCCTGGAGGCGCGGGGGGCGGGCCCGGTCGTGCTGCACGCCGGCTCGGAGGCCGCCCGCTCCCTGGGCCGGCGGCTCGGCGCCGCCTCCACCCCGACGGACGCCGAGGAACTCCGCGACGAGACGGTGGCCGCCGGCTCCTCGGCCCACATGTCGCTGGACGCCCGGGAGGTATGGTGGGGGGGCGGGTTCCGGAGGGTCTTCGACTGGCGACCCCTGGGCGGGGACGCCGCCGACGCCGTGACCCGGGCCCGGCCCGGGGGGGCGGTGGTGGTCGGTGCCGGGGGCGGTGGCGGGGAGGCCCCGGAGCTGGCCGTCCACCGGGGCGTGACGCTGGTCGGCGCGGGGGAGCACGCCCCCCGGGCCGCCTTCGCCCCCGCGGCGGCCCTCCTCGAGGCCCGCGCCGACCTCCTGCGGGAGGTGGTCACCCACATCTATCCGCTGGCCCAGCGCGGAGAGGCGCTGGCGCTGGCCGCCCGGCCCCCGGACGACGCCGTGAAGGTCCTCTTCTTCCCCGGTGGGTAGCTCGGGCCGGTCCCCGGGGAACGCCCTCCGGAGGTCGCTGTACACGTGCCCATGAGCATCTCAACCACCCCCCGCGTGATCGTCGTGGGCGGCGGCATCCTCGGCGTCAGCGCCGCGTACGAGCTGGCGCGTCGGGGGGCCCGTCCCCTCCTGCTGGAGCGGGACGAGCTCGGCGCCGGCGCCTCCCGGGGCAACGCCGGCACGGTCTCGCCGGGGCACCCGCCCCTCAACCAGCCCGGTCGGATCCGGACGGCCCTCCTCCAGCTCCTGGATCCCACCAGCCCGCTCTACGTGGCGCCCCGCTGGGACCCGGGGCTGTGGCGCTGGCTGGCGCGCTTCGCCCGGAACTGCACGGAGGCCCGCGTCCGCGAGGTCATGGAGGTCCTCTCCCCCCTGGGGCACGAGGCGCTCCCCTCCTTCGAGGCGGTGCTGGAGGAGCACGCCATCGACTGCGGATACCGCGCCGAGGGCTACATGGACGTCTGCCGCACCCGGGCGGGGCTGGCCGACGCCCGCCACGAGGCCGACCTGGTGCGCCCCCACGGGTACCATCCGGAGGTCCTGGACGCGGACGGGGCCCGGGAGCGGGAGCCGGAGGTCGGCGACGTGGCCGGCGCGGTCTTCTGGCCCGAGGCCGCCACCCTCCGGCCCCACGACTTCCTCCTGGGGATGGCCCGGGCCGCCCGGGAGGCGGGGGCCGAGATCCGCGAGGGCGTGACGGTGGCCCGGGTCCGCCACGACGGGGGGCGGGCCCGGGGCGTCACCACCGCCTCCGGAGAGACCCTCGACGCGGACGCGGTGGTCCTGGCCACGGGCCCGTTCAGCCTGGAGCTGGCCCGGGAGGTCGGCGTCGACCTGCCGGTGGAGGCCGGCAAGGGCTACCACCGGGACGTGAAGGTGGGTCCCGACGGCGCTCCCCCGCTCCGCACCGCCTGCGTCCTCCACGAGACGTCGGTCTTCTGCACCCCCATGGAGGGCTCGGTCCGCTTCGCCGGGACCATGGAGTTCAGCGGGATCGACGACCGCATGCGCCCGGCGCGCCTGGAGCAGCTCACCCGGGCCGCCCGGGCGTACTTCCCGGCCATGGGGGGCCGGCCGGCCCACTCCGAGTGGTGCGGCCTCCGGCCCGTGTCCGCCGACGGCCTGCCGATGGTGGGGCCGATCCCGGGCGTGGACGGCGTGGTGGTGGCCACCGGGCACGGGATGCTGGGGCTGACGCTGGGCCCGGTGAGCGGCCGCCTGGTGGCGGAGTGGCTCCTGGAGGGCGGGCCCGACCCCCTCTACGCCCGGATGTCGCCCGAGCGCTTCGTCTGACCCCGGGGCGGGGTCAGCGCGCCACGCCCTCGCCTTCGGGGGCGGAGGCGTCGGCGGTCTCGGCGTCCTCGTCGGGCTCGGGCTCGGGGAGGAGCTCCTCCCGCTTCGGGTATCGGTACGAGACCAGGTCGGCGTAGTCCCGGTGCCGCTTCATCCAGCCGTGGACGAAGGGGCAGTACGGCAGGACGGTCCAGCCCTTCTCCCGGACGATGTCGAGCGCTCCCTCGACCAGCGTGCTCCCGATCCCCTGGCCCGACAGGCTCTCGGGCACCTCGGTGTGGATCAGCGCCAGCTCGCCGCGGGTGAGGGTCCGGTAGTTCACGAACGCCACCTGGTCCCCCAGCGCCACCTCGAAGCGCCCGGCCGCGGTGTTGTTCGTGACCTGGTCCGGGCGGGGGTCGGGATCGCTCACGAAGGGGTCTCCGTCTGGAAGTCGATGTCCACGTGGCTGTTGTCGCAGAACGGCTTGATCCTGGACGCGCCGCAGCGGCACAGGGCCGCCCGGGTCTCGTTCCAGCGGACGTTCCCGTCGCCGTCCCGCAGCTCGACGCGCCCCTGGACGTACAGGGGGCCGTCGGGGACGAGCCGGATGCGGGGCTCCGGCGGCGCCTCGGAGGGGCCGCCGTCGTGGCGCTCGTAGTGGAGCGCCCCGGTGGGGCACCGCTCCACGGCCCGGGCCACGGCGTCGGCGTCCGCTTCCCCGGGCTCCACCCAGGGGCGCCGGTCCGGATCGAACACCTCCGGCAGGGCGCGCACGCACTCCGCGGCGTGGAGGCACCGCTTCACGTCGTACGTGACGGTGATGTCCTCGCTCTCGTACCGGCGGGTGCGGGCCACGGGGCGGCTCCTACCGGAGGTCCACGACGAGGCGCCGCGGATCCCGGAGCTCGAGGACCCGCACCTGGGCCCCCTCGTCGAGCCGGGCCACCCACGTCACGCCGTCGTCCTGCCGGCACGCCATCCCCCCCTCCTGGAAGAGGGACTGCCCGAAGGTCCGCACGCCGGTCTCCACGCCGCTCCCGGGGGCCACGGGCGTGAGCGTCACGGCCAGCACCGGCCCTTCGGCCACCGGGGGCTCCTCTCCGCCGCAGGCGAGGGCGGACGGGTCCTCCACGATGCGGGCCTGGTATCCGGGATAGGCGGCGTCCCGGGAGAAGGAGAAGATCACCCGGTCGAAGGCCTCGGTGGAGAGGACCTCCACGTCCGTCAGCGTGGCCGTGGCGGCGGCGGGGGTGGGGTCCCGGCTCACCTGGTTCTCGGTCCAGGGGAGCTCCATCACCAGGTTCATCGGCTCCAGGCCCGTCCGGTCCGTCTCGTCCAGGGGCCGGCGCTCGATGGGGGGCGCCGTGGTGTCCTGGATGGCCACCCGGGGCTCGGCGTCGTCGGCGTCGCCTCCTCCGCACGCGGCGAGGGAGAGGGCGGCGAGGAGGATCACGGGACGGGAGCGTCGGGTCATGGCGCGGGCTGGGAACGGGTGGGTCGGCGGGATCGAAACGGGAATACACTTCCCCCGCTCCCGGGGTTCGTGGCCGGGCCGCGCGGGCCCCGCCTCAGAGGTCGAGGCGGAGGACCTCGGGGTGGACGCGGCTCGTGGGCGTCGCGCCCTCGACCTGGACCCGCTCCACGGCCAGGAGCGCCACCTTCACCGCCAGCCCTCCGCTGTATCCGCCCAGGCGCTGGTCGGACGCCACGACCCGGTGGCAGGGGATGACCACGGGGAGGGGGTTGGCCCCCACGGCCTGGCCCACGGCCTGGGCCGCGTCGGGGCGGCCCATGGCCCGGGCCAGCTCTCCGTACGTGGTGAGGCGCCCGTGGGGCACCTGGACCAGGTGCTCGTAGACCGAGCGCTGGAAGGGCGTGGTGCCCTCCAGGTCCAGCGGGAGCTCGAAGACGCGCCTCCGGCCGTCCATGTACTCCCGGATCTGGCGGACGGCCAGGGTCAGCGTCTCGGGCCAGCGCTCCCGGGGATCGGTGTGGTCCTCCTCGGGGAGCGGGCCGAACTCGAGGTGGCGGAGGCCCGCCGGGGAGACCCAGAGGGTGAGCGGACCCGCCGGCGTGTCGGCGAGATGGGCGGAGTGGACCTCCCGCTCGCTCAGCTCTCCCCTCCCGCGTCCGACTCCTTCAGCGCCTCCTGGAGCGCGTCGAACCCCAGGAGCGCGCACTTCACCCGCACCGGGAACTTGCTCACGCCCGCCAGGGCCCGGAGGTCGCCCAGGGAGCGGTCGCTGGCCGCCTCCTCGTTCCCGTGCATCAGCTCGGTGAAGCGGCGGGCCAGCGCCAGCGCCTCGTCGGTGGAGGCGCCCTGGAGCAGCCCGGTCATCATGGAGACCGAGGCCTGGGAGATGGAGCAGCCCTGCCCCTGGAACTTGGCCTCCGCCACCCGGTCGTCCTCCATGCGGAGCTGGAGCCGGATCTCGTCGCCACAGACCGGGTTGGCCATGTGGATCTCCACCGTCTTGTCCGGAAGCTCCGCCTTGTTCCGCGGGTTCCGGTAGTGCTCGAGGATGAGCTGCTGGTAGAGCGAGCCGAGCTGGGGAGTCTCCATGATGCCTCAATGTAGGGGTGGCGCGGCGGCGCTTTCAAACGGATCCGGGGGGCCTCCGGTCAGGACGGCCCGCCGAAGATCTCCTGGACCACGCCCAGCGCCTCCGCCAGCCGGTCCACGTCGTCCCGGCCGTTGTAGAGGTAGAAGGAGGCCCGCGCGGTGGCGGCCACCTCGTAGCGCTTCATGACGAGCTGGGCGCAGTGGTGGCCGGCGCGCACCGCCACCCCCTCGGCGTCCAGGATCGTGGAGATGTCGTGGGGGTGGGCGTCCCCCAGCGTGAAGGGCACCACGCCGGAGCGGTCCTCGACCGAGGGCGGGCCGAAGATCCGGATGCCCGGGATCTCCCCCAGGCGCTCCAGGGCGTAGGCCAGCAGCGCACGCTCGTGGGCCGCGACGGCGTCCATGCCCACCCCGGAGAGGTAGTCCACGGCGGCGCCCAGGCCCACGGCTCCCGCGATGTTGGGGGTGCCCGCCTCGAACTTGTGCGGCACCTCCGCCCACGTGGAGTGGTCCTTGTGGACCAGGCGGATCATCTCGCCGCCGCCCTGGAAGGGGGGCATGGCCTCCAGGATCTCCCGGCGGCCCCAGAGGACCCCGATGCCCGTGGGGCCGCACATCTTGTGGCCGCTGAAGCAGTAGAAGTCCGCGCCCAGCTCGGCCACGTCCACCGGGAGGTGCACGGCCCCCTGGGCTCCGTCCACGAGGACGGTGGCGCCGACCGCCTTGGCCCGCCGCACGATCTCCCGGACCGGGTTCACGGTGCCCAGGGCGTTGGAGACGTGGGAGACGGCCACGAGCTTCGTGCGCTCGCCCAGGAGCTCGTCGAGCTCGTCCAGGATCAGCCGGCCGTCGTCGTCGAGGCCCACGTAACGGAGGGTGGCGCCGGTGCGGGCGGCCAGGAGCTGCCACGGCACCAGGTTGGAGTGGTGCTCCATCTCGGTGAGGAGGATCTCGTCCCCCTCGCCCACGTTCGCCGTGCCCCATGCCCAGGCCACCAGGTTGATGGCCTCGGTGGTGCCCCGGGTCCAGACGATCTCGCCGGGATCGGCGCCCACGAAGGCCGCCACCTTCCGCCGGGCCTCCTCGTACGCCTCGGTGGCGCGTCGGGAGAGCTCGTGGATGCCGCGGTGGACGTTGGCGTTGTCCCGCCGGTAGTAGCCGTCCAGCGCGTCCAGGACCGCGGTGGGCTTCTGGGATGTGGCGGCGTTGTCCAGGTAGACGAGCCGCTTGCCCGCCACCTGCTGGTCCAGGGCCGGGAAGTCGGCGCGGACGGCCTCCAGGTCCAGGGCCGGGGCGGCGCCGCGGCCGGCGGGGGCGCTCACGCCCCCTCCAGGTCCACGAAGATCCCGCCGTCCCGGACCTCCACGGGGAAGGAGCGAACCGGCCGGATGGCCGGAAGCGCCTTGTTCTTCCCGGTGCACGCGTCGAAGCGGGCCCCGTGGTGGATGCAGATCACGTCGGAGCCGTCCAGCTCCCCGTCGGAGAGGGGGAAGTCCTGGTGGGAGCAGACGTCCTCCAGCGCGTAGACGTCGCCGTCCACGTTGGCCAGGACGATGAGCTCCTTCTCCGCCCGCACCCCCTTGAGGGTGCCCGGGGCGACGTCTCCTTCGTCGGCGACTCGATGCCAGTTGGCCATGCGGTGCTCCGTCCTTCTGGGGCGCGCCGATCGGCGCGGCGGGGTCAGATGTGCTTCTGGAGCTTGTCCTCGATGGCCTTCGTGACCTTGTCGGCCACGCCGCCCAGGGGCAGACGGGACAGCACCTCGCCCAGGAACCCGAGGACCACCAGGCGCTCGGCCTGGAGCCGGGTGAGGCCGCGGCTCATGAGGTAGAACTTGGCGTCCTCGTCGAGCTCCCCCACGGTGGCCCCGTGGGAGCACTTCACGTCGTCGGCCTCGATCTCGAGGTTGGGCAGCGAGTCGGCCCGGGCGTCCCCGCTGAGGAGGAGGTTCCGGTTGGTCTGGTAGGCGTCGGTGCGCTGCGCCCCGGGATGCACCCGGATGATGCCGCGGAAGACGGCCCGGCTGGCCCCGTCCAGCGCCCCCTTGTACAGGAGGTCCGAGAGGGCGTTGGGGGCCACGTGGTCCTGGCTCGTGTTGAAGTCGAAGTGCTGGTCGTCGTCTCCGAAGTAGAGCCCCAGCATGTCCGAGTTCGCCCCGGGTCCCAGGAGGCGGGCGTTGAGGTCGACCCGGGTCACCGAGGCGCCCAGCGCCACGTTGAGGGTGTCCAGGGTGGCGTCCCGGCCGGCCAGCGTCCGCTGGACCGACTGGAAGAAGGCGCCGCGACCCATGCGCTGGAGGGAGACGTACTGGACCTGCGCCCCGTCCTGCGCCACGACCTCCACGGCCGTGGAGACGAAGGTGTCCTCCTCGAAGTCGTCGGAGACCACCTCGTCCACGTACGAGACCTGGCTGGCGGTCTCGGCCACGATCAGCACGCGGCTGAAGTAGGCCGTGCCCGACTCGCTGAGCCACCGGGTGATGCGCACCGGGTTCTCCAGCTTCACGCCCCGGGGCACGTAGAGGAGGATCCCGTCGTTCCAGAGCGCCGCGTTCAGCGCCGCGAACTTCCCCTCCTCCGGGGGCACGGCGTCGGTGGCCAGGTGCTTCTGCAGGAGCTCGGGGTGGGACTCCACCGCCTCGTGCAGCGACATGAGGAGCACGCCCTTCTCGCCGAGCTCCTCCTCGATGTCCGTGTGCACCACGTGGCCGTCGATGTAGACGATGTGCCCGGAGGCGGCCCGGTCGTCGTCCATGGTGGCCCGGAGCTTCTCCGGCCACGCCGACGGATCGTCCGGCGCCGTCTCGGCCTCGGAGAGCCGCAGCGCGTCCAGGTCCAGCTTCCGCCGGAGGTCCGTGTAGCGCCACTCCTCCAGCTTCGTCGTCGGCATGGGCGTGCGCTCGTACACGTCCCACGCGTGGCGCCGCCGCTCCTGGAGCCACTGCGGCTCGTCGGCGGAGAGGGCCTCCACCGCGTCCTGGTTGAGCGCGTCCGTTACGCCTTCCATGAGGCCTGCCTGGGCTAAAGCGTTTGCCATATCTATTTCGATCAGTTCAGAAGATCAGATGCGTGTCCGTCCGACCACCAGCGACGCCGAAGGCGAGCGCCGGCGGGAGGGCAGCGAAGGAAGACGGCCGCTCGCGAGGGCAGCCGGAGGCGCCCCCAGGAGGGCTTCAAATCGAGTGCAGGGGTAGGAGCGTGAGCACCGGGACCGAGGAAGGGCAGCGCCCTTTCGCAGGTCACGGCGCGGAACGCGACGACGCCCTGTGCCGATTTCAAGCCCTCAACGACCGTGAGGGTCGGGAGCTGCCGCCCCCTAGCCGACCGATCCCTCCATTTCCAGCTCGATCAGCCTGTTGAGCTCCACCGCATATTCGAGCGGCAGCTCCTTCGCAATCGGCTCGATGAAGCCGCGGACGATCATCGCCATGGCCTCCTCCTCGCTGATCCCGCGGCTCATCAGGTAGAACAACTGCTCCTCGCCGATCTTCGAGACGGAGGCCTCGTGGCCGATGTTGGCCGAGTCCTCCTCGATCTCGATGTACGGGTAGGTGTCGGTGCGGGACGTCTCGTCGATGAGGAGCGCGTCGCACTCCACGTTCGACCGGGAGTGGTCCGCACCCTCGTGCACCTTCAGGAGGCCCCGGTACGTGGAGCGGCCGGTCCCCTTGGAGATCGACTTGGAGACGATGCTCGAGGTGGTCCGCGGCGCCGCGTGGACCACCTTGCCGCCGGTGTCCTGGTGCTGTCCGTCGCCGGAGTAGGCGATGGAGAGGATCTCGCCGTGGGCGCCCTCGCCGATCAGGTAGCAGGACGGGTACTTCATGGTGAGCTTCGAGCCCAGGTTCCCGTCGAGCCATTCCATGTGCGCGCCCTCGTGCACCAGCGCCCGCTGGGTCACGAGGTTGTACATGTTGTTCGACCAGTTCTGGATCGTGGTGTACCGGAACCGGGCGTTCTTCTTCACGACGATCTCGATGACCCCGGAGTGGAACGACTCCGTGGAGTAGACCGGCGCGGTGCACCCCTCGATGTAGTGGGCGTTGGCGCCCTCCTCCACGATGATCAGGGTGCGCTCGAACTGCCCCATCTGCTCCTGGTTGACCCGGAAGTAGGCCTGGAGCGGGGTGTCCAGCGAGACGCCGGCGGGGATGTAGACGAAGGAGCCGCCGGACCACACCGCCGAGTTCATGGCCGCGAACTTGTTGTCGTGCGTCGGCACGATGGTGCCGAAGTGCTCGCGGAAGAGCTCGGGGTGGTTCTTCAGGCCGTCCTCGATGGAGTCGAAGATGACGCCCTTCTCCTCCCACTCCTTCCGGAGCGAGTGGTACACCATCTCGGACTCGTACTGGGCGCCCACCCCGGCCAGGATCTTCCGCTCGGCCTCGGGGATCCCGAGCTTCTCGAACGTGTCCTTGATCTCCTCGGGCACGTCGTCCCAGGAGCGCTCCATGCGGTCCTGGGGACGGACGTAGAAGTAGATGTCCTCGAGGGTGTCCTCGAGGGTGGAGAGGTCCCCGCCCCAGGTGGGCATGGGCTTGGACTCGTAGACCTCCAGCGCCTTCAGCCGGTACTCCAGCATCCACTCGGGCTCGTCCTTCTGCGCCGAGATCTGGCGCACGACCTCCTCGGACAGCCCCCGCTGGGACTGGAAGACCGGCTTGCCCTCGGTGACGAAGTCGTACTTCTGATAGTCGTCGAGCTCGAGATCCTTGATGACTTCGTTCTGCGGCATGGTGCCTCCCTCAGGCGCCGGCGGGAGACTCGTGCTCCCGCCACATCTGGTAACCTTCGTCCTCGAGCTCGTGAGCGACCTCGGGGCCGCCGGAGCGCACGATCTGGCCGTCGACCATCACGTGGATGCGGTCCGGCTTGATGTAGTCGAGCAGGCGCTGGTAGTGGGTGATGAGGAGGACGGTCATGTCCTCGTTCTCCTCCGCCAGCTTGTTGACCCCGTTCGCCACGATCTTGAGCGCGTCGATGTCCAGCCCGGAGTCCGTCTCGTCCATGAGGGCGAGGGTGGGACGGAGCACGGCCATCTGGAGGATCTCGTTGCGCTTCTTCTCCCCCCCGCTGAACCCGTCGTTCACGGGCCGCTCGGCGAAGGAGGCGTCCACCTCCAGGAGCTCCATGCGCTCCAGGAGCTCGTCCTGGAAGTCGAAGAGGTCCAGCTCCTCGCCGTCCTCCAGCCGGGCCTGCATGGCCGTGCGGAGGAAGTTGGCGATGGACACGCCGGGGATCTCCACCGGGTACTGGAAGGCCAGGAAGACCCCTTCCCGGGCCCGCTCGTCGGACTCGAGGTCCAGGAGGTCCTCGCCACGGTAGAGGACCTGGCCGCCGGTGACCTCGTAGCCGGGATGCCCGGCCAGCACCTTGGCCAGCGTGCTCTTGCCGGAGCCGTTGGGCCCCATGATGGCGTGGATCTCGCCCCTGGGGAGCTCGAGGTCGACGCCCTTGAGGATCTCCAGATCCTCGTCGGCCACCTTGGCCTTCAGGCCGCTGATCTTCAGAATGGGATCGCTCATGAACCTCTCCGAGCGCGACGCTCGTCTATGCTGAGTGGAACGCTTATCAATAATGATTCTGTGTTTCAGTGATCGAAACCTAGACAAGGCCCCGAAGGGGGTCAAGGTTGCGTTCGGGCCCGGAAACGTGCCCGTTTGACGCTGATTTCCCACCCATCGACCACCGCCCGAGAGAGAGTCCGACCACCATGGTTCCAGTCGAATCCACCGACCCGGGGCGCAGGGGTACACCGACCTCCGGCCTTGGGTCCCTGGGCCGCAGGCCCTGGCTGGTCCTGGGGGGAGGGGGCCTGAAGGGGCTCGCGCACGTGGGCGCCTGGCGGGCCCTCGTCGAGGCGGGAGTAGAGGTCCAGGGGATCGTGGGCACGAGCATCGGCGCGCTGGTCGGCGCGCTGGCCGCCGGCGGCGTGGACTGGCAGGAGATGACGGAGCGGGCCCGGGCGCTGGGCAAGGAGGACATCGTGCGGGTGAACCGACGCGCGGTCCTCTTCAACGGCATCCGGCAGAGCAGCGTCTTCCGCGGCGACGCCCTCCGCGAGTACTACGAAGGCCTCCTTCCCGAGGAGGGTTGGCCGGCGCTGGGCATCCCGCTCCAGATGAACGCGGTGGCCCTGGCCACCGGGCGCACCGAGTGGTTCGGCGTGGGGGCCCGCACCGACGTGTCCCTGGTGGAGGCGGTCTACGCCTCGTCCGCGCTCCCGGTCCTGTACCCCCCGGCCATGCTGGACGGCACCGCCTACGTGGACGGGGGCGCCGAGCATCCGCTGGCGCTCCACCGCGCCACCGAGCTCGGGGCCACCGGGATCATCGGGATCGACGTGGGGTCCGGCGAGACCATGGACACCGAGTCCATCATGAAGCAGGGGATGATCGGGATCCACGCCCGCCTCTTCGGCATCATGACGTACCGCCGGCGCCGGGACCTCCTGGCCCAGTGGGAGGGCCCTCCGGTGCTCTACGTGCGCCCCCGCCTGGAGGGCTACGGGACCTTCGACTTCGATTCGGTGGAGTACTTCCTCGAGGAGGGGTACCGCGCCACCCTGGAGGCGCTGGAGAAGGAGCCCACCCTCACGCGCACCACCTGAGGAGAAGGGCCCGACCCGGGGGTGGGCTCCGGGCCCTCCTCCTCCCGTCCGCCACCCGCCCCGCCCGCCATGCGTCGTCTCCCCGTCCGCGGCACCCTCCTCCTGGCCCTTCTCCTCTCCGCCGCGTGCGAGTCCGGGCCGGCGCCGGGGCCCGGGACGCTCACGGCCTCCCTCGTGTCGCCCCACGGCGCGGAGGGCGCGGCCGTGCTCCGGCTCCACGGTCCCGGGATCGAGGGCGTGAGCTCCCGGGACGGCTGGCTGTTCGCCGAGCCGGCGGGCGGGGACACCGTGGCCGTGGCCGTGGTGGCCGACGCGGCCGGGGCCCTCACCTTCCGGGTGGCCGTGGCCGACACCCTGCGGCCCCCGGCGGCGACCGTCCTCCAGGTGGCCGACCCCGACGACGTCCTCCGCGCCGACCTCTCGGGCTACCGGGTGGAGCTGGTGCCGTGAGCGGGCGCGCGGGGAGGCGGCCCCGGTGGGCCGGTCGGGTGGTGCGGGCGATGGCGGTGGGGGCGGCGCTGGCGGCGGGGTCGGTCCCCGGCGCGTCGGCCCAGGACGTGGAGGCGCTGGCGGAGCTCCGCGGCCTCCCGGTGCCTCCGGCGTACCTGGCGGAGCGGGCCCGGGACAGCACGGCGTACACCCTGCCCAACGGCCTCTTCCGGGTCGCGCCCGACGGGACGCGGAGCGTGGTGGGGGTGAGCGGCACCCAGCGCATGCTCGTCGTGCCCACCCTGTTCGCCGACACCCCGGACCCCTGGATCGAGGCCGGGGATCTCCAGCGGGTCCTCTTCGACGGTCCGGCCCCCCGGGGCACGCTGACCGAGGCGTACCGCGAGTTCTCCCGGGGCCTCCTCACGGTGACGGGCACGGTCCTGCCGTGGGTGCGGACCGGGGTGACGCTCGAGGGCGCGGTCGGCGCCTCGTCGGGGCTGGGCACGGAGAACGAGCTCGGGGCCCACCTCATGGAGGCCCTGGAGACCGTGGACGCCACGGTGGACTTCGGCCGCTACGACAACGACGGGCCCGACGGCGTGCCCAACTCGGGGGACGACGACGGCTGGGTGGACGCCCTGGCTTTCGAGTTCCTCGAGGTGGCCGCGTCGTGCGGCGGGCCCGGCGTGTGGCCCCACCGGTGGGCGCTGGCCGGCGTGGCCCGCCGCCCCTTCGAGAGCGGGGACCTCCGCGCCGGGAGCGACACCCTCTTCGTCCGGGCAAACGCCTACATCATCCAGAGCGCCACCGACTGCTCGGGGGCGCGGATCCAGGACGCCTCGACCATCGCCCACGAGTACGGCCACGTCCTGGGCCTCCCGGACTACTACCACCCGGTCGACCCGGAGGCGGGCTCCTTCGGGCGCCGGTGGGTCCTCGGGTGCTGGGGCCTCATGGCCGCCGGGGCCTGGGGGTGCGGCGTCCACGGAGAGGACCGGGGCGACTTCGGACCCACCCACCTCTCCGCCCGCTCCAAGTACCGTCTGGACTGGCTCGCGTACGACGTGGCCGGCGAGGGGGTCGACGTGGAGCACGTCCTCCGCCCGGTGCAGGAGTCGGGGAGGGCGCTCCGGATCCCCCTGGATCCCGGGGGGCGGGAGTCGCTGATCCTGGAGTACCGCACCCGGGAGGGCTTCGACGCCGAGCTTCCGGCGGAGGGCGTGGTGGTGTACCGCCAGGACCTCATGGGCCTCCTGCGTCCCGACCCCGGCAGCGGGCTCCCCTACTTCCTGAGCCTGGTGGAGCGCGACGCGGACGGGGGGCTCCAGCGCACGACGCTGGAGGGCGGGGACCGGGGCGTCCCCGGCGACGTCTGGGGTGTGGGCGAGGGCCGCCGGAAGCTGCACGGCCTCACCGATCCGGGGACCCTCCGCTTCGACGGATCGGCCAGCGGCGTGACGGTCCACTCGATCCGGGTGGAGGGGGGCGTGGCCCGGGTGCGTGTCTCCCGTGGGGCCGTGCCCGGGCTGGCGCTCCCCGACACGGCGCTGACCGCCGACGGGGTGAACCCCCTGGACGTCACGCTCCGGGTGGGGGGCGGCGCCCTCCCGTACGCCCTGGACGCGCGCCCGCCGGCGGGGGTCGCGGCCCTCCTGGAGGAGGACGAGCTCCGGCTCACCGGCGCCGTGGAGGCGGCCGCGGGGACCGTCCTCGAGCTCGAGGTGGAGGTCCGGGACGCCGCCGGGGCCTCCTCCGGTCTCATCAGGATCCCCCTGGTGGTGGGCGCGTGGGAGCCGGATCCCCGCTCGCTGGCCCAGCCCTTCGTGGGCGGGGGGGCCGCGGCGCCCACCGGGGCGGAGCGGACCCACCTCGACTTCCTCGGGAACCGGAACGGGACCTACGACGTGGGCGATCTCCGGGCGTGGCTCCGGGGCACCACGACGGCTCCCCGCTGAACGACGAAGCCCCTCCGGCCCGTCACGGGCCGGAGGGGCT
>CAZMTA010000003.1:0-174929 GCA_964569085.1 uncultured Gemmatimonadaceae bacterium | reverse complement strand
ACGGCTCCCCGCTGAACGACGAAGCCCCTCCGGCCCGTCACGGGCCGGAGGGGCTTGACGCAGGGGGCCTGCCGGGACGTCAGCGGCCCCCGCCGGGACCACCCGGACCGCCGGGACCACCCGGGCCCCGGTGACCGCCCCGCATCCCGCGCATCCCCCGCTCTCCGGCGGCGCGCCCGCGGCGGAAGCCCTCCATGCGGGCCCGCATCACCTCCACCTGCTGGAGCTGCGCTTCGTTCAGGACGGCCTCGACCCGCTCCCGCTGGGCGTCGCGCATCGCCCGGGCGGCCTCTCTGCGGGCCTCCATGGCCTCGCGGAGCTCTTCCCGCGTCCGCTCCCCCGCCGCCACCTGCGAGCGGAGCTCGTCCATCTCGGCCCGATGGGCGGCGCGGCGCTCCACGCTCTCCCGCCGGATGGCGTCGAGCCGCTCGACCTGCTCGTCGGTCAGCTCGAGCCGGGTCCGCATCCGCATGAGCATCTCCACCCCCCCGCCGGGGGCCATGCCCGGCCCGCGGTCGCCCCGGGGGCCACGCTGGGCCACCGCGTCCGTGGGCACCGTCATCGCGATCAGGGCCGCCACGGCCATCGCGCTCATCGTCGTCCTCATCCTCGGTCGCTCCTTCCTCTGGTGCGTCTCGCGCTCTCGGCCGGCCGGGTCGAGCCCGGCGGGCCCTTCTGCCTTCGACTCCTTGGACGGCCGGAGGGCGGCGGGCGTTAAAGCGGGGCGGACGCGGCCCGGGCCTCGGGAGCCTCCACGACCCCCGGAGATCGCAACCCGAGGGAGGCGTCGGGGTAGGCCGGACGTGGAGAGAGGCGTGATCCTCCAACCCCCTGGCATCCATGGACAAAGAGACGCTCATCGCGAACCTGAACGACGATCTGGCCGGCGAGCTCTGCGCCATCACCCAGTACATCACGTACGCGGCGAAGGCCACCGGGCCGTACCGCCCCCAGCTCGTCCGGTTTTTCCTCGAAGAGGTCACGGACGAGCAGGAGCACGCGGTGTTCCTGGCCAACAAGATCGTGGCCCTGGGCGGCGAGCCCACCACCGAGGCCCGTCCGGTTCCGGAGGCCCACTCCAACCGGGAGATGCTCCAGGCCGTCCTGGCCGAGGAGCGGAAGGCGGTGGAGGCCTACTCCCGCCGGGCCGAGGAAGCCGCCGAGTTCGGCGACAAGGGGCTGGCCGTGCAGCTCGAGGACATGATCGCCGACGAGACCGGCCACGCCGAGGAGACGGAGCAGATGCTCCAGGACTGGCCCGAGTAGCGCTCCGTTCCCTTCCGGCGGAGGCTTCGGCCCCGGGGCGCCCCAACCGGCGCTCCGGGGCCGTCGTCGTGGGGGCTCAGGCCGCCCCGTCCCCCACGATCAGCGCCACGACCCGCCCGGGCCCGTGGACCCCGACCACGAGGATCTGGCCGATGTCCGCGGACTTGCTGGGGCCCGAGTGGAGGGCGAGGGCGGAGGGGAGGTCCTCCCGCGCCGACCCCAGGGCCTCCAGGAGGGTGCCCCGCACCGTGTCGGCCCGGACCAGCACCACGTGGGTCGGGGGGAGGAGCTGGGGGCGCCGGCCGTCCCGGGCGTCCATGAGCAGGGACCCGGTCTCCGCGACGGCCCCCCGGGCCATGGACACGCCCACGGGCGCGTCCGCGGGATCCACGCGGGGGAGGTCCGGGACGAGGCCCGCCGGCACCCCGGCGCCCACGGCAACTCCGTCGGCGTCCCCCACCAGCCGGGCCAGGATCGCGCGGGTGTCGTCGGGGCCCGCGGCCCAGACGGTCTCGCCCCCGTTGCCGCGGAAGGCCCATCCGAACGCCGTGACGGGATCGGGCGGACCTCCCGCGTCCACCGGCTCCCGCCAGCCCTGGAAGGCCCCGGGATGCTCGGCGGCCTCGCGCTCCGCCAGCGCCTCCCGCACGCGGCGCAGGATCCGATGACGGCTCATTCGATCCCCTCCTCCCAGAGCTGCCGGAAGGAGCGGCGGCTGGGCTCGGGGGGCTCTCGCTGGTCCGTCCATCCGCCCAGGACCGGGAGGGCCCGCCCCCCCATCTCCCACGGGATCCAGCGCAGCAGCCCGCCCGCCCGGGAGAAGAGGTCCGGGCTCTCCGCCATGGCCGCGTATCCCCGCATGCCCAGCGCCTCCGCCCGGGGGACCAGCCCCTCCTCCACCGCCCGCTCCCGCCAGTGGAGGAGGAGCTCCGGGATGGGGATCTCCACGGGGCACACGTCCCCGCAGGCGCCGCACAGCGACGAGGCGTACGGGAGGGGGAGGGCCTCCTCCAGACCCAGGAGCCCCGGCGCGAGGATGGCGCCGATGGGCCCGGAGTAGGGCCACCCCCAGGGATGGCCGCCGGTCTGGCGGTACACCGGGCACACGTTGAGGCAGGCGCCGCAGCGGATGCAGCGCAGCGCCTCCCAGGCGTCGTCCTCGGCCAGGAGGCGGGAGCGGCCGTTGTCCACCAGGATCACGTGGACCTCCTCGGGGCCGTCGGGCTCGCCGGGACGCCGGGGGCCCTGGAGGAGCGAGACGTAGTTCCCGATGGCCTGCCCCGTGGCGGAGCGGGCCAGGATCTGGAGGAAGCCCGCCAGGTCGTCGAAGCGGGGAAGGAGCTTCTCGATGCCCACCAGCGCCACGTGGACCGGGGGCACCGAGGTGGAGAGGCGGATGTTGCCCTCGTTCTCCACCAGGGCCAGCGTGCCCGTCTCGGCCACCAGGAAGTTGCCGCCGCTCATGCCCAGGTCCGCGCCCAGGAAGTCCCGGCGCAGCGCCGCCCGCGCCGCCGCGGCGATGGCCTCCGGCGTGGCGTCGGGCGCCGTGCCGAGCTCCTCGTGGAAGAGGGCCTGGCAGTCCTCCAGCGTCTTGTGCATGGCCGGCCCCACGATGTGGCTGGGGGGCTCGTCCAGGAGCTGGATGATGTACTCACCCAGGTCCGTCTCCCGCACCGCGACGCCCCGCGCCTCGAGGAAGGCGTTCACGCCCAGCTCCTCGCTGAGCATGCTCTTCCCCTTCACCGTGCTGGCGATGCCGTGGGCGTCCACGACGCCGCCCAGGGCCGCCAGGGCGTCCTCCGCGGTCTCGGCCCAGTGGACGTGGACGCCGTTCTCCTGGAGGCGGGTCTCCGCCTCCTCCAGGTAGCGGTCCAGGTGGGTCAGGAGGTGGGTCTTCACCCCCCGGGCCCACGCCTTCCACGCGGCCTCGTCCAGCCCTTCGAAGGCCTTCTCCCGCTTTCCCTGGGCCCGCACCGTGCCGGTGGTGACGGCGGAGCGGACGCCGGGGCGATCCCGGATGATCTCGCCGGCGGCGGCGGCGTAGTCGCCGGGGCGGCCCCCGCTCACCGGGCCTCCCGGGAGTCGGCCGGGGCGGACCCGGCGCCGGTGTCCGCCCCGCCCTTCCCCGTGGCCTCCCACAGCACCGAGGCCAGGTGCCGCACCTGGAACGCCTCCCCCCTCCGCCGTGCCCGGCCTCCGAGCTGGAGGAGACAGCCGCCGTCGGCGGAGGTGAGGGTGTCCACGGCGGGCAGCGTGTCCAGCTTCCGATCGGCCATGGCGCCCGAGACCGCGGGGAGCTTCACGCTGAAGAGCCCCCCGAAGCCGCAGCACTCCCGGTCCGCCTCCCAGGAGACCACCTCGGCGCCGGCGTTGCGCAGGAGCGTCACGGGCTCGTCGGCCACGCCCAGGCCCCGGAGGGCGTGGCAGCCGTGGTGGTAGCCCACCCGGCGCCCGGCGAGCCCGTCCCCCACCGACTGGAGGCCCAGCACGCGGACGAGGAACTGGGACAGCTCCCAGCTCCGGTCGGCCACGCGCCGCGCCAGCCCGGCCCGGGCTCCCCCCACCAGCTCGGGCATGTGCTCCCGGAGCATGGCGGCGCAGGAGCCGGAGGGGAGCACGACGTGCTCGACGTCGGCCAGGACCTCGGCGGTCCGGGCCGCCATGCTCCGGGCCGCGTCGGCGTGCCCCGCGTTGAAGGCGGGCTGCCCGCAGCAGGTCTGGCCCGGAGGCACCGTGACCTCGACCCCCAGATGCCGGAGGAGCCGGACCGTGTCGGCGGCCGCCTCGGCGAAGAAGCGGTCCCCGAGGCACGTGGGGAAGAGGGCGACTGGGGCCGTCATGGGAGCCGTGGGACCGGGGCGGAAGGGAGGGCCTGGAGGGCGGAAGCTTCGGCCGCGCCGCCGCCGGGGGCAAGTCGGCGGAGGGCTCCCCCCTCGCCCCGGGGGCGCGGCCGCGATACCGTTTCCCGGCGTCCCCCGACGGAGCCGTGTCGGGCGGACCGGTGCCCCGTTCCCGCCCGGGAGGTCCCGTGGCCCGACCCTCCACAGCCGTCCTCATCCCCGCCTTCGACGAGGCCGCCACCCTTCCGGACGTGCTCCGGGAGTACCACGCGGCGCTCCCGGAGGCGGAGCTGGTGGTGGTGGACAACGCCTCCACCGACGGCACCGGGGACGTGGCCCGGGCGATCCTGGAGGAGCTGGGCTGCCGGGGGCGCGTCCTCCACGAGCCCCGCCAGGGGAAGGGGATCGCGGTGCGCACGGCGCTCCGCCAGGTCTCGGCGGACCTCTACGTGCTGGTGGACGCGGACCGCACCTACCCCGCCGAGGAGCTCCCGCCCCTCCTGCGCGCGGTCCGGGAGGGGGGCGCGGACATGGCCGTCGGGGACCGCCACGCCGGCGGAGCGTACGCCCGGGAGAACCGGCGCCCCTTCCACGGCGTGGGGAACCGCTTCGTCACCTGGCTCATCAACCGCCTCTACGGGAGCCAGCTCCAGGACGTCATGAGCGGGCTGCGGGTCTTCAACCGGGCGGTGGCGCGCTCGGTACCCCTCCTCCACGACGGGTTCGAGATCGAGACGGAGATGACGGTCTACTGCCTGGACCGCCGGCTGCGCATCGTGGAGAAGCCCATCGACTACCGGTCGCGTCCCGAGGGGAGCCGCTCCAAGCTCCACACCACCCGCGACGGCGCGCGGATCCTCCGCCTCATCGTCCTGCTGTTCAAGGACTACCGGCCCCTGGCCTTCTTCGGGGGGATCGGGGTGGCCGCGACGCTCCTGGGGATCCTGGCGGGGATCCCGCCCATCCTGGACTACGTGCGCTTCCAGTACGTGTACCGGGTCCCCCTGGCCGTCCTGGCGGTGGGGCTCGTCCTGACCGGCGTGGTCGCCTTCACAACCGGCGTGATCCTCGACACCGTCGTGAGCCTGGACCGCCAGAACTTCGAGCGGCACATCCGGGAGCCGTGGGCCTCGGAGGCGGGGGGCGAGCCGGCCGTCTCCGAGCCGCCCGCCCCCGACGGCGAGCTGCGCCTCCGCCGCTAGCCGCCTCGCCCCTGGCGGCCCGGGGCCGTCAGCCCCGCAGGTGGTGGTCGAAGAAGGCCACGGTCCGCTCCTGGGCCAGGGTCGCGGCCTCCTCGTCGTAGCGCGGCGTGGTGTCGTTGTGGAAGCCGTGGTTCACGCCGTCGTAGACGTGGACCGAGAACTCCTTGCCGTGCTCCTCCAGCGCGGTGAAGTAGTCCGGGTAGCCGGCGTTCACCCGGTCGTCGAGCCCGGCCAGGTGGATCATGAGCGGAGCCTGGATGGCGGGCACGTCGGCCAGGTCCGGCGCCGAGCCGTAGAAGGGCGCTCCGGCCCCCAGCTCCGGTACGCGGACCGCGAGCTGGTTCACCACGCTCCCGCCGTAGCAGAAGCCCACGGCGCCCACCCTTCCGGTCGAGCGGTCGTGGGCCCGCAGGAACCGGAATGCGGCGAGCCAGTCCTGCATCATCACGTCGCGGTCGAGGCGGCGCTGCATCTCCCGGCCCTCGTCGTCGTTGCCCGGATAGCCGCCCAGCGGCGTGAGGGCGTCGGGGCCCAGCGCGGTGAAGCCCGCGGCGGCGAAGCGCCGCACCACGTCCTGGACGTACGGGTTGAGGCCCCGATTCTCGTGGATGACCAGGACGGCGGCCTCGGCCCCGGTGGACCCGTCGGGCCAGGCCAGGTAGCCCCGCATGGTCCCGGACCCGTCCGGGGAGGGGTACTCCACCCACTCGGTCCCGATGCGGGCGTCGTCCTCGGGCACCTGCTGCGCCCAGGCGTAGTTGGGGCGCAGCGCCTCCAGCACCGACAGCGCCGCGGCCCCGCCGCCCAGGACCTTCGCGGCCCCTTCCAGGAAGTCCCGGCGCTCGATGTGGCCGTGGACGTAGCCGTCGAAGAGCTTGAGGACCTCCTGGGGGAAGTCGCTGGCCTTCCTGCGCTCGGACATGGGGTGCTCCGGGGATGCGGGGGAGGGTCGCCGTGGCTCCGGGACACGCCGGGCGCCGGGGTCCCCCACCATGCGCCTCAGGGCTCGCCGGGCACAAGCTCCCCGTCGGGGTCGTCGAGGAAGTCGGGCCGGGGCGCGGTCTGCCCGGGGGGGAGGACCTCGAAGACCGCCTCCCGCTGCGTCTCCAGCGCCAGGCGGAAGCGCGGGTCCTCCAGGAGGAACATGGAGAGGCGCGGATTCCGCCGGGGCTCCACCAGGATCCAGCGGGCCCCGAAGTCCTCCCGGACGGCCGCCCAGGTGTCGCGGACCTGGTCGGGCTCGCAGTCCGGCGCCGGGCACGTCACCGTGGTGGCCACGTCGGTGGAGAGGTGGTGGAAGGCCCAGTACGCCGCCGGGTCCCGGGCGTACTGGAAGATGGGGTCCATCCCGCCCAGGTAGCGGTTGGTCCGGTTCCGGGCGAAGAGGGGCCCGAAGGTGTCCCAGTGGGTGTTGAACACGATCTCGCCGGGCTCCGACTCGGCCTCCAGCCACTCCGCCACCTCGGCCAGGTAGTCGGGCGGAAGCGCCACGTACCGGGCGTTCAGGTCGTTGCGCCACAGGGACCACGCGAAGAGGAGGGGAAGCGACGCCAGGAGGACGCGCCGGGCGGTCCCCCGGCGGTCCGGCGGGGTCATCCACGTCACCACGACGGCCAGCCCCACCGTGGCGAAGGCGGCCCAGTGCACCAGCGAGCGCCGCGCCACGGCCACGGTCAGGAAGAGGAAGCCCGCCGCCAGGACCGTGGAGCTCCAGAGGAGCACCCGCTCCCGGTGGGGGACGGCCTCCACGTCGGCCCGCTCGTCCATGGCGGTCACGCCCACGTAGAGGAGCCCGCCCGCCCACGCCAGGAGGAGGGGCCACGCGGTGGAGAGGAGGACCCCGCCGGGCAGGGGCGCCAGGTCCACGGCGAAGGTGAGGGGCGTGTCCCCCGTCTTCTCCAGGAGGAGCTGGGCGATCTGGATCCACGCCAGCTCCGCCGCGCCCAGGGCGTTCGGCCGCAGGAGCCAGCCCAGCGCGGTGCCCGCGCCCACCAGCCCCAGGAGCGCGGGAAGGGAGGCCCACCGCCCGGCGGCCGTGGCCCGCCCGCCCTCGCCCGCCGGCCCGCCCTCGCCGGAGCCCAGGAGCGCCCGGTCCGCCAGCACGCACCCCGCCCAGACCACGGCCAGACCCGGGCCCAGCCAGAACATGCTCAGGTGCACCCAGGTGATCCCCGTGGCCAGCGCCAGCGCCTGCCACGGCCTCCGCCGCGTCAGCGCCGAGAGGAGGAGGAGCGCCAGGGGGATGGAGAGCACCTCGGGGCGCACGGCCAGGTAGCGGAAGAGGACGTTGGGGACCGCCACGAAGAAGAGGGCCGGCCAGAGGACGGCGCCCAGGAAGTCGTGGCGAACCGCCAGCCGGGCCACCCCCACCAGCGCCGCCACGGTGAGGACGCCGGCCGCCAGGCGGATGCCCGTGGCGGGGTCGTCGAAGCCCGCGAAGGGGAGGAGGAGGACGTGGAAGCCCCACCAGAGGTCGGCGCCCACGTCGCCGATGGCCCCGAAGGCGGTCCACGGGAAGGAGGAGTCCCAGACCGAGCCGTCGAGGTACCAGCGGGCGTGGCCCAGGTGGTAGAAGGCGTCGGCGTCGGCCACCCGGGGGTGGATCAGCGCGTGGAAGGCGCCGGCGGCCAGGACGGCCAGGAGGGAGGCCAGGAGGAAGTCCCGCGCGGGTCGCGCCGTCTCGTCGGACCCGGGCGGCCCCGTGGCCCCTCCGTCGGCGGTCGGGGGGCGGAGCTCAGCGATGCTGATCCACCAGGACCGGATTCCCGTCGGGATCCACGACCACGAAGCTGCCGGGACCCGCCGCGTCGTCGAGTTGCTTCTGCTGGAGCTCCACCCCTTCCGCCTCCAGGCGCTCCGCGATGGCGCGGACGTCGTCGAACGCCCCCTCTACCGCCTCGTGGGGGCCGGACCAGCCGGGGTTGAACGTGAGGATGTTCCCCTCGAAGAGGCCCTGGAAGATCCCGATGACGGCGTCCCCGTTCTGGAGGATCTGGTAGTGGTGCTCCTCGTTTCCTCCGATCACGCGAAAGCCCAGCGTCTCGTAGAAGGCCCGGCTGCGGGCCAGGTCCTTCACGCTCAGGCTCACGGAAAACGTGCCCAGCTCCATGCTCTCCTCCCTCGGATGGAACGAGGTCGCGCCCCGGCGTCGGGGCTGCGCGGCCCCGCGCGTCGGGGCCCGGACAGTGTGGGCCGGGCCGCCCCCCACGGGAAAGGGGCGGCCCCCGGCGTCCGCCGGAGACCGCCCCCGTGCTTCCCGGGCCGCGGGGGCCCGAGGGGGTCAGTCGACGCTCAGGATGCGGTCGATCTCCCGCCGCACGTCCCGAAGGTGCACGCGCGTCATGGCGTCCCCGGCCCGTGCCAGCGCCGCCGCCGCCATCTCGTCGATGTCCTCGAGCTCCGCCCGGAGCGCGCCGCGCACGTCGGTGCTCCACGGCTCCTGCGCCGGGTTGAAGCGCCGCTCCAGATCCTCCTCCGTGGGATGCAGGATCTCGTCGGCCCGCTGCAGGAAGGCCCGCTGCAGGTTCCGGCGGTAGGCGTTCACCCGGACGCCCCGGTCGTCGAGCTCGCTCCAGATGCCCTCGCGCATGTCCTCCATGAGGTCCGGGAGCGTGTAGACGTCGTCGGGATCGTCGGCCAGCGCCTCGAACTCCACCAGGCGCTGGAGCCGGTTCTGGCTCAGCAGGTCGTTCACCACCCGGGCCTGGGCGTCGCGGAAGCGGGCCACCACGCCCTCGTTCTCGATGCGTCGCAGGATCTCACGGTCCAGGAACATGTCCGGGACCCGGAAGGCGGTCTCGGCCAGGTACGCCATCGCCTCCTCCTGGCGCTCCTTCTCCAGGGGGTCGAAGCGGGGGCCCGTGCCGTAGCGCTCCTGGGTGTAGGCCCCGCCGATGATGGAGGCCACGTGGCCCATGTAACGGCCCCACTGGGCCACGGTCTGGCCGTACAGCTCCTCCAGCTCGTCGTAGTTGCGCCCCTCGTCCTCGGCGATGTCCAGGAGCATGTCGGTCACCCGCTCCAGGTTGCGCATCCCGAGGGTGGTGGAGCGCACCGCGTCGGCGTCGCCCACGGCCTCGGTGAGGTTCTGCGGGTCGCCCTCGGCGTCGGGGGTGGAGAAGCGGAGCCAGGGGAACTCGTCCTGCTGGCGCGCCCACTCGTTCAGGGTGGGAAGCTCCTCGTCGGGGCTCGAGGCTCCGGGGATCGGGGAGTAGCCCCACTTCACCGCGAAGACGTCGTACGGCCCCACCCGCGGGATGAGGAGATGGGGCGGGATGTCGTCCTCGGGCTGCGCCACGTAGTTGAAGCGCGAGTAGTCCATGAGGGTGGCCACGTGCCCGTTCATGCGCTCCAGGAAGGACTCGCTGCGGAGCGAGTCCACCGGGTACATGGCCGACGCCTTCATGTTGTGGGGGAAGCCGATGGAGTGGCCGATCTCGTGGGTCACCACGTACTCCACCAGGCGCCCCATGAGGGAGTCGGGGAGGGGCACGTCCTGGGCCCGCTCGTCCAGCGGTCCCACCTGGACGATGTACCAGTTCTTCAGGAGCTGCATGATGTTGTGGTACATGTTGACCTCCCCCTTCAGGATCTCACCCGAGCGGGGGTCGACGATCTGGCCGCCGGTGGCGTTGGCCACGGTCGAGGGGCGCCAGTAGATGGCCGAGTGGCGGGCGTCGTAGAGGGAGAAGTCCTCGTCCTCGGGGGCCACCCGCCCGAAGATGGCGTTGCTGAAGCCGGCGGCCTCGAAGGCGGGCTGCCACTCGTTGACGCCCTTCACGATCCACGGCTTGAGCCAGTCCGGCGTGGCCGGGTCGATCCAGTAGACGATGGGCTCCACCGGGTCCGAGACCTCGGCGTCCGGATCCTGCTTCTCCAGCTTGAAGCGGTGGATGAAGGAGACCTCGTCCAGCCGGTTGTTCGGCCGGGAGAAGTCCCACGACTCGCTGGAGATGAACCCGACCCGCTCGTCCTCCCACCGGGGCATCATGGGCGTGTCGGGCAGGGTGACCATGCTGAACATCACCCGCACCGTCTGCGAGGACGGCTGGGGCGGGCCCCCGAAAGGCGAGCCGCCGCCCCCGCCGTTGGGGCGCGACCGGCCCGTCTGGGTCACACGGACGTTCACGTTCTCGGGGAAGGCCCAGGTCCGCTCCACCCAGCTCCGGTCCCGGTCGATGCCCTCGACGGGCTCCAGCTCGGGGATGTTGGAGAGGAAGAGGTCCGAGACGTCGATGACGGCGGCGCTGTCGGCGCCGAACGCCTCCACGTCGAACGTGGCCAGCACCGGGCCCATCCGGAAGTTCTCCACCACGCCCCAGACGGCCTGGGTGGTGTCCGCGGTCAGGTCGTACTCGAGCTCACGCAGGACCACCCGGTCTCCCTCGCGCTCCCACCGCACCACGATGTCCGCGCCCCCGCCGAAGAAGCCGCCGGGGTTCTGGAGGGTGGAGGCCTCGGGCCGCCCGATCAGGAGCATCTCCTTCCCGAGCTGGGCCGCCGGGATCTCGAAGAACACGTCGTCGTCCACCCGGTGGACGTCGAAGAGGCCCTCCTGGGTGACGGCGTCCTCGGTGACGACCTCGGAGTACGGCTTGGGCCCGTCGGAGCTTCCGCCGGGGCCGCCGCGGCTCTGCCGGGCGGCGGGCGAGGGGGAAGCGGGCTCGGCCGTCGCCTGGCTGCACGCCTGAAGCGAGAGTGCCGACGCGAGGATCAGCGCCAGCGCGGTAGCGGATCGGTTCATGATGGTCCGTGTCGCTTGGGGAAGGAGGCCGGGCGGGAACGGAAGGGTCGGCCTCGTCGCACGGAAAGGTACGAGGAGATGCGGCGTCGGTTCCAGACGGGGGCGCGTCGGCTGCGCGCCCGGGGAGCGGTGGAAGCCGGGAGGCGATGGTCCCGGCCTCCCCTCAGGCGATGTTGGGACGCCAGCGCAGGAGGATCTGGTCGATGGTCTCGGCCAGCTCGTTGAAGCCCGCCGGCTTCGACTTGATCTCACGGGCCCCCAGGGCGGTGGCCTCGGCCGCCACGACCCGGCTCGGGAGCGCGGTGAAGATGACCACCGGGGTGTCCGCCCAGGGCTCCTCCTGATCCTGGAGCCAGCGCAGGAAGCTGAGGCCGTCCCGTCCCGGGAGCCCGATGTCCAGGATGATGACGTCGGGAAGCTCGTTGCGCTCCCGGTCGTCGAAGGGCCACCGCCCGAGGAGGTAGTCCATGGCCTCCTCGCTCGATCCCGTGATGTGCACCCGGCACGGGAAGGCGCGGTAGGTGAAGGCCGCCTGGATGAGGGCGGCGTGGTCCTGATCGTCCTCCACGACGAGGACCGAGAAGGGCTCTCGGGTCTCGGGGCGGTCCCGGGTCATGGGGGCGGTTCTCCTCGGATCGGCCTGGGGGGGTCTTCCAATGTGCAACGCCTCCCCCCTCCGCGTCACGTGTCGGCTCGAAAGGGGTGAGCGGCGGACCCGCCCTCTTGCACCTCACGCCACGTGAGGGCACACCTTCGGCACCCGTCCCGGCCCGCCGGGACCCACGCGCCCACGACGAGGGAGGACCCCCATGGACGCCCCGTGGAAGGTCGGGGAGCTGGCGCGCCGCACCGGGGTGACCGTGCGCACGCTCCACCACTACGACGAGATCGGGTTGCTGGGACCGGCGGAGCGGACTCCGGCGGGCCACCGTCTGTACGGCCCGGAAGAGGTCCGCCGGCTCCAGAAGATCGTGTCCCTCCGTCGCCTGGGCCTGGCGCTGGACGACATCGCCTCCCTCCTGGACGAGGGGGACGGGCTGACGCTGGCCGAGGTCCTCGACCTCCAGGCGGACCGCCTCCGTGAGGAGATCCGGAGCCGGACGCGGCTGCTGGAGCTCCTCGAGGAGATGCGGGGCGCGCTCCACGGTCCCGAGGCTCCCGATCCAGACGAGCTCGCCCGGACCATCGCCGAGACGGTGCGCGCCGAGCGGTACTTCACCCCGGAGCAGCTCCGGGTCCTGGCGGAGCGGCGTCGGGCCCTGGGCTCCGACGGGATGGCGGCGGGCGAGCGGGCGTGGCGGGACCTCCTGGCGGACTGGGCCGACGCGCTGGGCCGGGGGGTGCCGGCGGAGGCGCCCGAGGCGCTGGCCCTGGCCCGGCGGGGACGGGAGCTGGTGCGCTCGTTCACCGGCGGGGATCCGGGGATCCGGGCCTCCCTGGCGACCCTCTACGAGGAGGAGGGGGGCGAGGCCGTCCTGGCCGGGCGGGGCATGCCGCTGCCCACGGGCGTGTGGGCGTACATGGCGGAGGCGGGGGCGGCGCTGGCGCGGAGCGAGGCCGCCGAGGGCCCGGGAGGCCTCGGGTAGGGCGGCCCGTCCGGTCCTAGAGGTCCGACCCGGTGGGGCGCCAGGGCCGCCGTGCGGAGGTGTCCCCGAAATGCCGGCGCTCCTGGCTCTCCGGGGAGGGGTCCCGGTAGCGGATGAGGCTGGCCAGGTGCCGCTCGGTGGGCTGGCCCAGCGCCCGGGCCAGCTCCCGGGTTCCCTGCTCCACGATGTCCGCCACCTTCCGCGGCGCCATGGCGTCGGTCCCGTCCCGGATGGCGCTGAGACGCGCCAGGTGCTCCAGGGCGTTCATGAACCCGGGGATGGCCTGGACGGCCTCGGGGTCGTTGGTGAGGAGGCGGCGGCTCCGGGTGCCGATGCTCAGGAAGAGCCCCTCCGTGCTCTCGGTGAGGGCGTCGTCGGCGTCCACGGCGCGGAGGATTCCCAGCAGCTCGTCGCTCTCGAGCTGGCGCGGCCCCCCCTGCCACACCCAGACCGCGTTCTCCACGGCGTGGAGCGCGTCCCAGGCGAGCTGTCGGCCCCGTGTGCCGTTGCGACGCTTCTCGAAGAACCACTCCACCACCGCCACCGTGAGCACGATCCCCATGATCTCGGTGCCCAGGTTGATCAGGAGGTTCCCCGTGGGCGTCTCCGCTCCCACCAGGAAGGAGACCCACACGATGGCCAGGGCCACCAGGAGGAACGAGGCGGTGACGGCCAGTCGGAGCACGGGCGGTCAGGCTCCTCCGAGGGGGGCCGATGCCGCCCCGGGACCGGCGCCGGCGCTCGCCGAGTCGGGGGGCTCCGGGGTGGAGCCGGGAAGGGCCGCCGTGGAGTCGGGGGCCACCGAAGCGGAGTCCGGACCGGCCGGGAAGCCCTCCGGCTGCACCAGCGGGCCCGGGCCCGCCGTGCCCCCCTCCAACGCCACCACCAGCGGCGTCCGGATCATGGCCCGGTCGCTGCCCCTGGAGACGTCGGGGGCCATCCCCGGGTCCCGGTGCCAGGGGGCGTCGCCCAGGAGCTCGCCGGGCCGGAAGAGGTGCTCCACCAGGTCGAGCCGGAGCGTCGCCAGATCCGCCGGGACGGCCAGCTCGAGCCGGAGGCCGGCCTGGGGCTCCCCCCAGTGGCTCATGCGGCCGACGGGCTCGGCTCCGGTCCGCTCCGGCACGGGGTGGCCGTTCACCGACCAGAGCTCGACGCCCGGCGGGAAGCCCACGACCACGAGCTCCGCGTCGACCCCGGACCGGACCGCGAGGCCCACCCGCCGGCCGGTGGGGGTGAGGGAGTCGGTGACCACGGCCACCCGGGGCTCCGGCGCCTCCACCGCCGGGGCCGGGGCCGCGGCGTAGGCCCGCGCGCCCTCGAGGAACCAGCTCCGCTCCCAGGCCCCGGCGAACTCGCCCCCGGCCCGCTCCCGCGCCCAGACCCGGCCCGGGTCCGCCTGCGGGACGGACCGGTCGTCCAGCTCGTCGGTGAGCCAGGTGGCCTCGGCCCCCTCCCGGTCCAGGGCGTAGGCCAGCGTGGTGGGAAGGGGGCGGTCCACCGAGGAGTCGGAGAGGAAGATCCCCACGCCCAGGAGGACCACGCCCAGCACCGCGGTCAGGAGCGGCGCCCACCAGCCGTTGGGCTCCCGGAGCGCGTCCAGCGCCGGGAGGAGCGCCAGGAGGGTCACGGCCACCACGACCCCCAGGAGGGACGCCGAGCCGAAGGTCAGCGCGAGCCAGCCCAGCTCCAGCGGGGGCACGAGGAGGGCCAGCACCGGTGCGGCGAGGAGGAGGGCCGCCACCCACCCGAACCAGCCCATCCGCTCCCGGGGGCCGACGCCGGAGAGGACCAGGGCGCCCAGCAGGCCGGCCAGCACGGGCCACTGGACCACCATGGCGGCCATGGGCGCGAGGAAGGTGAGGACCAGCGCCGCGACCGTGGGGAGGACCAGCGCCCCCGCCACCAGGCCGCCGGCGGCGGCCCGGCGCCGGAGGACGGCCAGGGACGCCGTCGCCAGGGACAGGACGAACGAGGCCAGGGCCAGGAGGTACCATCCCTCCACGTGGAAGCGGCTCCCGGAGAGTCGCCCGGCCTCGGGGTGGAAGGTCGCGAGCCACCCCGAGAGGAGGGCGCCCAGCACCCACCCCGCGCCGCCCAGCACGACGCTGAGGACGATCCCGGTGAGCACGCCGCCCCATCCCGAGCGCCGGCGTCGGGCCACGAACACCGCCAGGACCAGGAGGAGCACCAGCGCGGCGGCCAGCCCCCACCCCACGACCTCCCCGTACGCCACGGTCCCCACGAAGGGGAGGGGGAAGAAGACCAGGCTCGGGGCCTCGAGGGTGGAGAGCTCCGCGTCGGCCAGCGCCCGGGCCATGGAGGACATCTGGAGGCCGTGGTGCTGGAGGGTGCGCTCCGAGACGTTCTCCGGCGTGTCCCAGGCCTGGTGGTAGGCGTGGGCCCGCCCGATGCCGGCGAAGTTCAGCCCCTGGACGCCGGCCTCCTTCAGCGGCGTGAAGTCCGTGTCGTTCGGCATCCGCCGATAGACCTCGTAGCCCAGCGAGGTGGCGAAGGGCGCCGCCGCCCGCCGGACGTACTCCCGCATGATCCAGCCGTTCTCGGCCCCGGTCTCGAAGAGGATCGAGGCGCCGCCCCCGCCCCGCATCTCCACGTTCAGCGCGACGTCCACCTCGTCGGCCAGGGGGTGCTCGGCGAGGAACGCCCGCATGCCCAGGAGCCCCAGCTCCTCGGCGTCGGTGAGGAGGACCACCACGTCGTTGCGGGGGGGAGCGCCGGCAAGGAGCGCCCGCACCGTCTCCAGGACGGTGGCCACGCCGACCGCGTCGTCCGCCGCGCCCGGGGTGAGGGGGCGGGAGTCGTAGTGGGCCGCCAGGAGGAGCGTGCCGGTGGGGTCGGTGCCGGGGATGCGGGCCACCACGTTGCGCACGGTGGCGGTGCGGAGGAGCGGGCCCCGGCGCAGCATGGAGGTGGTGGTCTGCACCTCGGGCTCCAGCCCGAGGCTCCGGAGCTCGTCCTGGAGGACGCGGCGCACCCGCTCGTGCTCCGGGGAGCCCGGAGGGTGGGGCCGCCGGGCCAGCTCGACCACGCGGGTCATGGCCCGGGCCGAGGAGAAGGCGGTGTCGGGGGCGTTGGCCGGCACCGTGGACGGGAGGGCCCACCACTGGGAGCTCACCACCACCAGCGCCACGAGGACCAGGAGGGTCAGGGGGCCGCGGAAGCCGCCTCCCGGGGGCGGGGCCACCGCGCCGGAGGGCGGGGGCGCGTCCCGGTCGGGGCCGTCGGGCCCGCGCTCGCCGGTGCCCGGGGGGGCGGCCGGGGGCGCGCCCACCCCGCCGCGGGAGCCCTTCTCCTCCTCCTCCAGCGCCTGGAGGTCTTCCTCGGTGATTCCGAGCTCTTCGTCGGAGGGGAGGTCCGGGAGGTCGTAGTCGCTCATGTCAGCCCTCGGCCAGCGTCCTCACGATCTCGTCCAGGGCATCCCGGACGGCGGCGGACGGGAGGCCGGATCCGTTGGACAGCAAGGAGAAGAGGAGGAGGGTCCCGTCCTCCCGGGTAAGATAGCCGGAGAGCGAGTTCACGTTCGAGATCGTCCCCGTCTTGGCCCACAGCCGTCCCTCGAGCTCGGGGAGCCGGCGCTCCAGCGTCGAGTCCTCCTCGCCTGGAGAGGCGAGGGCCTCGCGGTACGCCTCGCCCCAGGGCGCGCGGCGCGCGTGGTCCAGGATGGCCACCAGGGTGTGGGGGCTCAGGAGGTTCTGAGCGGTGAGCCCCGAGCCGTCCTCGGGGTTGGCGGCCAGCGAGTCCAGGCCCAGCTCGTCCACCAGGTACGCCGTGAGCGCCGCGCGCCCGGCGTCGGGGGTGGAGCGGTCGGCGCCGTCCTCGTCGGTCGAGGGGCGGGCCGCGCCCAGGGTCCAGAGGAGCTGTTCCGCCATCCAGTTCTGGCTCGGCTCCAGGATGCCCCGGGCGATCTCGGTCAGGGGCGGCGACTCCAGCGCGGCCAGGACGCGGCCTCCCGGACACCCCGCCGCCACCTCGGGACACGGCTCCCTGCGGGGGGCGGCCAGCGTGGAGTCCACGGCTCCGTCCCGACTCCGCAGGATCTGGGTGGGCCCGGTGACCGGGATGTTCTCGTTCTCCAGGGCGCGGCGGAGGAGCGCCGCGGCCTCGCGGACGGGCTCCCGCATGGCGAAGCGGAGTGTGTCCGTGGTCCCGGCGGGCACGGTGCCGCGGAGGACCAGGGCCCGGCTCTCGTCCAGGTGCACGGCGCGGACCCGCCCCGAGGAGTCGGCGGCCACGGTCTCCAGCTCGGCCCGGAGGTAGCCCGGGACCCCCCGGGGCCACCATTCGGCCAGCGTTCCGGGCTCGCCGGGCTGCGCGCCGCCCCGCACCACCGCGTGGAGCACGCCCTCGCCCACGGCGAAGGCTCCGCCGGTGGCCCCGTAGGCCCACGGGAGGTCGCCCACCTCCCAGTTCCCCGGGGCGCCGGCGGAATCCCACGCGGAGGCGTCCACCAGCAGCCGTCCGTCCACCCTCCGGATCCCCGCGGCCCGGAGCGAGTCCGCGAGGGCGTCCAGGGACGCTTCGGCGGACGGCCAGTACCGGTCCGAGAGGCTCGGGTCCCCGGTTCCCACCAGCGTCAGGTCCCCCTGCAGGACCCCGTCCACCACCCGGGCGTCGGAGCGGAGGGCCGTGCGCCACCGGAAGTCGGGGCCCAGGTGGTGGAGCGCCGCGGCGGTGGTGAGGACCTTCTGGTTGCTGGCGGGGATGAAGCGCCGGTGGGCGTTGTGGGCCACCACGGTGTCGCCGGTGGCGGCGTCCACGGCCAGGATCCCCACGTGGAGCCCGTCCAGGGGGGGCGTCTTCACCAGCTCCAGCACCCGGGCGCCGCCGGGCCCGGGGGCGGGCCCGGCGGTGCCCGGGCCCAGCGGGATGCACGCCTGGGCCACCAGGAGGAGGGCCAGGGTCAGGATCAGGCGGAGCCTACCCGCGCCCGGCCGTGCCCGCCCGCCGGGGAAGAGCGCCCGGTGGACCTCGGGCAGCCCCTCGCCCGCGGCGATCTGGCCGGGGGTCCGGCCCACCTCGCGCCGCATGGCCCGGGCCAGCGCGCTGGCCCCGGAGTACCCGACCCGATAAGCGGCCTCCTCCACCGTCCGTCCGTCGCGGGCCAGGAGCGCCCCGGCCAGGAGGAGGCGGCCCCACACCAGGAGCCGTCGCGGCGTCGGAAGCCTCGCCTCCTTGAGCCGCCCGGCGAGGGCCGCGGGGGTGGTGCCCACCCCTCGGGCCAGGTCCTCCACCGAGGGGCGCCGGCGGGCGTGCTCCACGCTCCACGCCACCGCCCGCAGGCAGGCGGGCCCGGCGCGGCCGTCGAGCATGGCCGCGGCCTGGCGGGCCCGCGCGGCCAGCAGACCCTCCTCCACGGCGTCCCGGATCTCCGCGCCCGCCGCCCCCCCGTCGCTCGCGACCAGGCCGTCCACGCCCAGGCGACCGAGCCGGTAGATGGACCGCTCCTGTCCGCGGAAGTCACCGAAGGCCACCATGGCCGTAGCGGGGTGGCGGCGCTGGAGGGCGGCGAGTCGGGTCACGGCTTCCTCGCGGGTGGGGTGGTCTGCGTCGAGGACGCACGCGTCCACCGACCCTCCGGCCAGCCGCCGCTCGAGGGCCGCCCAGGAGGTGTGGACCTGGACGGTGTGCGGGGGGGCGAGGGCGTCGGTCAACCGCGCGGCGGTCCGCGCATCCTGTTGCAGGAGGGAGAGATCGGCCAAGGGTTCCCTTGGAGGGCCCTCCCCGGGGGGAGCGGAGCGAAGATGTCCGGGCCGGGGGAGGGGGGCAAGCGGGGCGGGAGGGCGTCGGTCCCGGTCAGCGCGGGGGCTCGAGCTTCACGGCCGTCCCGTAGCAGAGCATCTCCGCGGCGCCCTTCATGACCTCGGCGGTCTGGAAGCGGAGTGCCACCACGGCGTCGGCGTCCAGGGCCTGGGCCTCCTCGACCATGCGGTCGATGGCCTGCTCCCGGGCCTCCGCCAGCATCTTCGTGTACTCCCGGATCTCGCCCCCGGCGATGTTGCGGAAGACCGCCATGACGTCCCGACCGAGGTGGCGCGAGCGGATGGTGTTCCCCCGGACCAGGCCCAGCGTGCGGGTGATGGTGCGGCCCGGCACGTCGGGCGTGGTGACGATGATCATCGATGGACGTCTTTGTAGGGGTCCATGAGGTAGGCGCGGTACTGCTCCCAGATGACGCTCGCCAGGAGGACCAGGGTGCCGATGACGATGGCGCCGGTGGCGAGCTTCTCCCACGGGTCGGCCGGGCCGGTGGCGAACACGTACGCGCCGTAGAGCGTCCACGCGATCAGGCCGCCCATCAGGAGCGCCCATCCCATGGGTCGGGCCAGCCGGCGGTTCACGGCGTCCCAGACGGAGCGGCGGTGGTGGCCGGGGTCGAAGCTGAGCTCGCCGAGGCGCCCCTTCATCCCCCGGAAGAGAGCGAGCTCCCGGGCGAGCTCGCTGTCGGCGGCCACGGCTGCCTCGACGCGGACCCGCTCCTCCGGCGAGAGCTCGCCGTCGAGGAGGCGCATCAGGTCTTCGTGGGACACGGTGCGGGACATGGTCAGCGGTTCCTCACGGCTCGGTCACGCCCATCTCGAGAAGGACCTCGTGAAGGGCCTTCCGGGCGTGGAAGAGGCGGCTGGCGACGGTTCCTTCGGGGATCTCCAGGATCTCCGCGATCTCTCCGTAGCGGAACCCCTGGAGCTCCTTGAGCACCAGGACCTCCCGGTGCTCCGGTCCCACCCGCTCCAGCGCCGCCCACACCAGCTCCCGGGTGGAGGCCCGCTCCTGGCGGCGCTCCGGCCCGGCGGCCGGGTCGGCCGGGCGGTGCTCCAGGCGCTCGTCCAGCGCCTCCCGCTTGAAGCGGGCCTGGCGACTGCGCAGGAGGTCCCGGCACTGGTTGCGGAGGATCTGGAAGAACCACGGCCCGAACGGGCGGCGGAGGTCGAAGCGGTGGAGGGCGTCGTACGCCTTCACGAAGGCGTCCTGGAGCGCGTCCCGGGCGTCGTCCGGGTTGCCCACCATGCCCATGGCGACGCGCAGGCCCGACGGCTCGTACGCGCGGACCAGCGGCTCGTAGAACCGCGAGTCTCCCGCCTTGCACTTTCGAATCAACTCCCGCTCCAGGTCCGGTCCCACCGAGGCTCCTTTCGTGTGTTCCCAGTACGCGGGTCGCCGGGAAGTTCTTCACGGAGCCGGCCGGTGTCCACCGGAGCGGGGCGCGGAGCCCGGGCCCGGGGAGCGGTCGGCGGAGGGCCGGCGGCCCTCGTCAGAGGGGGTGGGGCTCCCCGAAACGGGCCCCGAAGACCAGCTCCTCCAGGGGTTTGCGACTCCGGGGCCGCTCGTCCCGCTCCCGGAGCGTCTCGTCCGCCAGCTCCGGATCCCACTGGCCCAGCGCCAGGACCCACACCGGCTCGAAGCCGTCCGGCACGCCGAAGTCCGCGCGGACCCGCTCGGCGGAGAAGCCCGCCATGGGGTGGGTCACGAGCCCCCGGGCCATGGCCTCGGCCATCATGGAGCCCAGCGCCAGCCCCACGTCGTGCCAGGCGTGGCGGTTGGGTCGGTCGTTCCGGGAGAAGGTGGTCCGCGCCACCCCCACCACCAGGATCGAGGCGCGACGCGCCCAGGCGTTCCCGTCGTTCAGGGCCGCCTCCACCGCGTCCCGCCACGGGTCGCCGCGGCGCGCCACCAGGAAGCGCCACGGCTGCTCGTTGTAGGTGGAGGCGGACCAGCGGGCGGCCTCCAGCACCGCCCGGAGGTCCCCGTCGGCCACCGGGCGCTCCGCGTCGAGGCGCCGTGGGCTCCACCGGCGCTCGAGGCCGCTGGCGAGCTCGACCGAGGTGTCGCCGGGTCGGGCCGGGTAGGACGGGTCGGGGCCAGCGGGGGCGTCGGGCATGGTCTCTCGGGCTGGGGGCTCAGCTCTCCGTGATCTCCCGGAGGGCCTCCACCGTCGTCTCCAGCTCCGCCTCGGTGTTGTAGTGGTGGGGGGAGAGCCGGAGGGCCCCCTCCACGCCCTTGGCGTCGTAGTCGAGGACGGCGTCCACCCGCTCCTGCCCGGTGGTGTGGATCCGCCGCTCCCGCAGCCGGCGCATGAGGTCCGGAGGGGCGTGGCCCTCGAAGGACACCGTGACCAGGGCGGCCAGCTCGGGACCGCGGTCCAGGACCCGGGCGCCGGGGAGCGCCGCGAGCCCGTCCCGAAGCCGTGCGGCCAGCGATCGGACCCGGTCGCGGGTGGCCTCGAGGCCCACCTCGAGGGCGTAGCGGGCGGCGGCGCCCGTCCCCAGCACCAGCGCCCACGCGAACTCCCACGTCTCGAAGCGGCGGGCCCCCGGGGCCGGCTGGTACAGCTCCTCGGCGATCCAGTCCCCGCCCCGGAGGTCGGGGAAGAGCGGGGTGAGGCCGGCGTCCAGCGCGCGGTCGGAGACCCACAGGAAGCCGGCGCCCCGGGGCCCTCGCAGGAACTTCCGCGCGGTGGCGGAGAGGAAGTCCGCCCCGATCTCCTCGGGGTGGACGGGCATCTGGCCCACGGACTGGCAGGCGTCCACCAGGAACCAGGCGTCCCGCTCCCGGCACATGCGTCCCACGGCGGCCACGTCCTGGACCAGCCCCGAGCTGGTGGGGACGTGGGTGACGGCCACCACCTTGGGGCGGCGGCGGTGGAGCAGCCCTTCCAGGGCGCCCAGGTCCACCCCGCCCTCCGGCGCGTCCGGGGCCCGCACCACCTCCACCCCCAGCCGCTCGGCCAGCGTCAGGTACTGGATCTGGTTCGAGACGTAGTCGGCCCGGGTCGTCAGGATCACGTCCCCCGCCCGGAGCGGGACCGACGAGAGGGCCTGGACGAAGGAGGCGGTGGCGTGCTCGGTGAAGGCCACCTGGTCCGGCCGGGTGTCCAGGAGCTCCGCGACCGCCGCGTACGCGTCCTCCACGGCGGGGGCCGCCTCGGCCTCGGCCTCGTACCCGCCCAGGCGGGCCTCCAGCTCCAGGTGCCCGCGGACCGCGTCCAGGACCGGACGGGGCATGAGGGAGGCACCCGCGTTGTTGAGGTGCACCACGCCCTCGCAGCCGGGGGTGTCGGCGCGGAGGCGGGCCACGTCCACGGCGCTCAGCCCGCCCGGGAGGCGAAGTCCAGGAACCAGCGGAGGAGCGCCAGCAGGAGGAGGAGCCCTCCCTCCAGGCGGGACACCCGCCATCCGGTCCGCATCATGATGGCCACGACGACCACCATGCCGGTGAGCGCCAGGAGCGAGGCCCGGGCCTCGGGGGCCAGGTCCATGGGCTGGAGGAGCCCGGCCACGCCGAGCACGCCCAGGACGTTGAAGATGTCGCTCCCGATGACGTTGCCCGCGCTCATGGCCATGTGCCCCCGGGCCACGCCCGCCAGGACCGTGGCCAGCTCCGGCACCGACGTGCCCGCCGCCACCACCGTCACGGCGATGACCCACTCGCTCACCCCGAAGGCCAGCGCGAGCTGGCTCGCCGACTCGATGAGGAAGTGGGAGGCCACGGCGACGATGACGAAGCCCAGGAGCAGGAAGCCGGTCTGGGCCAGCGCCGAGTCGTGCCACGGGAGCGTCCCGATCTCCTCCTCGAGGTCCTCCGTGGGCTCCACCCCGTGCTTTCGCGCACGCCACACCAGGAGGAGGTAGCCCACCAGCAGGAGGAAGAGCACGCCGCCCTCCATGGCCCCCAGCCGGAGGTCGAAGCCCACCAGGAGGTAGAGGACCACGGTGGCCCCCACCAGCGTCACCGCGTCCCGCCAGACGATGATCCGGTCCGTGGGGATGGCCCGGAAGAGGGCCGCGCCCCCCAGGATGAACCCCAGGTTGAAGATGTTGGACCCGACGATGTTGCCCACCGAGATCGAGTCCCGACCCTCGAAGGCCGCCACCAGCGTCACGCCGAACTCGGGCGCCGAGGTCCCGAAGGCCACGACGGTCAGCCCGATGACCAGGGGCGAGATGCCCATGCGCTCCGCCAGGGCCGCGGCCGCGTCCACGACGTACTTCGCCCCGACCGCGATGGCGAAGAACGTCCCGAGGACGATGGCTGCGTGGCCCCATACGGGGATGGACTGCATGGAGTCGGGGGTGGAGGGGAGGGCGCGATGTCGGGAGGGCCCCCGAAGCTAGCGGCCCCGGGGGCGGGGCTCCAAGGACGTCCGGGGGGCCGGGGGGGCGATCAGCCGCCCGGCTCCTGGTCCGGCGCCACCCCCCGTTCCTCCTTGGCCCGGCGCACCATCTCGCGGACGTCGGCGAGGAGGCGGCGGGCGTCGTAGACGATCCCGTCCTTGACCGTGTAGCGCACGCCCCCCACCCGCTCCGGCTCGCCGGTCTCGTCGTTCAGGCGGAGGTGCCCCGTGCCGTACAGCACCTTGAGGTTGCGCAGCGGGTTCTCGTCCAGGATCACGAGGTCGGCCTTCATGCCCGGGCGGATCAGCCCGTACTCCAGCTCGTGGGCGCCCAGCCCCTTGGGCTCGTGGATCTGGAGCGCGCCGTGGTACGTGGCGGCCCGGACCACCTCCAGCGGGTGGAAGCCGGCCTCCCGGAGGAGCTCGAGCTCACGGACGTAGCCGAAGCCGTACAGCTTGTAGATGAAGCCCGAGTCCGACCCGGTGGTGACGATGCCGCCGGCGTTCTTGAAGTCGTTCAGGAAGCGCTGCCACTTGTCGTAGAAACGACCCCAGTGGTACTCGTCCTCGGTGGTCCAGTCGAACCAGTACGACCCGTGGGCCCGGCGGCTGGGCTGGTAGAAGTCCCACTGCGAGGGCAGCGTGTACTCCTCGTGCCACTCGGCCTCCCGGGCGCGCATGACGTCCCGGCTGGCCTCGTAGATGGTCATGGTGGGATCGATGGCGAAGTCCAGCTCCAGGAAGCGGTCGATGAGCGCCTCCCACTCCTCCGAGCCGGGCTCCGCGGACTGGTACCAGAGCCGCCCCACCTGCCCGAAGCGGTGCTGCTCGTCGTTGTAGTTGTAGTCCAGGGGCCAGTCCTGGATGGAGAAGTCGGTGAGCATGGACTCGAAGAGCCCGTAGTAGTGGGTCATCATGTCCAGCCCCAGCTCGGCGGCGTCCAGCGCCGTCATGCGGGCGAGGCCGGTCTGGGCCAGGTGCGCCACGGTGCCCAGCCCGTGGGCGTGGGCCTCGTCGATGACCGCCTCCATGATGGCCGGGTCGTACGCGCCCAGCTTGAGCCCGTCGATGCGCTGTCCGTCCACCTCCACCTCGGCGGCCCACCGCACCCACTCCCGGGCCTTCTCGGGGGAGTCGATCTCGCCTTCGTCCCAGGCCTCGCCGGGGCGGGCGTAGACCACCATGCGCGGCGCCACGATCTCGTTGGCCGCGGCCAGCGCCTTCTGCTCCAGCGACCACATCATGGGCCCGTGGCCCACACCCCGGGTGGTGGTGACGCCGTGCCCCATCCAGAGCTTGTACGTGTACTCGGCCTGGGGCGCCTTCCCCGAGCCGCCGGTGTGGGTGTGCATGTCCACGAAGCCCGGGAGGACCCAGTGCCCCGAGAGGTCCATCTCCCGGGTGGCGCCGTCGGGCCGGCTCCGCTCGTCGATGGGAACCAGCGGATAGCCGACCGAGCGGACCTCCACGATCCGGTCGTCCTCGATGACGATGTCCATGGGGCCGCGCGGAGGCGCGCCGGTCCCGTCCACCACCGTCACCCCCCGGAGGATGAGCCGCTCGTGGGGCCCGTCCCCTTCGTCGGGGCCCCGGCGCGTGGTCTCCTCCATCTGGGCGGACGCATCCCCGGCCAGGGAGAGGAGGAGGGCCAGCGCCGCCGAGGCGGCGGCGAGGGGTCGGATCCGGGTCATGCGTGCCTCCGAGGTGGTGGAAGGAAGGGGTTATTATTCATGCTTCCGCCCGCCCACGCCACGGCCGTCCCCCACCGCCCGAGGAGCTCGTGACCTCCGACCTGGACCTCACCGCCGACGTCGCCGATCTCGATCCGGACGAGGCCCGCGCCCAGGCCGAGGCCCTCCAGGAGCAGCTCCGCCGGCACAGCTACCTCTACTACGTGGAGGCCCGGCCGGAGATCTCGGACGAGGAGTACGACGAGCGGTTCCGCAGGCTCCAGGCGCTGGAGGAGCGGTGGCCCGAGCTCGCCACCGACGACTCCCCCACCCGCCGGGTCGGGGCCGAGCCCCAGGACGCCTTCGAGAGCCGGGAGCACCTGGCCCCCATGCTCTCCCTGGACTCCACCAAGGAGGAGGCGGACCTCCGCCGCTTCCACGACCGGATCCTCAAGGCGCTGTCCTCCGACCTCGGGGAGGAGGACGATCCCCCGGAGCCCACCTACCTCCTGGAGCCCAAGCTCGACGGGGCCTCCATCGAGCTGGTCTACGAGGACGGCGTCTTCGTCCGGGCGGTGACCCGGGGGAACGGCCGCGTGGGCGAGGACGTGACCGAGAACATCCGCACCATCCCGTCGGTGCCCCTCCGCCTCCGCGCGGACGAGCGCCCGGTGCCCCCGGTGGTGGCGTTCCGGGGCGAGGTCATGATGTACATCTCGGACTTCGAGGCTTTCAACGCCCGCCTGGCCGAGGAGGGCCGCGAGCCCTACGCCTCCCCCAGGAACTCGGCGGCGGGCTCCATCCGGCAGCTCGACCCCGGGATCACGGCGGCGCGGACGCTGGACGTCCTGGTGTACGACGTGCTCCACGTGGAGGGGGAGGAGTTCGCCACCGACACCGAGGGCGTCGAGGCGATCCGCCAGTGGGGGCTCAAGCTCCCGGAGCGCATCGAGACCGTCTCCACCCCCGAGGAGATCCTGGCGTACCACGCCGCCTTCGTGGAGGAGCGGGACGAGCTCGACTACGAGATCGACGGGGTGGTGATCAAGCTCGACGACCTCGCCAAGCGCCGGGAGATGGGCGTGACCTCCCACCACCCCCGGTGGGCGCTGGCCTTCAAGTTCGAGCCCCGGAAGGAGGTCACGAAGATCGAGCGCATCGGGATCCAGGTGGGGCGCACCGGCGTCCTCACCCCCGTGGCCTTCCTGCGGCCCGTGGTCGTGGGCGGGGTCACCATCTCCCGGGCCTCGCTCCACAACCGGGAGGAGCTCAAGCGGAAGGACATCCGCGAGGGCGACACGGTCCGGATCCAGCGGGCCGGAGACGTGATCCCCCAGGTGGTGGAGGTCGTGGACCACGAGGACGACCGGGAGGAGCCCTTCCGCATGCCCGAGGCGTGCCCGGCGTGCGACACGCCGGTCGTCGAGGACGGTCCCCGGACGGTCTGCCCCAACCGCTTCGGGTGCCCGGCCCAGCTCAAGGGCCGCATCCAGCACTACGGCGCCCGCTCCGCCCTGGACATCGAGGGGCTGGGGGAGGAGACCGCCAACCTCCTGGTGGACCGGGACCTGGTGGAGGAGCTGGCCGGGCTCTACGACCTGCGCGCCGAGCAGCTCACCCCGCTGGAGGGCTTCGCGGAGAAGTCGGCCACGGCGCTGGTGGAGGCCATCCAGGGCACGAAGGAGCCGGAGCTGGAGCGCTTCCTGGTGGCGCTCGGGATCCCCGAGGTGGGCGTGGCCGTGGCCCGGGACCTGGCCCGCCACTTCGGCTCCCTGGAGCGGATCCGGGGCGCCGGGCCCGAGGAGCTGGCCGCCGTCCACGGCGTCGGGCCCATCATGAGCGAGACCATCACGGCCTTCCTGGCCGACGAGCGCAACGCCGCGGCCATCGACCACATCCTGGAGCGGGGCGTCCGGCCCACCGAGTCCGAGCCGGTGGACACCGCCGAGGAGGCCGCCGACGAGAAGCCCGCCGTCTTCACCGGCTCCCTCCCCGTGTCCCGGAAGGCGGCCCAGGAGGCGTGGCTGGCCGTGGGCGGCCAGACCGCCGGCTCGGTGAGCGGGAACACCGGCTTCCTGGTGGCCGGCGAGGGCGCCGGCTCCAAGCTGGACAAGGCGGAGAAGCTGGGGGTCGAGGTCCTGGGGTGGGAGGAGTTCGTGGCCCGCCTCGAGGAGCGGGGCGGGAGCCTGGAGGGGGAGGAGTAGTGGAGAACGTCGACGTCGCCCGCGTGCTCGAGGACCTGGCCGACCTCCTGGAGATCCAGGGCGCGAACCCCTTCCGCATCCGCGCCTACCGGAACGCCGTGCGCACCGTGGCGAACCTCACCCGACCGCTCCGGGTCATGGTGGCCGAAGGCGAGGACCTCACCGAACTCCCCGGCGTGGGCGACTCCATGGCGGGCTACATCACCGAGCTCCTGGAGACCGGCCGGATCTCGCGCATGGACGAGGTGGCCGAGGAGTACCCCGCCACCCTCATCCAGCTCATGCGCCTGGACGGCGTCGGGCCCAAGAAGGCCAAGAAGCTCTGGGAGGAGCTGGACGTGGCCGACGTCGACGACCTCGAGGCGGCCCTGGAGGCCGGGAAGGTCCGGGAGCTCGACGGCTTCGGGAAGAAGAGCGCCGAGAAGATCCAGCGCGCCATCGCCGAGCACCGGGCCCGGAGCGGGCGCTTCCGCATCGACGAGGCGGAGGAGCTGGTGGCCGGCGTCCTGGAGCACATGGAGGGCGCGCCGGGCGTGGAGCGCATCGAGGTGGCGGGGAGCCTCCGGCGGCGGAAGGAGACCATCGGGGACGTGGACCTCCTGGCCCTCGCCGAGGGCGACGGCCAGGCGGTCGTGGACCACTTCTGCGCCTTCGCCGGGGCGGCCCGCGTGGAGAACCAGGGGAGCACCAAGGGCACCGTCGTCCTACACTCGGGTCTCTCCATCGACCTCCGGGTCATCCCGGAGCGCTCCTTCGGGGCGGCGCTCCAGTACTTCACCGGATCCAAGGAGCACAACGTCGAGGTGCGCACGAGGGCGGTGAAGGAGGGCCTCAAGGTCAACGAGTGGGGGGTCTTCCGCCTCCCCGAGGGCGTGGACGCCTCCGACGTGGGCCGCGAGGGCGGAGAGCGCCTGGCCGGCGCCGACGAGGAGGAGGTCTACCGGGCGCTGGGGATGGCCTGGGTGCCCCCCGAGCTCCGGGAGAACCGGGGCGAGGTGGCCCTGGCCCGGGACGGCGCCGACGCTCTGCCCCGCCTGGTGGAGCTCGCCGACGTCCGCGGCGACCTCCACATGCACTCCACCTGGAGCGACGGGAAGGTGAGCGTGGAGGAGATGGCCCGGGCGTGCCTGGAGCGGGGGTACGAGTACATGGCCATCACCGACCACAGCCAGGCCATGGCCATGGTGCAGGGGCTGACCCCCGAGAAGGCGCGGCGCCAGTGGGAGGAGGTGGCCGAGCTCCGGGAGAAGGTCCCGGGCATCGAGATCTTCCGGTCCTGCGAGGTGGACAGCCTGGAGGACGGCTCCCTGGACCTCCCCGACGAGATCCTCGCCGAGCTCGACTTCGTCCTCGTCTCGGTCCACCTGCACATGGGGCAGGACCAGGCCACCATGACCGAGCGGGTGCTGAAGGCCGTGCGGCATCCCCACGTGGACATGCTGGGCCACCCCACCGGCCGCCTCCTGGGCCGCCGGGACCCCTACGCCCTGGACGTGGAGGCGGTGCTCCAGGCGTGCGCCGAGCACGACGTGGCCGTGGAGATCAACGCCAACCCCCACCGGCTGGACCTGAGCGACGTCCACGTCCACCGGGCCCGGGAGCTGGGGGTGAAGGTGGCCGTGAACACCGACGCCCACCGGCCCCGGGGCCTGGACACCATGCGCTTCGGCGTGGATCAGGCCCGTCGCGGGTGGCTGCGGCCCCAGGACGTGCTGAACTGCATGCCCCTGGAGGACTTCCGGGCGTGGACCCGGAGGCGCGACCCCGCGTGATCGTCCTCGCCATGGACGCCCTCCTGCTGGCCGCGGGGGTGGGGGTCCTCTTCTTCGGAGCCGAATGGCTCGTCCGCGGCGCCGCGCGGCTGGCGGCGTCGCTGGGGATCAGCCCCATCGTCGTGGGGCTGACCGTCGTCTCGTTCGGCACTTCGGCGCCGGAGCTCGTCGTGTGCGTGCTGGCCGCCGTCCGGGGGAATTCGGACCTGGCGGTGGGCAACGTCATGGGCTCGAACCTGGCCAACATCGGCCTCATCCTCGGGCTCACCGCCGTCATCAAGCCCCTGGACGTGGCCGCCCGGGTGGTCTGGCGCGAGGCGCCCCTCATGCTGGTGGCCACCCTGGCCCTCTACCCCCTGGCGTGGGACGGCTCGCTGAGCCGGCTGGACGGCGGGGTGCTCCTGCTGGGCCTGGTCGGCTACCTCCTCTTCGTGTTCCGCACCGCGGGGGACGAGACGCCGGAGGTCCTCCACGAGTACGAGGACTACATGGACGCCTCCACCGACGCCCAGATCGCCGTCTCGTGGCGGGACGTGGGCCTGGTGCTGGGCGGCTCCGGGGGCCTGGTGGTGGGCGGGTGGGCCATCGTGGAGGGCGCCGTGGCCCTGGGCACCGCGCTGGGCGTCTCCCAGGTCATCATCGGCCTCACGGTGGTGGCCGTGGGCACGAGCCTCCCCGAGCTCGCCACCTCGGTGGTGGCAACGCTGCGCAAGGAGGCCGACATCGCCGTGGGCAACATCGTGGGCTCCAACATCTTCAACGTGGCCGCGATCCTCGGGACCGCGGCGGTCATCGAGCCCATCTCCTTCGCGTCCAGCGTCCTGGTCCGGGAGCTCCCCGCCGTGCTCTTCCTCTCCTTCCTGGTCGTCCCCTTCCTGTGGACCGACTGGCAGATCCGCCGGTGGGAGGGATGGGTTCTCTTGGGCAGCTACGTAGGCATCGGCTTCTGGCTGCTGTGACGCGTCCTACACCGCGTCCAGCGCCTGGTCGATGTCGGCGATGACGTCCTCGTAGTGCTCCACCCCCACCGAGATCCGGACGAGGGCGGGGGTGATGCCCATCTTCTCCTGCGCCTCGGGGGAGACGTCGGCGTGGGTCATGGTGCCGGGGTGCTCGGCCAGGGACTCGGTCCCCCCCAGGCTCACGGCCAGCTTGATGAGGCGGAGGGCGTTCAGGAAGCGGAAGGCCTCGGCCTCGCCCCCCTCCACCTCGAAGGAGATCATGCCCCCGGGGCCCTCGCACTGGGCGTCGTAGATGGGGCGCTGGGGGTGGTCCTCGGGCAGGTGCCCCAGGTAGTTGACCCGGGCCACCTTGGGGTGGGACGCCAGGAAGTCGGCCACGTAGCGGGCGTTCTTCATCTGGGCGGTCATGCGGAGCTTGAGCGTCTCCAGGCTGCGGAGGAGCAGCCAGCACGTCCACGGGCCGGCCATGGTCCCGAAGATGGTGCGGTGGAGCTTCACCTGACGGATCAGCTCCCCGGAGCCCAGGCAGGCCCCGGCGATGAGGTCCGAGTGCCCGCCCACGTACTTCGTGAGGGAGTACAGGACCAGGTCGGCCCCGTGCTCCAGGGGGTGCTGGAAGAGCGGGCCCAGGAAGGTGTTGTCCACGGCCACCAGGACCCTGCGGTCCTCGGTGCTCAGCTCCCGGGCCACCTCGGCGCACGCCCCGATGTCCATGAGGTCGTTGGTGGGGTTGGCGGGGGTCTCGACGTAGATCATGCGGAGGCGCTCGGCCCGGTCCTCCTCGGCGAGGGTGGCGCGAAGCCCCTCGATGCCCTCCCGGGCCGGGAAGGAGACGGGCTCCACGCCGAACTGGGGCAGGAGCTCGTGGAAGAGGTACTCGGTGCCACCGTAGATGGGCTCCGGGAAGGCCACCACGTCGCCGGGGCGGAGGAAGGCCATGACGGTGGTGCTGATGGCCGCCATGCCGCTCTCGAACGCCGCGGCCGCCTCGGCGCCGTCCCACAGCCCCAGCCGGTCCTCCAGGATCTCGAGGCCCGGGTTGTTGATGCGGGAGTAGATCAGCCCCATGGACTCCGACGGGCCCTGCTCACGGAGCCCGTAGGCGATCTCGAAGAAGGCCTTTCCCTCCTCGGCGGACTCGAACACGAACGTCGAGGTCTGGAAGACCGGGGGCTTCACGGCCCCCTCGGACCACTCGGGCTCGTACCCGTAGCTCATCATGAGGCTCTCGGGCCGCAGCTCGCGGTCGCCGATGCGACGGTGGGCGCGCTTCTCCTCGTTCCACACGGAACCGTGCTCCTGGGTCGGCCGGGCGATGGGGGTGGGGGCCGCGGATCGCGACGGCCGGAACGACGCGGCCCCTGGTGCGTGCCGGGAGAGGCACCCGGAAGATAGCGGGACCGACGGCGCCCTTGTGGCCGGCGGGCGGACGCCGGAGCTTCCGGCATGGACCAGGGATCCTCGGCCGTGCACGCGGCCCTCGACCGGTGGGTGGAGAAGGGCCTCCTGTCCCCCGAGACGGCGGCCCGCCTCCGGGCGGAGGTCGCGGAGCGCGCCCGCGAGGGGACCCGCCTCCTCTCCCGCTACGTCCTGGCGGGCACCGCGGCGGTGGTGCTCCTCATCGCCGGGGCCGTCTTCCTGGACTGGGCGTGGCCCCTCATGTCCGACGGCCTCCGCAGCGGGCTCGTGGCGGGGGTGGGGGTCGCCGTCCATTTCCTCGGCTCCCGGCTGGAGTGGCGGGGACGCTGGGTCCCGGCCTCCTGGCTCATGCAGGCCGCGGGGGTGGGGCTCGTCCTCTTCGCCCTCGCCTGGTCCGAGAACGCCTGGCCCGACGCGTCGCCGACCGCGCTGGCCGCCAGCGCCGTGGCGCTCGCCTGGGGGGTCTGGTCCCTGGTGCGCTCCATGACGCGGGGGACCTTCGTGCCGGCGGTGCATTTCCTGGGCGTGCTGGGCTTCGTGGCCCTCTTCCTCGTCCGGGCCACGCCCCTCTCCGGGGAGGCGGTGGTCTGGGTCCTCGACGGGGTCCTGGCCTTCTCCCTGATCCTCCTGGTGGGCCTGCTCCGCCGCGATCCGGCGGGGGACGAGCATCCGTGGGCGCTCAACACCTTCGTGGCGGCCCTCTACGCCGGCTTCGTCCTCGTGCTGGCCACCGGGCTCGGGCCCCTGGAGCTGGGCGACGCCGTCTTCTTCCCCCTGGACGCCTGGCTCCTCCTCGTGGCGGGGCTCACGGTGTGGGGCATCCACCGCGCGCCGCCGGGGCTCTCCCGGGGGTGGTTCGGGACCCAGCTCGCCCTGGTGGTCCTCCTCTGGATCCCCATGGGCTTCTTCACGGCGCTGGAGGCGCTGGACGGCCCCGCCGAGCTGGCCCTCCTCCTGGTGGGCGGCGCCGGCGTGGCGGCCTTCGCGTACGCGGACCGCACCGGGGCCCGCCGGGTCATGGGGGCCGGGGCGCTGGCCTTCGTGGCGGCGGTCTGGTACTGGGCCGCCGAGCGCGCCGGAGCGCTGGGCGCGGTGGGGGCGCTGGCGGGCACCGCGGCGCTCCTCTTCTGGCTCTCGGGACGGTGGGGGAGCGCGGGCGACGGCGGCGAGGACGCGCTCGGCTGATTAGCTTTCGGGCTCGTTCCTCGTCCCCACGGCACCCCCTGTCCAGGAGTCCCCCCTTCCATGCTTCCCATCGACCTCTCCGGCAAGCGCGCCTTCGTGGCCGGCGTCGCCGACGACGCCGGGTACGGCTGGGCCATCGTCCGCGCCCTCGCCGCCGCCGGCGCCTCGGTCTGCGTGGGCACGTGGCCCCCGGCGCTGCGCATCTTCACCATGAGCCTCGAGCGGGGGAAGCTGGACATGTCCCTCCCGGGCGGGGGCGAGATCGAGCTGGAGCGGGTCTATCCGCTGGACGCGGTCTACGACACCGACGAGGACGTCCCGGAGGAGGTGGCCGAGAGCCGGCGGTACAAGGATCTTGACGGCTACTCCATCCAGGGCGTGGCGGACCGGCTCCGGGAGGACTTCGGCGAGCCCTGCCTGGACGTGGTCGTCCACTCCCTGGCCAACGGCCCCGAGGTGAAGAACCTCCTGCTGGACACGTCCCGCTCCGGGTACCTGGCCGCGGTCAGCGCCAGCGCCTACTCCATGGTGAGCCTGGTCCAGCGCTTCGGGCCCCTGATGCGGAAGGACGCCTCCGTCGTGTCGCTGAGCTACCTGGCCGCCGAGCGGGTCATCCCGGGCTACGGCGGCGGGATGAGCTCGGCCAAGGCCGCGCTGGAGGCCGACACCCGCACCCTCTCCTACGAGGCCGCCAAGCGGTGGGGCGTCCGTGTGAACACGATCAGCGCCGGCCCCCTGCCCAGCCGGGCCGCCAAGGCCATCGGCGGCATCGACCAGATGGTCGAGTACTACGACCACAGCGCGCCCCTGGGCGCCAACGACGCGGACCAGGTGGGGTGGGCCGCGGCGTTCCTGTGCAGCCCCCTGGGAAGCGGGATCACCGGCGAGACGCTCCACGTGGACGGGGGCTACCACGCCATGGGCATGGCCGACGTCTCGGAGCTCGGAGGGGACTGAGCCCCGTGCGCCCCCGTCCGGCGCCCGCCCCGGAGGCCTGAGATGGCCATGCGGTCCCAGGTCCCCCTGGGCCAGGCGCTCCCCGCCGTGCGCACGCCCCCGCCGGGACGGGCGTCCCGCGCGCTCGCCCAGCGGCTCCGTGCCGTGGAGTCCCGGGACGTCACCTACCTCTCGGAGCGGTGGCCCGTCTTCTGGGAGGAGGCGCGGGGCGCCAACGTCCGGGACGTGGACGGGAACGTCTACCTGGACCTTACCGGCGCGTTCGGCGTCGGCCTGCTCGGCCACGCCCACCCCGGGGTGGTCCAGGCGGTGAAAGAGCAGATGGACCGCCTCGTCCACGGGATGGGGGACGTGCATCCCCCGGCGCTGAAGGTCGAGCTCCTGGAGCGGCTCGCGGCCCTCATGCCCTGGCCCGAGACCCGGATCGTCCTCTCGTCCAGCGGCTCCGAGGCGGTGGAGACGGCGCTCAAGACGGCCCAGGTGGTGACCGGTCGTCCGGGGATCCTCGCCTTCGAGGGCTCCTACCACGGCCTGACCCTCGGGGCGCTGGCGGCCACCTCCCGCGCCCACTTCCGCGAGCCCTTCCGGGAGCGGCTCTACCCCGGGGTGGTCTTCGCACCCTTCCCGGATCCGGTCCGCATGGGGGCCGACGCCGCCCGCCATTCCCTGGAGCGGGTGGAGGAGCTCCTGGAGAAGGGCACGCCCGACGGGGATCGGATCGGGGCGGTCGTCATCGAGCCCGTCCAGGGCCGCGCCGGCGCCCGGGTGGCCCCCGACGGCTTCATGGCCCGCCTCTCCACCCTGGCCCGGCGGGCCGGCGCGCTGGTGATCGCCGACGAGGTCTTCACCGGCATGGGCCGGTGCGGGGAGATCCTCGCCTCCTCCCGGGTGGGCCTGGACCCGGACCTGATCTGCCTGGGCAAGGCGCTGGGCGGCGGGATGCAGCTCAGCGCCTGCGCGGGCGCCTCGCCCATCATGGACGCCTGGCCCGAGAGCTCCGGCGAGGCGGTCCACACCAGCACCTTCCTGGGCCATCCCGTGTCCTGCGCCGCCGGGCTCGCGGTCCTGGACGCCCTGGAGCTGGAGGGGACGGCCGCCCGGGCGCGCATGCTGGGGAGCCGGCTGGCCGGGGAGCTCCGCGCCCGCCTGGAGGGGGTGCCCGGCGTGGCGGACGTGCGGGGCCTCGGCCTCCTCCTGGGCGTGGAGCTGACCGTGGGCGACGACCTGGCGCCGGCGTCGGGCATGGGCGCGCAGGTGGCGGAGGCGGCGCTGGCCCTCGGCCTCCTCGTGCTCCCCGCGGGCGCCGAGGGCCACGTGGTGGAGCTGGCCCCGTCCGTGGACCTCACCGAAGAGCAGGTGGAGTGCGCGCTGGACCTCCTGGTGCAGGCGGTGCGGGGCGCCGCGGGATGAAGGGCACCGGACGTACCGGGCGGCGCGCCCTGGGGGCGACGGCGCTCCTGGCGGCGATGGCCGCGGGCGTCGGTGCCTCCCCGGCGGCGGCCGCGCCGGCACCGGCCGGGCCGGCGCCCGCCCTCGAGGTGCGTCCCCGGGCCACGGAGCCGGCGCGCCCGACCGAGGTGCCGGTCCTCCTGGTCCCTGGGTGGTCCGACACCGAGCGGGACCTGGCGGCGCTCCGCATCCTCCTCACCGCCGCGGGGTGGACGGAGGAGTCGGTGATGGCGGTGAGCTTCGACGACCCCTTCGGAAGCAACCGGGACCACGCCGAGGAGCTCGCCCGGGCCGCGCGGGTCCTCCTGGAGCGGACCGGCGCGGAGCGCCTGGACGTGGTGGCCCACTCCATGGGCGGCCTGGCCACCCGGGTCTGGCTGCGGAACGGGGGTGCGGCCGTCGTCCGCCGGGTGGTGTTCGCGGCCTCGCCCCACCACGGCACCTGGTCCGCGTGGCTGGCGTGGTGGGGAGAGGGCGGAGAGGAGATGCGCCCCGGGAGCCCGTTCCTGGCCTGGCTGGCCGAGGAGCCGGGGCTGCCCGAGGGGGTCGAGGGGCTGACCGTCCGGACCCTCCTGGAGACCCACGTCCTGCCCCCCGAGAGCGCGCTCCTGCCCGGGGTGCCCGACGTGGAGGTCTGCTGCCCCACCCACATGGCCCTCCTCCGGGACCTGGAGGCGTTCCGGATCATCCGGCGCTTCCTGGAGGACGGCGCGCTCCCCTAGGGGCGGCTACGTCTGTGGAAGCCCGGCCCGCGCGGGTGGCGGTGGGCTTCCTCTCCGCCTACCGGGAGGAGGTCGCGAAGTCGATCTGCTCCGCCAGCTCGAGGTCCTTCTCGGTGATGCCGCCGGCGTCGTGGGTGCTCAGGCCGATGGTCACCTTGTCGTAGCGCACGTCGATGTCCGGGTGGTGCTCGGCGGTGTCGGCGAGGGTCGCCACGCGGTTGACGAAGACGATGGAGTCGCGGAAGGAGTCGAAGGAGAACTCCTTGCGGATACGGTCCCCCTTCCGGGACCAGCCGCTGCGCCCCTTGAGCCAGCCCTCGATGGATTCGTCGTTCAGCTTGTCCGCCATGATCTTCCAGTGATTTCGGTAGTGGTCTGCTCTCGGCCGGGCGTCGGGGCCGGAGGGGCTGCTACCCCGGCGGCCGCCGTTCCGCCCCCCGTGTCCGGGGACCCCGGCGGCGAACGGAAACATCTGTCTCGCCAACTGTCCAGACACCCGACCCCGGCGCGGGGTTGAGGGGTTGACCTCTCCGGGGGTCGTTTTTATGGTTGGTGCCCTCCGCAGCACGGGAGGAATATGCCCCCATCGTCTAGTGGCCTAGGATATCGCCCTCTCACGGCGAAGACCGGGGTTCGAGTCCCCGTGGGGGTACTTTCGGTCGCTTAGCTCAGCTGGTAGAGCGCCACGTTCACATCGTGGATGTCGCTGGTTCGAGTCCAGCAGCGACCATGAAGACGAAAGCCCCGTCGGCCCCAGTGGCCGGCGGGGCTTCGTCGTGGGAAGCCCGGACGTGCGTCCCGCCGGGGTGCGCGGACCGGTGTGTCCGTGCCCCCCCGTCACGGCTCCAGGCCCGCGTGACGGCTCCACGGTCCCGGGGCGGGGTAGTCGCTCCCGGTCCCCTGGCCCGAATGGTGCATTGAGCGGGACCACCCTCGCGTCCCGTCCGTTCCTCCTCCGATCCGTTCATGCGCCAACGCCTCGTCGAGCTCTTCCGGGATCACTTCGGCGTCCAGCCCCAGGCCATCCTCGAGATGGGGGGAGACGGCTCCACCCGGAGCTACTGGCGGCTCGTCGGCCCGGAGCTGGAGACCGCGGTGGGGGCCATCGGCCCCGACCGGGAGGAGAACCGGGCGTGGGTGTCCTTCACCCGCACCTTCCGGGAGCGCGGCCTCCCGGTTCCCGAGCTCTACGGCGTCGACGAGGAGCACGGCGTGTGGCTCCAGGAGGACCTGGGGGACACGACGCTCTACGAGGCGCTGGTGGAGCTCCGGGCGGCGTCGGGGGAGCGGTTCCCTCCCGCTGCCATGGAGCTGTACCGCCGGGTGGTGGAGACGCTGCCGCGCTTCCAGGTGGAGGGCGGCGAGGCCATCGACTTCTCCGCGGCGTACCCCCGGGAAGCGTTCGACGAGCGCTCCATCCTGTGGGACTTGAACTACTTCAAGTACCACTTCCTCAAGCTGGCCCACGTACCCTTCAACGAGGCCCGGCTGGAGCGGGACTTCGAGGTCCTGGCGGAGCGACTCCTCGAGGCGCGCCGGGACTTCTTCCTCTACCGGGACTTCCAGTCCCGCAACGTGATGCTCCGGGACGGCGAGCCCTGGTTCATCGACTACCAGGGAGGCCGGAAGGGGGCCCTCCCCTACGACCTGGCGTCCCTCCTCTACGACGCCAAGGCGGAGATCCCCGACGAGGCGCGGGAGGAGCTGACCGGGCACTACCTGGACGCGCTCTCGGATCACGTCGAGGTGGACCGGGACGCGTTCCGGGAGGATCTGCGGGCCTACGTCCTCGTGCGGATCATGCAGGCCATGGGCGCCTACGGGTACCGGGGCTTCTTCGAGCGGAAGACCCGCTTCCTCCAGGGCGTCGTTCCCCAGGCGCGCAACATCGAGGGGATCCTGGATCGGGGCCTCCCCCTGGAGCTCCCCGAGCTCCAGCGCGTCTTCCGGCGCATCGTGAAGGACTGGGCCCGGCATTCCGAGGGGGACGGGGCCTGCGAGGGGCTCACCCTGCACCTCCAGAGCTTCAGCTACGTCCGGGGCTACCCCGAGGACCGCGGGGGGCACGGAGGCGGGTTCGTCTTCGACTGCCGCGCGTTGCCCAACCCGGGGCGGCAGCTCGAGTTCAGGACGCTGAGCGGCCTGGACGCCGAGGTGGTGGAGCACCTCGAGGCGCGCCCGGAGGTCCACGACTTCTGGGAGAGCGCCCTCTCCCTGGTCGAGAACCAGATCCACGAATACCGGCGTCGGGGGTTCGATTCCCTGACCGTGGCCTTCGGGTGCACCGGAGGGCAGCACCGCTCGGTGTACTTCGTGGAGCGCCTCGCCCGGCACCTGGCCGGCAACCACCCCGGGGTCACGGCGGACGTCGAGCACCGGGAGCGTCGCCGCTGGCCCGGTCAGGCGGACTGAGGGCCGGCGTGGACGCCATGATCCTGGCCGCGGGCGAGGGCACGCGGCTCCGGCCCCTGACGCGGGACACCCCCAAGGCGCTGGTGGAGGTTGCGGGCGTTCCCATGCTGGAGCGGGTCGCTCGGCGGCTGGTGGCGGCCGGCGCGGACCGCCTGGTGGTGAACGTCCACTACCTGGGAGAGAAGGTGGAGGCGTTCCTGGAGGAGCACGACGGATTCGGCGCGGAGGTCCGCATCTCGCGGGAGCCCGGGGAGCGCCTCGAGACCGGCGGGGGCCTCCTCCACGCCCGTGAGCACTTCCGCGAGGACGGTCCCTTCTTCCTCCACAACGCCGACATCGTCAGCGACATGGACCTGGAGGCGATGATGGCCCAGCACCGGGAGACCGGGGCGCTGGCCACCCTGGCGGTGAACGAGCGGGAGACGGACCGGGCGCTCCTCTTCGACGAGGACGGGCTCTACGGCCGTCGCGACCAGGAGCGACGGGAGATCCTGGCCCGGGTGCCGCCGGACGGACCCGGGCGGGCCCTGGGCTTCACCGGGGTCCACGTGCTGTCGCCGGAGATCTTCGACCTCCTGGAGGAGCGGGGGCGCTTCAGCATCGTGGAGCCCTACATGAGGCTGGCCGCGGAGGGGCGTCGCATCCTTCCGTTCCACCTGGGGGAGGCGCTCTGGATGGACATCGGGACGCCGGAGAAGCTGGCCCGGGCCCAGGAGGTCCTGGAGGGCCGCTGAGGCGGCCGGATCCAAGTCTGTAAGTCGTTGTCGTGCAACGAAGTCGAGAAAGCCGCGCAACCTGGCGTGCCCCTTGCAACTCTAATGCATCCAGCCGGGCGGACGGCCCGGCACGCCAGCAGCGACTCGCACGACCCAGGAGGGCCAGCACCATGACCCCCGAGCAACGCCGTAGAAGGATGAGACTCCGGAAGCTCCTCACCGACCGGAGGGTGCGCCGGGTCGCCCTCGCCGGCGCCGTCGGCATGGCCGGTGCGAGCAAGATCAACCTCAACCGCGCCGCTCCCGCGCAGCAGCCCCACTACGACGACCCGGTGACCCAGGCCGTGGCCGAGACCATGGTCCAGCGCCTGGCCGGCCGGGGCTGGGACCTCCCGAACCTCGACCACGAGCGCGTGGACTTCTGGGTGGACCGCTTCCAGAACGTCCCGGAGATGCGGGAGAAGTTCGAGGGCTTCCTCCACCGGTCCGGGCGCTACGTGCCCATGCTGTCGGTGAAGCTCGCCGAGCGGGAGATGCCCCACGACCTGGTCTTCCTGGCGATGATCGAGAGCGGGTTCAACCCGGCGGCCTACTCCAGCGCCCACGCGAGCGGTCTGTGGCAGTTCATCCCCGAGACGGGGCGCCGCTACGGCCTGCGCGTGGACGACGAGGTCGACGAGCGGAACCACCCCGAGAAGGCCACGGACGCCGCGCTGGACTACCTGACCGAGCTGCACGAGCGGTTCGGCTCCTGGTACCTGGCCGCGGCGGCCTACAACACCGGCGAGAACCGGGTCGGCCGGATCATGCGGGAGGAGACGGGCTCGGAGCGCGCCGCCAGCGAGGCGGACTACTACAAGATCTGGGACCGCCTCCCCCGGGAGACCCGGGACTACGTGCCGCTCATGATCGCGGCGGCCCGCATCGCCAAGGACCCGGTCCAGTACGGGTTCGACCACATCATTCCCGACGAGCCGCTCCTCCTCGACGAGATCGACGTCCGGGGCGGAACCACCCTCGCGGACGTGGCCGAGGCCACGGACCTCCTCCTGGACGACCTCCGCTTCGTGAACCCCCACCTCGTGGAGGACCGGATCCCCTCCGAGGGGTACGCGCTCCGCCTGCCCTCCGGGGCCCTCGACCGGCTGCCCACCGACGCGGTCTTCCTGGGCTCGGGCACGGCCACGACGCGCACGGCCCAGTAGCGGCCGCTCCGTGAGGCCCGCCGCGGGAACGGGGGCGGCATGGGAAGAGGGGGGTGCGGCGAGAGCCGCACCCCCCTTTCGGTTGGGCGTCGTCGTGGGGCCCCGTGGGGCAGCTAGGGTCGCAGCTCCACGTAGCGGGCCAGCCGCTCCACCTCGTCCTCGTCCACGTACTTGCCGATCTCCCGGTGGAACTCGGCCATGGCCCGGTACGGCCGGTACTCCTCGAACTCGTGCTCCATGCGCTCGCCCACGCCGGGGATGAGGAGGATCTCCTCGCCCGAGGCCTCGTTCAGGTCCAGGGGCTTCCAGACCGAGCCGTAGACGGCCTCCCGCTGGCTCTCGTCCAGGTGCTCGGCGAGGACCGCGTCCACCTGGAGCATGTCGTCGTAGGGTCGGCCGGCCACCAGCGCGTCGACGGCCGTCGAGTCCAGGGCGGCGACGGCCAGGAGCTCGTCCCGGCTGGCCTCGTTGGGGTCCAGGAGGGCGTCGGCCGGCGCCTCGGGGGTCGCGGCGGCTTCGGTCTCGGCGGCGGGCTGGGACGGCGGGGCCTCCTCGGCGGGCTCGCCGCCGCAGGCGGCCGCCACCAGGGCCAGGGTGAGGACGAAGGGTCGGAGTCCGGATCGGATGGGGACGTTCATCGATGTTCCTCGGGTTGGTCGGGCTCCCCGGACGCGTCCGGGGACGGGGGTCGTGAAGGGGCTTCGGGGGCCGCCAGCGCGGGATGCCGCCAGGTGAGGACGAGCCCCACCAGGCCGAGCTGGACCAGGCTGCCCGGAGCGAGCAGCGGCGTGGCTCCGCGCACCGCCTCCCAGAGGAGGGCGCCGAGCGCCGCGTCGGGCACGATCTCCCGCTCGAAGGCCAGGTTGCCGGCGAGGTGGAAGCCCACCCCGACCAGCCCCGCGACGATGGTCAGCCCCATGACGGCACGGAACGCAAGCACCGTGCCCCGGCGGGGCCGCAGCGCCACGAACGCGCCCGAGCCGAGGGTCGCCGCCAGGGCCCCCAGGGGCACGAGCTGGGGCGTGCCCTCCCAGTGCTCGATCAGGGCGAGCTCCGCCCCCAGGCCCACCGCGCCGAAGAGGACGACGGCCAGGAGGAGCGGGCGGAGCCGGCCGCCCGGAGGGGCGTCGGGGTTCGCGGAGGTGGATGGGGGCATGGGGTCTCGGTGACGCCTGGTCGGGAATCGGTCCCGGGATACGGGTCGGGCCCAAGCTAGGGTGGACCGCCCCGGCGGGCCACGCGCCGGTGGGCTGCGCGCCGCCGGGCCGCGGCCCCCGCGCGCCGGCGGGCTCCGCCCTATCTTCTCCTCCATGGCCTCCCCTCTCCCCACCCCGCTCCGCGCCTTCCTCGACCTCTACCACGACGGCGAGTTCTGGGAGAGCCACGAGGCGCTGGAGGACGCCTGGCGGGCCTCGGGGAGCGACTTCTACCAGGCGCTCATCCTCTTCGCCAGCGCGTGGGTGCACTGGGAGCGGGCGAACCCCCACGGTGTCCGGGCCCAGATGGGCAAGGCGCTGAACCGCCTGGAAGGCTGCCCGTCCCCCTATCTGGGGGTGGACGTGGACGCGATCCGCGATCGCTGCGAGGCCGCGCGCCGCGTCGTGGCCGCCCACCCCGACGCCTGGCAGGCCCTGATCCGCCCCGAGCCGCTGGACGTGGATCCCGCCCGGATCCGGGGGGACGAGCCCGAGCTGGAGGGCGGCGGGTAGGGGCGGCCCCCAACCGATCCTCCCGGGCTTGCGGTCGCCCCCCGCGCCACCCGAGCATGGAGGACCCACCCCAGGGAACGACCCCGACATCCGCCGCGCCCCCCTCGGCGAAGGAGAGCGCATGACCCCCGACGACGTCGAGTATCTCGTGGTCCACACCGCGGCCTTCTCCGGCCGCAACTGCGACCGGGACCTCATCGACCGCTGGCACCGCGAGCGCGGCTGGTCCGGCATCGGCTACCACTTCGTGATCACGGACGACCGGCACGACGACGCGGAGGACGGCACCGTGCAGCCGGGGCGGCCCCAGAACCGTCCCGGGGCCCACGTCCTCGGGCTGAACCGGCGCTCGCTGGGCATCTGCGTGGCGGGGCACGGGGATCGGCGGGACCACACCGAGACGCAGCGGCGGACCCTGCTCCAACTCCTCTCGGACCTGATGGACGAGCATCCCCGGGTGACCGTGGAGCGGGTCATCGGGCACCGGGAGGTGAACGACCTGATCCGGGACGGGGTGGTGGACGCCCGCTTCCGGACGTCCAAGACCTGCCCGGGCACCCGGGTGGACATGGACGAGATCCGCACCCAGCTCCGGGAGCTCCGGAGCGTCGACGCCGATCCGGGTGCCGGCGGGGACGTGCCGTCCCGGGAGGAGGTGCTCCAGGCGCTGGAGACGCTCCGGGCGGTCCGCCACCACACCTTCCCCAACGCGACCGACGAGCTGCGGGCCTTCCTGAGCCACCCCGAGGTGGCCCATTTCGAGGTGGACGAGGAGTAGCTCGCCGCGGAGCGCACGGATCTTGCAAGTGGGGTGGATGCCGCGGTGGCCCAGGGTCCCGCGGCGTTCGAACCCGATCCCCACCCACGAGAACGCTCCATGCCCTCCCGCTCCTCCCCCCGCCCCGCGAGCGCGTCGACCGAGCCCCGGTCGGACGCCCGGCCGGCCCTCCTCGCCCTGGTGGCGGCCCTCCTTCTCGCGGTCCTCCTGTCGGCCTGCGGCGACGCCTCCGGCGCCCCCGACGGCGAGGCCCTGGCCGCCGCGCCCGACGCCGGGGGGGAGCCCGCTCCGGCCGTGTCCGAAAAGGTCCGCACCGTGTTCCGGCCCCTCCCCGCGGGACCCGAGTCGGTGGGCGGCGTGCTCCACGTGCTCGTCCCCGTCGGCGGTGTGTCGGGAGGGAGCGCGGGAGCACCCCGTCTCCACGTGGAGATCGAGGGCCTCGCCCCGGGGCTCCACGCCTGGGCCGTGTACCGGGCGCCGTGCGACGAGCCGGAGGGCCCGGTGGAGGTCGCGCTGAGCACGCTCCCGGGACACACCGGGTTGGGCGCGCCCCTCCGGGCGGACGAGGAAGGCCGGGTGGACGCCGAGCAGGCCGTCCCCCCGCTGCGCCGCATCTTCGAGGAGGCCGGGACGTTCTCGGTGCGCGTCCACGCCGGCTCCGACCTCGAGGCGGGCCACGCCGTGGCCTGCGCCCCGCTCTGATGCGGGTCCTCGTGATCGGCGCCCACGGTGGCGTGGGTCGGAAGCTCGTCCCCCTCCTGGCCGAGGCGGGCCACCAGGTCCGGGCCATGGTCCGGGACGGCGAGCAGGCCCGGACGCTCCGGGAGCTGGGGGCCGACCCCGTGGTCGGCGACCTGGAGGGCGAGTTCGAGGACGTCGTCCCCGGGTGCGACGCCGTGGTGTTCACGGCGGGCTCCGGGGGAGGCACCGGCGCCGACAAGACGGTCGCCGTCGACGGGGTCGGCGCGCTCCGCGTCATCGAGGCCGCCCGGAAGCACGGGGTGCCCCGGTTCGTCATGGTGAGCGCGCGCGGCGCCGACGACCCCGACCGCTCCGAGGCCATCCGGCACTACCTGGTGGCCAAGGGCATCGCCGACGCGTGGCTCCGCCGGAGCGGCCTCGACCACACGATCCTCCGGCCCGGACGCCTCACCGACGACGAGGGGAGCGGCCGCGTGGAGGTGGGGGACGAGCTCGACGGGGAGGAGGTCGCCCGCGCCGACGTGGCCCGGGTGGCGGCGCGCTGCCTCGAGGAGCCGGCCACCGTGGGGAGGACGATCCCCTTCGTGGGCGGCGCCGTCCCGGTGGACGAGGCGCTCGCCCGACTCTAGGGGCTCCGGGCGGAGGGGTGGGTCCGCGCCGGGTCCCTCACCCCGCGGCGGAGAGGAAGGCCCGCGCCAGGGCGGCCCCGGCCAGCACGGCCACGAGCCCCAGGGCCACGCTGCCGGCGGAGTAGGCGACCGCCGCTCCCAGCTCGCCGTTCCGGGCCAGCGCCACCGTCTCGTAGCTGTACGTGCTGAAGGTCGTGAAGGACCCCAGGAATCCCACGGTCACGAGCTGCCGGACCTCCGGCGAGGCGGGCACGTCCTGGAACCACCCCATGGCCAGCCCCAGGAGGAAGGCTCCGGCCACGTTCACGGCCAGGGTGCCCCAGGGGAAGGCGTCTCCCCCGCTGAGGCCCTGGACCCACTCGCCGGCGAGCCAGCGTGCCATCGCCCCCAGCGCGCCGCCGCCCCCCACCGCCAGGAGCGTCGTCACGACCGGAGCGCGTCCTGGCCCAGGAAGTCCCCGATGGCCTCGGAGATCTCCGAGGGGGCGTCCTCCTGGATGTAGTGCTTGGCGTCCAGGAGGCGCACCGTGGCGAGCCGGAAGTCGTCCCGGAAGCGGCCGATGAAGTCCCGGGAGAAGGCGAAGTCCTCCACCCCCCAGGGGAGGAGGAGCGGGACGTTGGCCAGCCGCTCCGCCACGTCGTCGGCCAGCTTCCCCAGCCAGAGCGTGCTCTCGGTGAGCTGCCGGGGGAACTCCGCCACGCCGATCCGCTTCGAGGGCGACGGGAGCGGCTCCCGGTAGTGCCGCAGCACCTCGGGGGCCATCTCGTGCTTCACCGCCATGGGCATCATCCGCTCGACGAAGAAGTTCTTCTTCAGGATGAGGTGCTGCATGGGCGCGCTGCTCATGACGTAGGCGAAGGCCTTCATGTGGAGGGCGTCCACGGGCCAATACCACGTGTTGCCCATGACCAGCGCCCTGAGGCGGGGGAGCTCGTCCACGGCTATCCGCATGCCGATGGGGCCGCCCCAGTCCTGGCCCATGATGGTCAGCCGCCGCAGATCCAGGTGGCGGACCAGCGCCTGGACCACGTCGGCGTGCTCCGCCGGGGTGTAGCCGTAGTCGTCGGGGTGCACCGAGAGCCCGAAGCCCGGGTAGTCGACCGCGATGCAGCGGAAGCGCTTCCGCAGCCGGATCACGATCCCCCGGTAGAGGAAGCTCCACGTGGGGTTCCCGTGGAGGAGGAGGATCGGGTCCGCCGGAGCGCCGTCGGGGCCGACCCCGCCCGGGGGGCCCTCGTCGATGTAGTGGACCGGCCCGACCGGGCTGTCGAACCACCGGGACTCGAAGGGGAAGAGCCGCGGGTCGGGCTGGAAGGGCGGGACGTGGGGCATGGCCACCGGAGGAGGGGGGAGCCGCGAGCGTCCCCCTACGATGGCGCCCGGGGTGGGAAGGCGGAAGTGGGGCCGGACCGGTGCCTCAGCCCTCCAGCGCCGCCCGCGCCTCGCGCACCTGGGGGAGGCGATCCGCGTCCGCGCCCTCGGTCAGGGTGACGAAGCGGCCCCACCAGCGCCGGGCCTCCTCGGCGTCGCCCCGGGCCTCGGCGACCCTGGCCAGGCCGCGGAGCGCCTTGCTCCGGCCGTAGCCCCACAGGCTGCTGGCGTAGAGCTGCTCCGCCCGGTCCAGCCGTCCGTCCTCGAGCGCCATGTCGGCCAGGACGGAGCGGGCGATGTCTCCGGCGTCGCCCCGCGCCTCGACGACACGCTGCAGGGCCGCCCGCGCGCCCTGCCGGTCGTCGGAGCCCAACGCCCGGATTCCCTCAAGGAGGGTAGCCGTGTTCCGCATCCCCTCGGTGACGCCTCCGTCGGTCTCCGCGGCCGCCATCCGGGCCGTGTGCTCCCGGATCAGACGGTCCAGGTCGTCGAGGCGCCCCTCGACCACGAGGGCGTAGGACAGGAAGCGGATGCAGTTGGTCTGGGCCCCGCACGTCTCGGGAGCCAGGCGGGCCCGCATCCCCTCGTCCTCGGAGGTGACGCCCCAGACCAGGGCCACGTGGCCGAGCTGGAGGCCGATGTCGGGGTCCGAGACGTCCCCCTCGAGGGCCAGTCGCTCCGCCTCGTCCAGCGCTCCCCGCGTCCCCTGGCTCCACATCACCCAGTTGTCGCGGCTCTGCCCCACCTTCTGGCCGAGGATCGGGTGGATCCGCTCGGCCCGGTCGAAGCGATCGGTGTTGGCCCCGAAGGTGGCGGCGACGAGCTGGAGGTCCCGGGGGTTGGCGTCCCGGGCCTCGGCCAGCGCCGCCTCGGCCTCGGCGGAGTCGCCCAGGATCAGGGGGATGGCGAGCTCGAGGTACCGTTGGTTGCTCCCCTCGTCCCCGGAGAGCTCGCGGTAGCGCTCCAGCGTCTCCTCGGCCACGGCCCGGTTCCCCTCCATGATGGCGACGTCCGTGACGTGGACCAGGTACGGGCTGAACTCGGGGTCCAGCGCCACCGCCTCCTCCAGGACGCGCTTCGCCTCCGCCGGGCGGGAGAGGGTGGGGCCGGTGAGGTGGAAGTAGTTCTCCGCCAGGAGGAACCACGCCTCCGGGTCGTCGGGGTAGCGGCGCACGGCGTCCTTCAGCTCGTCCACCATCGCGGGCGAGCCCCGGCCCAGGGCGTCGCCGGCCCGGACGTACACCTGGTGGCGCCGGGGTAGGGCGTCGATGTGCTCCAGCGCCTTGGTGGCCCATTCGGCGGCGACCTCCGAGCGGATGTCCTCCAGCCAGCCGTAGGTGTCGGACACCCGGGCCATGGCCAGGACGAAGAGGCTGTCCTCGGCCAGGGCGGTCTCGTAGCTCTGTGCGGCCTGCGCGAACCGGCCGCGCCGGAAGTGGCTCTCCCCGTCGAGGAAGTGACGGAGCGCCTCGAGGGACTCGGTGGTGAGGCTCTCGGGCGTGATGTCCCCGGCGCCCCCCCGGCCGGCCGCGGCCAGGAGCGACCGGACCGTTCCGGCCGCGAGGTTGTCGGCCAGGGAGAGGATGTCCGCGGCGGCACCCTCGGCCCGGGAGCCGGCGACCTCCTCCCGGGAGTCCAGGTCGTACACGTTGGTCACGAGCCGGACCCGGTCCCCGGTGCCCACCAGGCTGCCCACCAGGGCGTACCGGGCGCCGGTGGCCCCTGCGACCCGGAGGGCCTCGTCCAGGTCGACGGTGGCGGCCACGTCCCCGACCTGGTCCTCCCATCGAGCCATCACGGTGCGCGGGTCGATGGTCCGGTAGCCTCCGACGCCGTCCAGGTTGTTGGAGAGGAGGTCCACCATTCCCTCCCGCCAGACCTCCAGGTCCCCGCCCCGGACTTCGAACGGAACCACCGCGATGCCTTCGGCCGCGGTGCTCGCTCCCGCCTCGGTGGGACCGAGGACGCCGCGGCTCCCCGTGAGCGCCACGTACAGCCCCGCGCCGCCGAAGAGGAGGGAGAGCGCCACCACCCCTCCCACGACGGCCCGCCCCCACGTGAGGTGGGGGAGGCGGCCCGCCAGCAGGCTCTTGAACGCGTCCCCCGGCGCCACCTGCCAGTCGTCGGGGATCTCCCCCGCCTCCTCCGCCGCCGTGGTGGCGGGGAGGGACTGGACCCACGCCGTGGCCACGATGATCACCAGCCCCACCAGGAGGAGGAGCACGGCCACCGGGAGCACCCACTCCGGGAGGGAGAGGGCTTCGGTCAGGATGTCGGCGATCTGGAGGACGACCCAGGACGCGCCGAGGTAGACGGCCAGGACCTGGACGATGCGCGCCTGGCGCACCCGGTCCCAGAGGGAGGGGGATGGCATTCAGCCATAATGCGGCGGGTCGGGCGCCGGGGAAAGCTTGAAGGTTCGGGCTCAGCCCCGCGTCGTCACGCCGAGGGGTGGCCCGGGCCTCATCCGAACCGCGCGTCCAGCGCGGCGCGGATCCGGTCGAGGGACTGGCCGCGCTTCCAGCGGCCGTGGGCCAGCCGGGCGGTGCCCTGGCAGATCTGGCATCCCATGGCCATGCCCCCGGCGTGGAAGCAGGTCAGGAGCGAGCGGTACCCGGGCATGAAGACGCAGCCGCAGGTGCAGCCGATGCCGTCGGCGATGTGGGGCATCTCCCGGATCTGGTCGTAGACCTCCAGGACATCCTCGCCGAAGCCCGGGAGGTCGTCGGGCCCCAGGACGCCGGACGCGTCGATCCCCGGTCGGGGCTCGGGGTGCTCGGCCCGCCGCCGGGCGGCCAGCGGGCGCGCGCCCACCCCGAGAACGAGCGCCGCCGCGACCCCGGGAAGGGCGCGGAGGAATCGCCTGCGGGACGGGCCGGGGCGCATGGAGAGTCTCCCTAGACCGTGGCCAGCTTGCGGGCGCTCACGGGCTGCAGCTTCTGCCCGGGCGTCCACTGGGTGACGTACCCGGCCACGGCGCTGGCGGCAACGGAGTAGGGGGAGGCCAGGTACAGGTTCCCGGGGCCGGAGCGGCCGGGGAAGTTCCGGTTCTGGCTCGAGATGCTCACCTCGTCGGCGGAGGACGTGACGCCCGGGCCGGCGTTGATGCACGCGCCGCAGCCCGGCTCGATGAACTCGGCGCCCATGCGCTCGAAGAGCTCCAGGTAGCCCTTCCGGCCGCAGTAGTCCCGGACCTCGGTGGAGCCGCACTGGATGAAGAGCTTCACGTCCGGGTGCACGGTCAGGCCCTGCTCGTCGGCCTCGGCCAGGACCCGGGCGTACATGTCCATGTCCTCCTTCTTCCCGGCGGTGCAGGACCCCGCGTACGCGATGTCGATGCGGACCGGCTCCTTCTCCAGGTCGTCGATGAAGACGCCGTTGCCGGGGTCGTTGGGGAGGGCGGCCATGGGCCGGATCGTGGAGGCGTCGACCTCGATGACCTTCACGTACTCGGCGCCGGGGTCGGACTGCATGCCCTCGACCAGCTCCTCGGCCCGGGCCCGGTCCATGCCCCGCTCGGCCACCAGGAACTCCACGCACTTCTCGTCGGCGGCGATGATGCCGGTGAAGGCGCCCACCTCGGCGGCCATGTTCGTCATGGTGGCCCGCTCGTCCACGCCGAGGGCCTCCACGGCGTCGCCGGCGTACTCGATGATCTGGCCGATGGCGTGGCCGTCCCGGATGTAGGGATGCCGGAGGATCTCCAGCATGTAGTCCTTGGCCGTGACGTTGGGGGCGGGCTCGCCGCTCACCACCACCTTGAAGGACTTGGGCACCCGGACGCGGACGTCCTTGGTGATCCAGGAGTTGAAGATGGCCGTGGTCCCGACCCCGAAGGCCACCGCGCCGATGGCGCCGGCGTGGGGGGTGTGGGAGTCGGACCCGATGATGAGGTGCCCGGGCTCGGCGTACTCCTCCAGGATCTTGGAGTGGCAGATGGCCTCGGAGCCCTGGCGGTGCCCCATCTGCTCGCCGTAGAGCGTGATGCCCTGCTTCTCGGCGAACTCGCGCTGCTTCACCTCGAGCTGGTTGGCCACGTCCAGGAGCCCCTGCTCGATGCGCTCCTGGCTCATGACCTTGCTCAGGAAGGTCAGGTGGTCCCGGAAGAAGAGGACCGACTCGGGGTCCACCACCTTGGAGTCCGTGCCCACCTTCTGCTCGAAGAAGATGGCGGACATGGGGGTCACGTACTCGTGGCTGAAGCGGATGTCCGTGCGGAAGAAGCCGGCCTCGCCGGGCTCCACCCACGGCACCCCCACCTCGTTGTCCGCGGCGCTGACCACCCAGTGCCGCGCGAAGATCTTCTCCGCCACGGTCATGGGGCGGTCGTCCCCGAAGCGGCCGCGCCCGGAGCCCGGGCCGCCCACGGGGGCGTCCTCGTCCTCGTCGTCGGCCACCTCGGCGGGGTTGGTGGGCTGGGAGGTGGCGGCGAGCTGGGGCGCGGCCTGGTCGCCGGGCCGGGCCTCGCCGGCGTCGGGCTCCCCGCTCCCCTTCATGCGGGCCAGCTCCTCGGAGTCGGCCGGTCCCGGCTCCCCGCCCTCGTCCCCGGACGTGGGATCGCCGCCCAGGGCGCGGGGCAGCGGCACGCTCACCTTGCCCTGGAGCCGCGCCACGTTGAACTCGAAGAGCCCGCCGTACTCGATGATCTGGCGGGTGATCTCGTCCTTCCCGGCGGTGAACTCCGAGAGGGCCATCTCCTCGCCGGCGCGGATCCGCTCGATGACGGAGAAGTCCGTGGTGGTGAGGATGCCCAGGTTCTGGCAGTTCTCGTTGTAGATCCGCTCGATGCTCTCGGCGACGACGACCCGGATGCCCGCCATGAGCTCGGCGTACGGGCTCTGCTCCCGGCTGCTCCCCTTTCCGCGCCGCTTCCCGGCCACGCTGCACACGAAGCCCCCGTCCTTCACCGAGCCCCGCTCCACGGGATAGTCGGTGTCGCCCGACTCCCGGTCGGTGGTGCGGAGCCCCAGGTAGGGGAATTCGCCCAGCGTCTCGTCGAAGAAGTAGCAGATGTAGGCGGGCGTGATCTCGTCGGTGGAGATCTGGTCCCGCAGCCGCTCCTTGAGCTCCTCGTCCAGCTCGATGTCCCGCCCCTCGTAGAGCTGGGCCCGGACCAGCTCGGTGTCGTCCAGGAGGTGGAGGACGCGCCCCTTCAGGCGGAAGGTGTCGGGGCGCTTCTCCATGGTGCGGTCGAGGAGGTCCTTGATCATCGCTGGCTCGTCTTCGGGTCGTCGGAACAGGGTCCGTCCGGGCGGAACGGGATCCCAAAGCTGCGGTGAGGAAGGGCGCAGGCCAAGTCCCGGCGGGTGCGGGCAACCCGTCGAGCCCGCCGTCCCGTCGGAGGGAACGGAGGCCCCGCTCGCCGCCGTGGCGCGGGGCGCGCGAACGGACGGGATCGGAGGGGGACGCCGTGGATCGTGGAGGTCGGAGGGATCGGAGAGGGCGGAGCGCGACGGGCGTCGTGGCGGTGGGCCTGGCCCTCGCGGCCGGCCCGGGGGCGGCCCAGGAGACGGTGACGCTGCCCGCGGCCGACCGACCGCTGGAGGCCACCCTGGAGGAGGTCTTCCGGGTGGGCTCCTTCGACGGGGCGCCCTGGGAGACCTTCGGGCAGGTCCGCCACGTGGGCTTCGACGCCGCGGGCAACCTCCACGTGTTCGACGCCCAGGCCGGGCGGGTCGTGGTGACCGACGGTCGGGGGCGGCTCCTGCGGGAGGTGGGCGAGTCCGGGGAGGGGCCCGGCGAGCTCCACATGCCCGTGTCCGTGGCCGTGCAGCGGGACGGCTCGGTGGTGGTGGCCGACGCGGGGCACCAGGCCTACGTGGTCTACGGGCCCGACGGGTCGTTCGTCCGGCAGGTGTCCATGGGCACCCCGGGGGAGGGCCTGTTCCGCCTGGGCGAGCTCCTGGCCGATCCCGCGGGCCGGGGGGTGCTCTCCCTGGGAGGGGCGGGTGCCGCCGTGGTCGTGCGCCGGGGTGGCGTGGAGGGGGAGGAGGGCGACGCCGCGGGCCGGTCGGTGGAGCTCCTGGAGCTCGACGGCGAGGCCGCCCGGACCCGGACGCTGGCGCGGGCCTGGGCGCCTCCCCGGGGGGAGCGGGTGAGCACCATGGAGGGCGGCGGGATGCGCATGGCGATGGCCGCGGGGCCCCGCACATTCGAGCCGGGGCTGCACGTGGCGGCCCGGCCCGACGGGGGGCTCGCGTACGCCGACACCTCCACGTGGAGGGTGACCGTGGTGGACGCCTCCGGGGCGCCGGTGCGGGAGCTTCGACGCCCCCTGGAGCCCCGCCCGGTCACCGAGCGCATGCGCGAGCGGGAGCGGGCCCGGCGCCTGGCCGAGCTCGAGGGGGGCGGCGGCCCCCGGCTCCGCATCGTCGCCCGCTCGACGGACGGCGGGAGCCGGGCCCTCCCCCAGGAGGCGATCCGGGAGATGCTCCGGGGGCGGATCGAGGCCATGGAGTTCCACCCCGAGCTCCCCGTGATCCTGGAGATGGTCGGGGGCTGGGACGGCACCCTCTGGGTCCAGCGCCGTGGACGGGAGCCCCACCAGGCCGGGCCCATCGACGTGGTGACGCCCGACGGACGCTACCTGGGGACCTTCCCCGACGGCGCCCTGGCCCTCCCCGACGCCTTCGGGCCGGACGGGCTGGTGGCCTTCGTGGAGACCGACGAGTTCGACGTACCCACCGTGGTGGTGCGGAGGCTTCCGACGGCGCTCCGCTGAACGACGCGAGCCCCGGAGCGACGGTGGCCGATCCGGCCATTCCGCCGCCCCGGGGCTCGGGGCAGGTTCCCGGTGGGGGGGACCCCCGTCGGGAGCCGCGTCTCCCCCTTCCCTAGAAGTACTGCCCCGTCACGATGATGAAGCCCAGCACCACGGCGATGGCGACGGGGCAGACGAACTTCACCATGAAGCCGAAGGCGCCCCGGCCCGGGAGCGGCATCCCGCCCTGCTCCACATGGTCGAGCATCTTGTCGGTGCCCCAGCGGAAGCCCACGAAGAGGCAGATGAGGATGGCGCCGATGCTGAGCCCGTAGTTGCCCCAGATGATGTTCTGGATGTCCAGCCAGGTGGACCCCAGGAAGTCGGAGAAGAAGGGGTGGCCGCCCTGGGAGAGCGCCGAGGGCACGGCCAGGACGAAGCAGGCCGCCGCCACCGACCAGGCCGCCTTCTGGCGCGCCCACCCGCGATCGTCCACCAGGTAGGCCACCACGACCTCCATGAGAGAGATGGTGGAGGTCAGCGCCGCGATGGCGAGGCTGGCGAAGAAGAGGGTGGCGAAGAGGCTGCCCAGCGGCATCTGGGCGAAGACCGTCGGGAGCACCACGAAGACCAGGCCCGGGCCGCCGGAGGGATCCATCCCCGCGCTGAAGAGCGCCGGGAAGATGACGAGGCCGGCCAGGAGGGCGATGGCCATGTCGGAGAGCGCCACCGCCGTCCCCGCGAAGGGGAGGGACTCGTCCTCGGGGAAGTACGAGCCGTAGGTGATCATGGCGCCCATGCCCAGCGACATCGAGAAGAGCGCCTGTCCCAGGGCCAGCACGACGACGCCCGGCGTCACCTCCGAGAGGTCCGGACGGAGCAGGTACTCCAGGCCCCCGGCCGCCCCCGGCAGGGTGAGGGCCCGGAAGAGGAGGAGGACGAGGACGCCGAGGAGGACCGGCATGAGGACCTTGGCGGCCTTCTCGATCCCGCCCGAGATCCCGCCCCGGACCACCAGCGCCGTGATGAGGAGGAAGACGGCGGTGAGACCGACGGAATAGGTCACGTTGCCGATGTAGGCACCGAAGATCTCGTTGCTGGCCGCGGCGTCGACCCCCGGCCCGAAGGTCCCGGTCAGCGCCATCCAGGTGTAGCCCAGCGTCCACCCCGCGATGACCCCGTAGAAGGCGAGGATCGCGAAGCCGGTGAGCACGCCCAGGCCGCCCAGGAGGGGCCAGGCCGACTCGGGCGCGAGCTTCTTGAACGCTCCTACCGGGTTCCGGCTCGTGGCGCGCCCGATGGACAGCTCGGCGAAGAGCACCGGCACGCCGATGAGGAGGACGCACACGAGGTAGATGAAGACGAACGCGCCCCCGCCCCCCTCGCCCGCCATGTAGGGGAAGCGCCAGATGTTGCCCAGCCCGATGGCCGAGCCGGCCGCGGCCAGCACGAAGCCGAGCTTGCCGCTCCAGTGTCCGCGGTCGGGGGTGGATTGCATCGCCATGGGGTCACCGTCGAAGGGAAGGGGTGGGGAGGCTCGCGGGGGTCGGGTCCGGGAGGACCCATGGGACACTCCATATGCCCGAAGAAGGGTCGAAAATCAAGCCGTCGTCTGGACGTTCTGGCACTCCGAGGGAGGACGACGGTACTGTGGCACCCCGGCCCCGCCCGGTTCCTGCCCCCTCCGTCCCGGGAGACGTACGTGCCCAGGTTCCCCGCGTTGCTCGCCCCCTTACCGGCCCTGCTCCTGGCCGTCGCCTGCGGGGGGGAGGCGCCCTCCGACGACCCGGCCTCCGAGGTCCCGGGGGCCGAGCCGGCCCTCCGGGCGGCCCTCCTGACCTCCGGGCCCGTCTCGGACGCGGGGTGGTACGCCGGGGCCTACGAGGGGCTGCTGATGGTGGAGGATTCCCTGGGCGCCCGGGTCAGCCACCAGCAGACCCGCACTCCCGCCGAGTTCGACGAGGCCTTCCGCTCGTACGCGGCCTCGGGCTACGACCTGGTCTTCGCCCACGGCTTCGAGTACCAGGACGCCGCCGTGCGCGCCGGGGGCCTCTTCCCGGACATGACCATCGTGGTGAGCGGGGGCGGTCGGGTGGCCGAGAACGTCGTCCCCCTGGTCTTCCAGCTCGAGGAGGGGAGCTACCTGGCCGGCATGGTCGCCGGCGGCCTCACCCGCTCGGACACCGTGGGCATGGTGGGCGGCGTGGCGATCCCCCCCGCCGAGGGCACCTTCCGCGCCTTCGAGGCGGGGGCGCGGGCCGTGAACCCGGGGGTGACGGTCCTGGAGACCTGGATCGGGAGCTGGGACGACGTGGCCGCCGCCAAGGAAGCGGCCGTGGCCCAGATCCGCCGTGGGGCCGACATCCTCATCCACAACACCGACGCGGCCTCCTTCGGCGCGTTCCAGGCCGTGCGCGAGGCCGTGGCCACCGGGGACTCCACCTGGATCATGGGGATGAACCGGGACCAGAACGACATCGCGCCGGAGGTGACGCTGGGGAGCGCGGTCATCCGCATTCCCGAGGCCTTCCTGGAGACGGCCCGGAGCTGGTTGGACGGGACGCTGGGCAGCGCGCCGATCTACGTCGGCGCCGAGGAGGGGGTGGTGGACTTCGTGCCCAACCCGGCGGTGGAGGGCCGCATTCCCGCGGAGCTGCTCCAGCGCGTCCGGGACGCCCGCGCCGCCATCCGGGCCGGCGAGCTGGACGTCCCCCGCATCCCCTTCGTGGACGGGGAGTCGGGCACGCCGTGACCCCGGCCCCGGTCCGCCTCACGGGGATCGAGCGGCGGTTCGGTCCGGTGCGCGCGCTGGCCGGCGCCGACCTGGAGGCCCGGGCCGGCGAGATCCACGGGCTCCTGGGCGAGAACGGCGCCGGAAAGACCACCCTCCTCAACGTCCTGGGGGGCCTCCTGGTTCCCGACGCCGGCGAGGTGGTGGTCGGGGGGGAGCCCCGCTCGTTCAGGACCCCCCGGGACGCGTGGGCCGCCGGCGTGGGGCTGGTCCACCAGCACTTCGCCCTGGTGCCCACCCTCACCGTCCTGGAGAACCTGGCGCTGGGGCGCCGGGCGGGTCCCGCCGGGCTCGGCCGGTCCACCACGGCGGTCCGGACGGAGGCCGCCGAGCTGGCCGGGCGCACCGGCCTCCAGGTGCCCCTGGACGCCCGGGTGGAGACGCTGGGCGTGGGGGTGCGGCAGCGCGTGGAGATCCTGAAGGCCCTCCTACGCCGCCCCCGCATCCTCGTCCTGGACGAGCCCACGGCGGTCCTGACGCCGGACGAGGTGGGGCGCCTCTTCGACCTCCTCCGCGAGCTGGCCGCCGAGGGGCGGGCGGTGGTCCTCGTGGCCCACAAGCTCGACGAGATCCTGGCGGTGGCGGACCGGGTGACCGTGCTGCGTCGGGGGCGCACCGTGCTGCGCGCCGACAGGGCGGACGTCACCGCCCCGGAGCTGGTGCGGGCCATGGTGGGCGAGGGCGTGGTGGACCCCGTCGCGCTGGGAGCCGGCCCCGCCTCCCGCGGCGGCCCCCGGCGCGAGCCGGGACCGGGGGTGGCGGAGCTGCGGGGCGTCTCCCTGCGGGGAGACCGGGGGGAACGGGCGCTGGACGCGGTGGACCTGGAGGTCCGGCGCGGCGAGGTCCTGGGGGTGGCCGGGGTGGAGGGGAACGGACAGCGGGCGCTGGCCCGGGTGCTGGCGGGGCGCGCCGCACCCCACGCCGGGGAGGCCCGCCTTCCCGCCGAGGTGGCCTTCGTCCCCGAGGACCGGACCAGGGAGGGGCTGGTGGGCCGCTTCGACCTGGCCGAGAACGTGGCGCTCACCCTGGCCCGCCGCCCGTCCTTCCGCCGGGGCCCCTTCCTGCGCTGGGACGACCTCCGGGCGCGCGCCGCGACGCTCATGGAGCGCTTCGACGTGCGGGCCCCCTCCGCCCGCACCCGCGCCTCTGCCCTCTCCGGGGGCAACCAGCAGCGCCTGGTCGTGGCCCGGGAGCTGGAGGTGGCCGGGGACCTCCTGGTGGCCGAGAACCCCACCCGGGGGCTCGACGTGAAGGCCGCCGCCTTCGTCCACGAGGAGCTCCGGCGCCTGGCCGAGCGGCCCGACGCGCCCGGGGTGGTCCTCCTCTCCACGGACCTGGACGAGGTGCTGGCGCTGGCCGACCGGGTGGTGGTGCTGGTCCGGGGTCGGCTCGTCCCCGTCCCGGAGGCCCAGCGGGACCGGGAGGGGGTGGGCCGCCTCATGCTCTCGGGCGGCGCCCGGGAGGGCTCCCATGGGTGAGCGGGTCCGGGGCGCCCCGGTGGTGGTGGCGGGGCTGGCGCTCCTCCTCACGGCCCTCCTGGCCGCGGGGACCCTCCTCCTGGGCGGGTACGACCCGGCCCGGGCGCTCGGGGCCCTGGTGGCCGGCGCCGTGGGGAGCCCCGACGCCTTCCTGTCCATCACCCTGGTCCGCTCCGTCCCCCTGATCCTCACCGGGCTGGCGGTGGCCGTGGCCTTCCGGGCCGGCGTCTGGAACATCGGCGCCGAGGGCCAGCTCTACGCCGGGGCCATCGCCGCGGCGTGGGTCGGGCTCGCGGGCGCCGGGCTCCCCGCCTGGATCCTGGCCCCGGCCGTGCTCGGCGCCTCGCTGGCCGCCGGGGCGCTCTGGGCGGCGGTGCCCGCCCTCATGAAGCTCCGCCTGGGCGTGGGCGAGGTCATCACCACGATCCTCATGAACTTCGTGGGGCTCCACCTGGCCGCCTGGGTCGTCCACGGCCCCCTCCAGGAGAGCCGGGGGGTCTTTCCCCAGACCGACCCGGTGGCGGAGGCGGCCCGCCTCCCCGTCCTCGTGCCGGGAACGCGGCTCCACCTGGGCTTCGCGGTGGCCGTGGGGCTGGCGGTCGTCGCCTGGATCGTCCTCGCCCGGACCCGGGCGGGCTTCTCGGTGCGGGCCACCGGCGCCGCACCCGCGGCCGCCCGTGTGGCGGGTCGGATCCGGGTGCGCCGGGTGGTGGCGGCGGTCTTCCTCCTCTCCGGGGCCGTGGCCGGTCTGGCCGGCGGGGTGGAGATCGCCGGGGTGACCTGGGCGCTCTACGAGAACCTCTCGCCGGGATGGGGCTACACGGCCATCGCCGTGGCGCTCCTGGCCGGCCTCAACCCCCTGGGGGTCGTTCTCACCGGGCTCTTCTTCGGCGCCCTCCAGGCCGGGGCCGGGGCCATGCAGCGGGAAGCGGGCATCCCGGCGGTCTGGGTGAGCGCGGTGGAGGCCATGGTCATCCTCTCGGTGCTGGCCGTCGACCAGGTGCGCCGCCGCCTTCCGAGCCTCCGGGGGGGCGGGGCGGACCCGGGGGCCGGGCCCGGGGAGCCCTCGCCCGAGGCCGGGACCCCCGCCGGGGCGGTCGGCTGATGGAGACGCTGGCGCTGGCGGCCTTCCTGGAGGCCTCGGTCCGCCTGGGCGTGCCCCTGGGGCTCGCCGCCATGGGGGAGACCGTCACCGAGCGGAGCGGGGTCATCAACATCGGGCTCGAGGGCTCGCTCATCGCCGGCGCGCTGGGTGGGGCCCTGGGCGCGCTGGCCTTCGGATCGGCGGGGCCGGGCGTGGCCGCCGGCGCCGCGGCGGGCCTCCTGGTGGCGGCGGTCTTCGCGGTCTTCGCCGTGGGGCTCAACGCCGACCAGATCATCACCGGGACCGCCGTCACCCTGGGCGGCCTGGGCTTCACCGGAGCCGTCTACCAGGCGCGCTTCGGGGCCACGGGCACCGCGCTCTCCCTCCCCACGCTGGCGCCGGTGCGGATCCCGCTCCTGGCCGATCTGCCCCTGGTGGGCCCGGCCCTCTTCGCCCAGGCGCCCACCGCGTACTTCGCCTACCTCCTGGCTCCCCTCCTCTGGTGGTTCCTCTTCCGCACCGGCCGGGGGCTCGAGCTCCGGGCCGTCGGCGAGGAGCCCGACGCCGCCCAGGCCGCGGGGATCCGGGTCCGCTGGACCCGCTTCTGGGCCACCCTCTTCGGCGGCGCCATGGCGGGGGTGGCCGGGGCGCACCTGGCGCTGGCCCACGCCGGCACCTTCGCCGAGAACATGTCGGCGGGACGGGGCTTCATCGCCATCGCGGTGGTGGTGCTGGGGAGATGGAATCCCGTTCTGGTTCTGGCCGCGGCCCTCTTCTTCGGGGCCGCCTCCGCGCTCCAGTTCTTCCTCCAGACGCTGGGGCTGGACCTGCCGTACCAGCTCTTCCTCGCCTTCCCGTACCTCCTCACCCTCGCCGCGCTGGCGGGGTGGGTGGGGCGGGTGCGGGCGCCGGCGGCGCTGGCGCTGCCCTGGCCGCGCCACGACTGACGGGCCCGGGCCGCTGGCGGACGGCGTGGAGCCTCCGCAGACTCCCCGTGTACGCCAGGGCCGAACCCCCGACGAGGACACCGACCGCATGATCCCCACCCTCTCCCGCGCGGCGAGCCCGGCCCTGCTCCTGGCCGCCGCCCTCCTCCTGGGCCCCGCCTCCGCGTCGGCCCAGGCCCTGGACGGCCCCGGCGCCGTCTCCACCGGCCTCCTCCTCCGGCAGCTCGACGGAGTGAAGCGGGTCCTCATGATCGGGGCCCACCCCGACGACGAGGACACCAGCCTGCTGACCGCGCTGGGCCGGGGTGCCGGCGCGCGCACGGCGTACCTCTCCCTGACCCGGGGCGACGGCGGGCAGAACCTCATCGGCCCGGAGCTCTGGGAGGGGCTGGGCATCATCCGCACGGGTGAGCTCGAGGCGGCCCGGGAGCGGGACGGGGGTCGCCAGTTCTTCACCCGGGCCTTCGACTTCGGATACTCCAAGACCGCCGAGGAGGCGCTGCGGCTCTGGCCGCGCGAGGAGCTGCTCCGCAACGCCGTCTGGGTGGTGCGGACCTTCCGGCCCCACGTGATCGTGTCGGTCTTCAGCGGCACCCCCGCCGACGGCCACGGGCAGCACCAGGCCGCGGGGATCATCGCCCGGGACGCGTACGAGGCCGCCGGGGACCCCACCCGCTTCCCCGAGCAGCTCGAGGAGGGCGTGGAGGCGTGGGCGCCGTCCAAGCTCTACCAGGCGGCGTGGTTCCGCCCGGAGAGCGCGGACCTGGATGTCCCCACGGGGGAGCTGGACCCCCTGCTTGGCCGCTCCCTCCACCAGCTCTCCATGGAGAGCCGGAGCCAGCACCGCTCCCAGGACATGGGGGCCGCCCAGCCCCCCGGCCCCCGGAACACCCGGGTCGCCTTCGTGGACGCCCGGGTGGACGCCGAGCCCGGCCAGGGCCTCTTCGCAGGGATCGACACGACGCTCCTGGGGCTCGCCGAGGGGGCCGACGGGGGGATGTACGGGAGCGCATCGTCCCAGGTGGCCACGCACCTCCGGGCCTACCGCGCCGCGGTCGCCGACGCCCGGGACGCCTTCGGCCTGGACCCCCGTCCCACGGCCCGCCACCTCGCCGACGCGCTCAGGCACCTCCGGGCAGCCCGCGCCTCCGCCGGCGACGCCGCCTCCACCGAGCTCCGCCGCGTCCTCGACGACAAGGAAGGGACCGCCACCCGGGCCTGGATGGCGGCCGCCGGCGTGGTGGTGGACGCCCGGGCCGAGGACGACCTGGTCGTCCCGGGTCAGGCCGTGGGGCTCACCGTCCAGCTCTGGAACGGGACCGACGGGCCCCTCCGGGCGGTGGACGTGGGGCTCGACGTGCCGGAGGGGTGGCGCGCGGAGCGCGGGGAGGCCGAGGGGCTGGCCCGCGACGGGTCGGTGCCCCCGGGCGCCCTGGCCGAGATCTCCTGGACCGTGCGCGTCCCCGCCGCCGCCGCCCCGGACCAGCCCTACTACCTGGCGGAGCCCCGGGACGGGGAGATGTACCGCTGGCCCGACGAGCCCGCCCTCCGCGGCCTCCCCCGGGCTCCGGCCCCGGTGCGGGCCGCCGTCTCCTTCGAGCCCTCGGGCGAGGACGGAGTGGTCCTCTCCGCCGGGTCGCCCTGGCGCTACGTCGGGGTGGACCAGGCGCTGGGCGAGTACAGCGATCCCGTGCTGGTCGCCCCGCCGGTCTCGGTGGCGGTGAGCCCCGACGCCCTCGCCTGGCCCCGGGAGCGGGACGAGCCCACCACCGTCACCGTGGGCCTCCGCAACCTGGCCCCCGAGGCCCGTGAGGGGACGGTGCGGCTGGACGCCCCCGACGGGTGGCGCGTGAGCCCGGCTCGCCACGAGTTCCGCCTGGACGAGGAGGGCGCTGAGCGGAGCGTGGCCTTCCGGGTGGAGCCCGCCACCATGCCCTCGCCTGGGGACCACCGCTTCCGCGCCGTGGCCGAGCTCGCCGACGGAACCCGCCACGACCGGACCGTGGACGTGGTGGACTACGAGCACATTGAGCGCACGCTCTGGATCACGCCGGCGGAGACCCGCCTCACGGTGGTCCCGGTGCGCGTCGCCGAGGGCCTCCGGGTGGGCTACGTGATGGGCACCGGGGACGCCGGCCCCGAGGCGCTGGAGCAGATGGGCGCCCGGGTGACCCTCCTGGGCCCCGAAGCGGTCCGCTCCGGGGACTTCGACGGCTTCGACGTCCTGGTCATGGGCGTGCGGGCCTACGAGACCCGGGACGACGTCCTGGCGGCCAACGAGCAGATCCTGGACTTCGCCCGGGAGGGGGGGACCGTGGTGCTCCAGTACCAGCAGTACCAGTTCGCCCGGGGCGGGTACGCGCCCTTTCCCATGGAGATGGGCCGGCCGGCGCCCCGGGTCTCCGACGAGACCGCCGACGTGACGCTGCTGGCGCCCGACGCGCCGGTCTTCACGACCCCGAACCGGATCACCGCCGAGGACTTCCGCGGCTGGTCCCAGGAGCGGGGGCTCTACTTCTGGGGCGGGTGGGACGACGCCTACACGCCCCTCCTGGAGATGAACGACCCCGGCGAGCCGCCCCGGCGCGGCTCGCTCCTGGTGGCCGAGGTGGGCGACGGGCTCTTCGTCTACGCTGCCCTCTCCTTCTTCCGCCAGTGGCCCACCGGGGTGGTGGGCGCCTACCGCCTGTTCGCCAACCTGGTCTCGCTGGACGCCGACGCGTGGGAGGAGTGGAAGGAGGGCCGGTAGTCGCCAGGGGGACCGCCTGGGCCGGCGGGTGGCGGCAGGGCTACGCCGACGCGGCCAGCCGGTCGACCCGCTCCGAGAGCGCCTCGATCCGGCGCCCGTTCTCCTCGATGGCCCGGCCGTTCCGGTCGATCTTGGCGTCGAGGGTCGCCACCTCGGAGCGGAGCTCCCTGCCCTGGGCCGCCACCTCGGAGCGGGACTCCTTGCCTTGGGCCGCCACCTCGGAGCGGAGCTCCTCGCCTTGGGCCATCATCTCGGAGCGGAGCTCCTGGCCCTGGGCCGCCACCTCGGAGCGGGACTCCTTGCCTTGGGCCGCCATCTCGGAGCGGAGCTCTTCGCCTTGGGCTGCCACCTCGGAGCGGAACTCCTTGCCTTGGGCCGCCATCTCGGAGCGGAACTCCTTGCCTTGGGCCGCCATCTCGGAGCGGAGCTCCTCGCCTTGGGCCATCATCTCGGATCGGAGCTCTTCGCCTTGGGCCGCCATCTCGGAGCGGAGCTCCTTGCCTTGGGCCATCATCTCGGATCGGAGCTTTTCGCCTTGGGCCGCCATCTCGGATCGGAGCTCTTCGCCTTGGGCCAACATCTCGGAGCGGAGCTCCTCGCCTTGGGCCGCCACCTCGGAGCGGAGCTCCTTGCCTTGGGCCGCCACCTCGGAGCGGAGCTCCTTGCCTTGGGCCGCCATCTCGGAGCGGAGCTCCCTGCCCTGGGTGGCCATGTCGGACCGGAGGGATCCTTCCAGCCTTCCCATGCGCAGGATCAAGGCCTCCGCCTGCGCCTTCAGGTCCGAGCGGAACGCGTCCTCCGTGACCCCGGCCACGGCATGGATCTCCTCGTGCACGGCATCGAACTTCCGGGCGAGGAACTCCACGAGCTCCTGGTACTCGTCGGACGTCATCTTCGGGCTCCGGGCTCGGTAGGAAGATCGAGGATACGAAGGCGTCGGGGGCGGGTCCATGGCTGGATCAGCCGTCCCGGTCCCGTCAGGCCTCCGCCGCCGGGCCCGCCCGGCTCCCGGTGAGGAAGCTGACCACCGTGCCCACCACCACGACCGTCACCGCGCCGATGACGTTGTGCCAGAGGAACGAGACCTCCGGCGCGCCGAAGGTGACGGCGGCCACGCAGCCCATGCCGGCCAGGAGGCCCACGAACGCGCCCAGCGGGCCGCTCCTCGGGATCATGGCCAGGAGGAAGACGCCGAGGATGGAGCCGTAGAAGAAGGACCCGAAGCGGTTCACCACCTCGATGAGGGAGCCCAGCGTGGCGGCGTAGGTGGCCACGATGCACGCGAAGACCCCCCAGAACGCCGTGGCCCACTTGGAGACCTTCAGGTAGTGGCTCTCCGTGCCCTCGGGCTTGAACCACCGCCGGTAGAAGTCGATGACGGAGACGGTGGCCAGCGAGTTCAGCTCCGACGCGATGCTGGACATGGCCGCCGCGATCACCCCGGCGATGAAGAGCCCGGTGAGCCCGAGGGGGAGCTCGCTCAGGACGAAGCGGGGGATGATGTAGTTCACGTCCCGGCTGTTCTCGCCGGTGACCTCCTCCGCCATCCCCAGGGCCTCGCCCCGGATCTGCTGGATCTGGGCCTCCCGCTCCAGGAACGACCCCATGGCCGCCTCCCGGTCGAGGCCCTCCGAGGCCGCGGCGGCCCTGGCGGCGTCCTCCCGGAGGGTGAAGGTGCTCCGGTACTCTTCCTCCAGCGCCCGGTAGCGTTCCCCCTGGGCCTCCACCACCCGGGCCTCGTGGTCCGGGTTGAACAGGAGCGGCGGCGCCTGGAACTGGTAGTAGACGAAGACCAGGACGCCCACCAGGAGGACCAGCGCCTGGAGGGGGATCTTCCAGTAGGCGCTCATGAGGAGGCTCGAGCGCGCCCCCTCCACCGAGCGCGCCGTGAGGTAGCGCTGGACCTGGCTCTGATCGGTCCCGAAGTAGGACAGCATGAGGAAGGTGCCGCCCAGGATCCCGGACCAGAAGGTGTACGTCTCGTTCAGCGTGAAGGAGAAGTCGAACACCTGGAGGCGCCCGGTGGCGCCGGCGATCTGGAGCGCCTCGTCGGGGCTCACCGGCATCTTCACCAGGAGCACGACGGTGACCGCCACCAGGCTGAAGACGATGAGCACCATCTGCTTCACGTCCGCCCAGGTCACGGCCTGGACCCCGCCGATCATGGTGTAGATCACGGTGGGGATGCCGATGAGCGCCACGCTCCACGTGAGGTCCCACCCGAACACCGCGCTGAAGACCACGCCCGGCGCCGCGATGATGGTCCCGCAGCTCATCCCCCGGGAGAAGAGGAAGAGGAGCGAGGTCAGCGAGCGCGTCTTGGCGTCGAAGCGCCGCTCCAGGTACTCGTACGCCGTGAAGACCTTCGAGCCGTGGAGGAAGGGCACCAGCGTGACGCCCAGGATGACCATGGCGATGGGCAGCCCGAAGTAGAACTGCACGAAGCGGAGGCCGTCGGTGGCGCCCTGCCCCGTGGTCCCGATCATGGTCACTGCGGAGAGCTGGGTGGCCATGACGCTGAGCCCCACCGCCCACCAGGGGAGGCTCTTGTTGGCCAGGAAGTACCCCTCGACGGTGTCGGTGCCCTTGGCCCGGCGCACCCCGTCCACCAGCACGTAGAGGACGTACGCGCCGACGATGGCCCAGTTGACGGGATGCATGCCGTCAGCCGCCCACGTGGTAGCGGGCCTGGAGGACCCAGAGGAGGATCAGCGTGATGACCTGCACGGCCATGACGCGGATCAGGGTGGTCCGGAAGCCGGGCCCTTCCCGGGGCGCGTCGGGCGCCGCCTGGGGCTCGGCACGCTCGAAGGGGAGATCGTCGGCGGACACGGGGGCTCCTGGCTCGGTGCGGTGGGGGCGCCCGGGGGCGCGGGCCGGCCCCAACCTTCGGCGGGGGGTGGGCCGGGCGCAACTTCCGGGAAGGCATTCCGCCCCGAATCGGGCCGGGCCGGGGCGCGGGAGCCGTCACGAACCCCGCTGGTCGCTCGTTCCCCTGCTCGCGACACACGACCGCCACCCTCTTCGCGAGGTGTTCCCATATGCGCATCGCAGCCGCCCCCCTCCGCGCCCTCGCGGCCACCCTCCTCCTCGGCGCCACCGCGTGCGGCGAGACCGGTACCGAGCCCGACGCGCCGTCGCCGGCCCGGGCCGTGATCGCCGGTCCGGTGGAGCTGGTCCTCGCGCCGGGGGAGCCGACCACGCCGTCGGGGACGAACCTGCGCCTCACCTTCCGCCGGGTGGTGGAGGACTCGCGCTGCCCCGTGGACGTGGTCTGCGTCTGGGAGGGGAACGCCGTGGTGGAGCTCGGCCTGGCCGTGGACGGAGGGGAGGAGACCCTGGTCCAGCTCAACAGCACCCTGGAGCCCCGCTCCTTCGACCGGGACGGGGCCCGGGTGACCTTCGTGGACCTCCGCCCCCATCCCCACACGGGGCGGAGCGTCCCTCCCGGGGACTACCGCCTCACCGTGCGGGCGGAGCCGACGCCCTAGGATCCCGCCGGGTGCGGGGCTGCGCCCCCCCGGGAAGGGGCCGCCGTCCGCCTACTCGTCGCCGAGGCAGATCCCCAGGCTCCGGGCGGTCTGAACGACGTCCGAGTCCAGGGGCACGGTCTTGGTCCGGGCGATGGCCTTTCCGAGGGGAACGGCCAGGACCTCCGGGGGATCCAGGGCCACCATGCACCCGAAGCACCCGTCCTCCACGAGCTGCACCGCGCCGGAGCCGAAGCGCAGGGAGAGGAGCCGGTCGTAGGCGTTGGGCCCTCCGCCGCGCTGGAGGTGGCCCAGCGTCAGGGTGCGGATCTCCCGGTCGGTGCGCTCGTCGATCTCCTCGGCCAGCCGCTCGGCGATCCCGCCGAGCCGCACCTGGCCCTTCCCCTTCTGCTCGTAGACGGGCTTCCCTCCGGCGGGGAAGGCTCCCTCCGCGGCCACCACGATGGCGAACTCCCGCCCGGACTCGTACCGCGCCTCGATCTTCCGGCAGACGGCGTCGATGTCGTAGGGGATCTCGGGGATGAGGATCACGTCCGCCGTGCCCGCCACCCCCGCGAAGAGGGCGATCCACCCCGCGTTGCGCCCCATGAGCTCCACCACCATGACGCGCCGGTGGGCCTGGGCGGTGGAGTGGAGCCGGTCGATGGCGTCGGTGGCGGTCTCCACCGCGGTCTGGAACCCGAAGGTCAGCGTGGTGGCGGCCAGGTCGTTGTCGATGGTCTTGGGCACGCCCACCACCGGGAGCCCTCGCTTGAACAGCTCGTGGGCGATGGCCAGCGAGCCGTCCCCCCCGATGGCCACCAGGGCGTCGATGCCGAGCTCGTCCAGGCGCCTCAGGACGGCGTCCGCTCGATCCTCGTAGCGGACCTCGCCGTCCTCGTCCTTCACGGGCCACTTGAGCGGGTTGCCCCGGTTCGTGGTCCCCAGGATGGTGCCGCCCAGGTGGGTGATGCCCCGCACCGAGTCCCGGTCCAGGCGGCGCACGCCGCCCTCCTCGAAGAGCCCGTCGTAGCTCTGCTCGATGCCGTAGACCTCCCAGCCCCTCTGCTCGCTGGCCAGGACGACCGCGCGGATGACGGCGTTGAGGCCGGGGGCGTCGCCCCCACCGGTGTTGACGGCGATGCGCCGGATGGGGTCGCTCATGAGGCCTCGGGGGGACGGGGAGAATCGGCGGGCCCGGCGGGTCGCCGGGGGCCGAACCATGGGAGGAGGCGCGAGGGGCGGTCAAGGCCGCCCCCGACGCGCCTCGGGCCCCTCAGAAGCTCCAGCGGACGGTGAAGGTGACCTCGCCCCCGGTGAGGCTCCGGGACACCCCCTCGGCGTCCTGGATGCTTCCGAAGAGCACCCGGGCCTTGGGGAAGAAATCGTACCCCCCGAAGAGGCGGAGCGGGAAGTCGGCCCCCACGCCCAGGATCCACCCGGAGCCCTCCTCCCGGCCGTCGGCCTCCTCCCGCTGCTGGAGCCGCAGATCCACCTGGGGCCGCACCACGTAGGAGCCCCCCACGCCCACGGTCCCCCGCACGCCGGCCACGACCAGGTTCTGGCTCGCGGTGGTCACGGTGGTGTCGCCCAGGAGGACGTCGTCGTCGTCCACCACGTCCAGCGTCAGGTCCCCGTTCTCCCGCCAGACGTCGGCGAGCCACACGGACCAGAGGCCGGCGCCGGCCCGGAAGGCGTACGTCAGGTCGCCCCGGATCCGGTTGCCCGCCTGGAAGAGGTTCCGGCCGTCGCGCTGGTCCTGGCTGAACGTGCTGAGCGTCACGCCGCCGGTGAGCGTGTTCGTGCCGATGTTGCGGTCGAAGCCGACCCGGACGCGGGCCTCGTTGCCGGGTCGATAGGTGAGGTCCAGCTCCGAGCGGGGCTCGAACTCGCCGCGCACGGAGTAGGAGCCGGCGAGGCCGATCCCGAACTCCCCGGCGCGGATCGCGGTGGCCACCGACGAGGTCAGGCCGAAGCCGGTGCCCCAGGTGGCCTCCCGGAAGCCCAGGAGGTCGTTGGAGAGGACCGAGGCCACCACGGCCTCGTTCCCGTCGTGGGTGGCGTTCCCGGTGGGGAGGCTCATGCCCAGGCTCAGGAGCGCCCACGGGGTGGCCTGCCACGAGGCCTTCAGCCGGGTGTCCACCAGCCCGTCCAGGGTGTACTCGGTGTCGGCCTCCTCGACCTTGCCCTGGGCCCACGCCGTGTAGAGGTCGAGGGTGAAGCCCGGCACCACCGGCACCCGGACGGCCAGGGGAACGAGGAAGAGCTGGGCGGCGTCCGCCCCCAGCTCGTCGTCGAAGGAGTAGCCCATGAACTCCGCGCCGATCCCGATGGAGGGCCGCTGCGCCTGCGCGGGCGCCGCGGCGAAGGCGAGGGCGCCGAGGAGCGCCGCGCCCCCTAGCACCCGGCGCATCATCGGCTCCCGCCCGTGGGGGCCTTGATGACGATGCGGATCTGGGCGGTGGTCGTGGTGGATCCCTCCTGGCCGCCGGCCTCCTCGACCGGGTCGCGCTCCTCCCCGGTGGGCTGGTCCGTCGTGCCGGTGGTGGTGGTGCCGCCCAGGGTGCCGGTGGTGGGGGTCGGGTTCACCGCCTCCCCGGCGTCGCTCATGGTTCCGGTGGTGCCCGGCGTCGGGCCGCCGCCGGTCCCGCCCGGGAGCGCGCCGGTGGTCTCCGGCGGCGGTGGGGCCACGGGGCCGCCCCCACCGACCTCGCCGGTGCTGGTGGCGGTCTCCCCCAGGTCGTCGGGCGAGGTGTCGGCGGCGTCCTGGAGGTCCGAGGTCTGGTCGAGCTCCGTGCCGGCCGGCTCGAAGCCCGGGTCCAGGTCCCGGGCCTGCCGGAATTCGGCCATGGCGGTGGCGTAGTCGCCCCGATCCTTCGCCCGGAGTCCCCGACCGTAGGCCAGGAAGGCGAGGACGTTCTCGGCCCGGTTCTCCAGGATGGCCTGCTCCTCCGCCGGGGTGAGCTCGATGCCGAGCACCTCCCGGATGGTGCGGATGACCAGCTCCTTCTCCATGTCGAAGAGGTTGGCCAGCGCGTCCTCGGCCTCCACCGAGCCCGCCGAGGCGGAGCGCGGGATGTTGAGGATCTCCGAATCCAGCCGGAGGTCCTCCTGCCCCAGGGTGGTGATGATCCCCTGGACCACGTGCTCGGCGCCCAGGAGGCGCCCGGCGCGGGCGCCCGTCTCCGCCTCCGCGTACCCCGCCTCCGTGAGCGCCATCTCGTCCAGGAGCGTCTGGATCTGGGTGCGCTCCAGCACGGTCAGCGCGTTGGACACGGCGAAGTCCGTGATCATCATGTCCGAGAGGGCGTAGATGAGCGGCTCCAGCTCCTCCCGCTCCGAGTTGAAGCCGAAGGGGAGGACGGCCAGCGACCGCGCCGTGACCTCCGTCGCCGCCAGCTCGGCCTCGCGGGCCAGGGCGGCCCGGGCCTGCTCCTGGAGGATCCGCTGGCCCAGGAGCTGGAGCCGCCGGCGCACCTCCTGCTTCAGCGGCTCGGAACGCCCGACGTCCAGATATGTACTGTAAGCGTCGCGCGCGGCGGACCAGTTCTCGAACTCCTCCTCGGACATGCCGAGGTAGAGGAGGGCCGCCCCGCTCTGGTTCCCCGAGTCCACGGCGGCCTGGAGGAGGTCCCGAGCCCGCTGGTAGTCCTCCGCCTGGTACCGGGCCATGCCGAGCTGGACCTTCAGCTCGGTGTCGCCGGGATTGGCGGCCACCTGCTCCTCGAGCCGCGGAATGTCCGCGGGGCTCACCTGGGGAACTGCGTAGGCGCACGCGCCCACCGTGAGAGGCAGGAGGAGCGCCGGGAGGAGAGCGCGGAGGCGAAGGCGCGGGTGCGGGGCCATCATCGGGGGGCTCCTGCGGAGCTTGATGGAATAATGCGGGCCGGGGAGCGAAGATTGTTCTCGCATCGCTCCGAAGGCCAGGGTAAATTTATGGCGACCCTGCTCAGCCGGGCAAAAGATTTCACCGTGGTTCCACCCCCCGGGCCACGCCGGGACTCCCATCCCGGAGGCCGGGGGTTCTGCCTCCGGGAGGTACGTTTGCGCAGCTTCATGACCGTCATCGTGGCCGCGAGCGTCGCGGTCGCCGTGACCGTCGGGCAGGCCACCGCCCAGGCAGCGGGAGGCGACGGGGACGTACCGACCGTCGCCGTCCTGGATTTCACGGGCTTCATGCTCGGGCAAGCCGGGAACTCGGTCAACCTGGGCAAGGCGGTCTCCGCCATGCTGGTCACCGAGTTCAGCGGGCGGGAGGGCATGCGCGTCATCGAGCGCGCCCGACTCAACGAGCTGCTCACCGAGCAGCGCCTGGCCCTGTCCGGCCGCGTGGAGGAGTCCAGCGCCGTGGAGGTGGGCAAGCTCCTGGGCGCCCAGTACGTCTTCACCGGCCAGGTCGCCAGCATCGGGGACAACCTCCGCACCGACATCCGGGCGGTGGACGTGGAGACCTCCGAGATCGTCTCGGTCCTGAAGAAGATGGACCAGACCTCGGAGCTGCTCTCGGTCATCGTCTGGATCGCCGACGAGTTCTCCGGCGAGCTCTCCCTGACCCCGCCCTCGGACCGCCCCGACGTGGAGCCCATCCCCGTCCGCGCCACCATCGAGTTCTCCCGGGCGGTGGACTTCGAGGACAAGGGCGAGACGGACCGGGCCATCGAGCACTACGAAGCCGCGCTGGAGATCTATCCCGAGCACCGGGACGCCCGGCGGGCCCTCGAACGCCTCCGGGAGGGGACGTGATGAGCATGCGCACGACGTGGGCCGCCGCGGCGGCGGTCCTGGTCGCCACGGCCCTGGCCGGGCCGGTCGACGCCGGCGCCCAGGCCATCGCCTTCGAGTCCGACCTCCCCCGCACCCTCGTCTTCATCGAGGAGGAGGGCCGCGGGCAGGTGGCCTCCCGGGAGATGACCTCCTTCCTCCGGGAGGCGGGCTTCCCGGTCATCGATCCGGCGCTGGCCCACGAGGCCGCGCAGCGGGAGCTCGTCCAGGCCGCCATGAACGGGGACGAGGGCGCCGCCACGGAGCTGGGCCGCGACTTCGGCGCCCAGGTCCTGATCCTGGGCGTGGCCGACTGGGGCGCCCGGCCGGACCCGGTGGACGGGACGCTCATCACGGGCACCACCGAGGTGAGCATCCGGGCGCTGCGCCTGGATCATGGGATCGTGGTGTCCGACGCCGTCGCCGACGCGCGGGTCATCGAGGTCACCGAGCAGGCCGCCCGCTCCAAGGCCATCCGCCAGGCCACCGAGGAGATCCTGACCACCAGTCCCCTGGTGGGCCGGCTCCTCAACGACTGGGAGAGCCGCCCCTGGCAGGAGGCCATGTACTGGAAGCCCGATCCCGGCTCCATCCCCGCCGCCACCGGCCAGACGACCGCCGCCGGGAACGCCGACGGCGGCGGGAGCGGGGACGCGCCCGGCGTGGCCGTGCTCCGCGCCGACGTGCTCCCGGCCTCCGGCGCCGCCACCCGCGGCATCGGGGTGGTGAAGAAGGGCGATTCGGCCGGCTCCGACGTCCGCAACACCGTGCGCCTCGAGGGCGTGGTCGTGGGCGCCACCGGAGACGTGTCCGTGGACGGCGCCCCGGCCCTCCTGGAGCCCCTCGACCCCGAGGAGGCGGTGCGCCTGGGGCTCTCCGGCGTGGCCGCCCAGCGCTTCTACCGGGAGTTCGACCTCCCCATCAGCCAGGACTCGGTGTTCATCGTGGCGTCGGGGAACGGCGGCGTGACCACCCAGGCCGTGGCCGCCCCGCGCATCGACAAGCGGTGGGCGGTGGTGGTGGGCGTGGGCGAGTACGCCTCGGACGACATCCCCGACCTGGAGTTCGCTCCCTCGGACGCCCGGGCGGTCCGGGACTTCCTGGAGAGCGACGCCGCCGGGCCCTTCGACGAGGTGCTCTACCTGGAGAACGAGGAGGCCACCGGCGCCGCCATGCGCGAGGCACTCTTCGTCTTCCTCCAGCAGGCCGACTGGGACGACCTGGTGGTCATCTACTACGCCGGCCACGGCGCCCCGGACCCCAACCGGCCCGACAACCTCTACCTCCTCCCCACCGACTCGGACCTGGACGCGCTGGCGGCGACCGGCTTCCCCATGTGGGACGTGAAGACCGCGCTGCGGCGGCAGATCGCCTCGGAGCGGGTGATCGTGATCGCCGACGCGTGCCACTCCGCCGGCACCGCCGACGGGGAGACGGTGGGCGGCACGGGCTCCAACGCCATCGCCGGCGGCTTCGCCCAGCTCTTCACGCCGTCCCGACGTCTCATGATGACGGCCGCCGACACCAACGAGTTCTCCCTGGAGGACCGGCGCTGGGGCGGCCACGGCGTCTTCACCCACTTCCTCCTGGAAGGGCTCGAAGGCGCCGGGGACTCCAACGCCGACGGCATCGTGACCTTCACGGAGCTCTTCGACTTCGTGCAGAGCAGCGTGCGGACCGCCACCGACGGACGGCAGAACCCGCAGCGCTCCGGCTTCGGGGACGTCCCGCTGGCCGTGGTGGCCACGCAGCAGGAGCAGGAGGACGGGGCCCAGCCGGAACGCTGACCGGGCCCCTGGCCCGCCCCCGCCCGGCAGCCCTCCGCGGCCCCGGAGCCTCCTCGGCTCCGGGGCCGCTCCGTCATTCGGAGCGGAGCGCCTCGGCGGGGTCCACGCGGGTGGCGTGCCCCCGAGCCCCACGAGATCCTTGCGCCACGTATCGACGCTCCATATATAGAGTGTCGATACCAAGAGCGCCGACACTCTTCGACGGAGCCGGGCCATGGCCGACGAGCCCCTCGACATCCAGTCCTTCACCCGGGATCTCCACGAGCTCCTGGTCCTCTCCACGCTGCGGGAGGGCCCGAAGCACGGCTACCAGATCGCGCTGGACCTGGAGGAGGAGAGCAACGGGCTGGTGCAGCTCCGTCACGGCACGCTCTACCCGATCCTCCATCGCATGGAGGAGGCCGGGCTCGTCCGGGGCTCGTGGTCCAAGGACGGCGGCCGGCGGAAGAAGGTCTATTCCCTGACCGGGCAGGGTCGCAGCCACCTGGGTGGGGAGACGTCCCGGGTCGCGGACGTCACGTCCCGCCTCCTGGGGCTTCTGCGCGGCCCCGACGGAGCCCCGGCGTGACCGGGGGTGGCTTCGTGCCGGTCCTGCGGGACCTGGATCGGGCGATGGCGGTCCCGGTTCCCACCCGAACCCGCTTCCTCCGGGAGCTGGAGCACGACCTGGAGGCGCTCACCGGCCGCCTCGTCGCCCAGGGCCTCGCCCCGGACGAGGCCCGCCGCCGGGTCCTGGACTCGCTGGTCCCCGACGGCGAGGCGATCCGGCGGCTCGAGGAGGTCCACGCGCCCCCCTACCGGCGCCTCACCCGGCACCTGCCGCCCTCGCGCCTCCGGATCCTGGAGCGGGCCGCCTTCGTCCTCTCGGCGGCCGGAGCCATCCTCTTCTTCTCCGTGGCGCTGCTCTCCACGGGGATCCTCCGGGACCCCTCGCCCCACCTCTGGGCCATCCTCCTCCTTGGCGCGCTCCTGGTGGCGGAGGTGGGGCGGGCCGCCTTCGCCCTGTGGGTCCGTGGGCCCCGAAGCCTGGAGGGGCTCGCCCCGACCGGGGTCCTGGCGCTGAGCGGCGCCGTCCTGGTGGGTGGGATCGGCGGCGTGCTCCTCGACCTCTACGCGCTGGCCGCGGCCGCCGAGGCCGACCTGGCCTCGGCCACCCCCCTGGCGGTGTGGCTCCCCCGGGAGGCCACCCTCCTGGCCGTCGCCCTCCTCGTCGCCCTCGCGGGGGCGCTGGCCTGGTTCGTCATGAGCCAGTGGCTGGCCTGGACCCGGCAGGCCCGCATCGACCTCCTGGGCCGCGAGGCCCCCGACACGACCCTCGTCACGGAGTGACTCCCATGGGCACCATCTGGATCCAGATCGGCTTCATCCGCTGGCCTCTCACCTTCTCCCTCGTCGTGGTGCTTGCGCTGACGGTCACCGCGGCGGTGCGGCTGTACGGCCGCGCGGCGTCGGCGGACCTGCGCACCAAGGCGTGGCTGGACGCCATCCTCTTCTGGGGCGGCTTCGGCCTGGTGGCCGGCGTCCTGGGCACCGTGGTGGGCGTGGTGGTGGCCGCCGACTCCATCGAGCGCGCCGGCGCCGTGGCGCCCACCCTGGTCTGGGGCGGGATCCGCGTGGCCATGCTGAGCTCGGTCTACGGGCTCCTCATCCTCGTCGTGGGCTCGCTCTCCTGGTTCGTCCTCCAGCTCCGGTGGCGGATGCTGGAGGCTCGGGAGGGGCGCCCCGCGTAGCCCCCGTCCGTCACGCGCCCCGGATCCCGTTCGTATCCGAAGGGACACGACCCGGGACCGGAGGGAGGGGCGGGATGCAGAGAAGACGAGGTACGCGCACCCCGGCGATCGCGCTCCTGGCCGCGGGAGCCTGGGTGGCCGGCTGCGCCGCCGACACCGTGGCGCCCGAGCCCTTCCAGCCGCCGGCCCGTTACCGGGTGCAGGCGACGGCCGGGGGCGTGGACGCGGGCCTCCGCATCGACTGCGCCCTGGACCTGGTGTTCGAGTGGACGGGCCTGGAGCGTCTGGAGCAGAGCGGCCGGGTCTACGTGTCCTCCGGCGGGGGCGAGGCGGAGCGGGCCGTGACCCGTCCCGACGGAACGGGTCTGGCCTTCATGCCCCTCCTGGTCGTCGAGGAGCACTTCCTCCGCATGCGCCCCGGAGGCGCCATCGTGCTGGAGAGCCCGGTCGACGTGGACACGGGGGTTCCCTTCTACCTGGGCCTCGGTCGGATGGAGGGCGTCGTGACCGGCCCGTCCACCGCCGAGGGCACGTGGAGCTGCGCCCCCCTGGAGAGCCCCGCCGACCCGGTGGGGACCGTCCAGGGCACCTGGACGCTGGCGCCGGTGGGTTGAGCGCGGCGGAGCGAGGACCCCATCCGCCCGGGCGGAGGACCTCCAGGCCCCCCGGTGCGGCAGAGGCCCGCTGTCGGGCGTTCGCGGGGCGGCCCCACGGTCGGGGCGGAGGGAGGGGCGTCCGGCGCAGGGACTCCGCGCCGGGATCCGGTCGGCCCGAGCGCGGCGGAGCGAGGACCCCATCCGCCCGGTGGCGTGTCGACGGGGCCGGGTCCGAGCGTACCCGGAGCCGGACGCCCCTCCCCCCGCCCCCTCCCCCACATCGAGAAGCCCCTAGAACTCCCGCCAGTCCTTCTCCAGCACCTTCCGATACACGCCGCTCTCGGCGAACAGCTCCACGATGTCCGGGTCCAGCGCTCCTTCCTCCGCCTCCCAGCGCAGGATCTGGAGGGCCTTCTCCACCGGCATCGCCTTCTTGTAGGGCCGGTCGCTGGCCGTGAGCGCGTCGAAGATGTCGCACACGGTCATGACCTTCGTCTCCAGCGAGAGCTCCTCGCCGGTGACGCCGTCGGGGTAGCCGGTCCCGTCCAGCTTCTCGTGGTGCCCGCGCACGATCTCCGCGATCCGCGAGAGCTCGTCGGTCCAGGGGATGTCCAGGAGGAAGTCGTAGGAGTGGACGACGTGGGACTGGATCTGCTCCCGCTCCGCCTCGTCGAGGCTCCCCCGCTTGATCTTGAGGAAGTGGAGCTCCTCGGGGGTGAGGTAGGGGTGCTCCCCGCCGTCGGGGCCGGTGAAGGTCCGCCCGGCGATCTCGTCGAGGATGCCGGCGGCCTCTTCGTCGAGCACCCGGGGAACGTTGGCCTCCCGCACCGCCTTCCGGTAGCGGTCCAGTTCCTCCACGGCCTCGCGGAAGTCCTCCTCCACGCGGAGCAGGGCCTCGGCGCGGTCCGGCCCGCCCTCCTCGAGCACTCCGGCCCGGGCCGCCTGGGCCTCGGCCTCGAGCGTCTTGCGGATGAGGTCGAAGCGGGCCTCCACCCGGGCCTCCATGACCGGGGGGAGCTTGTTCTGCTTCACCAGCACCTCCTCGCGCACGCCGACCTTCCCGAAGTCGTGGAGGAGGCCGGCGTAGCGGAGCTGCTTCATCTCCTTCTCGGAGAAGGAGACGTCCGCGAAGGGGCCCTCCTCCTGCTCGTGGATGAGCCGCGCCGTGTCGCAGGTCAGCTCGGTGACGCGCACCGAGTGCCCGGAGGTGGCCGGGTCCCGTCGGTCGATGGCCAGGACGGACGCCTTGATGAAGCCCTCGAACAGGTTCTCGATGGACTTGTAGAGCCGGGTGTTCTCGATGGAGACCGCGGCCTGCCCCGCCAGGGACTGGACCATCCCCACCTCGCGCTCCGTGTACGCGAGCACCCACTCCCGGGCGTCCTCCTCGTTCCGGATCTCCGCCTCCGGCGCCGACTTCCGGTTGATGAGCTGGAGCACGCCCACCACCCGGTCCTTGTGGTCGATCATGGGCACGACCAGCATCGACTTGGCGCGGTAGCCGAACTTCTCGTCGAAGGCGGCCTTGTTGAACGAGAAGGGGAGCCCGGCGGGCATCTCGTAGACGTCGTCCAGCACCAGGGGCTCCCCGGTGCTGGCCACGTACCCGGCGATGCTGCTCTCGTCCAGCGGGAGCGTGAAGTCCGGCGAGGGCAGGTCGGGCAGCGTGTCGTTCTGGGAACGGAGGAAGTGGAGCCGGTCCCCCTCGTCGTCGGCCTCCACGAGGTACAGGCTCCCCGCGTCCGAGGTGGTGAGGCGACGCGCCTGGGTCAGGATGAGCCCCAGGAGGCGCTCGGGGTCGCGCTCGCTCATGAGCGCCATCCCCACCTTGTTCAGCTCCCGGAGCTGCCCGCGGGCCTCGTCCAGCTCCCTCTGCAGGGAGTCGGTCGACGCCGTGGACGTCATCGCATCATCTCGTCGGCCTTGTCGAAGGCCGCACGGGCCTCCTCGGCGTGGCCGAGGAGGTTCAGGATGTCGCCCTTGAGGAGCCAGGCCTCCGCGCCCATGCTCCCGCCCTCCTCGGCCCGGGCCAGCGCCGTCCGGGCCTCGTAGGGGAGCTCCAGGTCCCGGTAGACCAGCGCCGTGAGGAAGGCCCCGTCGCCTTCGGGGTCGAGGCCCAGCGCCTCCACCTCGTGGAGGGTGGCCCGGAGCTCGTCGGCGGCGTCGGCGCCGAGGACCGTGAAGCGCTGCTCCCGGGTGGGGCGGCCCCGCACCGGCGCCACCGTCCAGGCGTAGGTCGCGCCGGGCTCCAGGGCGTCGGCGTCGTGGGGGAGCGTCCACTCGGTCTCGTCGCCGGTCTCGAAGCGCACCGGCCGCCCGCCGTCCACGTTCCGGATCTGGATCGTGTAGCCCGGGGCGCCCTCGACCTCCATCCAGCGGAAGGTCGGGCGCGCCGCCGTGAGCGTCAGGCCGTTCCGCGGAGCCACCAGGACGGGCTCGCCGGGGATGGGCCGGATCATGCCCTGGCGCCCTCCGGCCGACCGGGCGTCGCCGCTGGCGGCCTGGGCGAGGGTGCGGACGGCCCGGGCGAACATGTCCGAGGGCGCGGCGGCTTCGGGGGCCGTGACCGTCGTGGCCTCGGTGACGATCTGGGTGGCGCCGGTCCGGGTGATGAGGATGGCGCGGGCGCCCGTCTCGGGGACGACCTCGTCGCCGCCGGCCAGGGGCTGGCCCACGGCGGCGGGCACGGGCTCGGCGCCGGCATGGCGCACCTGTACCCCGCCCTGGAGCCGCACCACCAGCGCCGCGGCGTCCTCCTGGGCGGTCAGGGGGCCGGCCGCGACCAGCAGGGCGGCCAGCATCCAACCAACGCTCTTCCTCATGGTCCTCTCCACAGCCTCGGGGCGGGGGGCACCGGCCCCGACGGGGGCCGGCCCTTCCCATAATCTTCTACTTCGTCGTCCTTCGCACCACGAAATCCCAGTCCGCGGGGGGCGGGGATCCGGCGTATTCGGTCGCGCGCTCCAGGTACAGGCGGCTCGGGCCGTCGTCGGGATCGGCCTCCAGCGCCGCCTGGAAGTACCGCGCCGCCAGCGTCCAGTCCCGACCCTTGTAGGCCCGCAGCCCCGAGTCGTAGTGCTCCAGCGCCTCCTCCCGGTGCGCCGCCAGCTCCACGCCGGCCAGCTCCAGGACCTCGTACACCCGCACGGGCTCGGCCTTTCCCTTCACCGCCACCAGGTCCAGCTCGCGCACCCGGTACGCCTCCCGCCGGGCGTGCTCCATGGTGAACTCCGACGCCATGGTCAGCGTGCCGTACGTCTTGTTCGCCGGCTCCAGGCGGGCGGCGAGGTTCACAGCGTCGCCGATGGCCGAATAGTCGAACCGCGCGGCGCCGCCGACGTTCCCCACCACCACGGTGCCGGTGTTGATCCCGATGCGCACCACCAGCTCCTCGGCGTCGGGGTCGGCCGCCCGCCAGCGGGCGTTCAGGTCGGCCATCTTCCGCTGCATGAGCACGGCGGCGCGGAGGGCCCGGTCGGCGTGGTCCGGGACCTCCTTGGGGGCGTTCCAGAAGGCCATGATGGCGTCCCCGATGTACTTGTCCAGAGTCCCCTCCTCGTCCATGACGATCTGGGTCATGTCCGAGAGGTAGTCGTTGAGCTGGGCCAGGAGCTCCTGGGGATCCAGACGCTCCGACATGGTGGTGAAGCCGGCCAGGTCGCTGAAGAGGAGGGTGAGCGGGCGCTTCTGGCCCCCGAGCTGGAGGGCCTCGGGGTTCCGGGCGATGTCGGCCACCACCTCGGGGGAGACGTACTTCCCGAACGCGCTCTTGATGAAGCGCTTCTCCCGGCCCTCCACCACGGAGACGTACGCCACGGAGCCCACGTAGCCGAAGATCGCGGCCAGGGCCGGCGTCACCAGGGGCATCCACAGGAAGGGCTCGCCCAGGTCGAGCCAGGTCCCGCCGGGCCCGTACGCCTGGCCGGCCCAGCTCCACCACGCCGCGGCCATGAGGCCCCCCAGCGTCAGGAGCGTGGCGGCGCCGCCGAGCCCCGCCCCCCGCCAGAACACCGCGCCCGCCGTGATCAGCGCGGCCAGGAGGAGGAGGAGGGCCTCGCCGCCGGCGGGCAGCGGTCGGACGTACCCGCCGTCCAGCATGTTCTGGAGGGCGTTGGCGTGGATCTCGACGCCGTACATGTAGCCGTAGGTGCGGGGCGGGCCGCCGGCGTCGTCCCGGGGGGCCTCCTGGCGGAAGAAGGAGGTGCGGAACTTGTCCGAGTCGTGGAAGCCCGACCCCACCAGGACGATCTTGTCCTGGAAGAGCTCCGGCCGGAGCATGGCCGTGACGTCGATGGTGGCCGAGGAGAAGGCGGGGAAGGTCCCCGGCGGGGCGTCCTCCATGGAGCCCGAAGGCGGGCCGTGGAAGCGCAGGGTGAAGGGGACCACGTTGTTGTCGCTGGCGGTGCCCTCCTCCCACCACCCCTCCGGGACGTGCCCCACCGAGGAGGGGAGCCCGGGCAGGGCCACCCGACCCCAGCGGCGCGCCTGGAGCATGAGGGAGTCGGCGTCGACGCCCCGGGCGTGGGCCCAGAGCGCCGTGGCGAAGGAGGGCTCCAGGCCAGGCCCCGACCGCACCGCCAGCGTGCCCTCCCGCACCGTCTCGAAAGCCGTGGGCAGCTCGGCGGCGCCCAGCCCCGCGGCCACCTCCATGAACCACGGGTCGGGCCGCTCCAGCACGGGGCCCTCGTCGGTCTGGGCCACCGGCCCCACCAGGACGACGTTGCCCGCCCGGGCCATGGCGTCGTGGAGCTGCTCGTCGGCGCGCTCCATGGCCAGGCGCAGGACGCTGTCCGTCCCGGCCAGCTGGTCGGCCCGGTAGCGGTGCTCGAGGAAGACGTCGAGCCCGATGGTGCGGGCGCCCGCACCGGCCACGGCGTCGATGACCGCCGCGATCCGGTCCCGGGGGAAGGGCTGCTCCCAGACCCAGCCGAAGGCCGGGTCGGTCACCGAGAACTCGTCGAAGAGGACGAGGACGACGTCGCTCTCCCGGTCCCCCACCTCGGGCTCGAAGGACTCGGTGGTGGTGCGCTGCCGCCAGTCCAGGGTGGTGTAGCGGAGCGACTCCACCCCGGTGAGGCCGCCGAACGCCCCGAAGAGGCGGGCCAGCCCGGCGGAGACCACCACCACCAGGACGAGCGCGAGGAAGCGTCGGTACGTCACGGCCGGCCCCGCGGGAGGAGGATCAGTCGTGGATGTCGTAGCTCAGCGACGCGGTGGACCACGTGTCCAGCCGCACGGCCCCCTCCACCGAGCCCGCCGCGTCCATCACCGCCCGGGCGATGGCCTCGGCGAAGCGCTCGTCGCCCTCGGCGTACTCGCCGTTCAGCGGCACGTCCAGAGGCTCCGGGGTCACGAAGGCCCGCACCATGCCGCGCCCCGTGGGCGGGAAGATCTGGAGCTCGAAGCCCATCTCCTCCGTGGGGAAGGAGAGCGTCTGCCCCGCCTCGATCCTCAGCGCCGGCTGGTGCTGGTTCGGGAAGAGCATGACCACGTTCCCGTCGGTGCCCAGGTCCACCAGCGTCAGGTATCCTTCGCGCTCCGAGGTGGCGTGGAACGAGACCTTCTCGCCGATGCCGAAGGAGGTCTTGTCCCCCTCCAGGCGCACCTCGACCCCGAAGGGCCGGGCCGGGTTCTCCATGTCGGCCAGCCGCTTGGAGGCGGCCTCCTGGCGGAGGACCCGGGCCAGCGCGTCGCCGTCGCCCGGGGCGATGCCGTCGTGGCGCACGAAGCCGTCCGACCCCACGACCCGCACGTCGTCCCCCCGGCGGCGCACCAGGAGATGGCTCCACACGTCCTCCTCGGGCACGAGCTCGACCGTGGGGTTGTCGCCCAGCGCCGCGGCCAGGGCCCCGGCGCTCTCGGTGTCCACGCCGGCGGTGTTCGCCCGCAGCGGCAGGGCGGGGAAGCGGTAGCCCACCATGCGGGCCGCCTCGCCGGCCTCGACCTCGCCGGAGGCGATCCGGGCCGTGCTGGCGTCCCGCCGGACCTCCTCGAGGACCAGCGTGGCCCCGGCGTCGGTCCGGAAGACCGTCCCCGAGGTCAGGCCCAGCGTCTGGCCGCCGCCCAGCTCCGCCGAGCCTCCGGACACGGACCGCACCGGCAGCGAGGCGTCGGCCGCCCCGCCCGTGCCACCCTCGACGAAGAAGAGGGCCAGGTCCTTCAGCGACACCTCGGTGGAGAGGTGCGGGTCCTGCTGGAAGCGGTTCCGCTTGAGCGCCTCGGCCACGTCCCGGAAGACCTCCTCGTAGGAGGTGCCGGCGGGGGCGCGCCACAGGGCCCGGACCAGGTAGGTGGTGAAGGCGCCGCCGTGGAAGGGCTCCGCTCCGCCCTCGCCGGGGAAGAAGGCGTCCACCGCGGCCTGGTGCGGCTGGGCGGCGGCCAGCTCCAGGACCTGGGCGCCGCCGGCGTCGAAGCCGGTCTCGTCCTCCTGGCCCGGGAGGGCGCGCCGGGCCACGGTGGCGGGCTTCTCGATGGACTCGATGTCGCGGCCGAGCTGACGGGAGCGGGAGAAGGGCGTCGCGTCCCGGGTGCCCGTTCCCGAATTGCAGTTGTCCATGACCACCACGACGTTCGTGGTGGGGATGGCCTCGAGCCACTCGCCGAAGGTGTCGTCGGAGATGTCGAACTCCGTGCTCGTGGGCGAGACGTCGGCCGGGGCCAGCGTCTCGTCGAGGCCGTCGTCCTCGTCGCCGCTCTCGTCCCACATCTGGGAGCCGTGGCCGGCGAAGTAGACCACCACGTTGTCCCCGGGCCGGGCGGACTCGCCCAGCCACTCGACCACGCCCTCCTCCATGGCGGCCCGGGTGGCCTGGCCGTTGAGGAGCATCCGGACGTTCTCCTCCGGGAAGCCCCAGCGGCCCACCAGGGCGTCCCGGATGGCCCGGGCGTCGTGCTCGGCGCCGGGAAGGTCTCCGCCCTCGACGTCGTCGAAGTGGATGTAGTCGCTGATGCCGATCACCAGCGCCCAGTGGGTGGGCGCCACCCGCTCCCCCGGCCCGAAGGCCAGGAGGGGCAGCGCCAGCGCGAGCGTGGCGAGCGTGACGATGCGTCTCACGTCTGATCTCCCGGGATCGTGAAGTCGATTCCCTCTCTGGCGGCGCTCATGCGGACCGTGCAGCCCCGCGCCAGCGCCTCGTCCCTCACCCGATCCACGATCTCGTCCAGGGCCTCGTCGGTCCGCTCGGGATCGTGGTGGAAGAAGAGGAGCTCGGCCACCTCGGCCTCCTCCGCCAGCCGCAGCGACTGGCGATGGGTCGAATGGCCCCAGCCCCGGCGGGCCTCGTACTCCTCCTCCGTGTACATGGAGTCGTGGATGAGGAGGTCGGCTCCCCGCACGAACTCCACCAGCCGCTCCCGCCATCCGTCCCCGACGGGATAGTCGGCCCCTTCCAGCTCGTCGTCGGGGATGAAGCAGATGCTCCGTCCCCCGGTCTCGATACGGTACCCCAGGACGTAGGAAGGGTGCTTCACGCGGATGGCGCGCACCCGGATGTCGTCCTCCTCCCAGGTACCCTCGTTCAGGTGTCCGAAGCTCAGCTTGGCCGCCACGGCGCTGAAGGGCACGGGGAAGTAGATCGGCCCCATCTGCCCCGCGAAGAGCGTCTGGACGTCGATGTTGTTCTGGGCCGGCCCGATGATGCGCAGCTCCGCCCCCGGCGTGTAGAGGGGCTGGAAGAAGGGGAAGCCCTGGATGTGGTCCCAGTGGAAGTGGGTCAGGAAGATGGGGGTGTCCACCCCGTTCCCGTCCCGCATGAGGTCGTGGCCCAGGGGGCGCATGCCCGATCCGGCGTCGAAGACCACGCGCCGACCCCCGCTCCGGACCTCGAAGCAGGTGGTGTTCCCCCCGTACCGCGCGGTGTCGGGTCCCGGGCTCGGGATCGACCCCCGGGTGCCCCAGCAGCGGAGCGTCACGGAAGCGTCCCGGGGCGCCTCGGCGGTCTCCGGGGCTGCGTCGGTCACGGATCTGGGCAAACGGGCCTCCCTGGGGGACGGTCCGGGGACCGTGGGGGACAGGTCTGGAATCTACACGGCCCCCCGGGGCCGGGGCGAGCCTTTTTCCGCGTGGCCCGGGGCCGGCCGGCGCGCCCGCCGGGAAGGAGCGTCCGGGCGGCCGGCTCCCTTTCTGCCCCCCGACGGGGGGCCTACATTGTCCGCTCTCCGCCCCGGGCGGCCTCCGCGGCCGCCGGAGGCCAGGCGTTCCTCCCCCCCGAGCCACCGTGTCCGAACGAGCCCCCTCCGGCTGGTCCACCGATCAGGTGGTGGCCCTGCTCCAGAAAGTCGACCTCTTCGAGGGCCTCCCCGAGGAGGATCTGCGCCGGGTGGCCGCCATCGTGGAGGGGACCACCGCCGACGCCGGCGACGTCCTCTTCGAGGAGGGCGATCCAGGCGACGCGTTCTACATCGTCTTCCAGGGCGCCGTGGAGATCCTGAAGCGGCGCCCCGACGGCAGCAGCGAGAAGCTGGCGGTCCGGCGCGCCGGAGAGGCCTTCGGGGAGATGGCCCTCCTCAACGACGCCCCCCGCTCCGCCACGGCGCGGATCGCCGAGCCGACCCAGCTCATGCTGGTCCAGCGCGAGGCCTTCCAGGTGCTCCTGGGCGGGGACTCGCTGGCGCTCCGCATGATGCGGGTGCTGTCCAAGGCGCTCCGGGCCCTGGGGGTCCGCTTCGCCAGCACCGAGAAGCTCCAGGACCGGGGCTCCTCCGAGCGGGAGACGGCGCTGGAGATCAGCCGCCTCGTCCAGGCGGGTCTCCTGCCCTCGTCGGCGCCCCGGGTGGAGGGCTTCGACCTCGCCGCGGGCACCACCACCGAGGAGACGGGTCGCGGCGGGTCGGTGTGGGACTGGCTCCCCCTGGCCGACGGGCGGGTGGCGCTCCTGACGCTGGACGTGCGCCAGGACGGCTTCCCGCCGGCCCACCACCTGGGCGTGGCCCGGGGCGTGCTGCGGGCCGTGGCGCGCACGGCCTCGTCGGTGCCCGAGCTCCTGGAGGGGAGCAACGACGCCATGGCCGCGGCCGGCGCCGAGGGGCTGGAGCAGTTCGTGGAGGCCGGGGTGCTGGTGGCGTCCGACGAGGGGGTGGAGTGGGCCAGCGCCGGGCGGGTGCCCGGCGGCATCATCCGCCGTGCCGGGACCTTCGAGGCCTTCGGCGCCCACGGCCCGCCGCTGGGGATGATGGAGGGCTTCCGCTACAATGCGCAGACCTTCCCGATGGGGGCGGGCGACACGGCGTTCGTCCTGTCCCACGCCTCCCAGGGCCTCTTCATGGGCGCCGCGGACCTCCTGGTCCAGCTCCACGGAAAGCCCGCCGGCGAGGTCGTGACGACGCTGCACCGGGCCATCCGGAAGGCCCAGGGCGAGGAGCGCACCGAGACGTCCGTGCTCTACGCCCGGAAACACTGATCCGATCCCGGACGGGGTGAACCCGAGGCCCGGGGGCAGGGTACGCACGACCCCCGGCCGCTCCGGTGACACCCCGGGTCGGCCCGCATCCGAACAGAGGACATCCGAGGCCCATGGCCGTTACAGAGAAGGACGTGAAGAAGGCTCTCAAGACCGTGAAGGACCCCGAGCTGGGTCTGGACCTGGTCGTGCTGGGCCTGGTCTACGACATCGAGGTCCACGGCAACGACGTGAAGGCCACCATCTCCCTGACCTCGCCCATGTGCCCCGTGGCCGGCGAGATCGTGGAGAACGCCAAGAACGCCATCCTCGACATGGACGAGGTCGACGACGCCGAGGTGGAGCTGACCTTCGACCCCCCGTGGACGCCCGAGCGGATCAGCCCGCTCATCCGCTCGTCGCTGGGCCTCTGAGCCCGGCGCCCCGCGCCATCCAGACGCACACAGGAGAGAGCATGACGCAGTTCACCGAGGAAGAGCTCATCGCCAAGGTCCAGGACGGCTACATCGTCGAGTCCGTCGAGGAGATGACCGAAGGCTACAAGAAGGCGCTGACCGTCCAGCTGACGGTCCAGGCCGACACCGAGCTCATGAGCGCCCCGGCGTACTGGATGGCGGCCCGCTACGCGCCCTCCACCAACACCCAGGTGAGCGCCCACGCCATCATCCAGGACGAGCTGGCCCACGCCAACATCGCCTACCGCCTCCTGGAGGACCTCGGCGAGAGCAAGGAGCAGCTCGTCTACGGGCGCCAGCCCCACGAGTTCAAGCACCCCTACGGCTTCGACCAGCCCCTGGACAACTGGGCGGACATGGTGGTGGCCAACGGGTTCTTCGACCGCGCCGGCATCACGCTCCTCTCCGACGTGTACGAGAACACGTCGTACGGCCCGCTCAAGCGCGCCCTGGTCAAGGTGGACATGGAGGAGACCTTCCACCTGCGCCACGGCGAGGTCTGGATGCGCCGCCTGGCCAAGTCGGGCGGCGAGGCCCGGGAGATGCTCCAGCGCTCGGTGGACTGGATGTTCCCCATGACCATCGAGTGGTTCGGGCTCCCCGACGACCTGAAGCGCCACTCGGGCCAGCTCGACTACAAGCTCAAGGGCCTCACCAACGACCAGCTCCGGCAGGTCTGGATGGCCTCCACGGTGCCGCTCTGCGAGGAGCTGGGCCTGGACGCCCCGGCCCACTGGGACGCGGAGAAGGAGGAGTACGTGCTGGACTACCCCTTCCCCTGCCAGTACGTGGCCGAGGACAAGCAGTGGCTCATGGACGAGGGCGAGATCTCCTGGGACGCGGTCTTCGAGCGCTGGAAGGGCCGCGGACCCATGAACGAGATCTACGTGGAGTCCATCCAGCGTTCCCGGAGCGAGGTGGGCGGCTGGCTCAACGGCCGCGCCGCGGCCTGAGCCGGTGAGCACGCCCCTTCCCACGCTGTCGGGAGGGCCCCGCGCCGCCGCGGGGCTCCCCCGGCACGTCACCTCCCACATGAGCGGGGGGCGCGACCTCTGGTCGGAGCCCCGCGCCGAGGCGCCCGACGACCCCGAGCGGGGCGTCTGGGACTGCCTCCAGGAGGTGCTGGATCCCGAGATCCCCATCAGCCTGGTGGAGCTCGGGCTCGTCTACGGCGTGGACGTCCATGACGGAGTGGCCGAGGTCCGCCTGACCTTCACGGCCACCGCCTGCCCCTGCATGGAGTTCATCCGCGAGGACGTGACGGACCGCCTGGAGCAGGAGTCCTGGATCCGTGAGGTCCGCATCGAGGAGGTCTGGGATCCGCCGTGGACGGCGGACCGGATCTCCGACGACGGACGCCGCAAGCTGAAGGAGCTGGGCGTGGGGGTCTGAGAGCCCGCGTCCACCCACCCTCCCATCCGAGCGGGACCGAGGAGTCCCGCCGTCACCACATCGCAGGGGCAACGAGAGAGCATGCGCGAGATCGTGTACGAGGTGTTCGCACGCAAGGACCGGGGCGAGGCGTTGGGCCACATCGGCTACATCGACGCCCTGGACGACGAGACCGCCAAGGTCTACGCCTGGAAGACCTACGACGAGCAGAACTGGTTCGAGATGTGCGTGGTCCCGCGCTCGGCCATCATCCCGGTGAACCGGGACGACGGCCCCTTCGCGCGAGGAGGCGCGTCGTGAGCGACTTCCTCGACGTGTCGGCACTCGACGACGCCCAGCGCGAGGCGCTCCGGCGCCTGGTGACCACCCTGGCCGACTCCAAGCGGCTCATGGGCATCCGGTACTCGGACTGGCTCCTGGGCGCGCCCTCCATCGAGACCGGGATCGCCACCTCCTCCATGGCCCAGGACGAGTGGGGCCACGCCCGGCTCCTCTACTCCATGCTCAAGGAGCTGGGGCTGGACCCGGTGGAGGTCGAGCACGACCGGGCCGACGAGGAGTACGCCAGCGTCGACGCGCTGGACGAGCCCTTCGACAACTGGGCCGCCCTGGTGGCCGCCATGGTGGTGGTGGACGCGGCGCTCACCACGGCGCTGGCCGCCTTCTCCGCGGGCGGCTTCGAGCCGGCCACCACCCGGGTGCCCAAGATGCTGGCCGAGGAGGAGTTCCACGCGGCCATGGCCGCGGCGTGGTACAAGCGACTGGCCGGCTCCGAGTCGGAGGAGGCCCGGGTGAAGCTCCGGAGCGCCACCGAGGACATGCTCCCCGGCGTGCTCGCCTGGCTGGGGGCCGACGACGCCCCGGCCGAGGCCATGGCCGAGGCGGGCGTCACCGCCTCGGGCTCCGACCAGGTCCAGGCCTTCCGCGACCGCGTCCGGGACGTCCTGGCCACCGCCGGGGTGGACGTGGACGCCGCGGAGGCGGCCTCCGAGTGGGACGAGGGGCGGGGCCGTGGGCCCGGCCATCCCGGCACCGAGGCCACCGAGCGCGCCCGCGGCGACCGGAACCGCGCGCTCTTCGTCGAATGAGCGAGGGCCCTCCCTTCCGCGACACGGGGCTCCCCGAGGGCGCGGTGTCGGCGCGCTCCTTCGACGCCCGCGCCCGACGGGAGGAGTCCCCGGAGAGCCTGCCGGAGACGCCGCCGTGCCCCTTCTGCGACGGGGAGCGCACCGAGGTCATGAACGCCTTCGGCTCCCACGCCTCGGTGAGCACCTACTGGTGCCTCGACTGCCGCAGCCCCTTCGAGATCATGAAGTGGCGGTGAGCCGCCTGGAGGAGTTCCGGTCCTTCCGGGAGGCCATGAACGAGCGCCTCCTCGAGGAAGGGGACCTGGGGCTCAAGCGCTTCTTCCGCCTGGACGGTCAGGTCTACGAGGAGGGGGCCCTCCCGGTCCGGACCAAGGAGCTCCTGGGGCTCGTCGCCTCGCTGGTGCTCCGCTGCGACGACTGCATCGCCTACCACCTCATCCGGTGCCGGGAGGAAGGGGTGTCCCGGGCCGAGATCCACGAGTCCTTCTCGGTGGCCCTGGTGGTGGGCGGCTCGATCTGCATCCCCCACCTCCGCCGGGCCCAGGCGGTCCTGGACGAGCTCGACGGCGAGGACGGAGCGGGGAACCCGGACGCGGAGCCCGGGGAAGAAGGCTAGGAGTCCCGGACGCGGGAGCGACGGGGGATGCCGGAGGAACGGGCGCCGGACGGCGTCAGTCCACCAGCTCCACGTCCTCCAGGAAATCCCGCAGGGGGCTCGCGACGGCCCGCGCCCGCTCGGTGATGGCGTGGGCGCGCTTGACGCAGACGTCGGGGTCGCCGGTGAGATGCTTGCACACCGCCTGGCCCAGCAGGGCGTCGCTCTCGGCGGCGGCCTGGTGGTACTCGGCGTAGCGCACGCTGACGCGCTGCTCGAAGATGGGAAGCTGGGCGCGGGGCGTGCCGTGCTCCGCCATGTCGTCGAAGATGGCGAGGTGGAAGGCGTCGAGGCCGTCGCGGACCAGGTCGTCCGGGACCCGGCCCAGGAAGGCCTGCTGGGCTCCGCGCGTATGGGCCCACATGAAGAAGATGAGGGCTTCCTCGGCGGAGTCGGCGTCGAGCTCGTCGTCTTCCGGGTCGATGGGATGGAGGCCCGGCATGGGCGTCTCGACGTCCTCCCGGGACATGAAGTCGGAGAAGCTCTCCCACACGAGGCGCGCCAGGCTGTCGCCCAGCTCGTCGGGCGTCATGGAGCGCGGGGGTCGGAACGCCGTCTCGTCGGAGGCGGTGATGTTCACCGGCGTTTCCTGGGTCGAGGGATCGGTACCAGCAATTCGGCCTCGGGGGCACGAGGTGTCAAGGCTTTCAATCGAAGCAGCGAGGAATCGATGACGATGCGTTCCAGCACCAACCGTGCCAGCCGCTCCTCCCGCCGGGGTTACCGACGGGCCTGGCTCCTCGCGGCGCTGGTCGCCGTGGGCTGCGGTGGCGGCGCTCCGGAGATCCCGGACCCCCGTCCCATCGTCATCTACTCGGGCGCCCGGATCCGGGTCGAGGCCGAGGAGATGCGGGAGATCAACGAGTGGGTCACCCGGGAGCAGACCAACATCACCGAGGACCCCACCTTCCTGGTGGAGACGCGGGTGGCCCCCGACGAGGTGTATCCCTGGGAGGGGATGGAGATCGAGGGGGACACGGTCCGCATCTACGTGTACCCCGGCGCTCCGGACACCCGCCTCCCCCACGAGATCTACGGGCACCTCCACCTCATGGTGGAGATGGACCGGCAGGAGGAGTGGCTCCCCGAGGCGCCCGACGCCACGGGCTTCGACCTGGAGCGGGCCATCCTGGCCCGGGTGGCGGAGTCGTGGCTCCTGGGACGCACCACCTTCGACACGGCGCCCTACGGGCCCCTGGACGAGCTCATGTGGGCCTGGAGGGACGGCTGGCTGGACGCCTTCATCTTCACGGCCCGGCCCGACGAGTTCGGGCAGGCGCGTCTCGAATGGGCCCGGGAGAACCCGGACGCCGCGGAGGACTTCCGGGCGTGGTTCCTGGAGACCTTCAACCGCGAGCCCCCCGGCGCGCGCGCCGGCTGAGGCGGTCCGCCGTCAGTCCAGCGTCGCTTCCCAGCGCAGCCCCACCGGCCCGTCCTCTCCCTTCTCGAGGACGTGGACGTCGACGCGGCCCGTGCGGGCCAGCCGGTCGTCCGACGGCTTCCCTCCGAAGGTGGGGAACCCGAGCACCTCCAGGGGTACGGCCTGCCCCTCCGGCCCGCGGGCCGTGAGCGTGGCGTCCTTGAGCCGCTTGATGGAGGGCGCTTCACCGGACTGGAGCCGGAGTCGTAGAATACGGCCGGTGTGCGGGGCGTCCATGGCGTCCAGGACTCCGAAGACGATGCCTCGACCGGTAGCGGTGTTCGTAGCCATAGCCCCAACAGTACCCGGATGACGCCCCCGATGGAAGACGAGGCGAGCCCCCGTACCCCGGCAGACCGTTCCCGCCCCGGCGGCGTGCCCGGTCCCTCCCCCCTGGCGCTGACGCCGGAGGAGATGGAGACGCTGGGCCGTCGGGCCGTGGAGCTGCTGGTGGAGCGGTGGGCCGGGCTCGCCGGGGATGCGGCCTGGCGGGGCGCCGACCGGGTGGAGCTCGAGCCCCTCCTGCGGGAGCCCGCCCCGGAGCGCGGGGGCGACCCTGCCCGCGTGCTGGAGCGGGCCGCCCGGGACGTGCTCCCCCTGGCGGCGCGGGTGGACCACCCGCGCTTCTTCGCCTTCGTGCCCGGGTCGCCCACCTGGCCCGGCGTCCTGGCCGACTTCCTGGCCGCCGGCTTCAACACCTTCCAGGGGACCTGGCTGGGCTCCGCCGGCCCGAGCCAGGTGGAGCTGGTCGTCACGGACTGGATCCGGGAGTGGATCGGCTACCCCGAGGGCGCCGGCGGGCTGTTCACCTCCGGCGGCTCGGCGGCGAACCTCGACGCCCTGGTGGCCGCCCGGGAGGACGCCGGCAACCCGGAGCGCCCCACGGTCTACATGAGCGACCAGGCCCACTCGGCGCTGGTGCGGGCCGCACGGATCGTCGGGATTCCCGGCGAGGGCGTGCGGGTCCTGCCGTCCCGGGACGACTTCCGGCTCGACCCGGAGGCCGTGGCCCGGGCCGTGGCCGAGGATCGGGCCGCCGGGCGCACCCCCGTGGCCGTCCTGGCCAATGGGGGCGCCACCAACACCGGGATCGTGGATCCCCTCCCGGCGCTGGCGGACCTCTGCACCGACGAGGGGCTGTGGCTCCACGTGGACGCGGCCTACGGCGGCTTCGCGGTGCTGGACCCCGCGGGCCGCGAGACGCTGCGGGGGCTGGAGCGGGCCGACTCGGTGGCGCTGGACGCCCACAAGTGGCTCTTCCAGCCCTTCGAGGCCGGATGCCTCCTCCTCCGGGACGCCCGGAAGCTGGAGGCCGCCTTCCACGTCCGCCCCGAGTACCTGCAGGACGTGGATCTGGGAACGGCCCAGGTGAACTTCGCCGACCGCGGCCTCCAGCTCACCCGCTCCTTCCGGGCCCTCAAGGTCTGGGTCACGGTGCAGACCTTCGGGATGGAGGCGATCCGCGAGGCGGTGGGCCGGGGGATCGCACTCGCGCGCCGGGCCGGGGCGTGGATCGAGGAGCGGGAGGGGATGGAGCTCCTGAGCCCTCCCACCCTGGGCGTGGTCTGCTTCCGGGTGCGGCCTCCGGGGCGGGAGCTGGACGAAGCGGCCCTGGAGGCGCTGAACCAGGCGGTGCAGGCCCGGGTCGTGGAGAGTGGGGTGGCCATGACCTCCTCCACCCGCCTCAAGGGCACCTTCGCGCTCCGGCTCTGCATCCTGAACCACACCAGCGCCTGGGACGACGTCCGGGCCGCCCTGGAGGCCATGGAGGCCGCGGCCCGTGGCTGACGCCCCCGCCCCCGGGTCCGTCCCGGAGGCCTCCGACGGGACCGCGGGGCGGGTCCGGGCGGTCGTCCGCCTGGCGCCCCTCCCCGCCGTTCCCCTGGCCGTGGCGCTCTTCTTCCTGGGCGCGCCCCTCCCGGACGTCCTCCTCCTCCCCCTGGTCCTGGCCGTCCTCCCCGTCCTGGCGGTGGCCCAGGCCATGATGCTCCGGGAGATCCAGGTGGACACCCTCTCCGCCTACGGGAGCACGGTGCTCTCCATGGTGGTCCTGGCGGGTCTCTGCGCGTGGGCCGGCGGCGCGAGCCCGGGGTGGGCGGGGATGGGCTTCGTCGTGCTGCCGCCGGGCGCCTTCCTGGGGTGGACCCTCGGGCTCACGGCCGCGGGGCTGGGCGTCCTCGTCCTCTTCCGCTGGGCGGCTCCCCGGGTGGGGGCGCGGGAGCACCCCTTTCTCCGGAACCTCCTCCCGGACACCCCCGGGGAGCGGACCGCCTTCGTGGGCGTGTCCCTCTCGGCCGGAGTGGGCGAGGAGCTCGTCTTCCGGGGCTACGCCATCGGAGCCCTGGCGCCCTGGACGGGCGTGGGCGCCGCGGCGGTCCTGAGCACCCTCTCCTTCGGGGTCGTGCACGCCTACCAGGGCGTCCTCGGCTTCATCCGCACCGCCGCCCTGGGAGGGCTGCTGGCCTGGGGCTTCCTGGCCTCGGGCTCCCTCCTTCCCGCCATGGCCGCCCACACCCTCCTGGACCTGGTGGCGGGGCTGGTCCTGGCGGAGCGCCTGCTGGTCCCCGACCCCACCGAGCCTGCACCCCATTCCTCACCCACGAGCTGAGACCCACATGGACATCGACCTCGCACTCCTCGCCGACGCCGCCACGGTGGACTCCTCCGGGAAGCTGAACATCCTGGGCGTGTTCGACCGCCTGGGGGCCGACTCCTTTCCCGCCCGCCATCCCCGGCTCTCCCTGGTCCTGCGCTTCACCGCGGGCCTCCAGGAGGCCGGGACCCACCAGGTGGACATCTCGCTGCGGGCCCCCGACGGGGAGGAGGTGGTCCACATGGACGGGGAGATGCACCTGGGCCCGGGGACGGGCGGCGCCGGCGACGCCGTGCGCGTGCCCCACGTGCTCAACATCGACGGCCTCGTGTTTCCCCGGGCCGGGCGCTACGCCTTCGACGTGCAGGTGGACGGCGAGCACCACGTCTCCATCCCCCTCCTGGTGGCGGACAAGAGCGCCGGAGCCGCCCGCGCGTAGCTTCGCTTGCCGAAACCTCCAGGCGCCCCGTAAGTACCATATAGGTGGAGGACGGGCCGGGAGACGCGCTCCCGGCACCCCGTGAGGGAGGTCACCGTGATCCTGCACTTCAACTACGAGGAGCTGAGGGCCCTTCGGTCCGGCGCCCGCACCCTTCTGGGGCGGGATCCGGGGTCGTCGTCGCCCGTTCTGGCCCCGACCGAGTGCAGGGCCCGGGTGGAGGCGCTGGAGCCCCGCCTGGAGGGCGACCTGTCGCTGGACACCCTGGAGGAGGTCCGGCACGTCGAGATGGCCGTGGCGGCCATCGTGGAGTGCCTGCGGGCCGAGATGGAGGCCACGGTGGTGGCCACCCACGCCGCCGGGGAGGAGGCGGTCGCCGCCTACTTCGACTTCGCCCACGCCCTCACGGCCGCCCACCGGCTGGAGGAGCTGTCCCACGAGATGCAGGCCCTCATCGAGGTCATGACCGGCCGGCCCGTGGACGAGGACACCGCGCGCTCCTTCCGCTTCCCCGACTGACCCCTTCCCGGGACCCCGTGTCCGACGACCGCGTCCGCGCGCTGGAGAGGATGCTCGACCGGCGTCCCGACGACGCCCGTCTCCGCTTCGGCCTCGCCCTGGAGTACCTGGGCGCCGGGCGGACCGAGGAGGGCGTCCGGGAACTCGAGATCTACCTGACGTCTTCCGACGACGAGGGCAACGCCTGGGGTCGCCTGGGCGCCGCCCTGCGCTCCCTGGGACGGGAGGGGGAGGCCCGGAAGGCCTACGAGCGCGGCATCGAAGCCGCCGAGCGGCACGGGCATCCCACCATGGCCGACGAGTTCAGGGCGGAGCTGGAGGAGTGGGACGAGTGAGCGAAGGAGCCGACGCCGACCCCGAGCCGTCGCCGGGGTTCGAGACCGAGGCGCTGCCCCACATCGACGCGGTCTACCGGTTCGCGTTGCGCCTCTCCGGATCGGAGGCCGCCGCCGACGATCTGGTCCAGGACACCTTCCTGCGGGCCTACGGGGCCTGGGACCAGTATACTCCGGGAACCCGCTGCAAGAGCTGGCTCTTCACCATCTGCCGCAACGTCTTCCTGCGCCAGCGGGAGCGCGGCAGGCGCCACGACGAGATCGTGGAGACGGAGAGCGGACGCCCAGGGAGCGGACCGGGCCCCGTGAACCCGGTCTGGATGGCCACCCAGGGCGTCGATCCCGAGGGGGCCTTCTTCTCCTCCATCGTCGACGAGGAGGTCCTGGCCGCCATCGACGCCCTTCCGGAGGAGTACCGCACGGCGGTGGTGCTCTCGGACCTGGAAGGGCTGGGCTACGGTGAGATCGGCGAGCTCATGGACGTCCCGGTGGGCACCGTGAAGAGCCGGCTCTTCCGGGGCCGGAGGCAGCTACAGAAGGTGCTCTACGACTACGCGGTGGAGATGGGATACCTCCCCGCCCCGGCGGGAACGGACGGTTAGACCATGGGATTCTTCGACGGGCTCAGGCGGATGTTCGGGGGGCGCGCGCGGGGCAACGGACACGGTCCCCCCGCGGACGAGGGGATGATCACCTGCGAGCAGGCGCTCACCTTCGTCCACGAGTACCTGGACGGGGAGCTGGAGGGGGCCACGGCCGAGAGGGTGGAGGCCCACTTCGAGGTCTGCGGCCGCTGCTATCCCCATCTCCGGCTCGAGGAGGCCTTCCGGACCGCCGTGCGCCGCGCCGGAGCCGGCCAGGAGGCGCCGCCCGCGCTCCGGGACCGGGTGCGCCGCCTCATCCGCGACGCCGAGAGCGAGTAGGACCCGCCCCCGCTTGCCTCCCTCCGGAGGACGTGAGAACCTTCGGGCCGCGGCGCGGCCCTCCCCCTCCGACCCGGACCGGATCCGGGTCCCCGGCCGCCCGCGGCCCGCGCGTGGCGCCCCTCCATACCTCGAACACCCCCGACCGGAGCAGGAATGGCAACGGCTCGAAAGCGGGAGCGGATCCTCCCTCGTCTCATCACCGACGAGATGAAGGACTCGTTCCTGGATTACTCCATGAGCGTGATCGTCCAGCGGGCCCTTCCCGACGTCCGGGACGGCCTCAAGCCCGTGCATCGGCGGATCCTGTACGCCATGTACGAGGGCGGCCTCGTTCCGGAGCGGGGGTACAAGAAGAGCGCGACGGTGGTGGGAGACGTGCTGGGCAAGTACCACCCCCACGGGGACACCGCGGTCTACGACACCCTGGTCCGCATGGTCCAGGACTTCTCCCTGCGCTACCCGCTCATCGACGGCCAGGGGAACTTCGGCTCCATCGACGGGGACTCGGCGGCGGCCTACCGCTACACGGAGGCCAAGCTCGACGCCATCGCCGTGGAGCTCCTCGACGACCTCGAGAAGGAGACCGTCGACTTCCAGCCCAACTTCGACGACCGGCTGGAGGAGCCCACGGTCCTGCCCTCGCGCTTCCCGAACCTCCTGGTGAACGGGAGCTCGGGGATCGCGGTGGGGATGAGCACGAACGTGCCCCCCCACAACCTCCGGGAGATCGCCGCGGCGGTGAAGCAGCTCGTCATCGATCCGGACTGCACCGTCGACGACCTGATGCGGCACGTGCCGGGCCCCGACTTCCCCACGGGGGGCTACATCGTGGGGGAGGAGCCCATCCACGAGATGTACAAGGAGGGGCGCGGCCGGATCATCATGCGGGCCCGGGTCGTGAAGGAGGCGCTCCGGGGCGGCAAGGAGCAGCTCGTGGTGACCGAGCTGCCCTACACGGTCTCCAAGACCAAGATCATCGAGCAGATCACCAAGCTGGCCAAGGCCGGGAAGGCCGAGGACATCAGCGACATCCGGGACGAGACCGACCGGGACGGCATCCGGCTCGTCATCGAGCTGAAGCGTGGGGCCAAGCCGGCCCGGGTCATGAAGCTGCTCCACAAGAAGACGTACCTGCAGTACACCTTCGGGGCGATCATGCTGGCGCTGGACCACGGCCAGCCCCGGGAGCTGACCCTGAAGGAGATCCTGGAGCACTTCCGGGACCACCGGCTCGAGGTCATCCAGCGGCGCTCTCGCCACGACCTGGAGAAGGCCGAGGCCGAGCGCCACGTGGTGCAGGGCCTCCTGGTGGCGCTGGAGAACATCGACCGGGTGATCAAGATCATCCGGGCCTCCGACGACCGGGCCGAGGCCTCCGAGGGTCTCCAGGACGCCTTCGGGCTCAGCGAGATCCAGGCCGGCGCCATCCTCGACATGCGCCTGGTCCGCCTGACCGCGCTGGAGCGCGGGCAGCTCGAGCGGCGCCTGGCGGAGCTCGAGGCCAAGATCTCCGAGCTCCGCTCCATCCTCGACTCGGAGGAGCGTCAGCTCGAGGTCATGCTCGAGGAGCTCGACGAGGTCGTGAAGAAGTACGGGGACGAGCGGCGCACGGAGATCCTGGCCGAGGCCAAGAAGGACGAGGAGACGCCCGTCGAGGACCAGCTGGCCGACGAGGACGTGGTCGTCACCCTCTCCCACGACGGGTACGTGAAGCGCATGCCCATGCACCTCTACCGGCGTCGGACCAACTCCGGGAAGGCGCTGGCGGGCATGGAGCGCTACGACGACGACTACCTGGAGCGGATCTTCACCGCCAAGACCCAGGGGTGGATCCTCTGCTTCACCGAGGGGGGGCACTGCCACTTCCTCCCGGTGCTGGACGTGCCGGAGAGCGCCCGGGCCTCCCGGGGCCAGTCGGCGTACGCGCTCCTGGAGGGGGCGGACCGGAGCGACCGCATCGTGGCCATGATCCCCGTGGACGAGCTGGACATGGAGGAGCGCTTCCTGGTCTTCCTGTCCCGGGGCGGCCTGGTGAAGCGCACCGAGCTGTCCGAGTTCTCCAACCCCCGCTCCGGCGGCGTGATCGCGGCGGGCGTGCGGGACGACGACGCCATCCTCGACGTGGTCCTCTCGGACGGGACCGGGGAGATCATGCTCCTGAACGGGGCCGGCCGCGCCATCCGCTTCGTGGAGGAGGACGTGAGCGTCGTGGGCCGCACCGCCCAGGGCGTGAAGGGGATGGACCTGGAGGACGACGACGAGGTGGTGGGCATGCTCCTCATCCGCCGGGACGCCACGGTCCTGACCGTGACCGAGGGAGCCCTCGGCAAGCGGACCCCGGTGGGCGACTTCCCCCTCCAGAAGCGTGGCGGGAAGGGCACCCTGGCCCTCCCCTCGGGCGGGGGCGGGGGCAAGCTCGTGGCGGCGCTGGAGGTGCTGGAGGCCGACGAGGTCATGCTGGTGAGCGCCGGGGGCGCGGTGAACCGGGTCCGCGCCGACTCGATCCCGCTCCAGGGCCGGCGGACGCAGGGACGCCGCATCGTGAAGCTGCCCCAGGGCGATCGCGTCGTGGAGGTCACCCGGACCCAGGGGGGCGGGGGACCGCCGGAGCCCGCGGGCGGCGTGGTCGCTTCCAGCGAGCCCGAGGACGAGGATCAGTTGGACCTGTTGGGCTCGTGAGGGGTCCAACGAACCGGCCCGGGCACCCCGCCGGGGTCGGCACGGAACTTGTTCGGAGTGCCGGGGACGCGTCACCACCCCCCCACTCCCCACCAGGACGAGCGACTGAATGAGCGACGGCTATTCTCCCCATCTCGAGATCCTCATCGTCGACGACGAGGAGGCCATCCGTGAGACGCTGGCCATGTGCTTCGCGGAGGACGACCACGAGATCCACCAGGCGGCCACGGCCGCGGAGGCCCTCGAGGTGGTGGAGCGGGAGGTCGTCGACCTCGCCTTCGTCGACCTGCGCATCGGCGACGACTCGGGGCTCGACCTGATCCCCGAGCTCAAGGAGAAGGCGCCCTGGCTCAAGATCGTGCTCCTCACCGCCCACGCGTCGGTGCAGAGCGCCGTGGAGGCCATGCGGCGGGGCGCGGTGGAATACCTGGAGAAGCCGGTGGATCCCCAGGTCGTCCGCATCCTGGCCGAGCGTCAGGCCGCCGTGCGACGCCTGGAGAAGCGGGTGGAGAGCCTGGAGGAGGAGTCCGACCGGTCCTCGCCGGAGCCCCTCCTGGAGAGCCGGAACCCCAAGATGCGCCGGGTGACCGAGATGGCGCGGAAGGTGGCCGGCTCGGACGTGTGCGTCCTGATCCGGGGCGAGAGCGGCACCGGGAAGGGCGTGGTGGCCCGGGAGATCCACGCCGCCAGCACCCGCAAGGACGGGCCCTTCTCGGTCATCAACTGCCCCTCCCTCTCCAAGGAGCTGCTCCAGAGCGAGCTCTTCGGCCACGTGAAGGGGGCCTTCACGGGCGCGGTGAAGTCCCAGCGGGGGAAGATCGACGAGACCTCCGGCGGCACCCTCTTCATGGACGAGGTGGGCGACCTGCCGGTGGAGATCCAGCCCAAGCTCCTGCGCTTCATCCAGGACCGGGAGTACGAGCGGGTCGGGGACCCCAAGACGCGGCAGGCCGACGTGCGGATCGTCTCGGCCACCAACCGGGACCTGGAGACGCTCGTCGAGTCCGGCGAGTTCCGGGAGGACCTCCTCTACCGCCTGAACCTCCTGGAGATCGAGGTTCCCCCGCTCCGGGAGCGTCCCGAGGACGTGGAGGACCTCTCCGAGCGCTTCCTGCGCTTCTTCGCGGCCCGCCACGGACGGGAGATCCACGGCTTCTCCGACGCGGCCCGGGAAGGGATGCTGAGCTACTCGTGGCCGGGCAACGTCCGGGAGCTCCAGAACTCCGTGGAGCGGGCGGTCATCCTGTGCGATTCCAAGGAGATCGGTCCCGACCTCCTGCGGCTGGACAAAGACGCCGGATGATCCCCGGGCTCAGGCCGGTCCGACCCGGTCCCGTTCGGACGGGGAGAGGGCCTCGCAGGGCCCCTCCCGGTCGCGCCGGCCCCGATGTTGCATCCTGCTCCTCCTCGCCGACCTGATTCCAGGTCCGCCGGACACCCTCCCACCGTCGAAGGAACACGGCCCCACCCGATCCCATGGTCAGCCCCAATCCCCCTGGTGACGCCCTCGGCACGGTCACCCCGGAGCCTCCCTCCGGCGAGAAGGTCGTGCTCATCGAGGACCACGAAGCCACCCGCGAGATCTTCCAGGCGATCCTGGAGAGCGAAGGCTATCAGGTCACGTCGGCCGAGGACGGCCTGCGGGGAATCGAGGCGATCCGGGCGGTGGCGCCCGACGTGGTGGTCACCGACATCGCCATGCCGGGGCTGGACGGCATCGAGGTGGTGCGGGCCGTGCGCTCCGCCCCGGACATCGGGGACGTGCCCATCGTGGCGGCGACCGCCCAGTCCTCCGGCTACGACACCGACGAGCTGAAGGACGTCTTCGTGGCGGTGCTCCGGAAGCCCGTCCACCCCCGGGATCTCCTGGGCACGGTGGCCCGGGTGCTGGCCGAGCGCACCGCCGACTGACGCCGGCTCCGGAGGCGCTGATCGACCGTCGGGCGGCCCCCCCCGCCTAGGCGTCCTCCACCGGCTCCTCCGAGGGAGGCATCCTCTCCTCGGGCACCGGGATGAGCGCGGTGAAGAGGGCTCCCCCCTCGCTCCCCTCCTGGACCCGGATCTCCCCGCCGAGCTTGTGGATCGCCTCCTCCACGATGGAGAGGCCGAGCCCGCTGCCTTCGGTCTTGACGTCCCCCCGGTAGTGGTGCTCGAAGACCCGGTCCCGCTCGTCCTCGGGAATTCCCGGTCCGTTGTCCTCCACGGACAGGAGCAGGTTGTCGTCGTCGTCCAGCTCCGTCCGGACCCGCACCCAGCGGTTCGGCCCTTCGGTCCGATGGTACTTGAGGGCGTTCCCCACCAGGTTGGACAGGATGAGGCGCACCGGCGCCCCGGGCACCCGGACCGTGGGCACGTCGCCCTCCAGCTCCAGGGACACCTCGGAGCGTGAGGCGGGCACCTTGCTCTGCCGGACCGCCTCCTTGGTCAGGAGGGGCAGGAGGATCGTCCCCTCGGCCTCGCTGAGCTCCACGGGGTCCGAGAGCGTCCGCACGTCCTTCACGGTCTCCAGCCCCCGCTGGATGCCTTCCAGGACGAGCTGCTCCAGCCGGTCCCGCTGCCCGTCCTCGAGCTTCATGTCGGAGCGGAGCAGGCGCATGGCCGTCTCCGCCGCGCCCAGGCGGTTGCCCAGCTCGTGGGAGAGCATCTCCCCGTAGGCCTGGAGGAGCTCGCTCTTCTCCTGCTGGTAGCGCTGCTCGAAGGCGCGGAAGGAACGGGCCGTCAGCTCGTCGATGAGGTGCAGCGCGCGGTACAGCTTCCCCATGGCGTCCACGACCTCCGCCGCGTCCAGCGGACCGGAGTAGGTCTCGGCGGCCGCCACGGCCTCGGCCTGGATGAGATCGCCGAGGATCTGGTATTCGCGCAGGAGCTCCTGGATGCCGAAGCCCTGCCTCCGGCGGAGCTCGGCCAGGCGGTAGAGGTCGTCCACCAGGAGGGCCTCGATCATGCTCTCGCCGGGGTCGGCCAGGCACGCGGCCACGCGGTCGAGGATGTCCGGGATGTGGTTGAGGAGGTCCTCGGAGGGGAGGATGTCCTCGGGCTCCTCGTCCTCGAGCTGGTCGGCCAGCGTGTTCACCCAGCGTCGGGTGAGCTCCTCGGTTCGTGCCCCGATCCACGTTCCCAGGTGGACGCCGAACTCCGGCTTCCGCTCCTTCGGCTGCTGCTCATCCACGGGTCTGGATCCTCATTCGGGCTCCGTTCGTCGGTCGGGAAAGGCGGTCAAGGTATTCGGATCAACGGCCGGGCGCGCGCCCGGGCCGGCGGTTCATGGGGCGCAGCGGACGCAGCTTCATGCCCTTCAGGAAGTCCGGGCGGTCCAGGCTCCGGAAGCGGGGGCCGCAGTCCGCCACGCGGAAGGTCTCCTCCGCGCGGAGGAGCGTGGTGCGCCCGGCGTTCCCGCGGCAGACCCGGACGCCCCGGGCGTCGTCCCGGATCTCCAGGGAGACGCGCTCCAGGGAGGACGGCGTCGTCCAGGCGTCCCCCGGTCCCCACTCCTGCTCCATGGCGGCGGCCCAGCGGCCCCAGAGGGGCGCGGCGAGCGATCCGCCCGAGGCGCCGGCCACCATGCGGCCGGGGCGGTCGAGGCCGATCCAGACCCCCGCGGCCACGCCGGGACGGACGCCCACGAACCAGGCGTCGGCGCCGTCGTTGGTGGTCCCGGTCTTTCCGGCGGCCGGGCCGCGGACCTGACGGCGGACGCGCCAGGCGGTCCCGCCCTCCACCACGCCGCGCATGGCGTCCAGGACCATGTAGGCTTCCTCCTCGGCCAGGACCCGTCGGGGCTGGCTGGGGGTGGGGCGCTCCCACACCACGCGCCCCCAGGCGTCCTCCACCCGGGTGATGAGGTGGGGCACCACCTGGAACCCTCCGTTCTCGAAGGCCGCGTAGGCCGCGGTCATCTCGGCCAGCGAGGCGTCGAAGGAGCCCAGGAAGGAGGAGGGGTAGCGGGGGATCTCGCCGCGGAGGCCGAGGGAGGCGGAGAAGTCCGCGAAGCGACGGACCCCGATCTCCTGACCGAGGCGGATCGCGGCCCGGTTCGAGGAGCGCACCACCATGTCCCGGGGAAGGAGCCACGGCTGGTCCACGTGGTCGCGGGGGCTCCACACGCCCTCGGAGGTCTCCATCTCGATGGGGGCGGTGGAGAGGGCGCGGGCGGGGCTCATGCCGCTCCGGACCATGGTACCCAGGAGGAGGGGCTTCACCAGCGAGCCTACCTGGCGGCGGGCCTGGAGGGGTCGGTTCAGCTCCGTCTCGGAGAAGCTCCGACCGCCCACCACGGCCAGCACGGCGCCGGTGGCCGACTCGATGGCGATGAAGCCGCCCTGGACCGGCTGGGAGCCGCCGAGCCAGCGGCCCATCTCACCGGCCTCGACCCGGGCCACGTGCTCCGCCATGAGGCGGGTGGCCTCGGACTGGGCCCGCGCGTCCACGGTGGTGTGGATGCGGAGGCCGTCCTGCCCCACGAGCTCCGGGGCGACCCGGGCCAGCTCCTGGCGCACCGCGGCGCTCACGTAGTCCCGCGCGTTCCGCACCGGAGGCGTCTCCACCACCTCCACGGGAGCGGCCTTGGCCGCGTCGCGCTCGGAGAGGCTGATGATGCCTTCGCGGTGGAGGATGTCCAGGACCAGGTTCCGCCGGGTGCGGGCGCGCTCGGGGTGGGTGCGGGGGTTGTACCGGGCCGGCGTCTTGGTCAGCCCGACCAGCGTCGCGAGCTGGGGCAGGGTGAGCGCCGCCGGCGTCACGCCGAAGTAGTGGCGGGAGGCCGCGCCGATGCCGTGGACGCCCTCGCCCAGGTAGATGCCGTTGAGGTAGAGCTCCAGGACCCGGTCCCGCCCCAGCTCCTCCACGAGGCGCGGGGCCATGCGGGTCTCGTACACCTTCCGCTCCCAGCTTCCCAGGCTCGTGACGTCGTCGGCCCAGAGGACCCGCACGAGCTGCATGGGGATCGTGCTGGCGCCTTCCATGACCCCCCCCTCGACCACGTTCACCACGGCGGCCCGGGCGGCGCCCCGGAAGTCCACGCCCCCGTGGTCCCGGAAGCGTCGGTCCTCCACCGCGACCCAGGCGTCCTGGACGCGCCGGGGGATGGAGTCCATGGGGGTCCAGCGGCGGGTCGTCCCCCCCACCATCGCCAGGGCCTCGCCGTGCCGGTCGTGGATGTGGTACGCCTCGTCCAGGACCGCGTCCCGGGAGAGGCGCTCCAGCGTCAGGCAGCCGGCCTTCCCGGCGCAGGGGGCGGCCGGGGTCGACCCGGTCATGCCCGCCAGGCCCAGGAGCAGCAGCGGCGCGACGGCGAGACCTGCCGTGACGTGGGTTCGCAGGGTCGACGAGCGGCGCCGGCGGTCGGTGCGCTTGGGGCTGGGGGTGGGCGTTTCCGGGCTCATGGCTCTCATCTATCTGGAAAGGGAATCTGTACCCTTACTTAAGGAAGAACCGTGCCACGTTTCGGCGGTCGGGTCCGGCCGGACCGTCGTGGCCCCGGAGGAGCCTCCGTGGGGCCCCGGGAGCCGGCCGGCGCGGGCGGGTGGCCGGCTCTCCGGGACGGGGCCGCGGGGGGCCGGCCGGGCCGCCGGACCCGGGGTGGACTTCCCCTCCGGCGGGGTCGAAGTTTGGATCCATCCGGCCCGGACGGGGCCGGGCTCCAATCCCCCTCCAGGGAGTCTCCATACCATGAAGTTCCTGGTTCTCGGCGGCGGAGCGCAGGGCTCCGCGTGCGCGTTCGACCTGCTCCGTCGGGACGACGTGGAGGAGGTGGTCCTGGCCGACCTCGACGTGGGGGAGCTCCGGCCCTTCCTCCAGGACCACGTGGGAGGTCGTCTGCGCACCCTCGCCGTGAACGCGGGCGACGCCCGGCAGGTGGGGGCGGCCATGGAGGGCGTGGACGCCGTGGCGTGCGCGCTCCCCTACTACTTCAACCTGGAGATGGCCCGGTTGGCCCTGGGAGCCGGGGCGCACTTCTGCGACCTGGGCGGGAACACCCGCATCGTCGAGCAGCAGAAGGAGCTCGACGGGGACGCCCGGGACGCCGGGGTGAGCGTGATCCCCGACTGCGGGCTGGCGCCGGGGATGGTGAACATCCTGGCCCAGGGGGGCATCGACTCGCTGGACGAGGTGGATTCGGTCCGGATCTTCGTCGGAGGGCTGCCCCAGCATCCCCGCCCCCCGCTCAACTACCAGATCGTCTACTCCATGGAGGGGGTCCTGGACTACTACACGACCCCTGTGCTGGTCCTGGAGGAGGGCGAGGTGGTGGAGAAGGAGGCCCTCACCGGCATCGAGCGGGTGGACTTCCCCGAGCCCGTGGGCGAGCTCGAGGCCTTCTACACGGCCGGGGGGATCTCCCTCATGCCGTTCCGCTTCGAGGGGAAGATCCCGTCCATGTCGTACAAGACGCTCCGCTACCCGGGGCACGCCGAGCTCATGAAGTCCATGCGGGATCTCGGGCTCCTGAGCCAGGACCCCGTGGAGATCGACGGGCGCCCGGTGGTTCCCCGGGACTTCTTCATCGAGGTGGTGAGCCCGAAGCTCCGGAACCCCGACGGGGACGACCTGGTGGCCATGCGGGTGGAGGTGCGGGGAACCCGGGACGGGGAGCCCCGGGGCGTGCGGTGGGAGATGGTGGACCGCTACGACGCCGAGCGCGGCATCACCGCCATGATGCGGACCACCGGCTACTCCCTGGCCACCACGGCGTGGCTCCAGGCCCGGGGAGAGGTGGCGCCGGGTGTTCACACGCCCGCGGAATCGATCCCCGTGGAGGCCTTCGTGGAGGAGCTGGGCCGCTGCGGCGTGGAGATCCGCCGCTCCGAGCTGGCGCCGGACGAGGTGACCGCCGAGGTCTGACCCGGCACCCACCCCTCCGCGTCAGCGGCGCCGGTCCCAGCGGGTGGTGTCGGGGCGGGCCGTGGTGTCCGGGCGGGCGACCGTGTCGGGCGCCGCCACCGTGTCCGGTCGCGCCGGGGGCGGCCCCGCCGTGGTGTCCGGGCGGGCGTTGGGCTGGGGTCGGACCGTCGTGTCGGGCCGCGCCGGAACCGTGTCCGCCGGGCGCCCAACCGTGTCCCGGGGGATCCGGAGGGTGTCCCGGGGGGCGACCGAGGAGTCGCCCATGCGCCGCCTGCGGTCCTCGTTCATGGCGCGCTCGCGCTCGTCGAGCCACTGGCGGCGACGCTCCCGCGCCCGCTGGAGCTCGTCCTGGAGCCTCCGCGAGGCCGAGTCGGGGCTGGAGCGGAAGCGGATGGTCTCGGGGCGCCGGAAGCGGGACGTGTCCCTGATCCCGTCGGCGGTTCCCATGAAGGGCCAGGGACCCCGCTCCATCCGGCACATGGGGGTCTGGCGCAGGTCGGCGGAACGGATGAGCCGCGTCTCGCCCTCGCCCACGCAGTAGTACACCCGGTCGCCGCGACGGCGCTCCTGGAGCTGGACGGAGGTCACCCGGGGCGGAGGGGTCCATCCTCCATGCCCGTAGCCGGCCGCGGCCAGCTCCGACATCCACTTGCCCCACAGGGGGGCCGCCAGGCGGCCGCCGGACGCGCCTTCCGCGATGGTGCCGGGGCGGTCCAGGCCGATCCAGACCCCGGCGGCGATCCCGGGGCGCACGCCCACGAACCAGGCGTCCCGTCCTTCGTCGGTGGTCCCGGTCTTCCCGGCCGCCGGGCCGTTCAGGTGCCGACGCACCCGCCACGCCGTTCCCCCGTCCACGACGCCCTGCATGGCGTCCAGGACGAGGTGCGCGGTGGCCTGGCTCACCGCCCGGGCTCCCGTGGCCGAGCCGCCCCGCTCCCAGAGGAGCCGTCCCTCCGAGTCCTCCACGGCGCGGATGAGGTAGGGCTCCACCCGGAACCCGCCGTTCTCCAGGGCGGCGTAGGCCGCGGTCATCTCCGCGAGGGAAGCCTCGAAGGCGCCCAGGAAGGAGGAGGGGTAGGCGGGGACGTCCTCCTGCACCCCCAGGCTCCGTACCTGGGTGGCGAAGCGCTCGAGGCCCACCTCCTGCCCCAGGTGGACCGCCGCCCGGTTGGACGAGCGCACCACCATGTCCCGGGGCAGCAACCAGTCCTCGCTCACGTGGTCCGCCGGGCTCCACGTCCTTCCGCCGGCCCCCTCCATGGAGACCTCGGAGGTGGAGATGGCGCGGGTGGAGGAGATGCCCTGCTCCAGCGCGGCGGCCAGGAGGATCGGCTTGGCCAGCGAGCCCACGGGGCGCCGGGACTGGAGCGGGCGGTTGAGCTGGGTCGACGAGAAATCCCGTCCGCCCACCAGCGCCAGGATCGCTCCGGTGCCCGACTCCATGGCCACGAGGCCGCCCTGGAGGGGCTGCGAGCCGCCCAGGTACCGGCCCATGGCGCCCCGCTCCACCGCTTCCAGGTGCTGGCGGAGATCCCGCTCCGCGGCCGCCTGGGCGGCGGCGTCCACGGTGGTGTAGATGTTCAGGCCCTGGCGGCCCACCAGCTCCGGGGCCACCTGCTTCAGCTCCCGGCGCACCGCGGCGGTCACGTAGCTCCGGCTCCGGCGGGTCGGGGGCGTCTCCGCGACCTGGATGGGCTGGCCGGCGGCCTCCCGGGCCTCGGCGGGGCTGACCACGCCGGCCTCGGCCATGAGGCCCAGGGCCACGTTCCGCCGCTCCAGCGTCAGCTCCGGGTTCTCCCGGGGGTTGTAGCGCTCGGGGGTCTTGGTCATCCCCACGAGGGTGGCGAGCTGGGCCAGGGAGAGGCTGTCGGGCGGAACGCCGAAGTAGTGCTGGGAGGCGAGTCCGACGCCGTAGACGCCCTGACCCAGGTAGATGCCGTTGAGGTAGAGCTCCAGGACCCGGTCCTTGCCGAGCTCGTCCACGAGGCGGGGGGCCAGCCGGGCCTCCAGGAGCTTCCGGCGCCACGGGCTCATGGAGCGCACGGTCTCGGGCCACAGGACCCGCACCAGCTGCATGGGGATGGTGCTGGCTCCCTCGGCGATGCTCCTGTTGGTGGCGTTGGCCACGAGGGCCCGGCCGACGCTCCGGAGGTCGATGCCCTCGTGGTCGCGGAAACGGCGGTCCTCCACCGCGATCCAGGCGTCGCGCACGCGGACCGGGATGTTCTCCAGGGGGACGAACCGCCGGTCCGCGCCCCCCACGTCGGCCATGATCTCGCCGGAGCGGTCGTAGATGTGGTAGGACTCCTCGAGCCCGTACCCGGCCGCCAGCTCGTCCACGCTGACGCAGCTGCGCCCCTCCTCGCACGGCGGGGTGGGCTCGAGGCCGAGGACCGCCACGGCGGCGATCAGGACCACGAGGCCCGCGAGCGCCCAGGCACCCCACGTCTTGGTCACGCCCCGGTCACGGCGGCGGCGCCGCCGGGAGGGAGGGGTGGTGGAGGAGCGAGGAGTGTTCATGTGGGTGCGGTCCGGGTCGGGTGGGACGGTTCGTCACCCCTTCTTGTATGAAGGAACCGTGCCAGAGGGTGGGACCCGGCACGCCGCTTGCATTTTCGGGCCCCGCACGACCTCTGCGAGACCTGGATGGAGACGGATGGACCCGACAGCGAGCCCGCGACCCGAGATCCGCGCCGCCCGACCCGACCTCGCCGAGCCCGACCTCCCACGGGGGGAGGAGCCGGCGGAGGAACCCGGCGACGACGCGGACGGCGCCGACCTTCATCTTCCGGCTCCCGGGCCCGACCGCACGGCGCGGGCCGTGGCCCGGTATCGGCGCATCCTCGCCCGCTCCCTGAGCGCGCCCTTCGTGGAGGGGAACCGGGTCCGGCCCCTCAGGAACGGGACGGAGATCTTCCCGGCCATGCTGGACGCCATCCGGAAGGCCGAGCGGGCCGTCGAGTTCGAGACCTTCGTGTACTGGACCGGCGACATCGCGCGGGAGATGGCCGAGACGCTGGCGGCGGCGGCCCGGCGCGGCGTGGAGGTGCGGGTCCTCCTGGACGCCGCGGGCTGCCTTCCCATGGACCGGGAGATCCGGGCCATCATGGAGGAGTCTCCGGCGGAGGTCCGGGACTTCGGCCCTCTGAAGCCCTGGCGCTTCTGGGAGCTCGACCACCGGACCCACCGCAAGATCCTCGTCTGCGACGGCGTGGTGGGCTTCACCGGCGGCGTGGGCATCGCCCAGGAGTGGGAAGGCGACGCCCGGAACCCCGACGAGTGGCGGGAGACGCACTTCCAGGTGGAGGGGCCCGCCGTGCAGGGGCTCCGCGGGACGTTCCTCGAGCACTGGCTCTCGGTGCAGGACCAGCGGAACGGGCTGCCCGCCGCCCTGCCTCCGGCCCTCGGCGACCCCACCCCCCCGCTGGAGGACGGAGCGGCGGTGGTCCAGGTGGTCCCCAGCACGGCGGCCGGTCGCTGGTCCAACGCCCAGACCCTCTTCCGGGCCCTCTTCCAGTCCGCCCAGGAGTCGCTCCGGATCACGACCGGGTACTTCACCCCGGAGGACGAGCTGGTGGAGCTCCTCTCCGACGCGTCCGCCCGGGGGGTGGAGGTCGACGTGCTCCACCCCGGCAAGCACATCGACCACCGGGTCTCCCAGCTGGCCGGAGAGCAGCTCTATCCCGAGCTCCTGGACGCGGGCGTCCGGCTTTGGCGGTACCAGAAGACCATGATCCACGCCAAGCTCATCATGGTGGACGGCGTGCTCTCCTGCGTCGGCTCGGCCAACCTGAACCACCGGTCCGTGGTGAAGGACGACGAGATCGCCATGGTCGTGCTGGACCCGGAGCTGGCCCGCAGCCTCGAGGACGACTTCGACCGGGACCTGGAGCACGCCCGGCGGGTGCGCCCGGACGAGGCCGGGTCGGACCGGCCGGTGTGGCGGCGCGCCCTCTCGGGGCTGGCCTCGCTGGGACGTCGGGAGCTCTGACCCCCCGGCCGGCGGTCCGGCGCCCCCCTCAGCGGACCCGCTCGCCCTCGGCCGACGGGCTCCTCTTTCGGCCCACGTCCTCGACCGCGGTCACGACCACGTCGTAGACCTTCCAGTCCACGTCGTGGACGGCGGCCGAAGCCTGGGCGAGCTGCTCCAGCGTGACGCTCCCGCCCTCGGGCTCGACGAAGGCGTCCCCGGTGACGGTCGCGCCCTCCTCGTGCAGCCGGATCTCGGCGGCCCGCACCCAGGGGAGCGCTTCGAGCACCCGGCGCATCTCCTGGAAGAGCTCCTCCATGGGCTTCCGCTCGACGTCGGTGGGGCGCTGGTCCATGAGGTCCGAGAAGACCGCGCGCACGTTGGTGAACCCGTCCTTGCAGACGTCCAGGGAGATGACGAGGGCGGCCGCGCTGTCCGCCCACCAGGAGCCGAGGCCCACGCCGAGGATGCCCAGGATCGCCGACCCGGCCGTCATCCAGTCGGCCTTGTTCATGTCCGCGTCGGCCTTGAGCGTCTTCTCGTGGAGCTCCTCGGCCAGCGGCTGCTTCAGGCGCCCGAGGATCACCGGGGGGATGGCGCTGTAGGCCAGGGCGCCGATCATGAACCAGCCCTCCCACGTGCGCACGCCCAGGATGGTGCGGTGCCCGAAGGTCGGGTGGTGCTGCTTCACGAGCCCCATGACCGAGTCGTAGAGCATGTAGAGGCCCAGGAGCGTGAGCGCGAAGGCGGCGCCTGTGAAGGCGATGGCCATGATGCGCTGGCGTCCGAAGGGGAAGCTCTCGTCCGGCTCCTTGCCCCGGTGGCTCGAGGCGATGAGGAACGCGATGGGCGGGACGAGGCTCAAGACGTCCTCGATCCAGGCGGTGCGCATGGCCTGGGAGGACCCCATCACGAAGTACATCAGCGCCGTGATGGTCAGGAGGAAGAAGATCGTCCACCACTCCAGCCTCCGCGCCCGCTCCTCCTTCCGGCGCATCTCCTCGGGGAAGCGGAAGTTCTCCCGGAGCCTCATGGCGCCCTTCCGGCGTAGCGGCGGAGAAGCTCGGGGACGTCGGCGTCCCGCAGCGCGTTCTCGAGCGCCATGAGGAAGGCGTTCTCACCCGGGGGGACGGCCATCACCTGCTGGTGGCGCGCCACCTGCAGCCCCGTGGTGTCGAGGCCGAGGTGGGCGAGCTTCCACTCCGGCGCCGCCACAGGGCCGTCCCACGTGGAGAGGTCCTCCGTGGGGACCGGCTCTCCTTCGGCGGACCGGACGTAGGCGGCCGTGGGCCCCGCGGGGGAGACCGCGACCCGACGGTCGTGGATCTCCTCGGCCTCCACGGATCCGGCGCCCGGGCCCGCGACCCGGACCTCGGTCACGAACCAGGGTGCCGTGAGGCCCACGTGCCGTCGCCAGGGCGAGGCTCGGGTGTGCCCCCCGATGACCAGGTCGAGGTCGTAGTGCGCCAGCGCCTCCATGTGCTCCGCGGTGGGACCCCGGTGCCAGGCGATCTCGGCCCCCAGCTCCCGGGCGAAGCGCCGCACCAGCTCCGGCTCCACCCCCTCGGGCTCGCCGGACCCTTCGAGCACCCACGGCGGGGCGGCGGCCACGCCCACCCGGAGCGTGTCGCCCCGCACCCGCTCCAGCGTGCCCCGGGGGTCCCGGGGGATGTCGCACCCCCACGCCCCCAGGACCAGGGCCGCCCCGAGGGGCACCAGGAGGCGCGCTCCGCTCACCGGCGGGCCTCCCTGCGGACGCCCTCCAGAAGGACGTCGCCCTGGAAGGGCTCGTCGGGGTCGGAGGAGTGGAGGACCGAGATGTCGCCCGTGGTCTCGAGGACCACCGCCCGGACCTGCGAGCAGTGGAGCACGTTCGACTCCCGGAGCTTGGCCCGCAGGTCCCCGGGCGTCACGCGGGCGGCCGCCAGGTTCTCCTCGAGCATGGACGACCCGTCCATGAGGAGGAGGGGCTCGTTGTCCACGGGGTGCCGGGAGGACCCCTGGGCCACGCGCCATCGCGCCACGAGCCACTGGAGGAAGAAGATGCTGGCCAGGGCCAGCGAGCCTTCGAGCACGGTGGTGGAGCCCGCGATGGCCGTGGCCACCACCGAGCCGATGGCCACGGTCATGGCGAAGTCGAAGCTCGACATCTTCGAGAAGCTCCGCAGCCCCGCCAAGCGGGTCGCCACGATCAGGACGCCGTAGACCGCCACGGCGGTGAGGGGGACGGTCCAGAGGACCCGGGTCTCGCCGGCGATCCAGTCCAATCGGGCTCCTTGGCCACGGTGCGCAGTGCTCTCGTGGCTGTCCCGCACGCAAAGCGCGTGCCGAGCGCCGGGTGGCTAGCGGGGCTCTCCCAGGACGGCCCGGACCGTGACGCGGGCGCCGTCCCGGATCACGACGATGGCCACGGCGTCTCCGGGGCTGTGGTCCCGGAGGGCGTAGGTGTAGCCGTAGATGTCGGCCACCTCCCGGCCTCCGAAGGACACCACCACGTCCCCGGCACGGAGCCCGGCCCGCTCGGCGGGGCTGCCCTCCCGGACGCCCGAGAGCCGCAGGCCCGGCTCCTCCCGGGGGACCATGTCCGGGATCGTCCCCAGGTAGGGGCCGTACCCCCGCCCCTCCTCCTCCCGCGCCGGCGCCCCGCGGGCGGCTGCGGCGGTGGGCGTGAGCTCCGCGGGGGCGCCGCCCTCTCCGGCCAGCCGGCGGGCCACGCCGGCGGCCAGCTCGGTCACCCGCGCCAGCCCGGGCCCGTCGATGAGCTCCCAGTCGTCCTCGGGCCGGTGGTACTCGGCGTGGGTGTTGGTGAAGAAGTGGAGGACCGGGATCCCCGCCCCGTGGAAGGAAGCGTGGTCCGACGGGCCGTACCCGTCGGGGGAGAGGGCCAGGGGGACCGGTCCCGGGAGGTCGCCGTTTGCGCGCCGCAGCAGCTCCTCCCACTCGGCGGCCGTGCCGACGCCGAAGACCGTGAGCGGTCCCTCCCCGAGGCGGCCCACCATGTCCAGGTTGAGCATGGCCACGGCGTCCTCCAGGGGCAGCGGAGGCTCGGCCACGAAGCGGGCCGAGCCCCAGAGCCCCTTCTCCTCGCCGGTGAAGGCCACGAAGAGCACGGGGCGGGGGAACGGCCCCCGCGCCGCCAGCTCCCGGGCGATCTCCAGGAGGGCCGCGGTGCCGCTGGCGTTGTCGTCGGCCCCGTTGTGGACGGCGCGGCGGTCCGGGTCCAGCGAGCCTTCGCCGCCCCACCCCAGGTGGTCGTAGTGGGCGCCCACGACCACGAGCTCCCCGGACCGCGCCGGGTCCGAGCCGGGGAGGAGGGCCACCACGTTGCGCGCCTCGGAGAAGGCGGGCTCCACGGTCACGGAGAGGCGGGCCTCCTCTCCGGCGCGGGCCGCCGCGCGCACCGCCTCGGCGGCTTCGGCGGACACCGCGCCGCCGAGGACGCCCAGCGAGGCCCGGGTCTCGGTGGTGAGGTCCGGGAGGGGTCGTCCCTCGGGAAGGAGCACCAGGACCCCCGCGGCGCCGCGCCCCGCCGCCACCGTGGCCTTGAAGTGGGTGCCGGCCCTCAGCCCCCGTCCGTCGGGCTGGTCCGGATCCCCCCATTCCACCACGACGATGCGGTCCCGGACGTCCGTGTGGGCCCAGGTGTCGGAGGGATCCCCGGGTCGGCTCAGGAGGTGCCCCGCGTAGACGAGCGGCGCCCGGACCTCGCCGGCGGCCGAGAAGCCCAGGGGCGTCCACGCCTTGCCCGCCTCACGGGCCTCCCCCGAGATTTCCAGCGCGTCGTCCGGCCCCGGGCGGGCTCCGGTGCGCACGGGAAAGCCGTGGAACCACGAGCCTTCCGCGCCGCCGGGTCGAAGGCCCGCCTCCTGGAGCCGCTGCACCAGGTAGGCGGCGGCGCAGCGGGCGCCCGCCGTCGCGACCTCCCGGCCTTCCAGGGCGTCGTCGGCCAGGTAGCGCACGTGGGCCAACGCGGCGTCGCCGTCCCCGGACGGCGGCGGAAGCGGCGGGCAGGCCTCCTGGCCCCGGAGCGGCCCGGCGGCCAGCAGGAAGAGGATCACCATCGCCCCGGTCGGGGCGCGCCGCAGCTCGATGCTCATGGACTCATTCCCCCAACGGACGTTCACTCCGATGACCGGTCGCCTCGGCTCGTTCCTCCTCGCACTTCCCCTCCTCGCCCTCGCCGCCTGCGCGCCGGCCGCCGACGAACCCGGGTCGGATCCGGACGTGCCCGAGGCCGGCGCGGCCGCCGACGGCGCGGCCCTCGCGCAGCCCGGGGAGACGCGCCTGCGCAACCTCCGGCAGCTCACCTTCGGCGGGGACAACGCCGAGGCCTACTTCTCCCCGGACGGCGAGCGGCTGGTGTACCAGCACCGCCCGAACACCGAGGAGTGCGACCAAATCTACACCCTGGACATCGACACGGCGGAGCGGTCGCGGGTCAGCACCGGGGAGGGGCGGACGACGTGCGCCTACTTCTACCCCGCCGGGGACCGGATCCTCTACTCCTCCACCCACCACCACGACGCGGCCTGCCCGGTGCCCCCGGACATGTCCATGGGCTACGTGTGGCCGGTCAGCCCCGAGTACGACGTGTTCGTCGTCGACGCCGGGGGAGGCGAGCCGACCCAGCTCACCGACGTCCCGGGCTACGACGCGGAGGCCACGGTCTCGCCCACCGGCGATCGCATCGTGTTCACCTCGGTGCGGGACGGGGACCTGGAGCTGTACTCCATGAACCTGGACGGCTCGGACGTCACCCGGCTCACGGACCGGGTGGGCTACGACGGGGGCGCCTTCTTCTCTCCCGACGGCACGAAGATCGTCTGGCGCGCCCACTACCCCGAGACCGAGGAGGCCACGGCGGACTACCAGCGCCTCCTGGAGCAGGGCCTGATCCGGCCCGGGGAGCTGGACATCTGGGTCATGAACGCGGACGGGTCGGACAAGCGCCAGGTGACCGATCTCCCCGGAGCGAACTTCGCCCCCTACTGGCATCCCTCCGGGGACAAGATCCTCTTCAGCTCGAACCACCAGAACCCCGAGGGGCGGGAGTTCGATCTCTTCCTGGTGAACCTCGACGGGACCGGGTTGGAGCAGGTGACCCACTCCGAGGGCTTCGACGGCTTCCCGGTCTTCAGCCCCGACGGCACGAAGCTGGTCTTCGGCTCCAACCGCAACAACGGCGGGACCCGCGACACCAACATCTTCATCGCCGACTGGGTCGAGACCCCCTGAGGCCCGGCGTCACTCCGCGCGTTCCGGGCCCCCGACGTCGTCCTCGTCCTCTTCGTCCAGGATCATGCTGCTGGACGCCTCGGGATGGGTCGCGGCCACGAGCTCCAGCACGGCGATCCGCAGCGTCAGCGTGATGGCCACCAGGAGGCCCCCCAGGAGGGACGCCGACACCAGGATCACGTAGTAGATCACGTTGTACCAGGTGACCAGCGTGTCGCTCTCCCCCAGGGGGATGGAGAGGACGAGCAGGAGGCCCACGCCCCCCACCAGGCAGATGACGCACATGGTGGAGATGTGCTGGATCCGCCGGAAGTAGTCCGGGTGGATCTTCGAGTCCATGTCCTGGCTCAGGCCCAGGAGCGTGAGCATGAGGGCCATGACGGTGGCCGACGCTCCGATGGCCGCCGAGCAGAGGAAGCGGATCGTGGGGAGGGTGGACTCGAGGAGCTGGAGCGCCTCCCGGTCCCCCACGGTGCCCAGCCCGAGCGAGGTGGCCATGAAGATCAGGGCCGCCAATCCCCCGCCCGAGAGGGCGGAGCGGATCAGGCGACTCCGGTGGCGATCGTCCAGGCCGTCTTCCCCGGCCTCCGGATCGCTCATGCGCCCTCCTCCTGTGCGGGCCGGGCCGGATCGGTCGGATCGGTGCGGAAGAGGGCCGGGGCGGCGAGGAGGGCCCAGAGGGTGCCGAGGAAGGCAAGGCCGGCCTGCAGCGCCAGGGCGTCGGGCTCCACGAGCCAGGCGACGACCATCCCCACCCCCACCCCGGCCGTGCCCACGACCGCCAGCCAGGCCCGGCGCGCGAACGGGTGAGCGGCGGGATCCCAGCCCACCCAGGTGCGCTCGGCGGGCACGGCAACTCCGAGCCCCGCGGCGAAGCCCACTGAGCGCCAGGAGAAGGCGTTCTCCCCCATCCAGAAGAAGGCCCCCAGCACCGCCAGGGTGGTCACGGCCAGCCCCACGGCCCACTCCATGCCCCGGGGCGAGCGGGCCAGCGCGCGGTGGATGGGCCCGGCCCCCACGGCCACGGCGGCGGCCACGCCCAGCCCCAGCGCCAGGCCGGCCACGACGTCGGGGACCCAGTGGACCCCGAGGAAGAGGCGGGAGAGCCCCACGGCCCCACCCACCAGGAGCCCGACCCAGAGGAGCGCGAGGCGGCCCGCGCCCAGCGCTCCGAAGAGGGCGGCCGCCGAGCTGGTGTGCCCGCTGGGGAAGGAGCTCACCCCCTGGACGTCCTCGTACTTGATGATCGTCCCGCCCTCGGGACGCGGCACCGAGAAGGCCGCGGCGAGCGCCTTCTTGGCCACCGCTTCGACGAACAGGACCGCGAGCGCCACGTGGAGCCCCTTCCGGCCCCAGAGCCAGAGGGCGAGCCCGAGGGCCAGGATCGCGCCCCACGCCCCGCCCAGGAAGGAGACGAGGGTCGCGGGAGCCTCCCACCCGGGCCCGAGAGTCTGCTGGATCCAGGCGACGGGCTCGGGGCTGAACAGCTCCAACTGGGCGTCCTTTGAGCGATGGCAGGGGGCTCTCGGCCGCAAGCCGGAGCAAGATCCCTGCCGGAGGAACGGTTCTTGCGCCGTGAGGGCTGTCCGCGACCCCCCCGTTCCTCCGACCCGGGAAGCCCGCCATGACCGAGGATCACGGTCCGCAGATCAAGGACGACGAGCAGTACGAAGCCCTCCGCGACGAGGGCATGAGCAAGGAGAAGGCCGCCCGCATCGCGAACACGGACCGGGAGGAGGCCGCCCAAAAGGGCGGCAAGCACCCGCCCTACGAGGAGTGGACGGTGGACGAGCTCCGGGACAAGGCGGCCGACGTGGGCGTCGAGGGCCGGAGCGACATGGACAAGGACGAGCTCATCGAAGCCCTGAGGGACCACTGACCGTCTCCCCGCCCGGCGGGGCCGGCCCTCACCGCGCCGTTCCGCCCGTTCAGCATCCATCGACCTGAAATCCAGAGAAAGGACGACCCCATGAACCCGCCCGACATCCGCAACCGCCCTCCCATGGAGCCCAGTGACGAGGCCTCCGAGAGTCAGCTCGACCTGGCGCGGGACCAGGGCTCCGCCGTCGAGCGGGCCCTGGAGCACATGACGGAGGAGGTTGCCACCGACGGCGGCGAGACCCGCGCCGGGGACTACCTGGTCGGGTACGCCGTGGAGGAGGCCGAGGGGATGTACCACCTCCGGGACGGCGAGCTGGTCTGGGAGGAGCCCGACGAGGAGAACCTGCACGTGGAGATCTCCGTCCGGGACGGCTCGGACGGCCGCATCGTCCCGGGGCTCGACGTGACGGCCACCCTGGTGGGGCCCGACGGGGAGGAGGTGGGGACCCACACCCAGCCCTTCGTCTGGCACCCGTGGATCCACCACTACGGCCGCAACTGGGTCGTGCCCGGGGAGGGGACGTACACCCTGCGGGTCCGGATCGAGGCCCCCGACTTCCCCCGCCACGACAAGAAGAACGGGCGGCGCTACGCCGAGCCCGTGGAGGTGACCTTCGAGGGCGTGACCGTGGAGACCGGCCAGGGCTGACACGCCTTCCGCAGCACCCCGCGGGGCCGGCCCATGGCATATCCGTTGCATGCTGGCCTTCCCGAGCGAACGCCCAGACCCCGAAGGGAGAAGACCATGGCCACGGCCGCGCACGTCGACCCGTCCTCGAGCTCCAGACCCGCCATAGCCCGGAGCGAAGTCTCCGACTGGGTCGAGCGCGCGGCACGGGTGGGCTACGCCGCGAAGGGGGTGGTCTACGCCGTGATCGGGGTCCTGGCCGTCCAGCAGGCGCTCGGCTCCGGGGACGCCGAGGGCACCCGGGGCGCGCTCCGGACCATCGGCTCCGGACAGTTCGGCCAGATCCTCCTCTGGATCATGGCCGGGGGCCTGGCGGGGTACGTGGTGTGGCGTCTCACCCAGGCGCTCGTGGACCCCGAGGCCGACGCCCTGGAGGAGGGGGGTGCCAAGCGGTGGGGAAAGCGCGCCTTCTACCTGGGGAGCGCCATCCTCTACGGGCTCCTGGCCTGGTACGCGGCCCAGCTCGCCATGGCCGGCGGGGGGGGCGGCAGCGGGTCCGGCGGCGGCTCCCAGGGGTGGGTGTCCGAGCTCATGGGCGTGGCCTGGGGCGTGTGGCTCGTGGGCATCGTCGGAGCGGGCATCGTGATCCGCGGCCTGATCCAGTTCTGGAAGGCCTACACCGACAAGTTCAAGGAGAAGATCTCCTCCTTCGACCTGGGCCCCGCCCGGAGCAAGTGGATCGTGCGGGCCAGCCGCCTGGGCCTCACGGCCCGGGGCGTCGTCTTCGCGCTCATCGGCGGCTCGGTGGTCCGGGCCGCCCTCCAGCGTGACCCCGAGGAGGCGCGGGGGCTCGAGGGCTCCCTGGAGTTCCTGGTGACCAACCCCTGGCTCCTGGGCGCCGTGGGCGTGGGGCTGGTGGGCTACGCTCTCTATCAGTGGGTGAAGGCCCGCTACCGTCTCATCGGCGTATGAAGCTGGCGGGACGCGTTCTGGCGGCGCTTCTCCTGGGAGCCGTCGCCGCCCTGGTGGTCCTCCTGGGGTACCTGGCGTTCCTGGCCCACGTCGAGAACGTCTTCCTCCACTCCTGGGAGGAGCTGACCGGGTGGCGGAGCGTGCCCTCGCTCGTGGTCCCGGCGCTCCTCGTCTGGGCCGCCGTCCGCCTGGAGGGGTCCCCCTTCTGGAGGGCCCTGGGCTTCCTCGTCCTGACGCTGGCCTCCGGGGCGGCGGTGGGCGTCGGCACCGGCGCCACCGTGTCCCCCCACCCCTCCGGGCCGTGGGCGGGGGGGCTGATGGGGGCCGGCGCCGGCGGACTCCTGGGGTCCCTGGTCGTGGCGGTGCGGGCCTGGCGCCGTCCCGACGGAAACGCGCGCTTCCTGGGGAGCCCCTTCGCCGTCGCCCTCCTCCTCCTGGCGTCGGCGTGCCGCCCCTCCGCGGAGACGGCCCCCGGGGAGACCCGGCTCGATCCGCTTCCCGATTCCTCCCTGGTGGAGTCGGTCGTCTTCCTCCTGGGCGATCCGGGGATGGCCCGTATGGAGACCCACCCGGTCCTCCCGCGCCTGCAGCGGGACGTGGAGGCGTGGTCCCGGCGTCTGGGCGGCGAGGGCGAGGTGCGGGTGGTCGTCCTCGGGGACATCCTGTATCCCGCCGGCCTGAATCCGCCCTCCCATCCCTCCCGGGAGTCGGACTCGCTCCGGCTCACCTCCCAGATCGCCACGGTGGGCGGCGCGTACGCGGACACCTCGGGTGCCCGGGCCTTCTTCCTGCCCGGCAACCACGACTGGGGCCAGCAGGAGGACGTCGCCGGGGCCCGGCGCCTGGAGCGCCTCGCGGACTTCCTGGAGGCGTGGGACGGTCCGGCGCGGGGCCGGGTGGAGCTCCATCCCGAGCCCGGCAAGGGGGGGCCGGTGGTGGTGGACCTGGGGGACCACCTTCGCCTGATCCTCCTCGACACCGCCTGGTGGCTCCTGGGGCGGGACCCCGGCGAGACCGGTGAGGTGCTGGCCGGCATGCGCTCCGCGCTGGAGACCGCCGGCGACCGGCACGTGGTCGTGGCTGCCCACCATCCCCTCCAGACCGGCGGCCCCCACGGCATCGGGGTGGATCTGGGCAGCTTCCTGGGCGTCCGGGCGCTGCTGAAGAACGCGGGGATCCTCCTCCAGGACCTGGACTCGCGCCCCTATTCGGCGCTGCGCACCGGGCTCCTCCGGATCTTCGACGACGTGGGACGGCCCGACCTCTTCGTCGGGGGCCACGAGCACTCGCTGCAGGTCTTCGACGCGGGGGTCTCCGGAGCCGAGCGGGCCCTGGTCCTGGGCTCGGCGAGCAAGCTGACCGGGGTCGCCGCCGCCCCCGGCATGCTCTTCGGCCGCTCCGAGCCGGGGTACGGCAAGCTCATCGCCCTGAGGGACGGACGGCTCCACATCGAGATCGAGGCCGCTCCGTCCGAGTTCCTCTCCTGCCCCGAGGCGGGGGAGTCGGAGTGCCTCCAGGAGGGGGTCGCGGCCTTCCGCACGGTCTGGAGCGAGACCGTGGGCGCCGAGGAGGCGGGACCGGACCCCATGCCCCCCGGGGCCGACACCGTGGGCGAGCCGCGGGAGGGCGGAGCGGACGGGGCCGACGGAGCGTAGCGGGTCAGTTCCCCGCGTGGGCGCCGGCCGTCTCCAGCTCCTCGCCCAGCGCGTGGCGGAGCCAGAGCACCTGCACCGTCACCAGCGCCGCGAGCGCGATGGGCGTCGAGAACATCACGCCCCACACGCCCACCAGGACCCCCATGGCGAGCTGGGCCGAGAGGAGGAGGAGGGGCGGCGTCTCCGACACCTTGTCCTGGATGCGGGGCGTGATGATCCAGCTCTCCAGGATCTGGACGCCGGCGTAGAGCACCAGGACCCACACCAGCTTGGAGGGGGCGGACTCGACGGTGACCAGGGCCGCGGGGATCACCGAGGCCAGCGGCCCCAGGACCGGCACGAAGCTGAAGAGGCCGGCGATGAGGGAGAGCACCAGCCAGAGCGGCACGTCGAGGAGGTAGAGCCCGGGCGCGGTGAGGAGCGCGACCACGGCCATGGAGGCCAGCCGGCCCACCAGCCACCAGGGAAGGGCGTGCCCGATGGACTCGAAGAGGTCCCGCCCCACGTCCCGCCGCTCCGGGGGGACCAGCTTGAGGAGGCTCCCCGAGTACCGGCGCCCGTCGTAGGCGATGTAGAAGGACAGGAGCACGATCAGCGCCACGTTGCTCAGCTCGGAGAGCGTGAGCCGCACGAGGCGCATGGAGTCGGACCCCGAGCCGTCCTCGTCGGACTCCCCGCCCCCCTCCGCGTTCTGCCCGTCCTCGCTCCCGCCCCTCATCCCCGAGCCCAGCTCCGAGAGCTGATCGCCGGCCGCGCCCACCACCGGGACCTCCGAGAGCCGCTGCCCCACCGTCTCGAGCGCCGCCGGGATCCGGTCGCCGAGCTCGCCGTACTGGTCCGTGAGGCGCTGCCCGGCGAAGACGAAGAAGCCGCCCATGAGCGCCAGCGTCACCAGGTAGATCAGCGACACCGAGAAGCCGTGGGAGAAGCGGGTGCGGTGGGCCAGCCAGCAGGCCGCCTTGTAGAGGGCGATGCCGAAGAAGACCGCCGCGAAGAGGACCACGACCTCCTTGCGCAGCGTCCAGACGAGGAAGGCCAGGGCGCCGAGCCCCACCAGGAGCAGGGGCTGGATGAGGAACCCCGCCAGGCGCTCCTCGACCCACTCCCGCGCGTGGCGGATGGGGTTTCCTTCGTTGTCGGTGGTGGTCCCGGACTCCGGCTCTCGTTCGGTCTCGTGGGGGGGCAACACGCCTCGCTGGTCGGGTGGCCATGGGCTCCGGAGTACCGACCACACGGGCCTCGTGGGCCGGTTCCGGGCCGGGCGCCGCGCCGCGGCGCTCGTCGGCCCTCGGCGCAAGAAGCGTACCGCGGCCCGTCCCCCGGGGGCGGGCCGCGGGTCAGCTACGGGGGTCCAGCTCCTGGTCCGGGTAGCGCTCCAGGAACTGGCTCACGATCCGGTAGGTGAGGCCCCACACGACCTCGCCTTCCACGTGGTAGCAGGGGAAGGTCCGGGCGCCTCCGGGGAGCTCGATCTCGACCTCCCCGTGTCCCTCGGGGCTCCGGAGCCCGTCCAGGGGGACCCAGAACACCCGGTCCACCTCCCGGCTCGCGACCCGGGCGGACGCGTCGTGGAGGACGCCGAAGACGAAGGGGTGGATGGTCAGGCGGGGAAGGCGCACGCTGGAGGGCGAGAGCGGGTCGAGGGCTCCGAGGCGCGCGCCGTCGCGGTCCAGGTCCAGGCCGGTCTCCTCGCGCGTCTCCCGGATGGCGGTGCGGACCACGTCGGCGTCGGCCTCGTCCCACCGCCCCCCGGGGAGGGCCATGTGGCCCGACCAGGGATCCCGCTCCGAGCGGGCCCGCTTGATCAGCAGCACCTCCAGCTCCTCCCGCCCCCGCAGGACCAGGGAGACCGCGGCCTGGACCCGGTCCGTGTCCCGGATGGGCGGATCGTCCTCGTCGGACGCGTACGAGGCGAGGGCCTCGCTGAGGATCCAGAAGCGGACGTCGGTCTGGAGCGGGTTCACCGACACGTGGCCACCTCCGTCACACGCCGTGGGTGTCGGGGCCCCACACCAGCTTGTGGAGCTGCATCTGGAGGCGCACCGGGAGGTCCTCCTCGAGGATCCACCCGGCGAGGGCCTCCAGGTCCACCGAGCCCCAGACCGGGGAGACCAGGAGGGCGCGGAGCGAGCCGTCCCGCACCCGGTCGTCGAGGCCGCGCTCCCGGATCGTGTCCCGGGCCCACAGCCAGTCCTCGCGCCCCGCCACCACGAACTTGACCTCGTCCCGGCCGTCCAGGTGGTCCAGGTTCTCCCACCGGTTCCGGTGGCTCTCCCCGGAGCCCGGGCATTTCAGGTCCATGATCACGTGAACCCGCTCGTCGAGACGGCTCACGTCGAAGGCGCCGGAGGTCTCCACCAGCACGGTGTAGCCCTCGGCCAGGAGGAGGTCGGCCAGGGTGAAGGCGCCCGGGTGGGCGAGGGGCTCGCCCCCGGTGATCTCCACGAGCCGGGTGGGATGTCGGGCGACCTCGGCCAGGACGTCCCGGAAGCTCATGCGCTCCCCGCCGGTGAAGGCGTACTCGGTGTCGCACCACGAGCAGCGCAGCGGACACCCGGTCAGGCGCACGAAGGTGCACGGCAGCCCGGACCAGGTGGACTCGCCCTGGACCGAGTGGAAGATCTCGGTGATGCGGAGGAACCCGTCGGGGGCCTCGGAGGAGGTCACCGGGCCCGACGCTCCCCGCCGCCGGGCCAGAGGAAGCCCAGGGGGGACTCCTTCACCACGCTCCCCGCGAAGAAGAGCATGTTGGCGGGGCGCTCGGCCAGGCGTCGCATGAGGTACGGGTACCAGTGGGTCCCGAAGGGGATGTAGACGCTCACCCGGTAGCCGTCGGCGGCGAGCTCCTCCTGGAGGTCCCGGCGCACGCCGTAGAGCATCTGGAACTCGAAGGCGTCCTTCCCGATCCCTTCCCGGGTGTGGAAGTCCACCGTGGCCTCGATCATCCGCTCGTCGTGGGTGGCGATGGCGGGCCGGGTCCCCTCGGTGAGGAGCATGCGCATGCACTCCACGAAGGAGCCGTCCACCCGGGCCCGGTCCTGGAAGGCCACCTCGGGCGGCTCGGCGTACGCCCCCTTGCAGAGGCGCACCGAGGCGCCCAGCTCGTTCATCCGCGCCACGTCCCCCACCGTGCGCTTCAGGTAGGACTGGAGGACCACGCCGATGTTCCTCCACCCGTCCGCCCAGAGGGCCTCGAAGGCGTCCAGCGTGCGCTGGGTGTACTCCGAGGACTCCATGTCGAAGCGGAGGAAGAGGTCGGCTTCGGCCGCCCGGGCCAGCACGGGCCCCATGTTCTCGGCCAGGAAGCGGTCCGAGATGTCCTGGCCCAGGGCGGTGAACTTCACCGACACGTAGGCGTCCAGGCCCTCTTCGGCGATGCGGTCGAGGATCCGGAGGTACGTCTCCGCGGCCAGGCGGGCCGCGGCCTCGTCGTGGACCGACTCGCCGAGGAAGTTGGCGATGGCGGCCATGCCGTCTTCGTTGGCGGCCCGGATGGCCCGGACCAGCTCGTCGACGGTCTCTCCGGCCACGAAGCGGCGGGCCATCTTCCGGAGCGGGGTCCGGGTGACCACGTCCTTGGCGGTGTCGGAGTGGCTGAGGTGGATGAGGCCTTCGCGGAGCATGGCGTCGTTCCTTCCCGGTTCCGGGGCGTGGCGGGTGGTCGCCCCCTCAGGAGGAAGCTAGAAGAACGAGGCACCGGGGCGAAGTGCCCCGCGAACGCGCCCGCCCCCCGGGGGTCGTGGGCCCGCGGCACGCCCCTTGCACCCGTCCCCGGCAGAGTTCCCCTGTACCCTTCCGTGCCACACGGAGAAAGGAGACGTCATGCTCGAGCTCGCCATCGTGCTGCTGGTCATCGCCCTCATCGCCGGTGTCCTCGGCTTCGGCGGGATCGCCGGCGCCTCGGCCGCCATGGCCAAGTGGGTCTTCCTGATCTTCCTGATCCTGGCGGTCCTGGCCTTCATCTTCTGACGAGCGGTCGCCGCCGCGCGTCTCCCCCCGGGCGCGGTCAGCCCTCGCCGTCGGCGTCTTCGCCGGCGGCGAGGACCGCGGCGTCCAGCCGTTCCTTGACCTCCCCGAGGGTGAGGGAGGCCAACGCCTCCCGCGCCTCCTCCGAGGTGCGGCACGAGGCCAGGTCCGGGGTCTCCACGTGCCCCACGATCCCGACCCCCGTGGCCGCCCAGCGGGGGAAGACCAGATAGGCCTGGTAGGGCGCGCGCAGATCGCCGGTCTTCTCGACCTCGAGGGAGACGGTGTAGGGATGCCCGTCCGGACCCTCGAAGGCCGGAGGTCGGTCGTGGGTCTCGAAATAGCCCCCCAGCGTGTCGTCGCTCGTGGCGACGGGCGGTGGGGCTTCGTCGTGGGTGTCGGTCTCGTCTGGCATGGCCTCAAGATAGGGTGTCGCCGCCCGGACGGGGTGGGTAGACTTCCGCTCCTTCCCCACCCCACCCCCGGCGACCCATGGCTGACACGATGCGCGCGGCGGTCTTTTCCGAATACGGCGATCCCCACGTGGTCTCGCTCCGCGAGGTCCCGGCCCCCGTCCCCGGACCCGGGGAGGTCCGGATCCGGGTGCGGGCGGCGGCCATGAACCACCTGGACCTCTGGATCCGACGCGGCCTCCCCATCGACCATCCCATGCCCCACATCGGGGGCTCGGACATGGCCGGCGAGGTGGAGCGGCTGGGGCCCGGGGTGGAGGGGGTTCCGCTGGGGACCCGGGTCGTGGTCGACCCGTCCACCGGCTACGACTGGTACGAGGGCACGCCCCGGGGCGGTGCGCTGGAGGACGCCCCCTTCCAGATCCTGGGGGAGCACGCACACGGCGGCTTCGCGGAGTACTGCGTGGTGCCGGCGGCGAACCTGGTCGCGCTGCCCGACCACGTCTCCTTCGAGACGGCGGCCGCCGCGGGCCTGGTCTCGGTGACGGCGTGGCGGGCCCTCACCACACGCGGCCGGATCAAGGCCGGCGAGCGGGTGCTCGTCACCGGCGGGTCCGGCGGCGTCTCCACCGTCGCCATCCAGATGGCCAAGCTGGCCGGGGCGGAGGTGTACGCCGTCACCAGCGGGGCCGACAACGTCCAGCGGGTCCTGGAGCTCGGCGCGGACGTGGCCTACGACCGGACGAAGGTGGAGTTCGGCCGGGAGGTGTGGCGGGACACCGACAAGCAGGGCGTCCACCTGGTGCTGGACGCCGTGGGCGAGGCCGTGTGGGAGTCCTGCCTGCGGGCGCTGGGCGTGGGGGGGCGCCTCGTGACCTACGGGGCCACCACCGGCGCCCGGGGGCCCACCGAGATCCGCCTCGTCTTCTGGAAGCAGCTCGAGATCCTCGGGAGCACCATGGGCACGCCCCGGGAGTTCCGGGAGGCCATGGGGCTCGTCTTCGACGGGAAGGTCGACCCGGTGATCCATACCGTCCTCCCCCTGGAGGACGCCCGACGGGCCCACGAGATCCTGGAGGAGGGCGAGGCCTTCGGGAAGGTGGTGCTGACGCCGTGAGGCACGCCGCCGCCCACCGACCCCCCGGGTGGGAGAATGCCTCCGGGAACGGGGCGACTCCATGGAGCTGAAGGACGCCCAGGCCCGGGTCGACGCATGGATCTCGCAGTTCGAGGAGGGCTACTGGCCGCCCCTCTCGAACCTGGCGCGCCTGGTGGAGGAGGTGGGCGAGCTCGCCCGCCTCATGAACCACCGCTTCGGCCACAAGCCGAAGAAGCCCGGCGAGGACGAGCAGGAGCTGGCGCTGGAGCTGGCCGACATCCTCTTCGTCCTCCTGGCCATCGCCAACGAGCAGGGCATCGACCTGGACGACGCCCTGGAGCGCACGCTGGAGAAGTACCGCGTGCGGGACGCGGATCGCTGGACCCCCCGGGAGGGGTCGGCCGGGACGGAGCCGGACGCCGAGGGCTGACGGCCCCCGACACCTCCCGACGCCGGCCGGCCCCGGCAGGGAGGCCGGAACGGATGTTGCTCCCTTGGACGGGCCCGAGCGCACCCCTTCCACGGAGCCGTCCATGCCCAACCCAAGCGAAGAAGAGCAGCTCACCCTCCAGGGTCGCGATCCCGAGGAGGCCGCGGTGGAGACCGCCGTCGAGGAGGAGCAGGGGGACGTCCCCCCGCCTCCGGGGGAGGCCTCCACGGACGCCTCCGGGGACACCCGGGCCGAGGAGGCCGGGGCCGAGGGCGACACCTACCCCCCCGGCGAGAGCGCCACGGTGAGCCCGACCGCGCCCCCGTCCTCCGGGGAGCTGACCGGCGAGGACGGGCAGATCGTCACCGGCGAGGGCCCGGACCTGCGTCCGGCCAACACCCGCGGGCCCGCCCGCCGGGACGCGGACCGCGAGACCCCCGTCGACGAACCGTCCCCCGGCGGTGGGACGAGCACCGCGTCCGCCGGCGCTTCCGGCTTGGCCGCCGGCAGCGGAGGGCCGGCCGACGCCCCGGCCGAGGATGCCCTGGAGGATGCCGACGAGGAGGACGAGCCGGCCGACGACCGGGGCTGAGCTCCGCCCTGGGTCGGGCCGGGGTCAGGCCCCCCCGCCCTCGCCGGAGAGGCCGCGCAGGAAGGCGACCAGGTTCCGGACCTCCGCCTCGGTGAGCGTCTCCTTCCACGCCGGCATGGCCTCGGAGCCCCCGAAGGCCCGGGGGCCGTGGAGGATGACGCGAGCCAGGTCCTCGGGCTCGCCCGTCTCCGCGTCGGCGTCCCCGTCGAAGTAGTACCGCCCGGCGGTGAAGTCCCGGGGCTTGGGGTTCAGCGCCGCGGCCGCCTGGCCGTTCCCTCCGCCGTCGGTCCCGTGGCAGGTGGCGCAGTGCACCGCGTAGAGCGCCTGGCCCGCGGCTGCGTCGCCGCCGGTCCAGTCGATCCGGACCGGCTCCAGGGCGATGGGGCCGGCGGTGGAGCGGGCCAGCTCCTCCGGGGAGGGTTCGGCCGGATCGCCGGCGGCCCGGGGGGCCACCGCGTCGGCTTCACCGGCCATCAGGTCCGAGGGCCGCTCCTCCGTGTCGTCCACCATGCAGGCCCCGGCGGAAAGGGCGAGCAGGAGCGCCCCCGTGGCCCACGGGCGGCGGGGCCCGGAGGTGGGGCGGCGTGGCGCGCGGCGCGTCCGGCGGCTGGGATCCATGGCTCCTCCGAGGCGGATCGGGCGAGGGGGCTCTCCCTCGTTGGCGGTGCAAGACGCGTTCCCCTTCGCGGGGCCCCCGCCCCCGGGCGCCGACGGCCTACGCGCCCTCCGCCAGCGCCTCCACGCAGCGGTCGATCTCGTCCTCGGTGTTGTACACGTGGGGGCTGATCCGCACGAAGCCCGGGCGGTGGTCCACGATGATCCCCTGCGAGGCCAGGCGGGCCACGGCGCCGGCGGGGTCGTCGTGGCGCACCATGACGATGGCCGAGCGGTGCTCCGGCTCCGCCAGGGCCAGCTCGAACCCCGCGTCTCCGAGCCCGGTGGCGAGCCGATCCGTGAGCCGGCGATTGCGGGCCACGACGGCGTCGATGCCCACCTCGTCCACGATCTCCTGCCCGCCCAGCGCCGTGTGGACGGTGGGGAGCGCGGGGGTGCCCACCTCGAAGCGTCGGGCGTCGTCCCGGTACTCGAACCCGTGGAGGTCGAAGGCGAACTGGTCCTTGGTGGCGAACCAGGAGGTCAGGCGGGGCTCGAGCTCCTCGATGAGCGCGGCCCGGACGTAGAGGTACGAGAGCCCCGGGCCCCCGCACAGCCACTTGAGCGGTCCCGACGTGTAGGCGTCGACGCCGGAGGCGGTCACGTCCAGCGGGACCTGGCCGGCGCCCTGGTAGCCGTCGATGAGGCAGAAGGCGCCGTGCTCCCGGGCGATGCCCGCGAGCGCCTCCAGGTCCTGGACGTAGCCGGTGGTGAAGAAGACGTGGCTCGTCGCCAGGAAGAGGGTGCGCTCGTCCACCGCCTCGGCGAACTGCTCCGGGTCCACCCGGATGCCGTCGGGGCTCTCCAGGACCACCAGCTCGATCTCGGGGCGCACGGCCCACTGGTAGGCGAGGGTGGGGAAGTCCAGCTCGGTGCAGACCACCCGCGTCCGCTCCTCGCCGCGCCGCGCCGCCCGTGCCGCCACGCTCTCGGCGAGGGTGGCCAGGGCCACGGAGGTGGAGGGGAGGAGCGCCGTCTCCTCGGGGGCGGCGCCCCAGAAGCGCGCCACCCGTCCCCGCAGCTCCTCGATCCGCCCCAGCCAGTGCTCGTACCAGGCGGAGGCGCCCATGGAGTGCCACAGGCGGAGGTAGTCCTCGAGATAGGCCTCGGAGCGCTGGGAGAGGGCTCCCAGCGAGCACGAGTTGAGGTAGGTGCGGTTGAAGAGGATGGGGAACTCGGCGCGCAGGCCCTCGAGCTCGGAGGGGCCCAGGCCGGGCGCGGGGGTGGAGGCGTCGGAAGGGGCCACGGGGAGGTGGGGTCGGAGGCGGGACGGGCCGGGGGACGGCAGGGGCTACCCGCGGGGTGGGTGGCTGTGCCTGGGTGGGGGCTTCCGGTCCCACCCTTCCCCCGGACCCGCCCGCCCCGGGGGGACGATGGACCCGATCCCGGGGCGACCCCATGTCCAGCTCGGCCGATCCCCGCCCCCGGTGCGGGGTACCGCCGACCATGAGCCCCGCCGACCTCCTGCCCTGGCTGGCCCTCCTCCCCTGGATCGGCCTGGTGCTCTTCACCTTCCTGGCCGTCCGCGCGCCTGCCGCTCTCCCCGGGCCGGAGGATCGGGAGAGTGGGGTCGAGCCCGCCCCCTCCGACGACGGCGCGCCGCTGGTCACCGTGGTCGTTCCCGCCCGGGACGAGGCCGACAACATCGAGGCGTGCGTCCGCTCCCTGACGGCGTCCACGTACCCGGCCTTCGAGGTGGTGGTGGTCGACGACCGGAGCGAGGACGACACCGCCGCCCGCGCCCGGGCCGTGCCCCGGGGGAACGCCCGCTCCTTCCGGGTCCTGGACGGCGAGCCCGTCCCCGAAGGCTGGCTGGGCAAGCAGTGGGCCTGCTGGCAGGGCGCCCGGATCGCCCGGGGCGATCTCCTCCTCTTCATCGACGCCGACACGGTGCACGCCCCGGACCTCCTGGGGCGGGCGGTGGCGGAGCGCCGCCGGACCGGCGCCGACCTCCTCACCGTGGCCGGGGGCCAGGTCTACGGCTCCTTCTGGGAGCGGCTGGTCCAGCCCCAGATCCTGTTCGCCATGATCCTGCGCTACTGGGACGTGGAGCGCTGGGTCACCCGGCGGGCGCGGTGGCGCGACGCCATCGCCAGCGGCGCCTTCCTGCTCTTCACCCGGGAGACGTACGACGCCCTGGGCGGCCACGAGGCGGTGCGGGGCTCCGTGGCGGAGGACCTGGCGCTGGCGCAGCGGACGGTGCGGCGAGGGGCGAGGCTGGTCATCCGCACGGCGGAGGACGCGCTCCGGCTCCGCATGTACACCTCCCTGGCCGCCCTCGTCCGGGGGTGGAGCAAGAACATCCACATGGGCGGGCTCCAGACGATGCCGCCCGCGCTCCGGCCCTTCATCCCGGCGGGCTCCGTGGTGGTCGGAACCGGGCTCTGGCTCCTCCCGCCCCTCGTCCTGGTGGCGGCGGCCGCGGGACGGGTGGGCCCGGGGTGGACCCTCTGGGCCGCCGGCGCCGTCCTCCTCTCCTGGGCGCTCTGGATCCCGATCTACGTCCGGGCCCGGGCTCCGGCGGCGTACGGGCTCCTCTACCCGCTGGGCTCCGCCGTGGGCGTCTGGATCTACCTGCGCTCCTGGCGCGGGGGCTCGCAGGTCGAGTGGAAGGGGCGCCGCTACCGCCTGGAGGCCGCCGGGGAGTAGGCGAGGGCGGGCCGGCCCCTCACCCCGGCAGGTAGCGGGCGGGCAGGGGGCCGGCGCCCACCTCCTCGTCCCAGGCGATGGCGCTGATCCACCACCGCCCGTCGTGGCGGACGAGCTGGATCGAGTTCACCCCCCGCCCCAGCACCTCGTCGTCCCCCCACCACCCCTTCCGGTACGTGCTGAAGACGTGGGCCACGTCCCCGAAGCGCTCGACGACGTTGGAGATCTCCTCCTCCTGGAAGCCCAGGTCGCCTTCGCCGCCCACGACGGTGAAGGAGTCCACCAGGGCGCGGAACTGCTCCGGGGTGTGCACCACGAAAGCGCCGCCCCGCTGCTCGGTGTTGGCGATGAGGCTGGCCGTGGGCAGGAAGAGGGAGAGGTTCCGCTCCCAGTCGTAGTCCTCGCCCGGCGCCCGTCCGATGGAGGCGTAGAGCGCGTCCACCACGGCCTGGGGCGTGGCCACGTCGGTGGGGTCCGCCTGGAAGAGAGGACGGACCTGGGCCGCTGCGGGCGCGGCGCCGGCGAGGAGGACGACGAGGGCGACGGTGGCGAAGGCGCGGCGAAGGGCGGGCATGGCGGGTCGGATGGCGAGGGGCGATGCGGGTAGCCTCCGGCCTACACCGCGGGTGGCGGTCTCGATCCCCGAGGCGGCACGCGGGTTGCGGTTCTACCGAGTACCCCCCCCCCGGGACGAATGAGGAGAACGCGTCATGAGCGAGCTGATCCACGAGTTCACGGAGGCGGTGCCGGATCGGGAGGACCGGCTCCACACGGCACGCGCCTGGGGAGAGACCGACGGGTCGGGCCGGTGGACGGGGTGGTTGGAGTTCCTGCCCCGGGACGGCCGCGCGGCGCTCCAGACCGCCCGGGAAACCACCCAGAGCACCCGGGAGCACCTCGTGTACTGGGCCGGAGGGCTGAGTCCGGCCTACCTGGAGATGGCGCTTCGGAGGGCCGAGCCCCGGACCTCGGACGAGCCTGGGTCTCCGCTCCCCGAGGCCGGGGAGGGGGCCGAGCTCGGCCCCCGGACCCATATCCTCGAGGTGGGGACGCTGAACACCGAGGCGCCGGCGGCGCTCATGGGCACCGCCCCGCTCACACCGGGGACCAGGAAGCGGGTGGCCGGTGCCGGGATGATCGTGTACGACGGAGAGGATGCCGCGGCCGGCAAGCCCGGCGTCTTCCGGTTCCGTGTGCGGCCCTCCGCGGAAGGCTCTGGCGTCGTCACCATGGCGAACCGCATCTGGACCGCACTCCGGGACCAGGCCGCGGAGATCCGGATCGATGGCAGGCCCGTGGCGGTGGAGAGCCACGCGCTCGTCCAGGCCCTCCGGGAGCCCTGACGGCGGGGCGCGGCCGGGGCCGTGGGGGGCCGGCGCGCCGAGCGGTCCTCGGCTGGCCACGGACCCGGAGGCGGCGCATACTGTCCCCTCCTCCGCCGGCGGGCCCGCGGGCTCTCCGGCCGTTCCAAGACCGCCCCGAGGTCCGCTCATGCGCCACCGCGTCCGCTCCGCCCTGTCCCGCCTGCCCGTCCTGGCCCTCCTCGTGGCCGCCGCCTGCGCGCCCGACGACGCCGAGCGTCCCGAGCCCTTCGACGTCGTCGAGGCCACGATCCCCGAGATGCGGGCCGCCATGGAGTCCGGGGACCTCACGGCGCGGGACCTGGTGGAGGCCCACCTCCAGCGCATCGGCATGTACGAGGAGCGGGTCAACGCCGTCATCGCCGTGAACCCGCGGGCCCTGGAGATCGCCGATTCCCTGGACCGCCTCCGCGCGGAGGGGACGGTGCTGGGCCCGCTCCACGGGATCCCGGTGGCGCTCAAGGACAACGTCCACACCACCGACATGCCCACCACCGGCGGCGCCCGGGCCTTCGAGGGCTACACGCCGCCCTACCGCGCCACCCTCACCGAGCGGCTCCAGGAGGCCGGCGCCATCGTCCTGGCCAAGACGGTCATGACCGAGCTGGCCAACTTCACCGCCCAGGGGATGCCGGGGAACTACAGCGCCGTGGGCGGCTTCGGCCTGAACCCCTACGACCCCCGGCGCGACCCCCGCGAGGGCCGCTTCGACGGACGCCCGGTCATGGGGGTGGGCGGCTCGAGCTCGGGCATCGGGACCGCCATGAGCTTCTGGGCCGCCAACGTCGGGACCGAGACGTCGGGTTCCATCCTGTCGCCGTCCAACTCCAACATGCTGGCCGCCGTGAAGCCCACCGTGGGCCGGATCAGCCGCTGGGGGGTCATCCCCATCACCGGGGACCAGGACACCGCCGGACCCATGGCCCGGACCGTCACCGACGCCGCCATCATGCTGGGCGCGCTGGAGGGCGCCGAGCCCGATCCCAACGACGCGGCCACCTCCCGGTGCGAGCCGCCCGAGGGGAACGACTACACCGCCTTCCTGAACGCGGACGGGCTCCAGGGCGCGCGCATCGGGATCCCCCGCGCCCTCTACTACGACTCGGTGCAGGTGCCCGGCCAGGACGGCTGGCGCGGGGGGCTGGACGACGCCGAGCGGGCGGCCATGGACGAGGCCATCGCCGTGCTCGAGGCCCAGGGCGCCGTGATCGTGGATCCGGCCGACATCCCGAGCGTGGTGACCACGGACGCCGACTCGAGCCTCCTGACCTCGCCGGGGAGCACGGTCCTCTGGTACGGCATGAAGCGGGACTTCAACGCCTGGCTGGCGTCGCTGGAGGGGACCGCGCCCGTCTCCACCCTCACCGAGCTGCGGGAGTGGAACGAGGCCCACCGGGACGCCGGCTCGCTGAAGTACGACCAGGCCCGCCTGGACGAGTCCGACGAGATCGACCTCGAGGGCGACCGCGCCCGCTACGAGGAGGACCGCGCCCGGGACCTCCTGCTCAACGGGGAGCGGGGCATCGACGCCGCCATGGCCGAGCACGACCTGGACGCGCTCCTCTTCCCCGGCTCCGGGAGCGCCGGGATCGCGGCCCGACCGGGCTACCCCACGGTCATCGTCCCGTTCGCCTTCACGCCCAACGACGGCGGCCCCGACTTCCCCGAGGGCTTCGAGCCCCGGGACCGGCCCTTCGGCGTGAGCTTCACGGGTGGGGCGTGCAGCGAGCCGCGCCTCCTGGAGCTGGCGTACGCCTTCGAGCAGGCGACGCAGCGGCGCGTGCCGCCGCCCGACTTCCCCTGAGGCCCGGCCCATGGAGTACGTGAAGCTCGGCCGCACCGGCCTCGATGTCTCCCGTCTCTGCCTCGGGATGATGAGCTACGGCGATCCCGACTGGCGCCCCTGGGTGCTGCCCGCGGACGAGGGGCGACCCCTGGTGCGGCGGGCGGTGGAGGCCGGCATCAACTTCTTCGACACCGCCGACATGTACTCGCTGGGGGCGAGCGAGGAGGTCACGGGCCGGCTCCTGGCCGAGATGACGCGCCGGGACGAGGTGGTGATCGCCACCAAGGTCTACTTCCCCATGGGGGACGGGCCGAACCGGGGCGGGCTGTCCCGGAAGCACATCCTGGACAGCGTGCGGGCCTCGCTCCGCCGTCTCGACACCGACTACATCGACCTCTACCAGATCCACCGCTGGGACGAGGCCACCCCCATCGACGAGACGCTGGAGGCGCTCCACGACGCGGTCCGCATGGGGTACGTCCGCTACGTGGGCGCGTCGAGCATGCACGCCTGGAAGTTCGTCCAGGCGGTCTACCGGGCCGAGCTCCGGGGCTGGACGCGCTTCGTCTCCATGCAGAACCACTACAACCTCCTCTACCGCGAGGAGGAGCGGGAGATGCTTCCCTTCTGCCGGGAGGAGGGGATCGGGGTGATCCCCTGGAGCCCCCTGGCCCGGGGATGGCTGGCCCGCTCCGTGGCGGACCGGAAGGCGACGTCCCGGGGGGACACCGACGACTACGCCCCCCGCCTGTACGACTTCCCCGAGGGGGACGAGATCATCCGCCGCGTGGGGGAGGTGGCCGAGGCCCGGGGGGTGAGCCGCGCGCAGGTGGCGCTGGCCTGGCTGCTGGGGCGTCCCGGGGTGACCGCGCCCATCGTGGGGGCCACGAAGATGCCTCACCTGGAGGACGCCCTGGGCGCCCTCGATCTCGAGCTGGACGAGGAGGAGGTGGCCCGGCTGGAGGAGCCCTACCCGCCCCGGCCGGTGCGGGGACACCACTAGGACGCACCCCGCGAAACGACCGAGTGCGCCCGCGGGGAGGTCCCCCGGGGCGCGCGGTCCGTGGAGGCGGGCTCCCTCAGCGCGCGTCGCCGATGTCCTGCACGGCGAGGGTGGTGCCCTGCATGCACATGGACATCTCGGCGATCTCGCCGCGGACCTCCACGCGGTCGCCGGCGTCGAACCGTCCCAGGTCCCCGGTCAGGGTGTACAGCCGACCGTTGTCACCGCGGAGGGCCGGGCACTCCACGCCCTCCTCGGTCAGGACGCCGGTCACGAGGACCACGTCCCCGGCCGCGCGCACGAGGAAGGGCTCGGAAACGGCCCTCCGGTCGGGTCCGCCCGCGTCGGCGACGAAGACGTACTCCTGGTCGGCGTCCGCCCAGTTCGGCACGTCCACCGTGAGGGTGAGCCCGCCCCCGGCGTCGGCGACGCCGTCGGTCAGGACATCGTACTCGGAGCTCGGTGGACCGAAGCCGATCTCGACGCGCTCGCCGGCGGCGATGCCGGAGACGCGCACCGAGACCTCGGTGCTCGTGGTGCCGCTCCGGGGCGAGACCTCGATGGTGGGCGTGCCCTGACCTGGATCGGGGACGTCCGGGGCCTCGCCGCCGCCGGCGCATCCGGCCAGCGCCACGGCGGCCGCGAGGGTGACGCGCTTGAAGGAAGTGTCATGTAACATGTTGTGTCCCAATTGTTTACGTGGTTGGTGCGGGGGTTCCCTCTCCCGCAGGATGCATGCCGTCGTTTCCCGTCGATGCCGCTCTGGCATTCCGCTTGCCACAGGTAGGGGGCATGTCGACGCCCCACGGATCCGACGGCGCGCAGGAGCCTTCCCGGGAGCCGCAGGGGGACGCCTCCGTGCGTCCCCGCGCCCCCGGCGCCCGCCTGCGTGCCTGGTGGGCCGGCGCCCGCGCGGCCGTCGAGGCCGACTGGGACCGCACGCGCCGGCTCTGGCGGGTGCGGCGGCGTCTCGCCGAGCGCGCGGTGGGCCCGACCCTGGATCGGATGGAGGCGGGCCTGGGCTCCGACTGGCGCCGGACCCGCCGCCGGATGGCGGTGCGCGTGGAGCGGGCGCGGAGGGAGGCCGGTCCCGCCTGGGCCCGGACCCGGGAGCGGGTCCGGCGCGACTGGGCGGGCGTCCGCCGCTGGGCCGGTCCCCGGGCCCGACGGCTCGGAGCCGCGGTCCTGGCCCGCCGGCCCTCCCGGCGGGAGGCCGCGACCGGCGCCTTCGTGCTCCTGCTGGCGGCCGCCGTCCTCTGGAACCGCTGCGGCATCGCCGGCTGCCCCGACGTCGGGACGCTGACCTCCTATCAGCCCGAGGGCGCCTCGGTGCTGGTGGACCGATCGGGGGCGGACTTCGCCGAGATCCGGCCGGTCCAGCACGAGCTGGTCTCCATGGACTCGCTTCCGGACCACGTCGGGGCCGCCTTCGTCGCCGTGGAGGACCGTCGGTTCTACGACCACGGCGGCGTGGACTGGATCCGGGTCGTGGGGGCCGCCGTGGCGAACCTCCGCTCGCTGGGGGTGGCCCAGGGGTCGAGCACCCTCACCATGCAGCTCTCGCGCACCCTCTTCTCCGACCGCATCCGCCGGGAGGAGAAGACGCTGGGCCGGAAGCTCATGGAGGTCCGGGTGGCGGGGGAGCTGGAGGACCGCTTCACCAAGGACGAGCTCCTCGAGCTCTACCTGAACCACATCTACCTGGGCGGCGGGATGTACGGCATCCAGGCGGCCAGCCGGTACTACTTCGGCAAGGACGCCTCGGCGCTGGAGCTCCACGAGTCCGCCATGCTGGCGGCGCTCCCCAAGGCCCCCGCGCACTACGATCCCCGCCGGAACCCCGAGCGGGCGAGGACACGGCGGAACCTGGTCCTCTCGCTCATGGCCGAGCAGGGCAGGGCCGACAGCGCCGCCGTCGCCGAGGCGAGCCAGGCGGAGCTGGGCGCCACCGACGATCCGGTGTGGGATCCGGACGGGGAGCGGGTGGCCCCCTACTTCGTGCAGCAGGTGCGTCGGATCGTGGAGGAGGTGGTGGGCGAGCGCCTCTACTCGGAGCGGCTCCGGATCTACACCGGCCTCGACCTGGACGCCCAGAAGGCGGCCGAGGCGGCGCTGGCGGCCCAGCTCCGGAGCGTCGAGCGGGGGGCCTTCGGACGCCTTCGCGGGGAGGCCTGGGACGAGGGGGCCGCCCCGGGTGACGAGGGCGAGGGGTACCTCCAGGGCGCCCTGGTCCTGCTGGATCCCCGGGACGGGACCGTACGGGCCTGGATCGGCGGCCGGGACTGGGACCAGTCCCGCTACGACCGGGCCCGACTCGCCCGGCGGCAGGTGGGGAGCGCCTTCAAGCCCTTCGTGTACGCGGCGGCGCTCGAGACCGGGCTCTCCCCCAGCCAGCCCATCCTGGACGCCCCCTACCGGCCGGACGGGGTGGGCGACCCCGACTGGAGCCCCCGCAACTACTCCGGCGGATACGAGGGGCGCATGAGCATGCGGGAGGCCCTGATGCGCTCCCAGAACGTCCCGGCGGTGCGGCTTGCCGCCGCCGTGGGGAGCGGGCCGGTCCAGGACCTGGCCCGGCGGGTGGGGATCGAGGGGGAGGTGCCGGCCTCGCCGGTGGCGGCGCTGGGGGTCACGGCGGTGAGCCCGCTGGAGCTGGCCACGGCCTACGCCGCCTTCGCCAGCGGAGGGACGCGGCCCGAGCCGCGCTTCGTCCTCCGGGTGGAGAGCCCCCGGGGCGACACGCTCTTCGAGACCGCCCCGGAGCGGACGCGGGTGCTGGATCCCGACGTGGCCTGGCTCCTCACCGACATGCTCCGCGACGTGGTGGACCGGGGCACCGGCGTGGGGGTGCGCCGCGTGGGGTACCGCGGGCCCGCGGCCGGGAAGACGGGCACCACCACCGACGCCACCGACGTGTGGTTCGCCGGCTACACCCCGGAACTGGTCGGGACGGTCTGGGTCGGCTTCGACGAGACCCGCCCCCTCCCCTCCCGGAGCACCGGGGGCGGTGTGGCGGCCCCTGTGTGGGGCCGCACGGTCCTCGCCGCCCGGTCGGACGACGGGGGGGTGGGCTGGGGTCCGGCGCCCGCCGGGGTCGTGACGCGGTCCGTGGACCCGGAGACGGGCCTGGTCATGGAGTTCGGATGCACCCCCCGGGAGGGCGGGGCGCACCGTGAGCTCTTCCTGGAGCGGAACGTGCCGGTGGAGGTCTGCCCCCGCTCCGCCCGGCGGAGCGTCCTGGACCGGGTCGGGGGCTGGCTCGGCTCCATCTTCCGGTCCCGGGCGCCGGCCCCGAGGATTCCGGGTCCGACGGATCCGGATCTGGGCTTCCCGCGGCTGCCCCACGCCGACGGCAGCGGGGCCGGGGAGCGGCGCCGGGACTCCTGACCGGTCGCCGGGTCCGGGTTTGCGGCGGGCGGAGCGCGCCCTCAGGTTGCGCCCTCCACCGCCCACCCCGCTCCGGAGGCCCGTCCCATGCTCCACCGCCGCCGCTTCGTCGTCCACCTCCTCCTGGCGCTCGCGGCCCTGGCCGCCCCCGGGCTCCACGCCCAGGAGGTCCCCGGGCCCGATCCGTTCCCCGCCGGCCGGGCCATGACGCCCACGGAGATCCTGGGGACCGAGCTCCAGCTCTGGAGCTACAAGCCGTCCAACTACGTGGCGGACGGCTTCATCCTCCTCTTCCACGGCGCCTCCCGGGCCGCCGAGGCGTACCGGGACAACGCCGCGCATTTCGCGGAGCTCTACGGGCGCATGGTGGTCGTGCCCCTCTTCGATCGGGAGCGCTTCCCCAGCCGCCGCTACCAGTTCGGCGGCGTCTTCCGGGAGGACGGGACCTTCGCCGACGCGGACGAGCGGACCTTCGCCTACGTGCCGGAGCTCATCGAGCACATCCGCACCCGGGAGGGGGACGCGGACCTCCCCTACGTGATGCTCGGGTACTCCGCCGGGGCCCAGTTCCTGGAGCGCATGGCCGCGTTCATGGACTTCGACGCCGAGCGCCTGGTGGCCATGAGCCCCGGGTCCTCCATGTTCCCCACGACGGAGCTGGACTACGGGCTGGGCTTCGGGGGGCTGCCGGACGAGTTCTCCGACGAGGAGCGGATCCGGCGGTACCTGGCGCTCCCCCTGACCATCGCCATCGGCACCCACGACGTGGAGGACGGCCAGCTTCCCACGGGGGACGCCTACGACCAGGGGGTGCACCGCTACTCCCGGAACCTGCGCTGGTTCAACTCCGCCATGGACCTGGCCCACCAGCGCGGCTGGGACTTCAACTGGCGCCTCGTCCTCTTCCACGGTGCCGGCCATCCGCCGCCGGAGATGTTCTCCCACCCGCAGATCGGCAACGCGCTCTTCGGGCATCGCACCGAGACGCTGAGCCCCGCCACGCCCTGAGCCGCGACCTCCTCCGAGCCTCCTTCCACGCGCCCTCGCCATGAACCGACGCCGCCCCCGTTCCCGGATTCCCGCGCTCCTCCTGGCCCTGGCCCTCGGGGCCGGTCCGGGTGCGGTCGCCGCCCAGCCCTCCCAGGCGCCCACCTTCCCGGGGACGTCGTGGGAGGAGGTGGACGAGGACGACCTCCCCGCCTACGGCTGGGACGCCGGGGCCCTGGACGCCCTGGAAGACTTCATCCGCGACTCGGCCAACACCACCGGCCTCGTGGTGGTGGACCGGGGTCGTGTGGTCTTCGACTACGGCGACGTGGAGGAGCTCAGCTACCTGGCCTCGGTGCGGAAGAGCATCCTGGCCATGCTCTACGGCTACTGGGTGGAGAACGGCACCATCGACCTGGACGCGACCATGGCCGACCTGGGCGTGGACGACGTGGGCGGGCTCCTGCCCATCGAGCGCCGGGCCCGGGTGGAGGACCTGATCACGGCGCGCTCCGGCGTCTACCACCCGGCCTCCAACGGCGGGGACAACCTGGCCGACGCCCCGGAGCGGGGCTCCCAGGAGCCGGGCACGTACATGCTCTACTCCAACTGGGACTTCAACGCCGCCGGCGCGGTCTTCGAGCGGCTCACCGGGCGCGACATCTACGACGAGGTCCAGGCGCAGCTCGCCGGACCCCTGGGCTTCCAGGACTGGGACCGGAGCGCCCAGCGGAAGAGCGGGAACCTGAGCATCTCCCGGAACCCGGCCTACCACATGTGGATCAGCACCCGGGACATGGCCCGCATCGGGCTCCTCATGCTCAACGAGGGGCGGTGGGTGGACGAGCAGGTGATCGACGCGGACTGGGCCCGGCGCATCGTCTCGGTGGTGACGCCCCTGGAGGAGATGAACCCGGTCCGCCGTCGCGACGGGTACTTCGGCTACGGCTACATGTGGTGGGTGTGGGACGGCCCCGGGGCCATCGGGCCCTTCGAGGGGGCCTACACCGGGCGCGGCGCCGTCGGCCAGTGGATCACCGTGCTGCCCGCCGTGGACCTGGTGGTGGCCCACAAGACCAACTCGGTGTACGGGCGCACCACGAGCTGGGAGAGCTGGCAGCGCATGCTGGAGCGGCTCCTGGAGGCCCGGGGCGAGGGCATGGCGCGCTACCCCTGGGGGTGAGTCGGGTCCGGCGGGGCTGACCGTCCCTCCGCCGCGCTAGTCGCCCGCGGGGGGCTCCCGGGCGGGGAGCACGACGTGGACGGCCAGGCCGCCCTCGTCGCTCTCGGTAGCCCAGATGCGGCCGTCGTGGGCCTGCACGATCCCCCGGGCGATGGCCAGCCCCAGCCCAGCCCCGGCGCCGTCGCCCCGTCCGCGCCAGAAGCGCTCGAAGATGTTCTCGGCCTCGGCGGCCGGCAGGCCCGGTCCGTCGTCGGCCACGACGATGCGCATCTCCCCGGCCGTGCACTCGGCCTGGAGGCGGATCGTGGCGCCGTCCCCGGCGTGCTTCACCGCGTTCCCCACCAGGTTGGCCAGGACCTGCTGCATGCGCGCCGCGTCCCCTCGCACGAGGGGCAGGTCGTCGGCGAGCTCCACCTGGAGCCGCTGGTCCCGCGCCTCGGTCTGGGGACCCATGGTCTCCCGGGCCTCGGAGAGGAGGCGCGCCACGTCCAGGGTCCCGGATTCCACCCGGAACTCCCCGGCCTCCATGCGGCTGACGTCCAGGAGCCCTTCCACCAGGTCGTTCATCTGGGCCGTCACCCGCTGGATGATGCGGAGCTGGCGGTTCCGCTTCTCCTCGGGGAGGTCCTCCAGCTCCAGGAGGGCCGCCGCGGCCATCACCGTCCCGATGGGATTGCGGAGGTCGTGGCTGACCACCGCGAGCATGTCTTCGCGGGCCCGGAGGGCCGCTTCCGCCTGCTCGCGGGCCGACTGGGTCTCCTCCACGAGACGGATGCGCTCCAGCGCTCCGGAGAGCCGGCGGCCGACCTCCGCCACCACGTCCCGGTCGCGCTCGTCGAAGGCGCGGTCGCCCTTGAGGCCGAAGAGCGCCAGGGCGCCGGACGTGCGCCCGCCCACGCGGAGGGGGGCGGCGGCCAGCGAGCGGACGCCGATCTCCTGGAGGAGGGTGGCGTGGACCTCGTCCCGCGCGTGGCGTGCCAGGTCCTCCGGGGCGAGCTCCGGCACCAGGTGGGTCTGGCCGGTCCGGAGCACGGTCTCCACGCCCGGGTCCGAGGGGCTGGGCGGATAGTGCTCCGCCAGGCGACGGACCAGGGGGCCGGCGCCGCTCGGGTAGGCGGCGGCCCGGAAGCTGCCGCCCTCCGGAGGATGCCAGAGCGCCACCACGAGGCTGGCCCAGTCGTCCACGAGGAGCTTCACGGTCTCGTCCAGGATGGCGCCGGGCTCGGTGGCCGCGGAGAGGACGCCGCCGATCTCGGCCAGAAGGCGCTGGCCCGCCTCGCCTCGCTGCCGGGCGGTGACGTCGCGCACCGTCCCCACGACCCGGGTGGGCTCCCGGAAGGCGCCGATCCCGTGGAGGATGGACTGGGCCTGGACGGCGATCCACCCGCCGCCCCGCAGCCGGGCTTCGGTGGCCAGCATGTTGTCTCCCGAGCCTCCGGGATCGCGGAGCCAGGCGGCCATCTCGTCCGCCTCGGCGCCCTCGAAGCGCTCGAGGAAGCTCTCCCGGGAGACGGGGCCTTCGGCGGCGAGGCGGAGGATGGCACGGGCCTGCTCGCTGAGGGTCACCTGATCCTCCACCAGGTCCAGGTCCCAGATCCCGATCCCGCCGGAGCGCACCGCCAGCGCGAGCCGCTCCCGGGCCTGACGGAGCTCCTCCTTGAAGGCGTGGGTCTCCAGGATCTCCGCCAGCCGCTCGGCGAGGTTCTCCGAGGAGAGCTTCCGCTTGGGCATGTAGTCGGTGGCCCCGGCCTTCATGACCTCGGCCACCAGCTCCTCGTCGGCCTGGCCGGTGAGGATCAGCACCGGGCTCTTGAGGTCGCTCTGGCGCATCCACTGGAGGACCTCCAGACCGGTCCCGCCCGGGAGGTCGTAGTCCAGGACCACCAGGTCGTAGGGCTTGCTGGCGAGATGCCGACGCGCGTCGTCCACGCTGTCGGCTTCCTGGGTCACCGCCCCGTGGCCCCCGGACTCCAGCGCCCGCCGCACGGCCATGCGGTCCACGGCGTCGTCGTCGACGACCAGGACCCGGGCCGCATGTCGCTGGGTGCTCACGGCAGTCGGTTGATCTCCCAGTAGTCCGCCAACCGCTCCACGATCTCCTTGAAGCTGCCGGCGGTGACGGGCTTCAGGATGTAGCCGGCGACGTTCAGGTCGTAGGCCTCCACCCGGTCCCGCTCCGCGTCCGAGGTCGTGAGGACCACCACCGGGAGACGGTGGAGGGCATCGTCGGACCGGACCTCCTCCAGCATCCGGATGCCGTCCATGCGAGGCATGTTCAGGTCCAGGAGGATCAGCATCCCCCTCAGGGAATCCAGGCCGCGCAGGAAGCTCAACGCCTCCTCGCCGTCCGCGGCGAACTCCAGGTCCACGTCCAGCTCGCTCTTCTCGAAGGCTCGCCGGACGTTCATCTGGTCCACCTGGTCGTCCTCGACCAGGAGGACGCGTTCCACGTCACCCAGCGCCATTGTTCTCCTCCCGCGGTTCGATGGGCCAGGAGAAGAAGAAGGTCGCTCCCTCCCCTTCCGTCGATTCCAGCCAGGCCCGTCCACCAGCCTCGTCCACGATCTTCCGCACGAGCGCCAGCCCGAGCCCGGTCCCCTCGACGGCGTCGCGGGACTCGAGGCGCTGGAAGATCTCCCAGATCTGTTCCTGGTGGCGCGGGGCGATGCCGTGCCCGTCGTCGGCCACGTGGAACTCGATCATGTTCGCGTCCTCGGGGGCCCGTCGCCACCCCACCTCGATTCGACCGTCGGCGTGATGGGAGGCGTTTTCCAGGAGGTTCTGGAAGACCTGCTGGAGCGGCAGCTCGGCGGAGCGGACGCTGGGGAGGTCCTCGGCCACCACCACCTCCAGCTCCGGGTCCAGGGCGAGCAGGTCGAGAACGTCACGGACGAGGCGGCCCGTGTCCACTTCCCGGACGCTCCCGTCGTGGCGCCCGACGCGGGAATATGTCAGGAGCCCCTCGATGAGCGCTTCCATGCGGTCCACCCGCCCCTGCATCAGCTCCAGGTACTCCCGGGTCTCGTCGGTGAGGCTCCCCCTGAGGTCCTCCTCCAGCCAGTGGGCCAGGTTGGCCACGCCGCGCAGGGGGGCCTTCAGGTCATGGGAGGCGATGTACGCGAAGCGGTCCAGCTCGCGGTTCCGCTCCTCCAGTCGTCGGCTGATCCGGGTGAGGCGCTCGTTCTGGATGGCCAGGCCCGCCTTCTCCGCCTCGGTCCGGACCAGCTGGCGGCGCTCCATCTCGGCCCGCCGGGCGTCGGTCACGTCCTGCTGGGTCACGATGACGACCTGCTCCCACTCTCCGGGGCGGGGCTCCACCCGGGTGTCCAGCGTCCGGGTCCCGTCGGGGGAATCGACCTCCACGTCGAAGGGGGCCACGTCCTCGCCGGCGGAGGCCCGCTCCAGCGCGTCGCGGAGGCGGGCCCCGTCCTTCTCGCCCAGCCGGCCGATGAGGTCGTCGAGGCTGGGCTCCCGGCCGTCGCTCGCCACCCCGTAGAGCCCGCCCAGCCCGGACGCGGCCTGCAGGCGGTCGCTGCCGGGGGTCCACTGCCAGGTGCCGATGCGGGAGACGCGGTGGGCGTGGCGGAGGGCGACGTTGGCCGCCTCCAGCTCCCGGCGTCGCTGGGCGGAGAGCCGGGCCTGCCGGATGACGTTGGTGAAACGCGGCACCAGGGGAGGCAGCGCCACGGCGGTGACGACCGACGCCACCGCCGTGACCGCCTTGGCGCCCCCGCTGAGCCAGTAGTCGGGGTTCCACACCGTCCACACCCCCAGGGCGTGGGTCGTGCCGCACGCCAGGATGAAGAGGGCGAAGGCGAGGAAGACCCACGAGTACGGGAGCGAGCCCTCCGCCTCCGAGGGCGCGAGCTCCGCGAGGTCCGCGCGGCTCCGCACCAGCATCACGGCGAGGACCGCCGGGATGGCGAAGTAGGCCCCCGCGATGAGGGCGTCGGACACGACGTGCGTCCAGAGGAGCTCGGGCTCCCACAGGTAGCACATCCCGTGGGGCATGAACGCCTGGGACTCGGTCTGGAGGGTGGACACGGTGACTCCGTGGGTGGATGGGCGCGGCGAGCGGTCGAGGCGACGGGAGGTCCCGGGGGCGGGGGCCTGACGTTGAGCGGCCGTCCGCCCGGCCGCAATGGTCGTCCCGGGACTCCTCGTTCGTGGCCAATGCAGGGTTCGTGCCCTGGCCTCCGGGCCCCGAGCGCCGGGCTGGCACGGGGGCTGCATGGGTCCAGGGCGGACGGCCGTGGCCCGCCCGGCCGAGACACCCCGAGTGGAGGCATCTCATGACTCTCGTCGGACTCCTGCTGCTGCTCCTCATCGCCGCCGTGGCCGGCGCCGTCGGCCAGGCCATCGCCGGGTATTCCCTCGGTGGCTGCCTCGTGTCCAGCGGCGTCGGTCTGATCGGCGCCCTGCTGGGCGGGTGGCTGGCCGGCGAGCTCGGGCTGCCCGAGCTCCTGACCCTGGACGTGGGCGGCTTCCCCTTCCCGGTGGTCTGGTCGATCATCGGCGCGACCCTGTTCACCCTGGTCGTGGGCATGATCAGCCGAGGCCGGGCGCGGCTGTGACCCGCTCCCCACGACGAGCGTCGTCCCGCCGGCCGGGCCGGCGGGGCGGGCTCCCGGGCCTGCTTCGGACGGCGGCCTGCGTCGCGGCCATGGGGCTGACCGCCGGCTGCGCCGGCTCCGGAGGGGGCGAGGCCCCGGACGCCCCCGCTCCCGACCCACCGCCCCCGGCTCCCTGGTCCGGGGCCAGGCTCCTCCCCAGCCAGGTGCCCGACGTCTACCTGAGGGAATGGTCCCGGGCCGACAACGCCTCGACGTGCGCGCCCCTGGCCCCGGCGGACCCGGAACCGGGTGCGGCGGAGGCCCGGGCCGCCGAGTTCGGCGGCGGGTGGGGCGTGGCCTACGACCTCCCGGACCGCCGGAGCGCCTTCGGCGTGGCGGGCACCGGGGTGGAGCCCGGCCCCGACACGTACGACGACTGGCCCTGGGAGATCGAGTGGCGCGACGGAAGCCGGGCCGGCTACGGGCCCGAGGGCGGGAGCGGAGAGAAGCTGCTCGCCTACCTGCGAGTGGAGGGGGAGGGCTGTCTGTACAACGTGTGGTCCTGGCTGGGCCGGGCCCACCTCGAGGAGCTCCTGGGCTCGCTGCGCTTCGTGGCCACGGGGTAGGACCGCGGCTGGCGCGCATCCTGCATGGCACGGCGAACCCCCGACCGCCCGCGCCACAGGAGGCCCCGTGCACGACCCCGTCTGGACCGACGACCTGGAGTTGCCCGAACACCCACCCCTGGAAGCCGACCGCTCGTGCGACGTGTGCGTGGTCGGTGCCGGCATCGCCGGGATCGCCACGGCGTGGAGCCTGGCCCGGGAGGGGCTGGACGTGCTCGTCCTGGAGCGGTCCCACCTGGGCGCCGGGGAGACGCATCACACCTCCGCCCACCTCTCGGCCGTCCTGGACGACGGGCTGGCCCGGGTCCGCGACGTGCACGGCGCGGACGGCCTCCGGAACGCGGTCGACGCCCACGGATCCGCGGTGGACTGGATCGAGGCGCGCTGCCGTGAGGACGGGATCCAGTGCGAGTTCCGCAGGGTGCCGGCCTACCTCTTCCCGGGGCCGGGGGACGACGGGGCCGGGCTGGACGACGAGCTCGAGGCCGGCCTGGCCGCGGGGCTGGACGTGGCCCGTCTCGATGGCGTGCCGGGCGTGTCCTTCGACTCGGGACCCTGTCTCCGCTACGCCGCCCAGGCGGCGTTCCACCCGCTCCGGTTCCTGACCGGCCTCGCCGGGAGGCTGGAGGCCGAGGGGGGCGAGATCTTCGGGGACACCCGTGTCGTGGGCCTGGACGGGACCCGTGCCGACGGCCCCCGGACCGTGCGCACCGCGTCCGGGCGCTCCGTGCGGGCCACCCACGTCGTGCTGGCCACGAACTCCCCGGCGGACCACTACCTGGCCACGCTGCGCATGGTGCCCTATCGGACCTTCGCGGTGACGCTCCGCCTCGAGGGGGACGTTCCCGACGCGCTGTACTGGGACACCGCCGACCCCTACCACTACGTCCGGAGGGTCGAGGCGGGAGGGGGCCCCGCGCTCCTGGTGGGCGGCGGGGACTACCAGACCGGCACGCGGGACGAGGGCGCGGAGCGGCTCCGGCGCGTCGCGAGCTGGGCCCGGGACCGGTTCCCCGTGGGCGAGACGCTCCACGGGTGGTCCGGCCAGGTCCTCGAGCCGGCGGACTCCCTGGGGCTGGTGGGGGAGACGCTCACCGAGTCGCGGGTGTGGATGATCACCGGCGATGGCGGGCAGGGCCTCACCAACGGCGTGCTCGGGGCGCTCGTCGTGACCGACGGGATCCGGGGGCGCGCGAACCCCTGGGCCGGGACCTTCTCCCCGGAGCGCTTCCCCGTCGCCGCCACGGGGGAGCGGATGAAGGACGCGGTCAAGGTCGGCTCCCGGTACCTGGAGTGGTTCCTCCCCACGGAGGTCGGCTCGGAGGACGAGATCCCCCGGGGCGCCGGTGCGGTGGTCCGGGACGGGCCCGAGCCCACGGCCGTCCACCGGGACGACGAGGGCGTGGTGCACCGTCGGTCCGCCGTCTGTACCCACGCCGGGTGCATCGTCCACTGGGACTCGTCCTCCGACGAGTGGCACTGCCCCTGCCACGGCTCCCGGTTCGGTCCCCACGGCGAGGTGCGGGCCGGTCCCGCCGTGGAGGACCTGGCCGAGACCTGAGGCCGGGGAGGATCCCGGCGGTGGCGCCGGGCTCGCGCCGCCGCCTAGAATGGCGGCATGCACATGCCCGTGAAGCACCTCGACCTCCCGACACGGCGGGCCCGTAACGCCGCCGCCCGCCTCCTCTCCGCGGCCCGCCGTGTCGGGGGGCTGCCCGCCCGTCGTCTCCGGGCCACCGGGCGCGCCGCCGCCCTGGCCGGGCTGCTCCTTCCCGCCGTTGCCGCCGCCCAGGACCTGGACGCGCCCCGCCCCATCGACGCAGGCGAGAGCCTCTGGACGGAGGAGCTCACCTGGATGGAGGTGCGGGACAAGCTGGCCGACGGGTGGACCACGGTGGTGGTGGGGACCGGGGGGGTGGAGCAGAACGGCCCGTACCTGGTGGGGGGCAAGCACAACCTCGTGCTGGAGACCGTCCTTCCCGAGATCGCCCGGGAGATCGGTCAGGCCCTGGTCGCCCCGGTGGTGAAGTTCGTGCCCGAAGGCCCCATCGAGCCGGAGCCCGGGGGCCACATGCGCTTCCCCGGGACCATCAGCGTGGAGCCCGGGACCTTCCATCGCCTCCTCTCCGACATCGTCCGGAGCTACGCCGCCCACGGCTTCACGGACATCGTCCTCGTCGGCGACAGCGGGGGGAACCAGGACGGGATGGCCGGCGTCGCCGAGGAGCTCAACGAGCGGTGGACGCGCGAGGGCGCCGCGGCCCGCGTCCACTACCTGCCCGAGTACTACCGGGAGGACGTCTGGTCGTACGAGTTCCTGAAGGAGCGGGGGATCGTCCAGATCGACGAGACGCCGGGAGCGCCCCGGGACCGGCCGACCTCCACCCGCAACGGGATGCACGACGACATCTACTACACCGCCCAGATGGCGGTGCAGGACCCCGACGCCGTGCGGTGGGACGAGCGGGGACGGGCGGGGCTGCGCACCCTGCACGGGGTGGACCTCGAGCCCCTCGATTCCCTGGTGGCGCTGGGGCGGGACCTGGCGCGCTACCGGGCGGAGATCACGGCGCGGGCCTTCCGGGCGTCCATGGAGCGGCTGCGGGGGCGGTAGGACCGGGGTGTGGAGGGGCCCCGGGCCGGGGCGAGGCCCCCGTCCCGGCCCGATCCGGTCCGGGGATGCCCGCGCCCCGTGTCGGGGGTTTCCCCCGGAGGCGCGTCGGGCCGGCCGATGGTGCGAAACGGTGCAGTATGTTGCATCAGGGCACCGTTCCCCACATCCGGTCCGACCATGATCCCCACCGAGCCGCGCCAGCTCCAGGACCTCGCCGATCTCGCCGGCGTCGGGGTCTTCCAGGTGGACGCCGAGCGCAACATCGTCGCCGTGAGCGAAGAGGTCGAGCGCATCACCGGGTTCTCCCGAGACGAGGTCCTCGGGCGCTCCTGTCTCTCCCTGGTCCGGTGCCCCGAGTGCCTCCGGGGCTGCGGCGTCTTCGAGCAGGGCGCGGTGCGCGACGCCCGGCTGACGCTCTACCGGAAGGACGGCACCGAGGTGGAGGTGGTGAAGTCCGGAACCGTGCTCCGGGACGAGGAGGGAGAGGTGGCCGGGGCCGTGGAGACCATGCGTCTGGTGGAGGAGGGCCCGGTGGAGGCGTGCTCCGCCGTGCCTCCCGAGCTCGACGTCATCCTGGCGGGCCTCGGGCGGATGTTCGTGGCCGTGGACGCGGACCTGCGGATCCTGGCTCTCTCCCCGGCGCTCGCCGAGACCGTGGGGCGGCCGCCGGAGGAGTTGATGGGCGGCACGCTCGAGGAGCTCTTCGGCGCGGACCTGTTCGGAGCCGACGGCACCCTGACCGCGGTCGTGGCCCGGGGCGAGCGGCGGGAGGGATGGCGGGCCGAGCTCCACCGGCTCGACGGCGGCACCCTCCCGGTCTCCCTCTCGGTGGGACGGCTCTCCGCGGACCACGGCTGCTGCCGCAGGGACGTGGCTGCCGTGGTGATGCTCCGCCTCGAGAGCCCCCTGGGCCCGGACCTCACAGACCACGCCTTCCACGGCATCCTGGCCCGGTCCCGGCCGATGCAGCAGATCTTCCGCCTGGTCGAGCTCCTCCGGGGCAACGACGCCGCCGTCCTCATCGGGGGCGAGAGCGGAACCGGAAAGGAGCTGGTGGCCCGGGCCGTCCACGCCACGTCGCACCGCTCGGATCGACCCTTCGTCGCGGTGAACTGCGCCGCCATCCCCTCGCAGCTCATGGAGAGCGAGCTCTTCGGCCACGTCCGGGGCGCCTTCACCGGCGCGGTGCGGGACCGGCCCGGCCGCTTCGAATCGGCGGACGGGGGGACGCTCTTCCTGGACGAGGTCGGGGACCTCCCCCTCGAGCTCCAGGCCAAGCTCCTGCGGGCCATCCAGCAGCAGGCCTTCGAGCGGGTCGGGGAGAACCGCACCCGCCAGGTGGACGTGCGCGTCCTCGCCGCGACCAACAAGGACCTCGGGCGCGCCGTCTCCCAGGGCTCCTTCCGGGAGGACCTGTACTACCGTCTCCGGGTCATCCCGGTGCAGGTGCCGCCGCTCCGGGAGCGCCGGGAGGACATCCCGCTCCTCCTCCAGCACTTCCTGGAGCAGATCGGCCGTCGCCACGGGCGCTCCTTGCGCCTGTCTCCGGGCGCCACCCGCGCCCTCATGTCCTACGCCTGGCCCGGGAACGTCCGGGAGCTCGAGAACGCCGTGGAGTACGCGGTGACCGTGTGCGAGGGACAGACCATCCACGCCGGGGACCTCCCGGGGGAGATCAGGACGGGGGCCGACGGGTGGGCGGCGGACGCTCCCACGGCCCCGCCCACTTCGCCCGCACGTGCCGCCACGCCTCCGACGCCGGCCGCCGCGGGACCCGACCTGAGCCACCTGGGGCCCACGGAGGAGGCCGAGGCCCGCCAGATCCTGGCGGCTCTGCAGGCGTCCCGCTTCCGGAAGGCCCGGGCCGCGGAGGCGCTGGGGATCTCCCGCACCACCCTCTGGCGGAAGATGCGCGAATACGGCCTCTGATCAGGGGGGAGCGCGGCCGGGAGCGGGCCGCCTGGAACGATCTGGAACGGCGCGTCGCACTCCGGTGCAACGCGCCGTTTCGATTTGGGCCGCCCGAGAGGGGGCCAAGCCGGGCGGGATCACCGCAACGTGTTGTGTGGAAACGACTTGTGCGACCCTTGCACCGATCGGTACGAGCCCTGCTTCAGGAGAGGGGTGGAAGCCCGCCTTACGAAGAGGGCGGCGCAACGACCCCACGGAGCGGGAGGCATCGTGAAGAAGCTCGTGATCCTCGGCGGCGGGACCGCCGGAACGATGATGGCCGCCAAGCTCCGGGAGCGCCTGGACCCCTGGGCGTGGCGCATCCAGGTGGTGGACCGGGACGACCGGCACCTCTACCAGCCCGGGCTCCTCTTCCTCCCCTTCGGCATCTACGGGCGTCGACAGCTCCACAAGCCGCGGAGCCGCTTCATCCCCGACGGCGTGGAGCTGGTGCTGGGCGAGGTCGACCGGGTCGAGCCCGAGCAGAGCCGGATCCGCTTCTCGGACGGCAGCCGCCTCGACTACGACCAGCTCGTCGTAGCGACCGGCTCCCGCATCGTCCCCGAGGAGACGCCCGGGCTCACCGAGGACGGGTGGAAGGAGCGGATGTTCGACTTCTATACCGTGGACGGCGCCCTGGGCCTCAGGGATCGCCTGGCCGGATTCCGGGGCGGTCGGGTCGTGGTGAACCTGGTGGACATGCCGGTCAAGTGTCCGGTCGCGCCGCTGGAGTTCGCCTTCCTGGCCGACTGGTTCTTCCACGAGAGGGGGGTCCGCGAGGACGTGGAGCTCGTCTATGCCACGTCCCTGGACTCGGCCTTCACCAAGCAGCGCTGCTCGGACGCCCTCACCCACGTCCTCAACGAGAAGGACATCAGGGTGGAGGCGAGCGTGGCCGTGGAGAAGGTCGACGGCCGCAACGGCGTCCTCCACTCCTACGACGGCCGGACGCTGGACTTCGACCTCCTGGTGTCGGTTCCGCTGCACCGCGGGAGCCCGGTGGTGGCCCGCTCGGGGATGGGGAACGAGGCCGACTTCATCCCCACCCACAAGCACACGCTCCGCTCGGAGGGGTGGGAGAACGTCTGGGTCCTGGGCGACGCCACGGACCTCCCGTCGTCCAAGGCGGGCTCCGTGGCCCACTTCCAGGCCGAGGTGCTCACGGAGAACCTGGCGGCCTCCGTAACCGGGCTGGAGCCACCGGCGTCCTTCGACGGCCACGCCAACTGCTTCATCGAGACCGGATTCGGGAAGGCCATCCTCATCGACTTCAACTACGACACCGAGCCCCTGGCCGGGCGATTCCCCCTCCCGGGCGCCGGGCCCTTCACCCTCCTCGAGGAGTCGGAGGCCAACCACTGGGGCAAGATGGCCTTCCGGTGGGCCTACTGGAATCTGCTGCTGAAGGGGGCCGACATGAGCTCGATCGGCCCCTCCATGTCCATGGCTGGAAAGTGGAGCTGACCATGAGCGCCGAGACCGTATCCGGGACGAACGGACATCCCCCTTCGTCCTCCGAGTGGCACGCACCCGGACCCCCGTCTTCCCTCTCCGCCGTTCTCGCGGAGAGCGATCCGCTGGGCGACCTCCACGCCAAGATCGACCGGCTCACGGCCACCGTGGAGCGCCTGGACCGCCGCCGGGAGGAGCTCGAGGACCTGGTCGAGGACCTCGTTCCGGCCGTCAACGGAGCCATCGTCCTCGCCCGGGACCGGCTGGACAGGCTCGACCGCTCCGGGGCCTGGGCGAACTCCACCGAGGCCGTGCGGGCGCTGGAGACGGCGCTGGCCGGGCTCGACCCGGCGGACCTCCACGCCCTGGCCGCCGCCACCCCCGAGCTGGTGCGGGCGGCCCGCGCCCTGGCCGCCCCGGAGGTGACCGGGATGGCGCCGCGGCTGGTCCACGCCATGCACGAGGCCCAGCGCGGGCCGGCCCCCGGCCTCTGGACCCTCTTCCGGCGGGCCCGGGCGCCCCGGGTCCGGCGGGGCATGGGAGCGGCGCTGGCCCTCCTCCGCGGGCTCGGCGAAGGGAGCGGGCCCGCCGGGGGCGGGGCACGCCCGGCGCCGGCGGCCGCCCCTCGGCGGGCCCGTCCCGCGGTCCCCACCGCCTGCGAGGCTCCCACGGCGCGCAGCGTGGCCGCCGGGCCGCCTCCCGTCGCCGGGTCCCTCGAGGTGGGCGGGCGCACCGTCGCTCTCGATCCCGACGGCAACCTCCACGACCCCACCGACTGGAGCCGGGAGGTGGCGGAGCGGTTCGCCGCCGACGCCGGGCTCGCCCTCACCGACGAGCACTGGCGGGTGATCGACTTCGTCCGGGAGGACGGAGCCGACGCCGGCGCCGCCCCCGGGATCCGTCGCATCGTGGCCGAGACCGGGGTCACGCAGAAGGACCTGTACCGACTCTTCCCCGGGGGGCCGGCCGTCCTGGCGGCCCGGATCTCGGGGCTGAAGAAGCCCAAGAGCTGCGTCTGAACCCGACACCCCCGCGCCGGCCCCCCGGGGCCGGACAGGAGACACCATGAGCACCACCACCCTGGACGCCCCCCTCGGCACCGGCCCCGCGGCCCCCGATGCCCCGACCCGACGGAAGGTGGCCATCATCTGCTCCAAGGGGACGCTGGACATGGCGTACCCCGGGCTGGTCCTGGCCAACGCCGCCCGCATGATGGGCATCGATGCCGTCGTCTTCTTCACCTTCTGGGGCATGGACATCGTGCGGGAGAAGACCGTCGACCGTCTCCACGCCGGCATCGTCGGCAACCCGGCCATGCACATGCCCAACATGCTCACCCCCATTCCCGGGATGGAGGCCTTCGCCACGCGGATGATGCGGAAGAAGATCGACGAGATCGACGTGCCGCCCATCCGCGAGATGGTGGAGACGCTCCACGACGCCGGGGCGGAGCTCTACGCCTGCAAGATGGCCATGGAGATGATGGACATCGAGGAGGACGAGCTGCTGCCCCAGGTGGACGACGTCATCACGGCCATGGAGTTCTTCGAGAAGTCGGAGGGCGCCCAGATCGTCTTCATCTGAGCGCGCGCCGCCGATCCGGCCCCCAGGGGCCTCCCCCCGACCCTCCCCCCACACCGCTCCCGGACGCCGGGGGCGAGGAGGGACCATGAAGCGCAGGACTCTCGCCGTCGCGCTGGCCGTCGGGCTGGCCGCCGCGGCCGCCCCCGGGGCGGCCCAGACCAACGGCTTCGTCATGCAGTGCCTCTCCGCGCGGATCTCGGGTCTCGGGTGCGTGACCCGTGCCCAGCCCGACGCCCCCACGAGCCTCTTCCGCGACCCCGCCGCGGTGGTGGACTTCGAGCGGCCGACGCTGGAGCTCAACCTCACCAGCTTCAACCCCACCGTCACCTTCACCAACGCCGCGAATCCGGTGCAGGTGACCGGCGCCCGGCACAGCTATCCCCTCTTCTCCGCGGCCTGGACCGGCAACCGCCTGGGCCGGGACGTGGCGTGGGCGGTGGGCGTCGAGCCCATCGGGGGCTTCGGCTCCGACTTCTCGCTCCGGCACGACCTTCTGAGCGGGCCGGATGGGGTCGGAGTGGACTACGAGACCTTCTTCGCGGCGCTCAAGGCCGGCCCCGCCGTGGCATGGCGCTTCGCGCCGGGGTGGAGCGTCGGGGGGAGCGTGAGCCTGGTCTACGCCCAGATCCGCGAGTTCCGGATGCCCTTCACCCTGCCACCGTCCGCGCCGCTGGGCATGGCCGGGATCGCGCAGCTCGACCCCGGGGTCTACGGGCCCCTCTTCCAGCAGTTCACGGAGCTGACGGCCTACGGCGACTCCGAGGGGTACGCGGGTCTCGGATGGACGGCGGACGTAGGCGTGGGCTACCGCGGGCCGGGTGGGCTCGCGTTCGCCGCCTCGTGGACGCCGGAGCGCCCCATCACCCTGGACGGGGGAACCGCCGTGATCGACATGACGGCCCAGTTCGGGCAGATGCTGGAGGGCATGGTCATGGCCCGGGCCCAGGCGTACGGGGAGACCCCCGACGAGGCGCAGGGCGCGGTGATGCAGCAGCTCAGCGCCGCGGGTCTCGACCTCTCGGCCGGCGTGTCGGCCGAATACGTGGCCGCCACGGAGCTGAGCCTTCCCATGACCGTGGGCGCCGGGGTGTCGGCGCCGCTGCGTCCCACCCTCCGGCTGGCCGCCGAGGTGGAGTGGCGCCGGTGGTCCGAGGCCCAGGGCACCATGCCCTTCGTCCTCACCGAGGGCGACAACGCCAACCTGAACGTCATGATGAACGGGGATCCGGCCCGGGCCACCTTCGAGTACCCCTTCCCCCTCCACTGGGAGGACGCCTGGAGCGCCAAGGTGGGGGTGGCGTACACGGGGCTTGAGAACACGGCGCTTCGGGCCGGCTACATCCACGCCGACAACCCGGTCCCGGACAACACGGTCTTCATCGCCTTCCCCGCCATCGCCACCGACGCCGTGACGATGGGTGCGACCCTGCCCCTGGGACGCCTGCCGCTGGACGTGGGCCTCGTCCGGGCGCTGAGCTCGGAGCTCGACGCCTGCGCCCAGGGCCACCTGAACGGGGCCGAGTACCTCGGCAGCACCAGCGGCCTCTCCCAGACCGTGGTGACGGTGGGCGTCCGCATGCCCTTCTGAACGCGGCGTTCACGGCGCTCCTTCCCGACGGAAAGGGGCGCCGCCCGGTCTTCCCGGACGGCGCCCCTGGTCCCGCATCACTTCACGGACGGCCCGGTCTCCGGGCCGTCCGTCGTCACGTCCCGCCGGCGGCTACATCCCGGCCAGGCCGGCCACGGCGTCGGCCAGCATCCGCACCTTCTCCGGATCCGCCGAGCGGCCCGCGTCGGCCTCGATGCGCGCGGCGAGCGCGCCCAGGGAGCCCGTGGAGCCCATGGCCTCGGCGCTCGCCAGCTCGGCGCGCACGCCGTCGATCCACGCCTGGGACGCCGAGCGGGAGCGCTCGAGCTGGTCCAGGTAGGCCCCGGCCAGGGCGAACGTGTGGGGCCACTCGAACTTCGGCTGCCCCTGGGAGTTCAGCAGGCGGAGCTCCACGGAGCGGGCCGCCTCGATCTCGTTCTCCGAGAGCGCCGGGCTCGGCAGCAGCTCGAAGACGTCCAGCCCCCGCGCGATCTCGGAGCTGACGATGTGGCCGTCGTACCAGTAGGCGCTCCAGGCGCCGCCGTTGCCCATCTCCTCGGCGTTCACCGGGCCCCGGTCGTGGAAGGCGATCTCCACGGGGTTGGCCGGGTCGGTCCAGTCGAAGATGGAGATCCCGCCCTGGTACCAGGACTGCACCATGACGTCGCGTCCCGGGATGGGGATCAGCGAGCCGTTGTGCGCCACGCAGTTCTCCTGGGGCGTCTGGGCCGCGGGGATCTTGTAGTAGCTCTGGAACTCCATGCGGTTGCCCTCTTCGATGGTGAAGATGGCGTCCGCGCCCCACTCCATGGGGTCGCTCTCGCGGCACTTGGGCCCGCCGCCGCCGCCCCACTCGTCGCTGAAGAGGAGCTTCGTGCCGGAGTTGTCGAAGGTGGCGGAGTGCCAGTAGCTGAAGTTGGAGTCCGAGACGGCGTCCAGACGCCGGGGGTTCACCGGATCCGAGATGTCCAGGAGGAGCCCGTAGCCCTCGCAGGCGCCGCCGCCCAGCCCGACGGCCGGGTAGACCGTGATGTCGTGGCACTGGGTCGGGCCCATGCCCGCCGTGGGTCCGCCGGCGAACTGCTCGGCGAGCTGGGGCAGGAAGCTCCGCAGCGCGGCGCTGTCCTGGGCGGTGGGGTCACCGGTGGCGCCCCGCTGGGCCATGATCTGCCCCAGGAGCTGGTCCACGTACCGGTCGGGGAGCACCATGGGATCGCCGTCGATCTCGATGATGAATCCGCCCGCGGCGCGGGCCTCTTCCACGGCCGCCAGATCCGCCGGCGCCGGTCCGTGCTCCGGCGGCGCCACCAGGTCGTCGAAGATCCTCGGGGAGCTCACGATCTCCGCCGCGGCGGGGTTCGCCAGCGGCACCCGGATCACCTCGATGCGGAAGAGCGCGGAGTTGGGGTCGTCCGAGGGGAGCGCCGCCACGCAGCCGGGCAGCTCCTCGGAAGGACGCACCGGGGCCGAGCCGGAGACGTAGACGTAGACGTTGTCGTCGTCGTCCGGGTCCTTCAGCACCGTGTGGGTGTGCGAGCCCCGGCAGGTCTGGACGTTGTGGATGTACTCCGGGTTCTCGATGTCGGAGATGTCGAAGATCCGGATGCCGCGCAGGCGCACGTCGCTGATCTGCTGGTCGACGCCCTCGGTCCCGCAGTCGAGGCGGCCGCCGAGGCCCTCGCCCGAGACGAAGAGGAGGTCACCGTAGACGCTCACGTCGCTCTGCGAGGCCGGGCAGACGTAGCTGATCACCGAGCGCGGCGCGGCCGGGTTCGAGATGTCCCAGATCTGCACGCCGTCGTAGTTGCCCTGGAAGACGTAGTCGTCCTTGAAGGCGAGGTCGGAGTTGGTCTGGCCCACGAAGGGCTCCTCCGGGGGCGTGCGGGAGACGACCCGGAGATTCCAGGCGGCCTCCTCGGCGTCGAACAGGCCGGCGCCCAGGCCCTCGCGGGGGTCGGGGCTGGGGGCCTCGATCTCCAGCGGCCGGGGCGCGGCCGAGGGCGGCGCCACCGAGGGAAGATCGACGCCCATCCCGGCGCCGGCGGCACAGCCGGCGACGACGAGGGCGGCCGCGACGCCGGCGAGGGCCGGGAGGCGGCGGGTACGGGAGGTGCGGTCGCTCATGGCGTGTCCTGGGACGTGGGTTCGTGGAGGGTGGGGCAGGGAACGGATCAGCGAGGAGCCTGGGCGCGCATGGCGTCCAGCATCCTCTTCATACGGGCGATCTCCGAAGACTGATCGACCTGGATGTCCGACGCCAGCTTGAAGACCAGGTCGCCCTGGGCGGCGCCGTCGGTGGCGAACAGGTGGTGGACCATGGCCACGGCCCCCTCGTGATGGGGGATCATGTAGGTCAGGAAGAGGCTGTCGAAGGCCTCGCCCCGGGCCGCCTCGAGCTCGCGGAGCTGGGCGTCGGTGAGGAGCCCCTGCATGCGCATGTCCGCGCCGGGGCCCGTCACGTGGCCGCGCTCGTCCACCTGGGGCACGGGCTGCCCGCGATCGCGGAGCCAGCGCTGCATGAGGGCGATCTCGTCCCGCTGGGCGTTGGTGATGCGGGCGGCCAGCGTGCGCATGGCGTCGCTGCCCGCCTGGTCCGGGGCCCAGCCCGCCATGACCAGCGCCTGGGCATGGTGGACGATCATCCCGGTGATGAAGTGGACGTCGGCCGGGTGGAAGTCCATGCGCGCGCTGTCCTGCCGGGCCTCGTAGAGGGCCTCCAGGCGCGCGAGGCGCTCCCGGTCCGCGGGGGCGGCCTCGGGGGCGGGCGGCGCCGGGTCGGTCTCCGCGCCGGAGCCCGCCGCGCAGGCGGCGGTGCCGACGAGGAGGGCGGCCAGGAGGGCGGGGCGGAGGGGGTTCATGGCGGACGGGGGACGGAGGAAGGGTGGGGCGTGGCTTCGGAGTATACCGCGCTGCGGGGCTGAGGCTCCATGGTCTCCTCCCGCCCCGGGGCCGCCCGAGCCGCCCACGACCGGACGTGGCCCCCGGCCGATCGGTTTCACGGAGGCGGGGCCCCGGGGGTGGACGGAGCGCGCCGACCTCGCCACCGTCCGGCATGGACCCCGTCGCCCCCGCCCGTCCGCCGAAGGCCCCCGCCACCCCGCCGGGAGGGCCGCGGCCGCGGGGTCCGCGCCGAGCTCGCCGCCAGCCGGTCGACCCCGGGGCTCCTCCGCCGTCTCCGGGGCTCCGGTAGGCCGCCGTGGGACGTCGCACGAAGAAGAGCGGGCGCGGCTTCGGGAGCCGCCTGAAGCGGCTGGGCCTCGGCGTCCTGGGCCTGACGGCCCTCGCCCTCGTGATCTGGTACGGCCTGGTCCCCTACCCCTGGCGGCTGGCCGACCGGAACCCGGAGCGCACCGCGCTCCAGGAGCAGCGCCTCGAGGAGGCGCGGGAGGCGGGCCAGGAGCTGGAGATACGCCAGGAGTGGGTCGAGCTCGACGCCATCTCCCCCCGGCTGGTGCGCGCGGTGATCACCGCCGAGGACCAGCGCTTCCCGGACCACGACGGCGTGGACTGGCGGTCCCTGGCGGAGGAGGTCCGCTGGACCGGAGACGACGACTTCTCGTGGACCAGCGGCGAGGACCTGGAGGCGCTCGCCGACGCCTTCGCCTACGTCTGGACGCACCGGGACTCCATCCGGGGCCGGAGCACGATCACCCAGCAGCTGGCAAAGAACCTCTGGTTCGGCACGGACCGGAGCTTCGTGCGGAAGGCGCTGGAGCTGGAGGTGGCCCAGCGCCTGGAGCGGAAGCTCTCCAAGGACCGCATCATGGAGCTCTACCTGAACGTGGTGGAGTTCGGACCCGGCATCTTCGGCGCCGAAGCCGCGTCCCAGACCTACTTCGGGGTCTCCGCCGCGGACCTCTCGCTGAGCCAGGCCGCCGCCCTGGCGGGGACGCTCCCCCACCCCCTGACCTCGAACCCCGCCACCAACCCGGGCCGCATGCGCTGGCGGCGGGACCTCATCCTCCAGCGGCTCACCGGCCCGCCCCGGGCCGTGCCCGAGCCGCTGCCCCGGCCGGACGTGGACATGCCGCTCCCGGAGATCGAGATGCCGGAGCCCGAGGCGCCGCCGCTCCCCGACGCGGGGGCCGGCGGGGACGACACGGGGGCCCCGGGGGACACCGTGGGGGGTGGGGCGGAGCCGGTGAGGGCGGACTCCGCGGCGGCGCGGCCGGACACGGTGGGTGGGCCGGGGCCCGCCGGAGCGCCCGGGGCCGGAGGCGGACGGCCAGGGTGAGCAGGCCGGAACGGCGCACGGGCGAGGGGGGCCGGAGCGCGGGGAGCCCGGGCCCCCGCTCGTGCGGCGCCTGCTCCGCCTGCTGCACCGTGCTGGGCGTGGCGGAGCTGGGGAAGGACCGCTACCAGCCTTGCACCCATCTGGGCGGGTCCGGCTGCGGGATCTACGCCGAGCGTCCGACCTCGTGCCGGAGGTTCGAGTGCCAGTGGCTGCGCGGTGTGCTCGAAGTGGACGGCTCCGTCGATCCGACGCTCCGCCCCGACGCCTGCGGCGTGGTCTTCGACTACCAGCCCGAGTCGGCCTTCGGGGAGATGTACGTGGCCTGGGAGCTCGAGCCCGGGGCGTCGGCGTCGGCGCCGGCCAGGGACGTCGTCCGGGAGCTGGCCGAGGGCTTCCTGGTCATGGTGGTCACGCCGGGCCCGGACGGCGTCCAGCGCCGCTTCGTCGGACGGACCCGGGGTGGCTGACCGGCCCCGACCGTCCGCCGTCGGGTGCCCGCGCTACCGGCTCGGATCGACCAGGTACTTCTCCCCGGTGGCCTTCCTCTCGTACCCGACGGCGATGTCGGGGTCGATCATGTCGTCCAGGCCGATCGTCCGCGTGTAGTGGCTGGCGAAGATCCCGTTCCGTTCCTCCACGGCGAAGCGGCGCATCTCCATGGTCCGCTCCCCGCCGACGCTCTCGAGGTGCGGCGTGAGGAGCCATCCGCCCACGCCCCAGTACATGCCGTACCGGGGGGTGAGGATGGTCTGCCCGGTGTCCAGCCGGCCGTAGACGTACACCTGCTTGTGCACCGGCGCGCCGTACACGCTGAACTCGACCCCCCGCTTCGCCTGCGCCCGCTCCATGGCGGTGAGGATGTGGTCCGCCATCCGGCCACCCCCGATGGCGTCGAAGCCCAGGGTGGCACCGGTCTCGGCCAACGCGTCGACCAGATCGTCCATGAACCCGTCCTCCGAGCTGTCGAGGACGTGGGTCAGGCCGATCTCGGTCAGGATGTGCTTCTGCTCGTCCGAGCGGACGATGGCCACCAGCGGGACGTCTTCCGCCAGGCAGAGCTTGGCCAGCATCTGGCCCAGGTTCGAGGCCGCGGCGGTGTGGACGAGGGCCGTGTGCCCTTCCGCGCGCATGGTGTCGAGGAAGCCCTGGGTGGTCATGGGATTCACGAAGAGGGACGCGCCCTCCTCGGCGGGCGCGCCCTCGGGAAGGGCCACGACGTTGGCCGCCTTGGTCCGGGCGTGGGTGCGGTACAGGTTGCCCTGGGGAAAGCTGACCGTCCGTCCCAGGAGCGCCTGGGCCGTGTCCGACGACCCCGCCGCCACCACCGTCCCGGCGCCCTCGTTGCCGGCGGACAGCTTGTCGCCGACCCGCCCGCTGAACGCCTTCGCCATCTGTGGTGGCACGTCGGCCACCAGGGCCGGGTGTCCGTCCACGGTGGTGCTGCGCACCGTGGACATGTCCGCCGGTCCCAGGAGGAGGCCGATGTCGCTGGGATTGATGGGGACCGCCTCCATCCGGACGACGATCTCGTCCGGAGCGGGCGTTCCGACCTCGTCGGGCTCGATGGAGAGGACGAGCGTCTCTTCCTCCGTCAGGGTGGTGAAGAGCTGCTTCGCGTCGGGAAAGTCGGCCATGCTGAGGTATCCTCGAGGTGGGTCGGGCCGGGGCCGTCACGGGAGCGGGGCCCGTCGAAGGACCCCGGCCGCTCGGTCACCCGCCCATGGCTTCGAACCGGCACCCTCCTGCTCCGCAACATCCAGGCCGTCGGGTCGCCCGACGCCCTGGACCGGGTGGTCGTGCGTTCTCGTCGCCCGGGCGGTGCTGGCGGATCCGGGTGGGGCGCCGCCCAGGTGGCGGGCGACGCGGGGCAGCGCCGACCGGAGCCGACGAGGGCGGCGGCCCGGCGCGGGAGACTCAACCGCTCCGGGCCACCGCCAGGACCTGCGCCAGGCGGACGAGCACCCGGGTGGGCTCGTCCACGAGCTGGCGCCAGGTGACGCGAACCACGCGGAGCCCCATGGCTGAGAGCCGGGCGTCCCGGAGGCGGTCGGCCTCGAAGGAGTGGCGGGAGCGGTGGTGCGCGAAGCCGTCCACCTCCACCACCACGCCCTCGGCCCGCCAGAGGACGTCCACCTCCATGCCGCCGAGGCGCGCATTGGTGACGGGAGGAGACAGGCCGCCCTTCCGGATCAGGGCGAGGAGCCGTTCCTCGGCCTCGGAGCGGGTGAAGGCGGGCCCAGTGGCTCCGGCGAGGAGCGCCCGAACGGCCCGGGTCCCGGCCCGCCCGGCGTGCCGCGCCAGCGCGGCCTCGAGGTCCGTCGGATCGAGCCGGCCGCGCCGCTCGCCCTCGGCCACGGCTTGTTCGAGCTGCCGGGGCCGGAGACGGAGGGCCAGGTCCAGGAGCGTGCGTGCGGGGGTCGTGACGGGGATCCCCTCGAGGCGGGTCACGTCCGCCGGGAGGATCGAACGAACCCGGTGGGGGACCAGGCCCTCCGCGCGTCCCCGGTCCCGGCCCGGGATCACCAGCTCGACGGGCGTTGGAGGAGAATGCGACGGCAGAAGGCCCCAGAGCTCGGCGGCGGTCCGGTGGCTCACGGCCGCGCCTGTGCCGGAGGCCAGGACCGCCGCCATGACGCGGGCCAGTCTGGGCTCCAGCGGTCCCGCCAGGGCGCCCAGAAGGTACACCCCGGGGAAGAGCGGGCGGAGGCGGCCGCACCGGACCAGGTGGTCGATCCGCCCCACCGTCCAGCCCGCCTCGCGGAGCTGGGCCCGCGCCACCACCCCGTGCTGCCGGGCCGCGAAGGTGGTCAGGAGGGAGTCGGGGACCATTCGCGTCGATATCCCAACCGTGCGGCCGACGGGGGTCGGTTCCGGCTCGACCGCGCCTGGCTACGTGGATGCCCCACGGGCGGCTGCGGCCGGGGCGCGTGTTCCGGATCCACGCGCCTGGACGACGTCCAGATCCCAACCGCGCGGCCGTCGTCGACGGTTGGGCGATTCACGCGCTCGAAGAGGGACAAGGTCGGTGGGGCAGCGGGGCCGGCCCATGTCCGTGCGGGCCGTCGGGCGTGGGCCCTCCGCTCTGGACGATCCCCTCCGTCCCTGCCAACCTCGGGCATGACTCCCGCCCCGCCCCTCGACCCCGACGCCCTCGCCCGGCGCCTGGAGGAACACGCCGCCGAGCTCGGCCTCGAGTGGGTCGGCGTCGTGCGCCCCGACGTCCCCGCCTCCGACGCCGAGGCCTACCGCCGCTGGATCGCGGCCGGCCACCACGGGGAGATGGGCTGGATGGCCCGCCCCGATGCGGTGGCGCGGAGGGAGGCGCTGGAGCACACGCTGCCGGGGGTGCGGAGCGTGGTGGTGGTCGCCGAGCCGTACGACCCGGATGATCCCCCGGGCATCCCCGACGACCCCTCCCTCGGCGTCATCGCCCGCTACGCCCGGGGCCGGGACTACCACAAGGTCCTCCTGCGGAAGCTCCAGGCGATGGCGCGCGGGCTCCCCGACGGGGTGGCGGCGCGGCCGTACGTGGACACGGGCCCGATCCTCGAGCGGGCCCTGGGCCGGGAGGCGGGGCTGGGGTGGCAGGGGCGGAACACCATGCTGATCCATCCCCGGCGCGGCTCCTACTTCTTCCTGGGCTCGCTCCTGGTGGACGCGGAGGTGGCCGGGGCCGGCGAGGCCGAGGAGGTGGGCGACCACTGCGGCACCTGCCGGGCCTGCCTGGACGCCTGCCCCACCGGCGCCCTCCTGGGCCGGGACGACACCGGCGCGCCCGTGATGGACGCGACGCGCTGCATCTCCTACCTGACCATCGAGCTCGACGGCCCCATCCCGGAGGAGCTCCGGCCCCTCATGGGGAACCGGGTCTTCGGATGCGACATCTGCCAGGAGGTGTGCCCCTGGAACCGGAGGTTCGCGGCGGAGGCCGACGAGCCCGGGTATGCGGCGCGGGGGCCGGGGGAGTTGCCCACCGGGGTGGAGGCGGAGGGCCGGGCCTCCCACCCCGAATCTGCCGCCGCCGGTGGGGCGGCTCCATGGCCGGATCGGCCTTCCCACCCAGGCACTCAGGCACCCTCCCTCGTGGCTCTCATGCGGATGACCCGGGACGACTGGGACGCCTTCTCCCGGGGGAGCGCCATCCGGCGCGCCGGCTACGACGGCTTCAGGCGCAACGTGGCGGTGGCCCTGGGGAACTGGCTGGCCTCGGTGGACGAGCCGCCGAAGGAGGCGGTGGCGGCGCTGCGGGAGGCGCTCGACGGCGAGAGCGGGCTGGTCCGGGAGCACGCGGCGTGGGCGCTGGGACGGCTCGCCCGAAGGTGAGCGGGATCCCCTTCCGAAGGCCCCGGGCGGCGCTTGCCGCCGGCGTGCCGCCGGGGTTCCATGGAGACCCGAGCCGGACGACACCCTCCCCTCACCCGGGCCTCGACCCGGGGCGGTGAGGCCTGGGACGGAGAATCGAGGATCGCCTTGCCTACCCGGAGCCCTCGTGGCGACTATGATGAGCCCCCCCCGGTTGCTCTCCCGCCAAGCCGGAGGCTGACCTCGTGACCCGAGCCACCCGTCCCTCGTACGCCCTCTCCCTGGCTCCGGCCCTCGTCCTGGCCGTAGCCATGTCCGTTGCCGTCCCCCTCTCCGCGCAGGGGCGTAGCGCGGGCGGCCCCCCGCTGGACATCGCCGGGCTCGAGGTGGCGGCCTATGAGGACTACCGCACGTCCGCCGGGTCGATGGAGGACGGGGTGTGGACGTTGGACCTCGAAGCTCGCCCCGCAGCCTGGTACCCCTGGGGCCCGGAGGGCCAGGGGGTGCGAGCCCACGTCCTGGCGGTGCCCGGGGAGCCCGCCCGGGTGCCCGGGCCCATGATCCGGGTCCCCAGCGGGACCCCGGTGCGGGTCACTCTCCGCAACACCTTCCCGGACACCCTGGTGGTGCGGGGGCTGTGGGACCGGAGTGGGGAGGTGGGCCGGGGTCCGGCCGAGGCCCTCGGCGGCCGACCGACGGTGGTGGGCCCGGGCGAGACGGCGGAGGTCCGCTTCACACCCACCACCACCGGCACCTTCTCGTGGATGGGACGGGTGATGGCGGACGGCTGGAGCGACGGACCTCCGCCGGGCCTTCCCCGGGAGGGGAACGACCGCGCCATGCTCGGAGCTCTGGTGGTGGATCCGCCGGGCGCGATCCCGGATCCGGAGGAGCGCGTCTTTCTCATCTCCCACTGGGCCGACCCGACGCTGGAGGGCTCCTTCGAGCCGGCTTCCCGCTTCCTGATCAACGGCCGGTCCTGGCCCGCGACCGAGCGGCTGTCGTATGCGCAGGGAGACACCGTGCGCTGGCGGGTCGTCAACTTCACCGGCCGCGTGCATCCCATGCACCTCCACGGATTCTACTTCGCGGTGGACGCCCGGGGGGACCAGGGCGGTGAGGTCGTGTACGAGGCCGAGGAGCGCCAGATGGCGGTGACGGAGGCCCTGGATCCCGGCGAGACCGTGCGCATGACATGGGTGCCCACCGAGCCCGGGAACTGGATCTTCCACTGCCATCTCATGCGCCACATGTCGTGGCTCCAGACGGCGGACCTGGATCATCCGCCCGGGGACCATCCGCCGGAGGACGCCAGGGGCGAGGACCTCATGGGCGGCCTGGTCATGGGGATCCACGTCGCCGCCCGTCCGGGACACGTCGCGGACGATGGGGCTCCCCGGCGGCGCCTCGACCTCCACGTCACCCGCCGGCCCGGCGTCTTCGACGACGCGGCGGGCTACGGCTTCGTCCTGGAAGACGAGGCTCCGCCCGCCGCCGACTCGGTCCGCTTCCCGGGCAGCCCCATCGTGCTCACCCGGGACGAGCCGACGGAGATCGTGGTCCACAACCGTGCCGACGTCGCCCTGGGTGTGCACTGGCACGGTCTGGAGCTGGAGAGCTGGGCGGACGGCGTTCCGGGCTGGAGCGGGTCACCCGGCTCCATGCGTCCCGCCGTGCAGCCCGGGGACAGCTTCGTGGTCCGCATGACCCCTCCTCGCGCCGGGACCTTCATGTACCACGCCCACAGCGAGCCGGGGCACCAGCTCGCCCAGGGCCTCTACGGGCCCTTCCTGGTGCTGGAGCCCGGTGAGGCGTGGGACCCGGTGACCGACCGGGTCTTCCTCCTGGGCTCCCTGGGATACGGACAGGATCCGCCCCCGGCGGTGAACGGGCGGCGGGCGCCGGCCCCCGTCGAGCTCCGGGCGGGTCGTGACTACCGGCTCCGTTTCATGCACATCAGCCCCGACGACGACAAGCAGGTGCGCTTGCTGGAGGGCGAGGAGCCGGTGTCCTGGCGCGCCGTCGCCAAGGACGGCGCCGACCTGCCGCCGGCGCTGGTACAGGACGTCCCCGCCGACCTGAGCATCGACGTGGGCGAGACCTACGACTTCGTATGGACGCCGGAGCCCGGGGACTACACCCTCCGGGTGATCACGACGTTCGATCGGGGGACCGCGGCCTTCCCGCGGGAGGCCCCGTCCCCGGTGACCCAGGAGATCCGGGTGCGGGTGCGGCCCTAGGGGGAGCGGGAGCGCGTGGCGCCGGAGTAGCCCGCGTCATCGTGTGGGGGGGCTGGAGATGCGAGATGAGCTTCGCTCGCCTCAAACCGTCGCCAGGTACTGGTGGACCGCGCTCACCGTGGCCGAGCCCTCCCCCACCGCCGCGGCCACGCGCTTGCCCGAGCCGCGCCGGGCGTCGCCCACGGCGAAGACGCCGGGCACGCTGGTCTCGAAGAGGAAGGGGTCCCGGTCCGCGTGCCATCCCCGGGGCCGCGCGCCGTCCCGCACCAGGTCCCGGCCGGTGAGGACGAACCCCTTCTCGTCCCGCTCGACCAGCTCCGCCACCATGTCGGTGCGCGGCGCGGAGCCGATGAAGACGAACATGGCGGCGCCCGGGAGCGTCCGGGTCTCGCCCAGCTCGCTGTCGTGCACCTCCACGGACTCGAGCCGTCCGTTCCCGCCGACGCCCACCACGGTCGTGTTGGGCATCACGATGATGTTGGCCGTCTCGTTGATGCGGTCGACCAGGTACTGGGACATGCTCTTCCGGAGGTCCGGGCCGCGCATGAGCACGGTCACGGTGCGGGCGTACCGGCTGAACTCCATGGCGCCCTGGCCGGCGGAGTTGGCCGCGCCGACGACGAAGACGTCCTGGCCCCGGTACAGCACGGACTCGCTCAGCGCCGACCCGTAGTACACCCCCGCCCCCAGCTTCTCGCGGAGCCCGTCCACCTCCAGCTCCCGGACCTCCATGCCGCTGGCCACCACCACCGAGTAGCAGCTCAGCTCGGAGCCGTCGTCCAGCTCCACCACCCGGTAGGGGTCGTTCCTCCGGATGCGCACGCACTCGCGGGCGGTGAGGATCTCGGCGCCGAGCCGCTTCGCCTGGGCGACCGCGCGGGTGGTCAGATCCGCCCCGGTCACGCCGTCGGGGAAGCCCAGGTAGTTCTCGATGAAGGAGCTCGTCCCGGCCTGGCCCCCCGGGGCGTCGCGCTCCACCAGGAGGGTGGTCAGCCCCTCGGAGGCGCCGTACACCGCCGACGCCAGGCCGGCGGGTCCGCCGCCCACGATGATCAGGTCGTAGAAGCGCTGCTGGGGGTCGATGTCGAGGTTGGAGTGCTCCGCCAGCTCCCGGTTGGTGGGCTGCACGAGCGTGGTGCCGTCGGGATAGAAGACGACGGGGAGGCGGGCCAGCTCGGGCTCCACCGCCTCGACCAGCGCCCGCATGGACGCGTCGGTCTCGATGTCGCACCACTGGTACGGGACCTGGTTGGCGGAGAGGAAGCGCTTCACCTGGTAGCTCGCCGCGGAGAGCGGGGTGCCGGCCACCCGGATCCCCTCCAGGAGCGGGCCGGTGTGCGCGCTCCAGTCGTCCAGGAGCGCGTCCAGGTGGGGGTAGAGCAGCTCCTCGGGCGGATCCCAGGGCTTGGCCAGGTACCGGTCCAGGCGGATCTCGTTGATCCCGGTCACGGCGGCCTGGGTGTCCGCGTACGCCGTGAGCAGGACCCGCCGCGCGTCGGGGTACATCTCCATGGCGCGCAGGAGGAACTCGGTGCCCCGCATCTCCGGCATGCGCTCGTCCACCACGAAGAGCGCCACCGGCGTCCCCCGCTTCTTGAGCGTCCGGGTGACCTCGAGCGCCTCGGTCCCCGACTGGGCCTTCACCACCCGGTAGTCCTTCCCGAAGCGGGCGCGGAGGTCGCGTCCCACGGCGCTCAGGACCTCGGCGTCGTCGTCCACGGCCAGGAGGACGGGACGGATCACTCCGGGCTCCCCTTGGGTGCGGTCGCCTCGGCGGGCTCGGCCCGGGAGAGGCGCACGCGGAACTCGGTGCGGCCGGGCCGGGAGTCGAACTCGATGTCCCCGCCGTGCCGCCGGAGGTGCCCCCGGGCGATGTCCAGCCCGAGCCCCGTCCCCTCGCCCTGGGCCTTCGTGGTGAAGAAGGGGTCGAAGATCTTGTCCCGGTGCTCCGGCGCGATGCCCGGGCCGTCGTCCACGATCCGCACGACGAGCCCGTGGCCTTCGGGCTTGGCCGTCACCGACACGCTGCCGCCGAAGTCCACGGCGTCCATGGCGTTGTCGAGGACGTTCATCCACACCTGCTCGAGCTCGCCGCCCACGGCGCGGACCCGGGGGAGGGTCGGCGCGATGTCGAGGCTCAGGCTCAGCGACTTCTCCCGGGCCTTGTGGCCCAGGACCATGAGCGTGTCGCGAAGGCCCTGCTCCACGTCGACGGGCTCGGCCACCGGAGCGCGGTCCATGTGGGTGAGGCGCTTCATGGCGCTCACCAGATCCGAGATCCGGGCCCCGGCCCGCTCGTTCTCCCGGGCCAGCGTGCGCACGGCGCACCCGGCCGCCACCCAGTCCAGCGCGGCGTCCAGCGCCTCGCCCTCCAGGTGGGTCGCCAGCTCGTCCAGGTCCTCGAGGGCGACCGCCGTCTCGGCCAGGGAGTCCACCGCCGAGCCGTCGGCTCCGTGGGCGTCCAGCCAGTCGGCGATCTCGTCCTCGCGGTCGGCGCGCTCCAGCGGGGACAGGGACACCGCCGCCGGCCCGGCCAGGCACGCGTCCCGGAGCCGGTCCACGGCCTGGAGCTGCTCCCGGGTCAGCCCGGCCAGCGCCAGGCAGGCCGCCGCCCGGTCCGCCTCCTTCATGCTCGTCTCGAGGAGGCGGGCGCTCCGGGCCACCGCCGCGGCCGGGTTGTTCAGCTCGTGGGCGAGGCCGGCGGAGAGCTTCCCCAGGGAGAGCATCTTCTCGTCCTGGAGGTCGCTCGCTTTGAAGACCCGCGCCCGGTCCACCATGGTGTGCACGCACGCCGCGGTGATGGTGGGACACTCACGGAGGAGCTCGGGGAAGTACTTCGGGTCCAGGGAGAGGGACTCGGTGGCGATCTCGGCGAAGGTCTCGCCCTGGGCCACCGTCATGCGGGAGAAGGGAAGGACCCCGGTCATGTCTCCGGCGTCCCACCGCATGACCGTGCGGCTCCCGCCGCCCCGGTCCCGCCGGTTCGCGATCCGACCGGACAGCACGAGCTCCAGGCCGAACACGCCCGAATCGGCCCGGGTGCCCTTGGCCGCGACCATGTCGCCGGCCTCGAAGCGGCGGAGGACCGCCCGCTCGGCGAGCCAGGAGAGCTCGGAGTCGGGCACGTCCGCCAGGGCCCGGTGGCGCCGGAGGCGCTCGAGGGTGTCGGGGGGAGGGGCTTGCCCACGCATGGAGCGGATTCTAGGCCGCGGGGGGCCGCACCGCCATTCGGGCCGGAGCCGCGCGGGCCCGGGGCCCGCCGCGGCCCTCGCCCGTCCGCCCGGTCGAGGGGGGCTTCCCCACACGGGTCGCCGGGATTCTCCCCACACGAAGGCCCCGGGTTCCCTCCCATGGCACCGGGCGCCCGCGGGGTGAACTGTGGAGCATCCGGACGCCGGCGTGGCCGCGTGTCCGGAATCCGCTGCGGCGGACGAGAGCGAGTGAGAGACGGGACCGGCGCGCGGCCGCCGTGGGCCGGGACCCTGACGATACCGACCCAGAGCCCCCCGGAAGGTCGGGAAGGCGTGCGCGGTGGCCGTCCGCGGGCTTCGCCCCGCGGGGCGGTCCGTCGACGTGGGGTCGGCTCCCTCGACCTCGAGAGGCATGCTTCCACGACGCCGTCGTGATCCCGCCCGTCCCGCCGCCCGCTCCAACCGCGGCGCCCTTCCTCTCCGCCCCCACGACCGGGTGGCCGTCGTCGGCGCCGGCCCCGCCGGGTCCTTCTTCGCCCACGCGCTCCTCCGTCGGAGCCGGAGCATCGGGCTCCCCCTCTCCGTCGATCTGTACGACCCCCGCACCCACGCCCGGACCGGACCCGGGGGGTGCGCGCACTGCGGGGGGATCGTCTCGGAGTCCCTGGTGCAGATCCTCGCCACCGAGGGCGTGCGGATCCCGGGGCGGGTCGTGCGGCGGGGCATCGGCTCGTACGTGGTCCACCTGGACGTGGGGCACGTCCTCATCCGGAGCGCCCGCAGGGAGGACCGGATCGCCGCGCTCTTCCGGGGCGACGGCCCGCGGGGGGCCACCACCGAGCCCGGTCGGAGCTTCGACGGGCACCTCCTGGAGCGGGCTGTCGGCGACGGGGCGCGCCTGGTGCGGAAGCTCGTCACCGACGTGGAGCGCGAGGACGGCCTCCGGGTCCTCCGCCATCCCGACGGGAGCCGCTCCCCCGGGTATCACCTGGTGGCCGTGGCCACGGGCGTGAACAGCCGGCTGGCCCACCTCGAGCTGGAGCCTCGGGCCCCGGAGACCTCCCGCACCTACATCTGCGAGCTCCGGGCCCCGGAGGACGTGATCGAGCAGCGCCTGGGGCGCTCCATGCACGTCTTCCTCCTGGATCTCCCCCGCCTCGAGTTCGCCGCCCTCATCCCCAAGGGGGACCACGTCACCCTCTGCATGCTCGGGGACGGGATCGACGAGGAGCTGGTCACCCGCTTCCTGGAGTCCCCGGAGGTCCGCCGCTGCTTCCCCAGCGGCCTCGCGCGGGTCGTCTGCCAGTGCTCGCCGTTGATCAACGTGCGCGCCCGGACCCGACCGTACCGGGAGCGCGTCGTCTTCATCGGGGACGCCGGGGTGACCCGTCTCTACAAGGACGGGATCGGGGCGGCGTTCCGGACCGCCAAGGCGGCGGCCGACACGGCCGTCCTGTTCGGGGTCGGGGAGGAGGACTTCGCGCGCCGCTACCACCCCATCTGCCGCCACATCGAGTCCGACAACCGGCTCGGGCGGCTCATCTTCGGGTGCACGGAGCTGTTCAAGCGATCCCGCTGGGCCAGGCGGGCCGTCCTCCTCATGGTCCGCGAGGAGCAGGCCCGGGCCGGGGGGCGACGCCCCATGAGCAACACCCTCTGGAATCTCTTCACCGGGTCCGCGCCGTACCGCGCGATCCTGATCGACGCCCTCCACCCGTCGTTCTTCGTCGGCTTCGGACGCAGCCTGGTCCGGGCCACCTTCGGCTTTTGGAAGGAGCAGCCAGATGAGCAGCCTTCTGGGGCGCCCGTTTCCTGACGGCGCCGTGATCGCCCGGCAGGGCGACACCGGCGACTGCATGTTCGTCATCCAGGACGGCCGGGTCGAGCTCGCCGTGGACCATCTGGGCGAGCCGGTGCCGGTGGCCCTCCTCGGGCCCGGCGACTTCTTCGGGGAGACCTGCGTCTTCGAGCGCTCGGTCCGCCTGGCCACCGCGCGGGCCGTGGGCGAGGCCCGCGTCCTGACCGTGGACCGCCCGACGCTCCTCCGGCGCCTCCACGAAGATCCCTCCCTCGCCATGCACATGCTCGAGATGATGGCCCGCCGCATCGACGCGCTGAACCGTCAGCTCGGGGCGCTCCACGGGGCCGGGGCCGGGCCGGCTCCGGTCCCGAGGCTCCGGGACGCGGGCGAGGGGCGCCCCCTGGCGAGCGAAGCGTGAACGCCCCGGGAGCGGAGCCTTCCGCGTCTCCCCGACCCGACTTCCGTCCCGCGCGCCGGGAGAAGGCGGCTCCGTGCGGGGGAGGCTGTCCCAACGGGGCGGACATCCGCGGCTGGCTCGCGCCGCTGGCCCAGCGCGAGGCCCTGGGGCTGGGGCGGGAGGAGGCGCTCGAGCGCGCCTGGCGGACCCTCGTGGAGCGGAATCCGCTCCCGGCCACCCTGGGACGCATCTGTCCCCATCCCTGCGAGGCCTCCTGCAACCGCACGCTCCTGGAGGGGGCGGTGCAGATCAACCGCCTGGAGCGGTTCCTCGGGGACTGGGCGCTGGAGCGGGGGCTTTCCCTGCCGGCGGGGCCGCCCGCGGGGACCCACGCGGCGTCCGGGCGGACCGGCTCGGTGGCCGTGGTCGGCGCCGGTCCCGCGGGGCTCTCGGCCGCCTACCAGCTCGTGCGGCGGGGGCACGCGGTCACCGTCTTCGAGGGTGCGCCGGAGCCCGGGGGCATGCTGCGCTGGGCGATCCCGTCCTTCCGGCTTCCTCCCGCCGTGCTCCGCGCCGAGATCGAGCGCGTCGTGGCCCTGGGGGTCGAGATCCGGACCTCGTGCCGGGTGGGGCGGGACGTGACCGTGGACGAGCTCCTCTCCGGGTACGACGCCACCTTCCTCGGCCTGGGGGCCCAGCGGCCCCGGACCCTGGAGGTGGACGGTGCGGGGCCCTGGGGCCTGCTCCCGGGGACGGACTACCTGCATGCCGTGAAGGAGGGCGCCGATCCCCACCTGGGCGCTCGGGTCGTGGTCGTGGGAGGGGGCAACACGGCGGTGGACGCGGCGCGGACCGCGCGGCGGGCCGGCTCGACGGTGGTCCTGGCGTACCGCCGGACGCGCGAGGAGATGCCGGCCTTCCCGCCGGAGGTGGACGCGATGCTGTCCGAGGGCGTGGAGCTCCGGTGCCTGGTGGCCCCCCTCCGGCTCGAGGCTCCCGAGGGGGGACCCGCGGTCCTCGTCCTGGGGTCGATGCGACCCGGGGAGCCCGACGCGGGGGGGCGGCGCCGGCCGGTGCCGATTCCCGGGGCCGAGACGCGGGTGGGGTGCGACGCGGTGGTGACCGCCGTCGCACAGGAGGTGGACTGGACCGGGCTGGAGCCGTTCCGTCCCGCGTCCGGCCCCCTCCGGGCCGACCCCGTGGGGTGGGTCGCCGACGCGGGGGTCTGGGCCGGGGGCGACGTACTCGGCGCCGGCCTGGCGAGCCGAGCCGTGGGCGAGGGCCGACGGGCGGCCGCCGCCATCCACGCCCGCCTCGTCGGGGGGGGGCTCCCCGAGTCACGGGAGGACGCCCCGCCGCGGGCCGACGCCCCGCAGGTCGTCCAGCTCTCCGCCTACGAGGGACGCCCTCCGCTCCCCCTCGACGGTCTCGACCGGGGACCGGACGGGGGCGCGTGGGAGCCGGATCTGGAGCGGGTGGCCCTGGAAGCCGGCCGCTGCCTCTCGTGCGGGCTCTGCTTCGGCTGCCGCCGCTGCTGGATGTACTGCTCGTCGGGGTGCTTCGAGCCCGAGCCCCGGACGGAGCCGGGGCGGCACTTCACCCTGGACCTCGCCTCGTGCGAGGCGTGCGGGAAGTGCGTGGACGTCTGCCCCTGCGGCTACCTGGAGTTCGCCTCGGCGTCCGGAGTGGCGGCGTCCTCGTCCGGCCCGGCCATCGTCTCCACCCGGTAGGCCAGGCGCCACTGGGCCAGCGACTCCGGGTCCGGCCGGGGACCCGGCGTGCCCTCGCCGTCCCACGGACCGTAGGCCCGGACCCACCCCGCCGGGTCGCCCTGGAAGACCCGCTCGTACCACTCGAGCTCGTCGTTCGGCGAGAGGAGGTCCACCTCCTCGCCCGTCGCCTCGAGGACCACCGTCTCCCCGGGCTCGACGGCCCCCTCCCAGAGCACGAGGTCCAGGGGGCCCAGATGGTTCTTCTCGGGGTCCTCGGAGATCTCGAGGGTGCCGTCCGGGGGGAGGTAGGTGTCCCGGAGAAGCCCCCGCCGTTCGCTGCGGAGGCGGAAGAGGAAGCGGAACTCCCCCACCGAGTCGAGATCCATGCTGTCGGTGATCTCGATCCAGTCCAGGGTGAAGCGGACGCGCGTCCGTCGATCGGTCGCCGCCGCCGGGTCGGGCTGGTTCATGGGCTCCTCCGGAGGGGGGCTGGGAGGGCTGCCGCACGATACGCCGGCGGGTGGGGCCCGATCAAGCGGTATCCGCGCCACGGCGACGAGGGCGGTCGCCGGCCGGTCACGCGGAGGGCGCGCGGGGGTCTCCCGCGTCCTGGTGCCGCTCGGCCGGCAGCATCAGGTCCTCCAGGAAGAACGCCGCCAGCTCGGCCCGGCCCGAGAGCTCGCCCTTCCGGTAGACCGAGGCGGCGTGCTGGCGCACGGTCTGGGCGCTCCGGTGGGTGTGCCGGGCGATGGCCTTGTGGCTGTGCCCCTTGAGGAGGAGGAGGGCCACCTCCCGCTCGGCGGGCGTGAGATCCCAGGCGTCGAACTGCCCGGCGATGGCCTCGCCGAGCCCCTCCAGCGCGCGGCGGGCGCTGCGGCGCCAGGCGTCCCGCTCCGCTTCCCGGGCCTCCAGCGAGCGTCGCAGCTCCTCCACGGAGCGGGAGCTCCGCCACCACCCCAGCCAGAGCGTGGTGGTGAGGAGGAGGGCGCCGACGATCATCAGGGCCTCGAACACGACGTGGAAGCTGAGCCAGCTCTCGGGCCGGTCCATGATCAGGTCCGCCACTCCGCCCACGATGATGGCCGCCAGGGCCGTGGCGAGGATCAGCCGGAGCCGTCCGTCGGTGTCCCGGTCCATTCCCGACCTGCCTTCGCTCAGTCCTGGGGGTCGTCCTCGTCCGCCGGCTCGTCCCCGGAGGAACCCTGCGCCTCCCGCCGCCCCTTCGCCACCCGGAGGGCCCAGTCGAGCTCGCTCTCGGGCTTCGCCCCGGGCATGACGCCGTCGGTCACCGCCATGAGGAGGTCCTCGATGCGGTGCCGCAGGCCGGCGTTCTCCACGTGGCGGTGGGCCGCGTTCAGGAGGCTCACCAGCCGGGCGATCTCGCCCCCGTTGAGCCGCCGGGCCAGGGTGAGCGGGTCCACGCCCAGCTCTCCGGCCGCCGTCGCGACGGCGCGCCGGCACTCCTCCGCGAGGCCCTCGGCCCCGTCGGAGGCGCCGCCCCGGCGGCTCGCCGAAGCCGTCACGGCCGGTCCGTCGAGGTCCCGCCTTCGGCTTCCTCGTCCGCCGACTCCTCGTCGGGCACCAGCGGCCGGACCCGCACGTTGGCGGTGGCCGCGAAGAACGGCGGCTTCCGACCGTCGTCCATGGACACCTCGAGGACCCGGCCCCCGTCGGCGGTCTTGTTGGTGAGACGGATCACCACGCCGGTGCCTTCGTGGGTGTAGATCCGCTCCCCGGGCTCGGGCACGCGTTCGGATCCGGAGATCCAGCCCGGTGACTGCTCGGGGTCCACGTGGAGGTTGGGATTCCTCCGGGTCCGGGGGGTGGGGTCGAGCGGCGTCTGGCTGGTCATGCGCCCTCCTGGCGACGGGGAGCCCGGATCGAGGGGAGGGGGCACGGACGTCACGGGGTGCGCGAGGGGACCGGGGCCCACGGCCTCGGTCCCCCGGGGTCGTGCTCCGGCGGGCGCGGAGCGCGCGCGCCGGGCGTCGATGCTTCTCGATACCGGAATCTAGCGGCGTGGGGGGTGGTCTGACAGCCGCCGGAGCCCCCGTCTCCCACGTTTGTCGGATACCCCCGGCCGCGCCGGGGGGCCAGGCTCAGGGTGCGTGCCACCCCGAACCCGAGAGGCGTCATGATCCCCGATCCCCTGCATCCCGCCGTCGTCCATCTCCCGCTGGCCCTGGGGGCGCTGGTGCCCCTGGCCGCCGTCGTCGCGCTGTGGGCCATCCACCGCGGGGGCCGCGTCCTCCACGTCTGGGCCGTTCCCCTGGCTCTGGCCGCCCTCATGACCGGCGGCGCCTGGCTGGCGCTGGAGACCGGCGAGGAGGAGGAGGAGCGGGTGGAGGACGTGGTGGCCGAGTCGGCCATCCACGAGCACGAGGAGGCGGCGGAGCGCTTCCTCCTCTTCTCCGGCATCCTGACGGTGCTGGCCGGGGTGGGGCTGGCCGGCGGCACGCTGGGCTCCGCCGCCCGCCTCCTGGCCACCGTGGGCACGGTGGGGGTGCTGGCCGCGGGCGTGCAGGTGGGCGGGCTCGGAGGCGAGCTGGTCTACGAGCACGGCGCGGCCTCGGCCTACGTGGACGGCGCCGACCGCGCGCTACCTCCGGGGGAGGCGGAACGCGAGGAACGGGAGGACGACGACGAGCGCTGAGCGTCTCCCGGCCGCCCCCGCCCTCAGGGCTCGAAGACCAGCGGCTCCAGCTCCACGGTGCGGCGCCACTCGTCGTACTGCCGCCGCAGCTCCAGGAGGGGGTTCTCGGCCAGCCGCTCGGTATGGACCGAGAGGGCGAGCCAGGGCGCGTCGGGGGTCCCCACGTCGGTCTCGCCGATGTTCTCCGTGGCGTAGGGCTCGTCGCCGCCCCGGGCCACCAGGATGACGGCCATGGCGGTGGTCTGGCGGACGTTGCCTTCGTTGCAGCGCACGTCGCCGCCGGCCACCGAGCCCGCCTCCAGGGCGCGCATGAGCCGGTCCGGGAGGGCGTTGAAGCCGGCCGGATCCTCCCAGCGGTAGGCGTCCAGGGGCGCCTGCACCACCTCGGGGCTCTCGAGGGTGTTGCCCTGGGAGCTCACCCCGTAGCTGGCGTCGGCCAGCACCCCGGCGTAGCGCTCCCCCCCGTCCTCCCCGACGGTGATCCCCTGCCGGCTCGGGGTCGTGAAGCCCGCCGTGTGGACCAGCCCGTCATGCATGGTCACCACCCCGTACTGGCGCCGGTCCGTGGCCGAGTCCCAGGCCGGATCGATGACCCGGAGGACGACCTCCTCGGCGCGCAGCCCCTCCTGGATGGCCTCGTAGACCCGGTTCCGGTTGCGCACGTCGAACCCGGCCTGGGTGGCCGCCGCGCCCTTCCCGGGAACGAGGGCCGCCACGGCATCGCCGAAGGTGGGCACGCAGGAGGAGACGGCGACGCCCACGTCCCCGGTGGCCGGATCCACGGCCGCCACGGACCAGGTCGTCATCTCGAGCTCGGTCAGGGGCTCGGGCGCGCGGTCCGCGCATCCGGCGAGGGCAGGCAGGACAAGGACGGAGGCGAGAGCGGATAGGCGACGCATGGGTCCCTCCCGGGGATCCGGGGCAGAGGGGCGGAATCGCGCCAAGGTAGGCGCCGGGTTCCCGGGGCACCATCGAGATCCTTGACCGGAGTCCGGGCGCGGATGCATCGAAGAGCGCCGGAACCACCTGTCCCACTCCTGCCTGGAGGCCCCCGATGCGTCGGTTCCTCTTCTTCCTCACCTTCCTCCTTCTCGGGCCCACCACCCTCGCCGCCGTGCAGCCGGGCCCGGGTGAGCCGGACCTGGACGAGGTCCGGCGCCTCACCGCGCGCTTCCAGGACGTGGACGTCGCGCTGGCCGAGGGATACGTCCGCGATCCCATGGACCTCTGCGTGACCGCGGAGCTGGAGGGCATGGACCCGGCCCTGGGCGCCATGGGCGTGCACTACATCCGGATGGACCTCCTCGGCGTGGCCGGACCTCCGGATCCCCGGGTGCGCGGGAGCGGGGTCCACACCGACTTCCGCCAGCCGTCCGTCCTCATCTACGAGCCCCAGGCCGACGGCTCCATGGAGCTGGTGGCCGTGGAGAACCTGGTGTTCGTCGAGCCGTGGGAAGCGGCGGGGAACGGCCCCGCGCCCACCTTCCACGGGGTGGCGTGGGACCGGATGGAGGACGATCCGGCCACGGAGGTCGACGAGGCCCACATGTTCGAGCCCCACTACGACCGCCACGTCTGGCTCTACCGGGACAACCCCACGGGCGTCTTCACGCCGTTCAACCCGGCCGTGTCGTGCGAGCACCACCGGCCCGCCGAGATGGCCGGCGGGACGGGGTCCCCGGGCCGCTGACGCGGGCCGGGGCCTCCGGGCCTAGAAGTCCCGGGCCAGGCTCCACACGAAGCGCCATTCTCCTCCGGACTCCAGGGGGCGGGCCACGCCGAGGCTGAGCCCGCCCCCGAAGAGCCGGAGCCCCACCCCGAACGACGAGCGCCAGCCGTCGCTGGGCTCCCCGGCCACGCTCTCCACCACGGGAAGGGCGTCGTCCGACGCGTCCACCCACCCGGAGCGGAAGAAGACCGTGGGCGCCGGCGCGGGCGCCGGGAGCCAGAAGCCCGAGCCGCCCAGGGGCCGTCGCAGGATGGGGAGGCTGTAGGACACGGCCGCGTGGACCAGCGCCATGCGATCGCCGGTGAAGGCCCGCTCCTCGTACCCGGCCAGCCCGCTGGAGCGGCCCAGCTCGAAGAGCCGCTGCGGGGGCGGGTCGCCGGACACGGTCGCGCCTCCCGCCACCGAGCCCTCCAGGGACACGGGCCCCTTCAAGGTACGGGTGCCGACCCCCGCTTCCGCCCGCACCCACTCCAGGTCGCCGGTCCCGCCCTCCAGGTGGAAGCGCAGCGCGGTGCCCGGTAGGACGCCCAGGCCCACGGCCCCGGGATTCCGCTCCACGGTGGCGCGCCCCAGCCAGTACGAGCCGTTCCGCACCGCCGTCTCGAAGCCGGACCCGACGATGCCCCGGTCCTGGGCCCGGGCGGCCTCCAGGCGCATGGACCAGCCGGCGTCCCGGGGCTGGCGGGCCACCAGGCTCGCGATGCGGTGGTCGAACACGACCTCGCCGTCGGCGGCCACCAGGGGCGGCACCCCCGGCTCGGCGAAGCCCCGGATCCAGACGTCGTTGGTCCCCACCAGGGTGCGCTCCGCGCCGAGCTGCCACTCCCACTCACCGTCCGCGGGGGCGTGGGACAGGCGGAGCCCGCCCCGGGCGGTCCCCTCCCTCCAGGCCCATCCGCCCCATGCCTGGACCCGGCCTTCCTTCCATGCGTGACCGGGCCGGTAGCTCAGCCCCATCCCGGTGTAGACCCCCTCCGCCTCGTTCAGGCGGAAGAGGTGCGACAGCTCGGGCACCCCGGGACGGAGGCTGGGGTCGCCGGCGTCCCGCCCCGCGTCGGGCTCCAGGCTCCGGAAGTCCAGCGCGTTCGTGCTGGCCGTCAGCTCGCCCAGCTCGGCCCTCCAGTCCTCGTAGTCGGCCTCCCGGACCGCGTCGTCCAGGACGAGGAGGCCTCCCGGGGGGATCTCGCGGTAGCGTGCCGCGAGCGGTCCGTCGGTTCCCACGAAGGGTGGCGCCACCCGGGACACCAGGCGGAGCCCGATCCGGTCGTCGGTCAGCCGGGAGATGGCCTGGATCTCGATGCGCTGGTAGCGGGGGAGCCAGTACGCCTGGTCGATCTCCTGGCTCTCCAGCTCCACATAGACCGCGCTGGAGAAGGCCGCCCCCACCAGGCGCTCGTCCAGGGAGGGGGACGGGTCGGCGTCGATCATCCTCCCCCGCATGCGGACGATCTGGGCCCGGTCCGCGTCCAGGTCCATCCAGCCGTCGAAGAGCAGCGTCGGGCGGTCCGGGAAGCGCACCGGCTCCACGTGGACCCGCACCAGGCGGAGCGTGCGCTCGGGGAGGCGGAGGGTGGTCACCGTGTCCCCGCCGGTGAAGCGGTAGATGCGGGCCCGCTCCGGGGCCAGCGGGTGGACCGCGCGGCGGCGGAGCACCCGGCCCTCGGCGTTGGTGGTGGGGGTGTTCCAGCGGACCAGGTCGATCCGCTCGCCGTAGAGCGTGGGCACCACCCACGGCACCTCGAACATGGTCAGGAGGGACGGGATGGGCCCCAGGCTCGTGGCCCGGTATCCCACCACCTCCTGCACCGGGTCCTGGGACCGGCGCCAGAGGACGTCGCTGGCCACCTGCTCCACCTGGAGCACGGTCTCCCGGCCGTCGTCGTCGGTCTGGACCAGGGAGATCTCGGTCTCCATCTCGGTCTCGTACCCGGCCAGGCGGTCCGGCAGGGTCTCGTTGGCGTCGGCGGCCCGGCCCACGAAGTCGCGCAGCCCGGGCGAGGCGTACGCCGAGTCCACCTCCCCCAATCGGCGCAGCTCGTCCAGCGTGATGGTGGGGCGCTGGGCGAGGGCGGGAAGGGCCGTGGCGGCGAGGCTCGCCAGGGCGAGGACGAGGGGGCCGGCCCACCGGACGGGGCGGCCGGCGCGGCACCGGATGGTGGAGGCGTGGGAAGTCATGGCCGCCAGGACGGGCAAATCCCGTGCCTGGGGCCCCGGGGCTTGCCGAGACCATGGCGCTCGGAGCCTCACGGTCGCACTTTGCGGGGAGGAACCGGCCGCCCGCCGCGACCCCCCTGCGATCTCCCGTGCCCACGCCGGAGCCACACCGTGAAGGAGCGATTCCACCCCGCGGATCCGGAGCCCGACCGCCGGCCCGACCCGTCGTCGGGGGACGTCCAGGGCTCGCTCACCGGCCCCAGGCCCAACGCCCGGTGGGGCCGGACCATCGATCGCCGGGAAGGCGACGCCCCCGATCGCCGGGCCCTGGCCGAGGCGGCCCTGGACGCGGCGCTCCACTTCTCCGGCGCGCCCCGGGGCAACGTCCAGTTCCTCCACGAGGACGGCGTCCTCCGCATCGAGGCCCAGCGCGGCTTCGAGCGCCCCTTCCTGGACTTCTTCCGGGAGGTGGACCACCGGGGGTCCGCCTGTGGCGAGGCCCGGGCCACCGGACGTGCCGTGGTGGTGGAGGACGTGGCGTCCACGACCCTCTACGACGGGACGGAGGGCAGGCAGGCGATGCTCGAGGCCGGTGCCCGCGCGGTCACCTCGATCCCCATCGTGGGTCGGGCCGGGGGGCTGGTCGGGATCCTGTCCGTGCACTGGGAGTCCGTCCACCGGCCGGACGACCACACGCTGGCCCGCCTCGACGGGATCGCCCGGCGGATCGGGAAGCTTCTCTAGGCGCGTGCCCGGGTCGGTGCGCGGAGCGTGGCGGAACGCGGCGCTGCCCTTCCTCCTCCTCTTCCTGGGCCTGGGCGCCCCGGGACCGCTCTCCGGC